>NZ_LSJY01000098.1 GCF_001556865.1 Sphingobium sp. CCH11-B1 | reverse complement strand
CTTTTTCGGCGGCAGCGGCGGCGGTGGCGGCGGATCGGTCGTCATCTCGTCCACCAGCAGTTCCACCGGCGGCATCAGCAGCTCGACCAGTTCCACCACGGGCGGCGTATCGACATCGACGGGCGGGGTTTCGACCTCGACTGGCGGCGTATCGACTTCGACCGGTGGCGTGTCGACTTCGTCTGGGAACGTTTCCACTTCCTCCGGCAATGTCTCGACCTCGTCGGGCAATGTCTCGACCTCCTCGGGGGTCAGCAGTTCGTCCTCGTCCAGCTCGAGCAGTTCGTCTTCCTCTTCGTCCAGCTCCTCCTCCTCGTCGAGCAGCTCGGGCGGCGGGAAGCCGGGCAAGCCGGGTCATGGCAGTTCCGGGTCGAGCGGGTCTTCCTCCTCCTCGTCCAGCTCGTCGTCGAGCAGTAGCGGTTCCTCCTCGTCGGGTGGCTCCTCCAGTTTCGGCAGCACCGGGTCGAGCAGCAGCAGCTCCTCGTCCTCCTCTTCCAGCAGTTCTTCCTCATCCAGCAGCTCGAGCGGGGGTTCGAGCAGCACCGGCGGCACGGACGTTCCCGCGCCGCCCATGGTGCTCCTGTTCGGCGCCGCCGCAGTGGCGCTCGTCGCCCGCCGGCGCTTTGCCGAGCGTAAGGCGAAGGCCGCCGCCTGACGGGCTGACAGACGGGCAGGCAGGCACCGAACGGGAAGAGGGGCGGTCCGGCGACGGGCCGCCCTTTTCCGTCTGCATGCCGTCTCGCGCCCTCCCAGAGCATGTTCGAAGCGGAGAGCATGATGCGGTTCAGTATGAACGGATCACGTCCTAGCTGGCCGCGATCAGCTTTTCGATTTCCGGCACGGGATGGTTGGTCAAATCCTTCGCGATTTCACCCACCAGCCGGTTCTGCACTTCCTTGTGCAGATGCTTGCGCATCTCGCCCAGCGCGGTCGGCGGGGCGACGATGATGAGCTTTTCATAGTCGTTGGCGAGCGCGCGGCGCTTCAGCAGGTCGGCGGCCTGGGCGGCGAATCGCTGTTCCTCCAGTTCGTGATAGTTGTTTTCGCCCATCGTGCCCGACGCGGTGCCGGTGCTGGAGGACTGGCCCGCCTTGTCCGACGCCTGATCCAGATGCGCGGGGTTATCCTGCTGCTTCACCGCTTCCGCCTCCAGATTGGGATAGGTCGCGTCGCCCTTGTTGCGGAAGAAGAGCAGCTTGCGCCCGTCCGCCACCAGCACCACCGCGTCATGATCCATCTGCATCGCCTATCTCCTTGGCTGTTTGGATGATGCAGGGTTGAACGGACAAGCGGGCGCAGGGTTGCGCGAGTGGGCACGCGGCGGCATAGCGCTGCCCCATGCACGACATTCGTTTCATCCGCGAAAACCCCGCCGCCTTCGACGCCGCCCTCGCCCGCCGGGGCCTGTCGCCGCTGTCCGCCGAGATATTGGCGGTCGACGAGAAAAGCCGCGCGATCAAGACCGAGTTGCAGCAAGGCCAGGCCCGTCGCAACGAGGCGAGCAAGCTGATCGGCCAGGCGATGGCGGCGAAGGACGCGGCCACGGCCGAGGCGCTGAAGGCCGAGGTTGCGGCGCTGAAGGACCGGCTGCCGGCGCTGGAGACAGAAGATCGGGAGACGGGCGAAGCGCTGACCGCGATGCTGGCGGCGATCCCCAACCTGCCCGCCGACGATGTGCCCGAGGGCGCGGACGAGGCCGGCAATGTCGAGCTGGGCCGTTGGGGCGAAATTCGCGCGTTCGACTTCACGCCGCAGGACCATGCCGATTTCGGACCGGCGCTGGGGCTGGATTTCGAAGGCGGCGCGGCGCTGTCGGGCGCGCGGTTCACGGCGCTGCGGGGGCAGATGGCGCGGCTGCACCGGGCGCTGGCGCAGTATATGCTCGACACGCAGACGGCCCCCGACGACAAGCATGGCTATGAGGAAACGTCCGTGCCGCTGCTGGTCAAGGACGAGGCTTTGTTCGGCACCGGGCAGTTGCCCAAGTTCGCCGAGGATCTGTTCAAGACGACAGACGGGCGCTGGCTGATTCCCACGGCCGAAGTCAGCCTCACCAATCTGGTCGCGCAGCAGATCGTGCCCGTCGAGAACCTGCCGCTGCGGCTGACGGCGCTGACGCCCTGTTTCCGGTCGGAGGCGGGATCGGCCGGGCGCGACACGCGCGGCTTCATCCGCCAGCACCAGTTCGAGAAGGTCGAACTGGTCGCGATCTGCGCGCCCGAGGAATCGGAAGCGGAGCATGAGCGGATGTGCGCGGCGGCCGAGGGCATATTGCAGGCGCTGCGTCTGCCCTATCGCAAGATGCTGCTGTGCACCGGCGACATGGGCTTTGGCGCGCGCAAGACCTATGACCTGGAAGTGTGGCTGCCAAGCCAGCAGACCTATCGCGAGATCAGCTCCGTTTCCAACTGCGGCGATTTCCAGGCGCGGCGGATGAACGCGCGCTACAAGCCCGAGGGCGAGAAGGCGACGCGCTTCCTCCATACCCTCAATGGATCGGGGCTGGCGGTGGGGCGGACGCAGGTGGCGGTGCTGGAGAATTACCAGCAGGCGGACGGCAGCGTGACGGTGCCGGAGGTGCTGGTCCCCTATATGGGTGGCGTGACCCGGCTGGAGCCGCGCTGACGCCGACATTGCTCGTAAGCGAGACAGCGAAGTGGACAGCCGATCGAAACCGCGAAAATGCTTAGTTAGCTAACTAATGACAGGAGGCGAAGGGGCTGGCGCGGCGCGACCGATGCGATAAACAGGGCGCGATGCAGCGCCTGCACATTGTCCTTCCGCCGCTTGGCTCGTTGATGCTGGCCGCCTGCATACCGGCGGAGACACAGCCGGCCGACGCCACTCTTCCCACCCACCCTGCGCCACCGCCGCGGATGGATGCCGATGCGGGAACGGCGGTCCTGGCGGAGCCGCAGCCGGTGTGGCAGGCGCAGCAGGTGGTGGCGAACGCGCGGACGGTGGCGGCATCCACCTACGTCGTGCAACCGGGCGACACCCTGCGGGGGGTAGGCAACCGCACGGGCGCGGGATCGGAAGCGATCGCCCGCCGCCCCTATATGCTGCGGGCCGGGCAATCGTTGCAGATACCGGGCGGGCGATATCATCTGGTGGCGGCGGGCGAGACGGGCATCGCCATCGCAGCGGCCTATGGCGTGCCGTGGCGCGGGATCGTCGCCGTCAACGGCCTGGCCGAACCCTATCTGCTGCGGCGCGGGCAGCGGCTGTTGCTGCCGGACGCAGGTCCGACGCGCGCGGCCAGCCTGGAACAGCGGGCCGCCGCCTTTCGCATCGATATCGACGATGTGCTGACCGGCGGCCAGCCGGCCATCGCGGACGGCACGCCACGGATAACCGCCGGGACGAGCGCCACACCCCTGCCCGCCAACGTGCCGATCAGCGAGCCGGCGCGCCTGGTCGGCGGCTTCCTCTGGCCAGTGCGGGGGACGATCCTGTCTCGCTTCGGGCCGGGCGAGAGCGGCGCGCGGAACAACGGCATCGACATCGCCGCGCCCATCGGCACGCCGATCAGGGCGTCGGCGGACGGGGTGGTCGCCTATGCCGGGGACAAGGTGGCGGTGTTCGGCGGCCTCGTGCTGATCAACCATGGCGGCGGCTGGGTCAGCGCCTACGGCCATGCCAGCCGTGTCGATGTGGTGCGCGGACAGAAAGTGAAACAGGGCCAGCCCATCGGCCTGACCGGCGACACGGGCTATGCCAGCATGCCCAAGCTGCATTTCGAACTGCGCAAGGACCGGGCGCCCGTGGATCCCCTGAGCCGGCTGCCCGGCGCATGAGGCTGGACGACACCCATATGCGGCCTGACAAGGCCGGTTTCCTGCGGCGGCGGTCCGCCCTGCCGCTCTGGGCCGATCTCGTCTGGCGGCTGGGGCTGGTATTCGGGCTGATCGCGATCGTGCAGGCGCTGCACTGGTTCGGGCGCGAGGGTCTCAAGGACAATTATGACAACCAGATCAGCTTCATAGACGTTCTCTATTTCACCACCGTCACCGTGACGACCGTGGGCTATGGCGATATCGTGCCGGTGACGCCGGAGGCGCGGCTGTTCGAATCCGTCTTCGTGACGCCGATCCGGCTGTTCGTGTGGCTGATCTTCCTTGGAACCGCCTACAACCTCTTTTTCCGCAACATCCTCTACAGGTGGCGCATGGCGCGTATTCAGGCCGATCTGCACAATCATATCGTCGTCACCGGCTTCGGCACCAGCGGGCAGGAGGCGGTGAACGAACTGCTGGCGCGCGGCACCGACCCGCGCGAGATCGTGGTCATCGATGGCAGCGAGACGGCGCTGGCGATCGCCGAGGCGCTGGGGTGCAACATATTGTGCGGCGATTCGACGCGCGACCGGACGCTGACCGACGTGGCGATCCACCGTGCGCGGGGCATGATCGTGTCGGCCGGGCGGGACGACACGTCGATCCTGATCACGCTGACCGCGCGCCACCTGGCCCCACGCCTGCCGATCAGCATCGTGGTGCGGAACGAGGATAATGAACTGCCCGCACGGCAGGCGGGCGCGACCACCGTGATAAACCCGACCAGCTTTGCCGGGCTGCTGCTGGCCGGGAGCACGAGCGGCAAGCATATCGCAGACTATATGGCGGACCTGGCGGCATCGGGCGGGCGGGTGAAGCTGCACGAGCGCGCCGTACAGCCCCAGGAAATTGGCGGGCCGCTGTCCGCGATCCGCACCGGCCTTGGCGTGCGCATCTATCGCGACGACCGGCCGATCGGCTTCTGGGAAGCGGAGGCGCAAAGCCTCCAGACCGGCGATTGCATCATCGAGATCGTCGAGGGAGATGCGACGGCATAGCGGCTGAATCGCCACCCCGTGACATCGGCCGCGAAAATCCCTATGTGCGCGGCGATCATGGCAACGAAAATTCCCGACGCCCCCAAGGTGGGCATGGTGTCGCTTGGCTGTCCCAAGAACCTGGTGGATTCCGAGCGTATCCTGACCAAGCTGCGTTCCGACGGCTATCAGATGTCCGCCGACTATGCCGGCGCGGACGTGGTGCTCGTCAACACCTGCGGCTTCCTCGATTCCGCCAAGGAAGAGTCGCTGGAGGCTATTGGCGAGGCGATCGCGGAAAACGGCCGCGTGATCGTCACCGGCTGCATGGGCGATGAGGCCGAACTGATCCGGGCGAAATTCCCGCAGGTTCTGGCGGTCACGGGCGCGCATCAATATGAGCAGGTGGTCAATGCGGTGCATGACGCGTCGCCGCCCATCCCCAACGCCTTCGTCGACCTGGTGCCCGAAGGCGGCCTGAAGCTGACGCCGCGCCATTACAGCTATCTCAAGATTTCGGAAGGCTGCAACCATCGCTGCTCCTTCTGCATCATCCCCTCGATCCGTGGCGACCTGGTGTCGCGGCGCATCGACGCGGTGCTGCGCGAGGCGGAAAAGCTGGTGGCGGCGGGGACGAAGGAACTGCTGGTCATCAGCCAGGACACGTCCGCCTATGGCGTCGATACGCGTCACGAGCCGCGCCAGTGGAAAGGGCGCGAGGTGCGCGCGCACATGACCGACATGGCGCGCGAACTGGGGCAGCTGCGCACCAGTGAGGGGCGCGCGCCCTGGGTGCGGTTGCACTATGTCTATCCCTATCCCCATGTCGATCATGTCGTGCCGTTGATGGCCGAGGGGCTGCTGACGCCCTATCTCGACATCCCGTTCCAGCATGCCGCGCCGTCCGTGTTGAAGGCGATGAAGCGGCCCGCGAACGAGGCCAAGGTGCTGGACCGCATCCGCAAATGGCGCGGCATCTGCCCGGACATCGCCATCCGATCGAGCTTCGTGGTCGGCTTTCCCGGCGAGACGGAAGCGGACTTTCAATATCTGCTCGACTGGCTGGACGAAGCGCAGCTGGACCGGGTGGGCGCGTTCCGCTTCGAGCCCGTCGAGGGCGCGGCGGCCAATGACCTGCCCGGCGCGGTGCCGGAAGAGGTGAAGGAAGAGCGCTACCAGCGGATCATGGAAAAGACCGCCGCGATCAGCGCCGCCAAGCTCGCCGCCAAGGTGGGCCGCATACTGCCGGTCATCATCGACGAAGTGGGCGAGCCGGACGAGGAGGACGGCTCCATCGGCGCGACGGCGCGATCGCAGGCCGACGCGCCGGAGATCGACGGCAACGTCTTCCTGCGCGATGTGGGCCAGGGCCTGAAAGCCGGCGACATGATCGACGTGGCGATCGAGGACGCGGACGAGCATGACCTGTATGGAGCGCCGGTTTAAGGGTAGTTTAGACGACCCGTCCCGACATTTTATGACTCACCCCGGCCTTGAGCCGGGGTCCAGCTCATTTTGCAGCATTCACGACAACAGGCAGCGAGACCCCGGCTCATGGCCGGGGTGACACGATAATGGTCAGGGACTTACGAACCCGTCCTGATATTCGGTCCTGATCGCCTTGCGCACGGCGGCGTCGACGGCGACAGGCACGTCATAGCTGCCTTCCGCATAGGGGCCGGCGCTGTAGGGGCCGACGACGACGGTGAAGCTGTCGATCCGCTTGCCGTCCTTGGATGTCGGGACCAGCACCTGTTCCATCGGATCGATGCAGGCAGTGAAATCATCGTCGCCGCTGCGTACCACTGGCGCGCCCCGCTTTTCCGCGCGTTGCCGGTCGAGTTCGGCGCAGAAAGGCCTGGTGATCGCGGCCTTGAACGCTTGCGCCGAGGTCATCAGCGCCTTGACGCTCGTTTCCCGATCCCGCGCCCTGTCCCACAGCAGCACTTCATAGCCGGTCATGCCGTGCGCGCCGCCGGTATAAGTGTAGTTTTCAGACTGGAGCGACAGGAAACGGGGCGTGTCCGCCGCGACTGTCCACTCGACCGACAGGCTGTGCGGGCGAAAGGGAAAGCCGGACTTTTTCGCGGCCGCACTATCTTCCCGCGCCATCTTGAGCGCGCCGTCCCTGGCGCTTTCCATCTGCCGCGCGAACTTGGCGACCAGCGTCGGGATGACGGCCGCCTGCGCCGGATAGGCATAGGCGAATTCGAGAAGGTCGGTCTTATCCTCTTTTCGAAACGCCTTTGCGGGAGGCGCGGGCGGCGGCTTGCCGATCATGCGGTCGATATAGCGGCTGGCGGCCGCATTCACCGCCGCGTTGCCGGCCGGCGCTTCGTCCTGCTGCGGCGAACAGGCGGCAAGCGGGAAGACCGCCGCCGCCAGCCAGCCCGATCCTGCTGGTCGCATCAATGCGCCTGGGCCGCGCGGCACTTTTCGCCGATGGCCTTGCGCGCATAGTCGCTGTCGAGGGCGCGGCCGGCATTGGCCCAGCCCTCCGCCACCAGTGCCTGCTGCACCGCATGGCTGTTGTCGAACTGCCCGCTTTCCGCGAGCGCATAGGCGCGCGCGCGGGCGGCCTGAAGGCTGCGATCGTCACCGTGCATCATGATCCGTCTCCTTGTTTGTTATGGGTCCAGACTAGGCCGTTCGGACGGTGCACGCAAAGGAAGAAGGGGCCATCCGTGCGGGCCGGGCGACGAAGTTTGCGCTTTTCATCGCGAACCGCTTTCCCCTACATCCGCGTACATGACCGACCTTGCCGACCTCATCAAAATCGACAACCAGCAACCCGCCCGATCGATCCATATCGTCGACCCGGACGGGTTCGATGCATGGCTGGCGAGCCAGCCCGCCCCGGTCCGCGCGGTCGCGGCGGCGCAGAAGTTCAAGGGCAAGCCGCACGAAGTCGCGATCATCCCGACAGAGGGCGAGGAATGGGCAGTGGCGGCAGGGGTCGCCGACCGGCAGGCGCTTGGCCCCTGGTGCCTGGCGCGGGCGGCCGAGATGCTGCCTGAAGGCACGTACCGGCTGATGGAGGGGGCGACAGGCGCTGCGGCGCTGGGCTGGCTGACGGCGCAATACCGGTTCGACCGCTATCGGGCCGAGGAAAAGCCGGCGGGCCCGCGCGTGCTCCTGACCGGCGATGTCGCCCGGATCGAGCAGACCGTGCAGATCGCAAGGGCGGTGGCGCTGGTCCGCGACCTTGTCAACACGCCTGCCGCCGACATGGGACCGCCCGACCTGGAAGCGGCGGTGGGGACGGTCGGCAAGGCGTTCGGCGCGACCGTCAGCGTGACGCGGGGCGACGCGCTGGAACAGGGCTATCCCATGATCCACGCGGTCGGCAAGGCGGCGGACAAGGCGTTCGCGCCACGCCTTATCGAACTCAGCTGGGGCGATCCGGCGCATCCGCGCATCGCGCTGATCGGCAAGGGCATCTGTTTCGACAGCGGAGGGCTCGACATCAAGCCGTCCGCCGGGATGCGGCTGATGAAGAAGGACATGGGCGGGGCGGCCCATGCGATCGCGCTGGCGCAACTGGTGATGGCGGCGCGGCTGCCCGTGCGGCTGCACCTGCTGATCGCGGCGGCGGAAAATGCGATCAGCGGCAACGCCTTCCGCCCTGGCGACATATTGCGCACGCGCAAGGGCATCACGGTGGAGATCGGCAATACCGACGCGGAAGGGCGGCTGGTGCTGGGCGACGCGCTGGTGCGCGCGGGCGAGGAACAGCCCGAACTGATCGTGGACTTCGCGACGCTGACCGGCGCGGCGCGGGTGGCGGTGGGGCCCGACCTTCCCGCCCTCTTCGCCAATGACGAGTCGCTGGCGGCGGAGGTCGCGGCGGCCGGCGCGGAGGTGGACGACCCGACATGGCGGTTGCCCCTGTGGGACGGCTATGCCGAGATGCTGAAGTCCGACGTGGCGGACATCAACAATGCCGGCGAAGGCGGATTTGCGGGCGCGATCACCGCCGCGCTGTTCCTGAAACGCTTCGTGCCGGAAGGTACGCCCTGGCTGCACCTCGACACGTTCGCCTGGCGTCCGGCGGCAAAGCCGGGGCGGCCCAAGGGTGGCGAGGCGCTGGGCCTCAGAGCCGTTTTCCGGCTGTTGCAGCAACGCTATTGCCGCACGCCTTAGGGCATCGCCGCCAGCCTGCTCCGTTACGCAACCGGATTGGGAATCATGCGTTAAGGCGACATGAACGCCCATGCCGCACCCATCGAAATCGAACGTCCCGGCATCCAGCCTCTGGGCCAATGGATGCGGACCCTTGTGGACTATGTCCGGTCGGGCAAGCCCGATCTTACGAACCGTCAGATGGCGTTGATGATGACGGTCTATATCGGGCAAGGGCCGCATACGGTGCGCGGCCTCGCCGAAGCGCTGCACGTGTC
Organism: Sphingobium sp. CCH11-B1; assembly: GCF_001556865.1. GTDB lineage: Bacteria > Pseudomonadota > Alphaproteobacteria > Sphingomonadales > Sphingomonadaceae > Sphingobium. Next base: position 4,878 of record NZ_LSJY01000098.1, on the reverse strand, counting down.
GAAGCCGGTCATTACGCGGGCATTGAACAAATTGTCGGCGCTCGGATATCTGCGGCGGGAGCGCGACGCGGCGGACCGGCGCAATATTTTCATCACCCGAACGACGAAAGGGGCGGAATTTCTTGACGCCTTTCACCATTTCATCGCAGGAACCGCGCGCGATGAAAGGCACGAACACCCCCATAAAGACCGCGTCGGCTGAACGAACCCGTTTCCGCCTCGACGGCCGATCGATAGCATTGGACCGGCGCGTCCATGCGGCGCGGGGCGACCTGGCTGACCTGTCGCTGGCGGGCACGCTGTTTTCGGCCCATTATGCCCGCGCCGTGGCGCTGACCTGCGTGGCGGCGGGCACGCCTGTCCTGTCGTCGTCTTCCCCCACCGCCGAAGCGGTGAGCGAGATATTGCGCGGCGAGACTTTCCATGCGCTGGACGTCACGACCGATTGGGCGTGGGGCTTTTGCGGACATGACGGCTATGTCGGCTATGTCCGGCGCGAGGCGCTGGATGTGCTGGAAACCGCCACGCACCGGGTGATCGCCGACACCGCGCCGCTGTTCAGCGCGCCCGACATCAAGTCGCCTATCGCCGATTATTGGCCGATGGGCGCGCTGGTTTCGGGAGAGCCGCAGGGCGATTTCCTTGCCTGCGCGGAAGGCTATGTCCATCTTCGCCATGTGGAGCCGGTCGCGGCCAAGCCGGACGATTGGGTCGAGGCGGCGCGGCGTCATATCGGCCAGCCCTATATCTGGGGCGGGCGCGGGCATCGCGGCATAGATTGTTCGGGGCTGGTGCAGGTGGCGCTGGCGCGCGTGGGGATTGCCGCGCCGCGCGACACCGACCTGCAATGCGAGGGCGTGGGCGCGCCGATCGACAGCGAAACGCCGTTGCAGCGGGGCGACCTGGTCTTCTTCTCCGGCCATGTCGGCATCATGACCGACGCGCGCACGCTGCTGCATGCCAACGCATATTGGATGGCGGTGGTGGAAGAGCCGCTGGCCGACGTGGTTTCGCGGCTGGCGGACGCCCATGCCCAGCCGATCATCGCGCGGCGGAGGATCGCGGCATGAGCACCCATGTCTTCATCGACGGCGGCCACGGCACGACCGGCATCGAGATCGCCGAACGGCTGGCGGGACGGCCCGAACTGTCGATCATCGCCGTGCCGGAAGAGCGGCGGCGCGACGCGGCCGCGCGCCGGGAGGCGCTGAACGCCGCCGACATCGTGATCCTGTGCCTGCCCGACGACGCGGCACGAGAGGCGGTGACGCTGATCGACAATGGCCGGACGCGCGTGATCGATGCATCGACCGCGCATCGCGTGGCGGAGGGATGGACCTACGGCTTTGCCGAACTGGAGCCGGGCCACCGGGAACGGCTCGCGCAGAGCCGCTTCGTCGCCAATCCGGGATGCTGGCCCACGGGCTTCCTGGCGCTGGTGCGGCCTTTGGTGCTGGCGGGGCTGCTGCCCGCCGACTGGCCGGTCACCGTGTCGGGCGCGTCGGGCTATTCGGGCGGCGGCAAGGCGATGATCGCGGACTATGAGGGCGAGACAGGAGGCCCCAGCGCTTTCCGCCCCTACGGGCTGACGCTGGCGCACAAGCATGTGCCGGAAATGACGCGCTATTCCGGGCTGGCGCACCCGCCCCTCTTTGCCCCGGCCGTGGCCGACGCCTATCGCGGCATGATCGTGGAAGTGCCGTTGCAACTGCGCGCCATGCCGGGCGCTCCGGCGCTGGCGGACATCCGCGCGGCGCTGGCGCAGGCCTATGCCGGATCGCCGATCGTAAGCGTGGCGTCGGCGGAGGAAAGCGCCGGCATGAGCGGCGTCGTGCTGGAGCATGTCGGCGCGACCGACCGGCTGGCGCTGTTCGTCTTCGGCAACGAGGATACAGGTCAGGCGCGGCTGGTTGCGGCGCTCGACAATCTGGGCAAGGGCGCGGCCGGCGCGGCGGTGCAGAATCTCAACATTCTGGCGGGATTGCCGGAAACATCGGGGCTGCGGCTTTAAAAGCCCGATGGGTTCCCGTCAGTCGCAAGATGGCGGGCGCCGGGCCAGGACCGCGGCGACGAAGGTCGGGCGGCCTGCTGCGCTTATGCCCTAGTGGATCGTGCCGAGCGGCTGGTTGTAGGTGAGCAGGACGATCAATCGTTCGATCTGGCGCCAGTGGCAGAAGGTGATGTGGTTGCCAACGTCCAAGCTCTGGTCGGCGCGCGCCGCGGCTTCATACCCTGCATTGGCGCCGAACCGGCGCATCAGCTCCGCCGCGTCGTCGTAGCTCTTGCGGTTCGCAAGATATGGCAGTTGCATGATGGCCCCCATAGTCCAGGCGCGCGACAATGCGCTCCCCTGGGGCGCGCGGGTTCAAACATCGTGCCAGATCAACGACTTGGCTTCCGGCGAGAGATAGAGGAGTCAACGCGCCGTTAGCCAAGTGCCATATTGGCGCATCTATCCCATTTTGGGGCGGACGGTCCCGTATCGGGGCGGCGGAGAGCAGCCGCGCAAAGCGCTGGCCTTCCCGTCCGCGCCATGGCAAGGGCGGACGCGATGAGCCAAGGCAGAAAGAACCCGACCGGCGCTGGCGCGATCATCGCGCTGCTGATTCTTGCCGGCACGATCCTGGGAGGATTGATGGGGCAACCCAGCATCGGATTGCTGGCGGGCACGGCCATAGGCGTAGCGATCGCGCTGCTCTTGTGGCTGCGCGAACGAGGCCGCTAAGCCAAGCGGCATCCGCCTTGCCCGACGCGACGGCCGCGCATAGAGAGAAGGGCATGAACAAGCATGTCATTGTCCTGCCGCTCGTCGCGCTTGCCCTTGCCGGCGGCGCTTTCCTCTATCTGGCGCAGGGCGACACCGCCCAGTTGCCGCCCGGCGCGGACACGGGACGCGAGCCGGTGTTCACCGCGCCGCGCAGCGAGATGCTGCCCACCGTCAACATCGCCGATGTAAAGCCCTGGGCGGCGGGCGCGAAGCCGGTCGCGGCCAAGGGTCTGGCCGTCGCCCGCTTCGCCGAGGGGTTGAGCCATCCGCGATCCATGCTGCGCCTGCCCAATGGCGACATATTGGTCGCGGAAACCAACAGCCCGCCCCGGCCCAAGGACGGGATCGTCGACCGGATCATGGCCTATCTTATGACCAAGGCCGGCGCGGGCGTCCCTTCGGCCAACCGCATCACCCTGCTGCGCGACGCGGATGGCGACGGCAAGGCGGAGGTGAAGACGCCCTTCCTGACCGGCCTTCATTCGCCCTATGGCATGGCACTGCTGGGCGACACGCTCTATGTCGCCAACACCGACGCGCTGATGGCTTTCCCCTACAAGGATGGCGAGACGAAGATCACGGCAAAGGGCCGCAAGATCATCGACCTGCCGGCCCAGGCCCCCAACCAGCACTGGACCAAGAGCCTGGCGGCCAGTCCCGCGGGGCTGCTCTATGTCGGCGTGGGATCGAACAGCAATATCGGCGAAAATGGGCTGGAGCTGGAACAGGGCCGGGCGATGGTGCTGGAGGTCAATCCCAAGACCGGATACAAGCGCGTCTTCGCCTATGGCCTGCGCAATCCGGTGGGTCTTGCCTTCGAACCCAAGAGCGGCGCGCTGTGGGGCGTGGTCAACGAACGCGACATGCTGGGCGGGGACCTGGTGCCCGACTATCTGGCGCGGATCGAATTCGGGGCCTTCTATGGCTGGCCATGGAACTACTGGGGCGGGTATGAGGACCGGCGCGTCCAGCCGCAGCGGCCGGAAATCCGCGAATATACCAAGCGACCCGACTATGCGCTGGGCAACCATGTCGCGCCGCTGGGCCTGACCTTCGCGGACAAGGTGCAGTTGGGCGCACCCTATACGGATGGCGCGTTCGTGGGCCTGCACGGCAGCTGGAATCGCAAGCCGGCGGCGGGATACAAGGTCGTCTATGTCGGCTTTTCCGATGGCGAGGCGGGCAAGGCAAAGCCGGTCGACGTGCTGACCGGATTCCTGGACAAGGATGGCGCGGCGCAGGGCCGGCCGGTCGATGTGACGGCAGACGCCACGGGCGCGCTGCTGGTCAGCGACGATGTCGGCAATATCATCTGGCGGGTGACGAAGGCGAAATAGCGCCTGGCCGCCCGTCAGACCGTCAGCCCGTTGCGGCCCGCCAGTTCCACCACATATTGCCAGGCGACGCGGCCCGAGCGGCTGCCCCGCTGCGTCGCCCATTGAATCGCTTCCTTAGGATCGAACGACAGACCAAGCGTCGCCGCATAGCCGGCGACGATCGCGACATAGGCATCCTGGTCGATGGCGTGGAAGCCAAGGCTGAGCCCGAACCGGTCCGACAGCGCCATCCTGTCGTCCACCACGTCGCGCGGGTTGATCGGATCGTCCTGTTCGGAAAGATGCCGCGGCACGATGTGGCGGCGGTTGGAGGTGACGTAGAGGCGGACATTGGCCGGGCGCGCGGCCGTGCCGCCCTGAAGCAGCGAGCGCAGCGTCCGGGCCGCGCCGGCCCCGTCCTCATCGAACCCCAGATCGTCGAGGAACAGGATGAAGGGCCGCGTCGTCGCGCGCAGCAGCGAGAAGAGCGCGGGCAGGCTGACCAGTTCGTCGATGGCGCATTGCAGCAGGGCGACATCCGTCCCCTCCCCCTGCAACTGCCCCACGACCGCGGCGACGACGGCGGACTTGCCGGTGCCGCGCGCGCCCCACAGCAGCACGTCATGCGCGGCGTGGCCAGCGGCATGACGGCGCGTATTTTCAAGCAACGCGCCCTTCTGCGCGTCGATGCCGGTCAGCAGCGCATAGTCGACCGGCGCGAACGCCTCCACCGCGCGGATTGCCCGGCCGTCCCACACATAGGCGGGGGCGGCGGCCAGGTCGGCGGAGAGCGGC
>NZ_LSJY01000097.1 GCF_001556865.1 Sphingobium sp. CCH11-B1 | reverse complement strand
GCCTCGGCCACGACCTCGCGCAGGATGTGGATGCTCTCGGCCTCCAGCCGCTCCAAATGGGTCAGGGTCTTCGCGTCGATCGCCACCGGCAATCCTCCTAGGGGGTCGAACCATATGCGGTCCTTCCACTAGCGGACCGCGCCTCCGCCAATATGGGGAGCCGCCACATGATGCCAGTCCGGGAGACCCTAGAAATTCTTTCAGGGCTAGTGGCGTCCGTCGCGGGGACCGGACTTCTGCTCGCGGATCATGGCGCGCAGAATTTCCCCCGTTGTCCGCGCAGGTGGCGGCGCATCGACAGGAGGACGCTCCGCGAACCAGTTCAGCGCCTCGCTCTCCGCCGCGGCATAGCCGGCGTTCCAATGATCGTCATGGGCGCGGAAACGCAGGAACGCATTTTCCAGATGGGCGAACAGATCGTCCCGCGCCTTGTCCAGCCGGTATTGCTCGGCCGAAGCCCGGTGGGCGCGCATATGGGCGGCCACCTCCGCGATCCTGTCTTCCGATGCCTCAAGCCCCAGCGCGATCAACAGATTGTGCGCGGCGACCTCATCCACTCCAAACGCAATATCGCCCATATAACCCTCCCAAAGGCAGGCTACATCGACGACCACGCGCTGCAAGCAAAATCCGGGCGGGTCCAGGCGCGATGGGGATTTGGAGCGGGTGAGGGGAATCGAACCCCCGTCGTCAGCTTGGGAAGCTGCTGCTCTACCATTGAGCTACACCCGCCTGAGGTCCAGCGTCCATGGCGCAGACCATGGGCCGCTGTCAACGGCCCTCAATAGGGTGCTTCGGCATCCCTGGGCGGTATCGCGCCGCGTCGCCCGATATTCCATCCGGCCAGCCGGTGCCCCGCCAACGCAGCTTCCCGAACCGACGCACCGGCCAGCCGCGCATGGAGATAGCCGCCGTTGAACGCGTCACCGGCACCACTTGAATCCACGACCGCCAGCGCCTGCGGGATGGGGATGGTCTCTCCGCCCGCGAAACAGCCGTCGCCGCCGAGCTTGACGACGATCTCCCGCCCCTCGCCCGCGCCCCATCGAGCGGCGGCATTGCGCGCGTCGTCCGCCTCCCCCATCTCGACCTCGTCCGCCAATGTCGGCAAGCCGATGTCGCAGCAGGTGATGGCGCGGTCACGCCAACGCCGCGCCGTGGCGGCATCCTCCCACAGACGAGGCCGGTAATTGCCATCGAAGGCGATCCGTCCGCCCTTGTCCCGCACCTGCGCGCACAGGTCCAGCAGCGCCTGGCGCCCCTCGTCCGGCAGGATCGCCAGGGTGATCAACGAGAAATAGAGCAGGTCGGACTTTGCCGCCTCCGCCATCATCGCGGCGCTTTCGGGCAGCGCGAACATGCGCCGCGCTGCCGCCTCGCTGCGCCAATAGTGGAAGCTGCGCTCCCCGCTCGCATCGGTTTCGATGGCATAGAGGCCGGGCAGCCTGTCGCGCGCGGCGATCACCAGGGCGGTGTCCACCCCCTCGGCCTCCCATTGCGCCCGCAGCTGCGCGCTCATCGGATCAGTGCCCAAGGCGCTGGCGAGGCGCACACTGTCCCCCGACCGGGCGAGATGGACGGCGGTGTTGATGACGTCGCCGCCATAGCGCAGGTTCCAGCTATCGCCCTCGCCGCGGCTGAGCTCCAGCATAGCCTCGCCGATGACCGTGATCGTCGCCCTGTCCGCCATGTCCTTTGCCATATCCTTCCGGCCTGCCCGCAAAGCCGGCTTGGTGGGCAGCGCCTGCCTTCAAGTCAAGGCCCAGCCCTTCGCCATCGGCACGGAACGTTCTGCGGGATGTTGCGTTTGCCTTATCGGCGAGGACGCCTCACAGGCGTTTCTAGCGGGGATTACATGAATAGGGCTTCTCTCGACCAGACCAGCAACCGGTTCGAGCTGTTGGTGCAAAGTGTTACCGACTACGCGATCTACATGCTCGATCCCACCGGCTTGGTCATCAGCTGGAACGCTGGCGCGCGGCGGTTCAAGGGCTATGAGGCCGAAGAGATATTGGGCCAGCATTTTTCCCGCTTCTACACGCCGGAGGATCAGGCGGCCGGCATTCCCGCCATCGCGCTGTACACCGCCGAACATGAAGGCCGCTTCGAAGCGGAAGGCTGGCGCGTGCGCAACGACGGGTCCCGCTTCTGGGCCACCGTGGTAATCGATCCGATCCGCGATGCCGACGGCCTGCTGCTGGGTTTTGCCAAGGTGACGCGCGACCTCACCGAGCGCCGCGCCGCGCAGGAAGCCTTGCGCGAGAGCGAAGAACGGTTCCGCATGCTGGTGCAGAGCGTTACCGACTACGCCATCTACATGCTGGATCCGGTCGGCACGATCACCAGCTGGAACCTGGGCGCGGAGCGGTTCAAGGGCTACAAGGCCCATGAGATACTCGGCCAGAATTTCGCCCGTTTCTACAGCGAGGAGGATCGGATCGCCGGCCTTCCGTCCCGCGCGCTGCACACTGCAGCGACCGAAGGCCGGTTCGAGGCGGAAGGCTGGCGCATCCGCAAGGACGGCACGCGTTTCTGGGCGCATGTCGTGCTCGATCCCGTTCGCGACGACGGCGGCCGCCTGATCGGCTTTGCAAAAATCACCCGCGACCTGACTGAACGGATGGAAGCGCAGAAGGCGCTGGACGAAGCGCGCGACGCCATCGTCCAGACGCAGAAGATGGATGCCATCGGCAAGCTGACCGGCGGTGTCGCCCATGATTTCAACAATCTGCTGGCGGTCATCGTCGGCAGCCTCGACCTCGCCCGACAACGGCTCGCCTCCGGTGGCGACATCACGCGCTATCTCGACAATGCCATGACGGCAGCGGAACGGGGTGCGACACTAACGCAGCGGATGCTGGCCTTCGCGCGCAAGCAGGAGCTGAAACTACAGCGCGTCGATTGCGTCGGCCTGGTACGCGGCATGGCGGAACTGCTGCGCACGACCCTGGGCGCGGCGGTCGCCATCGAACCGCGTTTTCCAACCACGCTGCCCGCCGCCCATGCCGACCCGGCCCAACTGGAACTGGCGCTGCTGAACCTTGCAGTCAATGCACGCGACGCGATGCCGAAAGGCGGCAGGATCGTGATCGACGCGGCCGAAGTGGACATCGTCGAATCGCGCCGTCCCGATCTTCAGCCGGGCGCCTATGTCCGCCTGTCGGTGATCGACGAAGGCGAAGGCATGGACGCTGCCACGCTGGAACGGGCGCGCGAGCCTTTCTTCACGACCAAGGGCGTGGGCAAGGGGACCGGCCTTGGCCTGTCGATGGTGCACGGCTTTGCCCAGCAATGCGGAGGATCGCTGACCATCTTCAGCGAAGTGGGCAAGGGGACGACCGTATCGCTATGGCTGCCCGTGGCGGAGCAGGATATCGGCGCGCCGCTGATCGCCCAGCTGGACGAAAATCCACCCGAAACAATACCGCTCGTCATTCTGGCGGTGGACGACGACGATCTGGTGCTGACCAACACCGCAGGGATGCTGGAGGATCTGGGCCACACCGTCTTTCAGGCGTCCTCGGCAGAGGATGCGCTGCGCATCCTGGAGCGGGGCGATGTGGACCTTGTCGTAACGGATCACGCGATGCCGGGCATGACGGGCGCGCAACTGGCCGACGCGATAGAAACGCTGCGGCCCGACCTTCCGGTCATCATCATCACCGGTTTTGCGGAACTGCCACCCCATGCCAGCCGGCGGCCGCGCCTCGACAAGCCGTTTCGCCAGGCGGAACTGGCAACGGTGGTCGCCTGCGCCGGACGCGATGCCGCCGCCCGGCGGCTGTTATCCGCCGCGGACGCGATCCACCCCCATCTTTGACGCCGAGGCGGCAGATCGCGGACGGGATAACGCAGAGATTTTTGAACGTGGCGCTTGCAACGGGAGGAGAGATCGCCTCATTGGGATCCCAACCGCCTTTCCGTTACGCAGCAGGACCGGATGACTCCATCGATCGCGCCGACTCCCAGTTCGCACTTCTACACCTCGTTGCGGACGCGGCTCCACTATCTCGACTGGGGCAACCCTTCCGCGCCGACGCTGATCCTGGTGCATGGCAGCTTCGACCATGCGAGGAGCTGGGACTGGACGGCGCGCGCGCTGGCGCAGGACTATCATGTCATTGCCCCGGACCTGCGCGGCCATGGCGACAGCGGCTGGTCGACGGACGGCGCCTACATGATCGCCAACTTCGTCTATGATCTGGCGCAGCTGGTCGATATTCACGGCCGGTCGCCCGTCATGATCGTGGGTCACTCGCTGGGCGGTTCGGTAAGCCTGCGCTACGCTGGCCTCTACCCTGAAAAGGTGCACCGGATCGTCGCGATCGAGGGACTGGGCCTCGCGCCCGCCCTGCTGAAGGACAAAAAGGAAAAGCCGCTGCCCGACGAGTGGCGGGAGTGGATCGACAAGCGGCGCATGCGAGCAGCAAAGCCGCCTCGCCGTTACCTCACCATCGAAGCCGCGGTCGGGCGCATGCGGGAAAGGAATGAGCATCTATCCGTCGAACAGGCGCTGCACCTGACCACCCACGGCATGAACCGCAACGAGGATGGCAGCTATAGCTGGAAATTCGACCCCTATCTCAACGTCATGGCGCCCCAGGCAGCATCCGACATGGACCTTCTGGCATTCTGGGAACAGATACGCTGCCCCGCGCTGCTGTGCCTGGGCAAGGACAGTTGGGCATCCAATCCGGTGAAGGACGGACGGATCAAGCATTTCCGGGACGCACGGCTGGTCGAGTTCGCCCATGCCGGCCACTGGCTGCACCATGACCAGTTCGACCGGTTCGTGAGCGAGCTACGCGCCTTCCTGGAGGGAGAAAGATTCGACGGCCGATCGGTAGTCCGATCGTAATTGCGCGATGAAATCGGCGGCCGGCTGAACCTTGTCGATGGCGCCGATCCCCTGCCCGCACCCCCATACGTCGCGCCAGGCCTTCTTCTCGCCGCCGGTCATGCTGGCAAAGTCCATGTCCTGCGCTTGCGGCAGCTTATCCGGGTCCAGCCCCGCGGCCACGATGCTGGGGCGCAGATAATTGCCGTGGACGCCGGTGAAAACGTCGGAATAGAGGATGTCGTCCGCATGGCTGTCGACGATCATCTTCTTGTAGGCGGCGTCAGCATTGGCTTCCACCGTCGCGATGAACGGCGATCCCATATAGGCGAGGTCTGCGCCCATCATCCGCGCGGCGGCGATCGAGCGTCCGGTGGCGATCGATCCCGATAGCGCCAACGGTCCGTCGAACCAGCGTCGTATCTCCTGCACCAGCGCGAAGGGCGACAGCGTGCCGGCATGGCCGCCCGCGCCGGCCGCCACTGCGATCAGCCCGTCGGCGCCCTTTTCGATCGCCTTGCGCGCGAAACGGTCGTTGATGACGTCATGCAGAACGATGCCGCCATAGCTGTGGATCGCCTGATTCACATCCTCCCGCGCGCCAAGCGACGTGATGATGATGGGCACCCGGTATCGAACGCAAAGCGCCAGGTCTTCCTCCAGCCGCGCGTTGGACCGGTGGACGATCAGGTTGACCGCGAACGGCGCATCGGCGTCCGTCAGTTCGCCTTGCAACTGTTGCAACCATGCCTCGAACATGCCCGAAGGCCGCGCGTTGAGCGAGGGGAAGGAGCCAACGACGCCCGCCCGGCATTGCGCGATCACCAGTTCCGGCTGCGAGATGATGAACATCGGCGATCCGATCAGGGGCAGCGCCAAACGATCCTTGAGCAAGGCCGGAAGGGTCATGGAACAAGCGTCTCCTCTCTTATGATCCCCGGCGCTAACATCGGCGGGACGCTCGCAAAAGGCCCAATCTTGGTGTATTGATGAATTAACACACTTATGCTATGGAGACATCATCTTCACGGTGATGGGGAGCAGGACAGATGTACAGCGAGAGCGATCTGCAGGATGCCGTAGCGGCGGGGATCATCACCCCGACAGCGGCCCAGGCGTTGCGAGACCATGTGGCGCGGCTGCGCGCCAGCCCCGTGGTGGACGAAGAACATTTTCGCCTGCTCACCGGATTCAACGACATCTTCGTGTCCATCGCCGGCGTCATCCTGCTGGTGGCCGTCGGATGGCTCGGCAACCTGTTGCGATTCGGGGCGCCCGACCACCAGCCGGTCTTCATGTCCGGGCTGCTGGTCGCCGCCGCCAGCTGGGGCCTTGCGGAATTCTTCACCCGGCAGCGGCGGATGGCGCTCCCCTCCATCCTGCTGCTGGCCGGTTTCGTCGGTGGCGTGGGCTTTGCCCTGTTCGCTCTTGCGATGCAGCTATTCCCCCATGCCGGCAACAGCCAGGCATCGCTGATCCTGTCCGGCGCGGCGGCCTGCTCGGCGCTGGCGGCGTGGGTGCACTGGCGGCGCTTCATGGTTCCGATCACCGTCGCGGCGGGATCGGCGGCGGCGGCCGCGGTTCTGGCGGGCCTTGTCATGTCCGTCTTCCCGGAAACCCCGCGTCTTGGCTTTTTGCTGCTGCTCGCTGCCGGGATCGCGATCTTCGCGCTCGCCATGCGGTGGGACATGGGTGATCGCACGCGCACCACGCGCCGGTCCGATGTCGCCTTCTGGCTGCACCTCACCGCCGCCCCGATGATCGCGCACTCGCTTTTCAATCTGCTGGGGGTTCTCAACGGCCAGGAAATCGGACCCGGCCGCGCCCTGCTGGTAATCGCGCTATATATCGCCTTTGGCCTTGTGGCGCTGGCGATCGACCGGCGCGCCCTGCTGGTGTCCAGCCTCGCCTACGTCCTCTTCGCCCTCTACGCCCTGTTCAGGCAGGCCGGCGCGGTGGAACTGTCGTGGGCGCTGACGGCGCTGGTGATCGGTTCGGCGCTGCTGCTGCTATCGGCCTTCTGGCACAATGCCCGGGCGCTGGTCGTCAATGGACTGCCGCCGGCGCTCACCGACCGCCTGCCCTATCTCGACCGGGCGGCGGCCTGACGGGGGCCGCCCTATTCCTCGACGATCCGCATCAGCTTGCGCTCCACGGGCGCAAGCACGCCCTGCAACTCCTGCCCACGCTTCAGCACCTGCCCGCCTTCTCCGACCAGCGCCCACATGCCTTGCCGGTGACGCAGCGCCGGGCGCTTTTCGATCCGATATTCGGGCCGTTCGGCCGTGCGGCGAAAGGCGCTGAACACCGCCGCCTCGCGCCCCATGTCCATCGCATAGTCGCGCCAGTGGCCCGCCGCCACCATGCGCCCGTACAAGTCCATGATCCGCTGCAATTCGATCCGGTCGAACCCGATCTGTCCGGGCGCCGACCCTGGAAACGGCGTCACATTGGTCATCAGGCCCGGCTGCGCTCCTGAGCCACGGGCGCGTCAATCACCGACGAAGGATCCTGACGCTCCGCCAGCAACTGGGACAGCCGTTTCTGCAACTGCTCCACTTCGCATTGCAGCGCTTCCAGCTTCTGCTTTTCGGGGTCGAAGCAATCGGAGCAGGGCGTGCCATAGGGCATGAAGTCCCGCTGATAGGCGGTCACGTCCACCAGCATCGCGCGCGCCGGAATGCCGACCATCGTCGCTGCCTCCGCGACATCCTTGGTCACCACCGCATTGGCGCCGATGCGCGCGCGAGGCCCCACCTCGATCGGGCCCAGCACCTGCGCGCCCGATCCCACGATCACGCCGTCCCGCAAGGTGGGATGGCGCTTGCCCGCGATGCCGTTGGCAGGGTCCGTGCCGCCCAGGGTCACATTCTGGTACAGCGTGACATCGTCGCCGATCTCCGCTGTCTCCCCGATCACGGTGAACCCATGGTCGATGAAGAAGCGCTTGCCGATCTTGGCGCCCGGATGAATGTCGTTGCCGGTCAGGAAGCGCGAGATGTGATTGACCGCGCGCGCCAGGAAGTACAGCCGCGCGCGATAGAGCCGGTGCGCGACGCGGTGGAAGGCAAGCGACCAAACGCCGGGATAAAGCAGGATTTCGGCACGGGAACGGGGCGCAGGATCGCGACTCTTGATCGAATCCAGATAGGCAATGAGGCTGCGCACCATCCCGATGTTCCTGACCGTCCCTAAATCTTGTAGGTCGTGGATATAAGGGATGGGCCAGGATTTTTCCAGACAGCGCGGGAGCGGGGCTTCTGGCATGCAAACAGAAACTTGCTTGGCGCGCCATGTTATTTCAATCTAACCGATAGACAATATCGCGAAGGGGACCGGATGCTCGATACATTGATCGCCAATTTCGGCGACATCTGGCCGTTCATCCTTGTCGGTTTCGGTGCGCAGGTCGTGGATGGCGCGCTGGGCATGGCCTATGGCGTGATATCAAGCACCTTGCTGTTGACGATGGGCGTCCCGCCCAGCCGCGCGTCCGCCAGCGTCCATGTCGCGGAAACCTTCACCACCGGGGTGTCGGCTATCAGCCACATCCTGCACCGCAATGTCGATTGGCGGCTGTTCGCCAAGCTCATCATTCCAGGTGTGATCGGCGGCGTCACCGGGGCCTATGTGCTGTCCAATATCGACGGATCGGTCGTGAAGCCGTTCGTGCAGGCCTATCTCGCCGCCATCGGCATTTACTTGATCTGGCGCGGCTTCCACCTGCCGCCCAAGCAGCGCGATCCCCGCTGGGTCACGCCGCTGGGGCTGGTCGGCGGGTTCATGGATGCGTCCGGCGGCGGGGGATGGGGGCCGATAGTGACGTCCAACCTGCTGCTTCAGGGGTCCAGCCCCCGCCACACCATCGGCACCGTCAACACCGTCGAATTCGTGTTGACCACGTCGATCAGCCTCACCTTCCTTCTGCACCTGGGATGGCAGGCCTTCACCACCTACACCGTCGGCCTGCTGATCGGCGGCGTGGTCGCCGCGCCGTTCGGCGCCATGCTGGCCCGCCGGGTGGCCCCTCGCCTCCTTTTCTCGGCGGTCGGCGTGATCCTGACGATCACGTCGCTGGTGAGCATGGTCAAATGGCTTGGATTTATCGGCTAAACCACTTATATTCGGGCTTCTGATCGAGGGAGCCGATAATGTCCAACTATCTGCCGACGCTCAAGCAGCTGCAATATCTGGTGGCGCTCAAGCAGCACGGCCATTTCGGCAAGGCGGCCGACAGTTGCTTCGTGACGCAATCGACGCTGTCGGCGGGGATCCGCGAACTGGAATCGCTGATCGGCGTGACCCTGGTGGAACGGACCCGGCGGGTGGTGCGCTTCACGGCGCTGGGCGACCGGATCGTCGACAAGGCGCATCGGGTGCTGCGGGAGGCGGAGGAATTGACCGCCATCGCCGAAGCATCCGGCAAGCCGCTGACAGGCGAGCTTCGGATGAGCGTCATCCCAACCATCGCGCCCTTCCTGTTGCCGCGGCTGCTGCCCCGGCTTCGTTCGGACCGGCCCGAACTCAAACTCTATCTGCGCGAGGAAACAACCCAGGCCGCCATCGAATCGCTGCGCCATGGCGCGGTGGATTGCGTTCTCCTGGCTCTTCCCTTCCCCATGGGCGAGGTGGACAGCGAAATCCTGTTCCAGGACAGGCTCTATGTCGCCTTTCCGCGCGACGACCCGAGCGATCCGCCGGAATGGGTCGATCCCGACATGATCGACGAGAGCAAATTGCTGCTGCTCGAGGATGGTCATTGCCTCAAGGACCATGCCCTCGCCGCCTGCAACCGCACGGATCTGCGCGCCAACGCGACGATGATGGGCACCTCGCTCCATACGCTGATCCAGATGGTCGACAACGGGCTTGGCGTCACCATGATCCCGGAAATGGCGATCGCCAGCGGCATATTGGACCATACCAGCATCGCCGCACGCCCGGTCCAGTCGGAACGCTCGTCCCGTGACATCGCGCTCGTCTGGCGACGCAACAGCCCGCGGGAAAAGGAATTTCGCCTGCTCGCCGGCATCCTGCGCGAAGCGGCGGAAGCAAATGGCCGGCTGCCCCAAGCGGCCTAGGGCATTTTGAAGATCACCGTTTACGGTCGACGGCTCGGTCAGTGCGACATCAAGGAAGCAGCGCGTTTTCCCATATCATGAAAAGGCTCTAGCCGTTCCAGCCCTTCGCTTTCGCCTCGTCCTCGGCCCGCGCCGCCACCCAGGTGGTGGCCCCTCCCGCGAAATGCTCCTTCTTCCAGAAGGGCGCTTCCGATTTCAGCCAGTCGATCAGGAAGGCGCAGCTTTCCAGCGCCGCCGTGCGGTGGCGGGACGCCGTGCCGACGAACACGATGCGCGCGCCGACCTCCAGCCGGCCATGGCGGTGAATGACGCTGACTCCCAGCAGGGGCCAGCGCGCCAACGCCTCGTCGACGATGCGACCGACCTGCGCCTGCGTCATCGCCGGATAATGTTCCAGTTCCAGCGCTATCAGGCCGCCCTCGCCGCGCACCACGCCCGTAAAGCTCGCCACGCCGCCTCCGCCCAGCGCCTCCAGCGCGGCAAGTTCGGCACCGACGTCGAAATCGTCGGTCTGGACGGCCACGCGCTTCATCCTCCGGTGACCGGAGGGAAGAGCGCGACCTCGCGCGCGTCGCCGATCGGACTGTCCATCGGCACGAACCGCTGGTCGATCGCGGCGCGAAGCCGGCTGCTGTCGCCCAGCGCCTCGGCATATCCGCCGCCGCGCGCGGCGAGCAGCGCGATCAGCGCCTCCACCGTCGCCCCCGGTCCCGGCCGCTCGACCTGCTCCTCGTCGCGGCCGATCGCTTCGCGAACCCAGGCAAAATAGACGATCTTCAGCATCGCTCAGTCCATATGGCTGATGCCGACGCGCAGATAATCCCAGCCGGTGATCAGCGTCAGGATCGCCGCCGCCCACAGCGTCGCGATGCCGACCATCTGCACGAAGGGGAATTGCGGCACCGCCCCCGCCAGGATCAGCGCGCCCAGCGCAATGATCTGGAACGTCGTCTTCCACTTGGCGAGCCGCGACACCGGCACGGACACCTGCAGCCCGGCCAGGAATTCGCGCAGGCCCGACACGGCGATTTCCCGCACCAGGATGATCATCGCGGCGATCAGGTGAAGCCCGACGATGTCGCGCGTCGCCGCCAGCATCAGGATCACCGCGCCCACCATGATCTTGTCGGCAATGGGATCGAGGAACACGCCCAGTTTCGACACCGTACCCTGCGCACGCGCCAGATAGCCGTCGAAATAGTCGGTGACGCCCATCAGGCAATACAGGCCGAACGCCAGCGCATAGCCAGTGGTCCAGCGCGCGCCGAGACCGACACCGGCGACTTCGTCCGGCCAGAGCAGGGCGACCAGCAACGGCACGGTCAGGATGCGCGAAAGCGTCAGCAAGTTGGGCAGCGTCAGCATCGCTGCCGACTGCCACAGTCCGAAGCGTCGCACAAGCGACGCGATCGAGCCTTGCGCCTGCCAGCGCTTCGCATTGGACAGGGCCGCCGCCAGCGGCTAGACCCCGGCCCGGTCGCTAACGGGAAAGAAGACTCCCTCATCCATGCAAGCCTCTCTCAGGCTCTTGAACAAGCGCCGCTTCCTGCCGCTTTTCATCACCCAGCTGCTGGGCGCGTTCAACGACAACCTGTTCAAGAACGCGATGGTGCTGTTCGTCGTCTATCAAGTCTATAATGACGAAAGGTCGGAGACATGGTTCTCCGCGCTGGCGACCGGGCTGTTCATCCTGCCCTTCTTCCTCCTGTCCGCCCTGTCGGGACAATTGGCGGACCAGCGCGACAAGGCGACGATCATCCGCTGGGTGAAAGCGGCCGAAATCCTCATCATGGCGGTCGGAGCGGCGGGGCTTGCGCTGATCTGGAGCGGCATCGCGGTCCACAGCATCGCCATTCCGCTGCTGTTGGCCGCGTTGTTCGCGATGGGCATCCATTCGACCTTCTTCGGCCCGATCAAATATGCGATCCTGCCGCAGCATCTCCACGATGACGAGGTGCTGGGCGGCACCGGCCTTGTGGAGGCGGGCACCTATATCGCGATCCTTGCCGGCACCATCCTGGCCGGCCTCATCCCGGTGCAGGCGGCGGCGGTCGGCATCGTGGTGACAGCGCTGATCGGCTATGTCGCCGGCCGGAAGGTGCCGCCCGCCCCCTCGCTGCTGGAGCAGCAGCCGATCGATTTCCATATCATCCGCTCGTCCGTCTCGCTGGTGCGCGGGACGATGCACATACGCCGGCTCTTCCTGGCGATCATGTCGATCAGCCTCTTCTGGGCGGTCGGCTCGATCCTGTTCATCCAGTTCCCGCCGCTGGTGAAGAATGTCCTGACCGCCGACAAGCCGGTGGCGAGCCTGTTCCTCGCCATATTCTCGATCGGCATCGCCATCGGGTCGATCGCCATCAACCGGCTGCTCCAGGGGCATGTCTCGGCCAAATATGCGCCCGCGTCCGTGATCGGCATGGGCGCGTGCATCGTCGCGTTTCATGTCGTGTGCGACCTTTGGACGCCGGCGCCCGACGGACAGATGCTGTCGCTGGGCGATTTCCTGGCCCACCCGCTCGCCATTCCGCTGTCATTGTGCCTGTTGGGCGTTGCGACCTTTGGCGGCATGTTCGTGGTGCCGCTCTACGCTTTCCTCACCACCACCGTCGAAAAATGCGAGGCGGCGCGCACCGTCGCGGCCAACAATATCGTCAATTCCGGCGCGATGGTGGCCGGGTCGCTATGCGCGATCGGCCTCAGCATCGCGGGCGTTTCGGTGGTGATGCAATTGCTGCTGGTCGCCGTGCTCTCCCTCCCCTGCGCTGCGATGGCGTGGAAACTGCACAAGGCTTGCGACGGCCCGCTTTGCCGGGACGCCTAGAAAATGAAGCTGTAGAAGGCCGTGAAGAAGGCGGCGAAGCTCAACCCGAACAATTTCCAGTCATTGTCGTCATCGACGGGGCGGCGGCGAGCGGCCGGTCCCTGCGCCACGCGCAGCACGTGCGCAGGCAGCCGCTGGCGGAACGGGTGGCGGGCCGATTCGGTGGTGAGGACGAGCGGTCGGTTTCGCATGACGATGGTGTTAACGGATTATTTACCAATACCGCCACCGGCGATTTGTGATTAATTCCGCCCTGTCCCGGCGCGGGACAGACTTGACTGTATGATGTGAATAATACAGTATGATTGAACCGATGCACGATCCTGTCGCCGAGCCCGTCATTTCCGACCCGCGCGCCTTTGGCGAAGGGCCGCCCAGCGCCTTCGCACGGCCCACCCCCTGGCGTCGGCGGCTTCAGATTTTCGGCTGGATCGTCGCGGCCGGGCTGGCCCTGCTGATGATCCTCATCGCCTGGCTGGCGGTGACGGCGCCCCTGTCCCGGTCGCTCAAGCCCATCGCCCCGCCCAGCATATCCCTCATGTCGGCGGATGGGCATCTCATCGCCCGACGCGGCGCTGTGATCGACCGGCCTGTTACCGTCGGGGAACTTCCCGCCCATGTGCCGCAAGCCTTCATGGCGATCGAGGATCGCCGCTTCCAGAGCCATTGGGGCGTCGATCCGCGCGGCATCGCCCGCGCCATGTGGCACAATCTCTGGTCCGATGGCGCGTCGCAGGGCGGCAGCACCATCACCCAGCAATTGGCAAAGGGCGTGTTCCTCTCCAGCGACCGCACCTTCGGCCGCAAGGCGCGGGAAGCACTCATCGCGCTCTGGCTGGAAGTCTGGCTGACCAAGGACCAGATCATGGAGCGTTACCTTTCCAACGTCTATTTCGGCGACAATGTCTATGGCCTGCGCGCGGCCGCCCGCCATTATTTCAACCGCTCGCCCGACCGGCTCACCATCCCGCAGGCAGCGATGCTGGCCGGGCTGCTGAAGGCGCCCTCCCGCCTGGCGCCCACCACCAATCTGAAGGGCGCGCGCGCCCGCGCGGCGCTGGTGACGCAGGCGATGGTCGATGCGGGCTATATCAGCCAGGCGGAACGCAACGCCCTGTCCCCTGCGCGCCTCAACGTGCACGAAGAGGCCGACCCCACCAGCGGCACCTATTTCGCCGACTGGGTGCTGCCGCAGGCGCGCGACCGGGCCGGCGCGGTCTATGGCGAGCAGGAGATCGCGACCACGCTCGACTGGCGCATCCAGCGCCTGGCCGAAGCGGCGGTACGCCGCGCGCCGCTGGGGCAGGCGCAGGCCGCACTGGTGGCGATGAAGCCCGACGGCAGCGTGGTCGCCATGGTCGGTGGCAAAAATTACGCCAGGAGCAGCTTCAATCGCGCGGTCCAGGCGAAGCGGCAGCCCGGTTCGACGTTCAAGCTGTTCGTCTATCTCGCCGCCTTCCGCGCGGGGATGTCGCCCGACGACATGATCGAGGACACGCCGATCACCACCGGCACCTACCGCCCGGCCAATCATGGCGGAAAATATCGCGGCCGCATCACCCTGCGCCAGGCGTTTGCCGCCTCCAGCAACGTGGCGGCGGTGCGCCTGACGCAGAAGGTCGGCGTCGACAATGTCATAAAGGTGGCCCGCGACCTGGGCGTCACCGCGCCGCTGACGGAGGATCTGAGCCTGGCGCTCGGGACGTCGGAAATACCGCTCATCGAACTGGCCGAGGCCTATGCGGCGGTCGCGGCGGGCAGCTACCCCGTCATGGCGCACGGCCTGCCGCCCGAGGAGCAGGGCTGGTTCGAGCGTCTGATGCAGCGGCAGCGGCGTTTCAGCGAGGACCAGCTGGAGATGATCCGCGACCTCCTTTCCTCTGCCGCCAATCGCGGCACTGGCAGCGCGGCGGCGCTGCGCACCAGCACCTTCGGCAAGACGGGCACGACGCAGGACAGCCGCGACGCCATCTTCGTCGGCTATGCCGGCGGCCTCGTCACGGCGGTCTGGATCGGCAATGACGACAACGCTCCCCTTCCCGGCGGCGCGGCGGGCGGCGGCGTGCCCGCACGCATCTGGCGCAATTTCATGAGCGGTGCGATCAACGAGCCGGTCGAGGACACGTCCGATGCGGAGCAGGATCCCGATCTGGTCAACGCAATCGCCAACATCGCGGTCGAAAGCGGCATCGGCAATGTCGGCGTTGGGGTCGATGAAAACGGCATGACGCTGAATATCGGCCCGAATCAGATTCGCCTGCCGGTGGATCGGCCCGCTCCGCCGCCGCCGCAGGGCGCGCCGCCGCCTATCGTTCCCACCCAGCCCGAAGAGAGCGACGGGCAACCCTGATCGCCGCTTTCCAGGGACCTTGCTGGTTAACATCCGATAAGGGTCATGTTCCTCATCTTGCCGGGAAATTTGCGACGATCCGATTTTACGTGCCCCTGCTTTCAATGATATAGAGGGAGCGGTTCGCACGTCATGAAGGTTCGCCCATGGGTGAAAAGGTCGAAGGCGGTTACGGCTCCGAACAGAAGGCGCTGGCCGCGCGGTGGAGCCTCGCCGCAGAGGCGATGGAGGCTCTCGCCGGCGCGCGGTCGGTGGACGCGATCATATCGGTCCTTCGCGCTTTTGCCCGCCGCGCGGTGGGCGCGGACGGGATCGCCATCGTCCTGCGTGACGACGACAAATGCCATTATATCGCGGAGGACGCGATGGAGCCGCTCTGGGCGGGCCAGCGCTTTCCGATGCAGCGCTGCGTATCCGGCTGGGCGATGCAGAACCACGAGACAGTCGTCATCCCCGATGTATTCATGGACGCCCGCGTGCCCGTGGACGCCTATCGCCGCACCTTCGTCCGCAGCATGATCATGGTGCCGATCGGCCGGCCGGACCCGATCGCCGCCGTCGGGGCCTACTGGTCCGAAGCAGCCGAACCCACGGACAATCAGGTTGCCCTGCTTGAGGCCCTGGCCAGGGCTGCTTCCACCGCGCTGGAAAATGGCCGGCTTTTCGCTTCGCTCGAAACGCTCAACGATCAGCTCGATCGGCGCGTCCGCGACCGGACGAAGGAATTGCAGCGCTCGCAGGATACGCTGCGCCAGATCCAGAAGATGGAAATCATGGGCCAGCTGACGGGGCATGTCGCGCATGATTTCAACAATCTGCTGACCCCGATCATCGGCGGCCTCGACCTCATCCTGTCGGGCCGCGTGCCTGATCGGCTGGAACGCACCGCGGCGATGGCGATGCAGGCCGCCGAAACGGCGCAGACGCTCGTACAGCGTCTGTTGACCTTCGCCCGCCGCCAACCGTTGCAGCCCACCGCCGTCGACCTGCGCGCGCTTGTCGCGGGCATGCAGGCGCTGCTGGTCAGCACACTCGGGCCGCGCATCGACCTGTCCATCGACCTGCCCGACGATATGCCGCCGGTCCGCGCGGACGCGCACCAGCTCGAACTGGCGATCATCAACCTGGCGGTCAACAGCCGCGACGCCATGCCGGAGGGGGGACAGCTCACCCTGTCGGCGGAGCTGCGCAGCGAAGGGTTCCCGGACCCGCTGCCCGCGCGCCGCTATGTCTGCCTGACGGTCGCGGACACAGGCGTCGGCATGAACGACCGGGTGAAGGCCGCCGCGATCGAGCCATTCTTCACCACAAAGCCCGCAGGGCAAGGCACTGGCCTTGGCCTGTCGATGGCCCACGGCCTCGTCGGCCAGCTTGGCGGCGCACTCGAAATCGACAGCGCGCCCGGCATGGGCACCCAGGTCCAGATCTGGTTGCCGGTCGAACAGCGCAAGCAGCCCGATGGCGACAGCGTGTCCATTGATGCGGTCGACGGGAAAGCGCAGGGCAAGGTTTTGCTGGTCGACGACAACGGGCTGGTGCGCAACAGCACGCGCGAAATGCTGATCGACATGGGCTATGAAGTGATCGACATAGACCATGCCGAACTGGCGATCTCCATGATCGAGGCGGGCTACGCCCCGGATATCGTCATCACCGATCATGTAATGCCCGGCATGACCGGCGCGGAATTGGCGCTGCGCCTGCGGACGGATCATCCGGGCGTCGCGCTGCTCATCATCTCGGGCTATCAGGGCATTGACCTGATCGCCCCGGATGTGGTGCGCCTGTCCAAGCCGTTCCGCCGCGCGCATCTTCAGGCCAGCATCGCCGCCGCGCGGGCGCAGGTCAGCTAAGGGCAGCGGCTGCGCGCGACAGCGCGTCGGGACGGCGCGGCTAGACTGCCTGCCCAGCCGCCCATCCGCTGGCCCATGCCCATTGGAAATTATAGCCGCCCAACCATCCGGTGACGTCGACGGCTTCTCCGATGGCGTAAAGACCGGGCGTTTTCGCGGCCTCCATCGTGCGGGAAGACAGGCCCGCCGTGGCGATGCCGCCCACCGTCACTTCCGCCTTGGCATAGCCTTCGGTGCCCGATGGCGTGAACGGCCAGGCCGCGATCTGCATTTCCATGCGCCTCAGCACCTTGTCGCTATGTGCGCCAAGCTCGCCCTGCCGCTCCAGCCGGGAAAGAAGCGCGTCGGCCAGCCGTTCCGGCAGCGCCTCCCCCAGCAGCTTGCGCAGCGTCATCCGCGGCCGCTGCCGCTTCGCTTCGATCAACCAGTCCGCGGACCGATCCGGCAGAAAATCGACGGAGATCGCCGTTCGATGCTGCCAATAGCTGCTGATCTGCAGCATCGCCGGCCCCGAAAGCCCTCGATGCGTGAACAGCGCCGCCTCGCGGAAGCGCGTCTTGCCCCACTGCACCTCGACATCGGCCGACACGCCGGACAGCGACTGGAACAGCGCCTCCTCCGGCCCGAGGGTGAAGGGCACCAGCGCGGGGCGCGGCTGCACGATCGAAAGGCCGAACCTGCGCGCCACATCGTAGGCAAAGCCGGTCGCGCCCAGCTTCGGAATGGACGGGCCGCCGGTCGCCAGCACCAGCGCCGGGGCGCGATGCTCCCTGTCGCCCAGCCTGACGCGATACAGGCCATCGCCATGATCGATGTCGGTGACGGACTGGCCGAGCGCCATTGTCACCCCGCCCCTGTCGCATTCCTCGACCAGCATCGCCACGATCTGCCTTGCCGATCCGTCGCAGAAAAGCTGTCCCAGCGTCTTTTCATGCCAGGCGATGCCATAGCGCTCCACCAGCGCCAGAAAGTCCTGCGCGCGATAGCGACCGAGCGCCGACTTGGCGAAATGCGGGTTGGCGGACAGGTAACGGTCGGGCGCGGTGTGAAGGTTGGTGAAGTTGCACCGCCCGCCGCCGGAAATCAGGATTTTCTTGCCCGGCGCGTCGGCATGGTCGGCCAGCAGTACGCGCCGCCCCCTTTGTCCCGCCACCGCCGCGCACATCATGCCCGCCGCGCCCGCGCCCAGGACGATGACGTCATGATCGCTCATCGGTGCGCCCGCTTCATCCGCCCCAGCGCTTCGTCCAGCGCCGACAGGAAGCGCGAACGGTCCGTTTTGGTGAAAGGCGGCGGCCCTCCCACGGCGTCTCCGATCGCTCCGGCGCGCAAGTCCGCCATGATCGCGCGCGTCGCCACCGCCGCGCCGATGGAGCTTGTCGTAAAGGGTTTGCCGTTGGGGGCGATCACCACCGCGCCGGCCTTCAGACAACGGTCCGCCAGCAATATGTCCGCCGTGATGCAGATGCTGCGCGTGTCGGCCCGCTCCGCGATCCAGTCATCCGCCGCGTCAAAGCCGTCGCTCACCACCACCCGCTCGATCAGGGGATGGGCGGGCACGCGGATGACGCTGTTGCTGACGATCGACACCGGAACCTCGTGCCGCCACGCGACCTTGTAGATTTCCTCCTTCACGGGGCAGGCGTCGGCGTCGACCAATATGCGCATGCGCCGCCGATAGGCCGCGCGGCGCCATGAAACAAGGATGGCCCCGCTTATTTCGCGTCGGGGCAATCGCCGCCTTCACCCCACGTCCATACTGTCCTACATGGACCAGCATGAGCGCCCCCCTCTACAACAAGGACATATTGCGGCTCGCCGCCAGCATTCCGCATCACCAGCGCCTGCCCGATCCGCAGGCAAGCGTGGAGAAGCGGTCGCCCACCTGCGGCTCGCGCGTCACCGCCGACGTCCGCATGGCGGACGGAAGGCTGGCGGACATGGGGCTGGACGTGAAGGCCTGCGCCTTGGGTCAGGCGTCCGCCGCCCTGATGGCCGGCCATGCGATCGGCCTGTCGGCGCAGGAACTGGCGGAGGCGCGCGACAGGCTGACGGCCTATCTGGCGGGAAAAAGCGACGATCTCGATTTCTGGCCCGGCCTTGCCGTGCTTGCGCCGGCGCGCGGCTATCCCGCCCGCCATGCGTCCATCCGGCTTGGGTTCGAGGCCATCGCGGAAGCCGCACGGATGGCGGACGCCTGATGGAAGCCCATAACGCCGTCAGCGCCACCGAAATCCTGCTGAACGAAGGCGTCATCCTGCTGGGCGTCGGCCTTTTCTTCGTCATCCTCTTCCGCCGCTTCGGCCTGGGCGCGGTGCTCGGATATCTTGTCGCCGGCGCGCTGGTCGGGCCCCAGGGGCTTGGCCTTGTCGGCGGCGCGGAATCGAAACTCGCCATCGCGGAAATCGGCATTGTGCTGCTGCTCTTCCTCGTCGGCCTCGAACTGCATCCGGCGCGCCTTTGGCGGCTCAAGCGCGACATTTTCGCGCTGGGCCTGGCGCAGGTCGTGACCTGCGGCTGCGTGTTGACGGCCGTCATCTTCTATACGACCGGCTTCACCTGGGGCGCGGCCATCGCGCTGGGGCTGCCCCTGGCGCTGTCTTCCACCGCGCAGGTTCTCCCCAGCCTCAAGTCCAGCGGCCGCATCAACTCGCCCTTCGGTGAGAAGGTGTTTTCCATCCTGCTCTTCCAGGATCTCTCGATCGTCCCGCTCATCACCATCATCGCCGCGCTGTCGCGCAATCCGGCCGATGCGGGCGGTCCGCCGGGATGGATGATGGCCGCCTACACCGTCGCCGCCATCGCCGGACTCGTGCTGGCTGGCCGCTTCGTGCTGCGGCCGCTGCTGGCGCTGGTCGGCCGGCTGGACGAGCGCGAGCTGTTCGTCGCGGTCGGCCTGTTTACGGTCCTTGCGGCCGCCGCGCTGATGCATGCGCTTCACCTTTCCACGGCGCTCGGCGCGTTCGTCGCAGGCGTGATGCTCGCGGACTCGCCCTACCGGCATGAGATCGAAGCGGACGTGGAGCCATTCCGCTCGGTCCTCCTCGGCCTCTTCTTCCTGGCCGTCGGCATGGTGCTGGACCTGCGCACGGTGGCCGCCAATCCGTTGTTCGTCCTTTCCATGGCGGCAATCCTGGTTGCGACCAAGGCCGCGCTGATTTCGGGCCTCGCCCGCCTGTTCGGCATGCCGGGGCAGCAGGCGCTGGGCGCGGGCCTGCTGCTCAGCCAGGGCGGCGAATTCGGCTTCGTCCTCTTCGCCCAGGCGCAGAACGCGCTGCTGATAGCGCCGGAGGCCGCCAGCCTGTTCAGCGCCATCGTCACCTTCTCGATGGCGACCACGCCTTTCCTGATGCTCCTCGCCCGGCGCTTCGAATTCGCGAAGCCAAAGGAAGGCGACAAGCCGGCAGGGCCCGAGGACGCGCCGCGCGGCTCCGCCATCATCGTGGGCTATGGCCGCTTCGGCCAGACCGTCGCGCAGATGCTGATGGGCCACGGCTTCGGCGTCGTCCTGATCGACAAGAAACCCGCCCAGATCGAAGTATCCAGCCGCTTCGACATGAAGGTCTATTATGGGGACGGCACCCGCATCGACCTTCTTCGCCGTGCAGGCGCGGACGAAGCGCGACTCATCGCCTTCTGCATCGATGACGCCTCGCTCGACCGGCGGACCCTGGAGCCGATTGCAGAGGCTTTTCCCCAGGCCGCGCTGATGGTCCGCGCCTTCGACCGGCGTCAGGTGATGGAACTGCAGGGCATGGAGCTGGCCGGGGTGGTGCGCGAAGTCTATGAATCGGCGATCTGCATGGGGGTTCGGGCGATGGAAGCGCTGGGCGTTCCACCTGAGGAAGCGGAAGAGGTGGAGCGGCAATATCGGAACAATGACGATCAGCGGATGGCGCTCCAGATCGAACATGGCAACCTGTTCGCCGCCAAGCATCTCATGTACCGGCCAGGCAAGGGGATGCGGCTGTTGAGCCGTGGCGACGGAGAGAAAGGATGATCGCGGTTCTGGCATGCCTGTCGGCGGCGCTCGCCATCGGTGCAGGGGCGTTCGGCGCCCATGGCGTCACCGATCCCAAGGCGGCGGAGTGGTTGCGCACCGGTGGCCTTTACCAACTGATCCACGCCGTGGCCGCGCTGGCGATCGTCGGTCCCGCGCGCGGGGCTGCCGCGCTGATGCTGGCGGGCGCGGCAATCTTCGCCATCAGCCTCTATGCCATGGCTCTGGGCGGCCCCCGCTGGCTGGGCGCCGTCACGCCGGTGGGCGGCACGCTGATGATCGCAGCATGGCTCTGGGCCGCGTGGCGCTTTGCGGGCCGATAGCGGCTCGCCCTTGCCGTCCCGCGCGACACACCATAGATAAGTGCGATGGCCACCCACGCGCATCATCACCAGGAACCTACCGGCGACCGGCTGGCTGATGCTGCCCGCGCGACGCTGGAGGCCCGCAATGAACAATGGACGCCGATGCGCGCCGCCATCTTCGACGCGCTCGCCGCCGAGGAGAAGCCCGCTTCCGCATATGATATCGCCGATATCGTGTCGAAGGCGCGGGGCAAGCGCGTCGCGCCCAACAGTGTCTATCGCATCCTTGACCTGTTCGTGGCGAACAACATCGCCATGCGCGTGGAAAGCGCGAACGCCTATATCGCCAATGCCCATCCGGGCTGTCACCACGACTGCATCTTCCTGGTCTGCGACACATGCGGGCAGGTCACGCACATCGACAATGATCCGATCACCGGATCCCTGCGGTCCGCGGCGGAAAAGGTCGGATTCGCCCCGGTCCGCCCGGTGATCGAAGTGCGCGGCACGTGCAGCGCCTGCCACTGACGGCGAAACGCACCGTTCCATGACCATGCTGGAATGTGTCGCGGCCGCCCTTGGCCTCGTCAACATCGTGCTGGTCGCACGCCGCTCGCTGTGGAATTACCCGTTCGGCATAGCGATGGTGACGCTCTACTTCTTCGTCTTCTTCGACGCGAAGCTCTACAGCGACGCGCTGCTGCAAATCTTCTTCCTCGTCATCAATCTCTACGGCTGGTGGAATTGGGCGCGCAGCGAGAAGGTGGACGATGGCGGTATCGCCGTCACTCGCCTGTCCTCCGCCGCCCGGATGGCATGGCTTGCCGGCACGGCCTGCG
This sequence comes from Sphingobium sp. CCH11-B1, assembly GCF_001556865.1. Lineage (GTDB taxonomy): Bacteria > Pseudomonadota > Alphaproteobacteria > Sphingomonadales > Sphingomonadaceae > Sphingobium. Next base: position 13,441 of record NZ_LSJY01000097.1, on the reverse strand, counting down.
CGGCGATCGGATGGGGCCTGCTCATGGCCCGCTTCACCGATGCCGCCGCCCCCTTCGCCGATTCGGCGGTCGCGGGCATGAGCGTGACGGCCCAGATCCTGCAATCGCAGCGCCGCGTGGAAAGCTGGGTGCTGTGGATCGCGGTCGACGCGCTTGCCACCGGCCTGTTCTGGAGCCGCGGCCTCACCGCCACCTCCATCCTCTACGCGCTCTTCCTGTTGATTGCGGCAGGCGGACTGGTCGCCTGGCGCCGGACCCTGCGGCAGGCGGCGGCATGATCCGCACCATAGTCCTGCACGGCGTCGAAAGCACGGGAAAGTCGGTGCTGGCGGAACGGCTCGCACGGCATTTCGGCACGGTCTGGGTGCCCGAATATGGCCGCAGCTACGCTGAAACGCATGGCGTCGACATGGACGAAGCGGACCTGCTGCTCATCGGCCGCACCCAGGCCGAGATGATCGAGGCGGCCAAATCCCGCGCCGACCACGTCCTCTTCGCCGACACCGATGCGCTGATGACGGCGGCCTGGGCGGCGATGATGATCGGACATGTCCCAACGGACCTGCTGACATATCCCCATGGCGACCTGTACCTGTCGATGGAGCCGGACATGCCGTGGGTGCCCGATGCCGTGCGCGTCTATGGCGACGCCGCCGTGCGAGCGCGTTTCGCCGGCATTTGCCAGGACATGCTGGAGCAGGCCGGCGTGCCCTGGCTGTCGATCGGCGGCGACTGGGACGCGCGTTTCACCCGTGCCGCCGAAGCGGTCGAGGCACTCGCCCCCGGACGCTAAGGGTTCGACTTGGGCGCAGAAAACGAGTAGGCACGTCATCATGTCCAATCCCGCCACGCCGCTGCTCGACACCGTCAACACGCCCCAAGATCTACGGAAGCTCGCGCCTGAACAGTTGCGCCAGCTGGCCGACGAACTGCGCGCGGAAACCATTGCCGCAGTGGGGGTGACGGGCGGTCATCTCGGCTCCGGGCTTGGCGTAGTGGAGCTGACGACCGCAATCCATTATGTATTCGACACGCCGTCCGACAAATTGATCTGGGACGTCGGCCACCAATGCTATCCGCACAAGATCCTGACTGGCCGGCGCGACCGCATCAGGACGCTGCGGCAGGGCGGCGGCCTGTCCGGCTTCACCAAGAGGGCCGAAAGCGAATATGATCCCTTCGGCGCGGCGCACAGCTCCACCTCGATCAGCGCGGCGCTCGGGTTCGCCATCGCCAACCGGATGCAGGACAAGCCGGGCAAGGCGGTCGCGGTGATCGGCGACGGGGCGATGTCGGCGGGCATGGCCTATGAGGCGATGAACAACGCCCGCGACGCCGGTAATCGGCTGATCGTCATCCTCAACGACAATGACATGTCGATCGCGCCGCCTGTGGGGGGCCTCTCCGCCTATCTCGCCCGGCTCGTCTCCAGCCGCGAATTTCTGGGCCTGCGCGATCTGGCCAAACGGCTCGCCCGGAAACTGCCCCGCCCGCTACAGCAGGCGGCGCGCAAGACGGACGAATATGCCCGTGGCATGGCGACCGGCGGCACCTTGTTCGAAGAACTGGGCTTCTATTATGTCGGCCCGATCGATGGCCATAATCTCGACCATCTGATCCCGGTGCTGGAAAATGTGCGGGACGCGGCCGAAGGCCCCTGCCTCATCCATGTCGTGACGCAGAAGGGCAAGGGCTATGCCCCGGCCGAAGCGGCGGCCGACAAATATCATGGGGTGCAGAAGTTCGACATCATCACCGGCGCCCAGGCCAAGGCCCCTCCCGGTCCGCCCAGCTACACCAACGTCTTTGCCGAAGCGCTGATCGCGGAAGCGCGGCGCGACCCGGCCGTCTGCGCCATCACCGCGGCCATGCCGTCCGGCACCGGGCTCGACAAATTCGCCGCGGCCTTCCCCGACCGCAGCTTCGATGTCGGCATCGCCGAACAACATGCCGTCACCTTCGCCGCCGGCCTCGCGGCGCAGGGCATGCGCCCCTTCTGCGCCATTTATTCGACCTTCCTCCAGCGCGCCTATGACCAGGTGGTGCATGACGTGGCGATCCAGAATCTGCCCGTGCGCTTCGCCATCGACCGGGCGGGGCTGGTCGGGGCGGACGGCTCGACCCATGCGGGCAGCTTCGACGTCACCTATCTCGCCAGCCTGCCCAATTTCGTCGTGATGGCCGCCGCTGACGAGGCGGAACTGACCCATATGGTGCACACCTGCGCGCTGCACGATAGCGGCCCCATCGCCGTGCGCTACCCGCGCGGCAACGGCACGGGCGTCGCGATGCCGCAGGTGCCGGAACGGCTGGAGATCGGCAAGGGGCGCATCGTTCGCGAAGGGCGGCAGGTCGCGATCCTCTCGCTCGGCACCCGGCTGGAGGAAGCGATGAAGGCCGCCGAAGCGCTGGAGGCGCGCGGCCTGTCCGCCACCGTCGCCGACCTCCGCTTCGCCAAGCCGCTGGACGAAGCGCTGATCCGCCGTCTTCTCACCAGCCATGAAGTCGCGGTGACGATCGAGGAAGGCGCGATCGGTGGCCTCGGCGCGCATGTGCTGACGCTCGCCAGCGACCTTGGCCTGATCGACAATGGCCTCAAACTGCGCACGCTGCGCCTGCCGGACATCTTCCAGGACCAGGACAAGCCGGAAAAGCAATATGCCGACGCGCGGCTCGACGCCGACGCCATCGTCGAAACCGTCCTGACGGCGCTCCGCCACAACAGCGTGGGCGCCGAAGCGCGCGCATAGAGCGCAGATCGGCGCCGCAGAAAGCGGACGTCATGCCGCCCTGGGCCGGGAACCGGAAGGCCGGCCAGGCGTCTTTCGATTACCGCGCCGAACGACAGGATCGGGGCGGACCAGTTTTCTTGAAGCAGCCTTCATCTAGGACATTTTTGGAAGGCCAAAGCGCCGACGACCGGCGCTTTTCTGCTCGCCGTTCCAGGTCGCAAAGCATCGCGGCGGCAGCCCGCGGACGCAAGATTCAGCGATATAAGATGGATGGGAGAAACAGCCCCGGCCCGTCTCGGACGAACCGGGCGCAGCCTCTCCCCTTGGCGTCGATTATTGCTGCGGCACCGCCGCGCGAGCGTTCTGGCCGTCTCCTTCGGGCGCGGCGATGATGTCGCGGGTGGTCGTGCCCTTGTCCACGACTTCCGTGCCCGGATCGCCCGCCTGCGACCGGATACCCGCCGCGGCATTGGCGCGGCCCGCCGCGTTCAGCGTCGCCGTCTCCGCCGCGCTGCGCTGGGCGGGACCACCGAACATCGCCTGCATCGCCTCGCTGCGCGAATCGACGGCTGCCGCAGCAGGCGTGCCGGGTGCAGGGGGTACAAGGGCGAAATCGGGCGGGATCACCAGCGGCGCGGCGCGCGAAACCGCGAATTCATCCGGACGATCCCGGTTCAACAGGCCGCCACCGCCACCACAGGCCGACAGGGATGCAACGAGGCCGACGGCCAGGATCAGGTTACGCTTCACTTCAAAGTCTCCGTCTTTGCGCCCTTGTCGCGCAGCAGCAACGCCCGCGCAAGCAGGATCAGCACACCGATGGTGATCGCGGCGTCCGCCAGGTTGAAAATCAGGAAAGGCCGCCAGTTACCGAAATGCAGGTCCGCATAATCAACGACATAGCCAAGGCGCACCCGGTCCGCGATGTTGCCGATCGCGCCACCCAGCACCAGGCCCAGCGCGGCGACGTCCTGCCGCGCCTTCTCCCGCCACATCCACACGCCAACGAACCCCGCGATCAGGAAGGTCATGCCCACCAGCGCCCATCGCATCGCGTTCGTGTCGGCGTGGAAGAAGCCCATCGACACACCCCTGTTCTCCAGCCAGCGCAGGCGGAAGATCGGCAGCAATTCGATCCCTTCGTCCGCGCGGCTCTGCAACGCCAGCGGATAGGTGACGACATATTTGATCAGCTGGTCGAGCGCGAGCGTCACGGTCGCGACGGTCAGCCCCAGCGGACGGTGATTGACGGACGTTTTCATGCGTCCACCTTCAGCACCGCGTCGCAGCGGTCGCACAGCGCACCATCCTCCGTCACTTCCGGCAGCAACCGCCAGCAGCGGCCGCATTTGTGCCAGTCGCTCGGCCGGACCACTATGCCGTCGCCCTCGCCCATGGTCACGCGCGCGACGATCGCCACTTCGGCGAAATCCACGTCGCCGACCGGCAGCAATTCGCCCATGGTGACGTCGGCCTCAAGGCTGGACCGGATCTGCTTCTCGCGTCGGAACGGTTCGATCGCCTCGTTCACCTGTTCGCGCTGATCGCGCAGCTCGCGCCATTTCTCGTCCAGATGTCCATCGATCCAGCGCGCGTCGACTTCCGGCCATTCCAGGAAATGGACGCTATCCTCGTCGCTTGGGAAGCGGCTTTGCCACACTTCCTCGGCAGTGAAGGGGATGATCGGCGCGACGTAGCGGACCAGCGCGTGGAACAGCGTGTCGAGCAAGGTGCGATAGGCGCGGCGCTTGGGATCGCCCTTCGCATCGCAATAGAGGCAATCCTTGCGGATGTCGAAGAAGAAGGCGCTGAGGTCGCTGTTGGCGAAATCGAAGATCGCGCGGGTGTAGCGGCTGAATTCCAGCCAGCTCTCGCTGCCCTTGCTCTTGTCCACCACGGCGCGCAGCTCCGCGTCCAACTGCGCCAGCCGGTGGAGCATATAGCGCTCCAGCTCCGGCATCTCGGCATAGGACACCGCTTCGCTCTCTTCATCATAATCGGAAAGAGCGCCCAGCATGTAACGGAAAGTGTTGCGCAATTTGCGATAGGCGTCGGATGATCCGGCCAGCACTTCCTTGCCGATGCGCACATCGTCGAAATAGTCGGTGCTCGCCACCCAGACGCGCAGAATGTCCGCGCCGCTCTCGCTCATGATCTTGAGCGGATCGACGACATTGCCCAGGCTCTTGGACATCTTCTTACCCGACCCGTCGAGCGCGAAGCCATGGGTCAGGACGGCCTTGTAGGGTGCCTGCCCCCGCGTGCCGCAGCTTTCCAGCAGCGACGACTGGAACCAGCCGCGATGCTGGTCCGACCCTTCGATATAGAGGTCGGCGCGCGTGCCTTCCCCATAGCGCCCCTCGACCACGAAGCTGTGGGTCGATCCGCTGTCGAACCAGACGTCGAGAATGTCGTTGACGACTTCATAGTCCGCCAGGTCGTAATCCGGGCCGAGCAGCGCCTGATGATCCGCGCCGAACCACGCATCCGCGCCGCCCGCTTTGAAAGCCTCAACAATGCGGGTATTGACCGCCGGATCAACCAGATAGTCGCCGCTCTTGCGATGGACATAGAGCGCGATCGGCACGCCCCAGGCACGCTGGCGGGAAATCACCCAGTCGGGGCGACCTTCCACCATCGATCGAATCCGGTTGATCGACCGTTCCGGCACCCAGCGCGTATGCTCGATCGCGTTGACGGCGATTTCGCGAAGGGTTGCGCCGTTCCCCGGCACCCGCTCGCCCCGCGCTTCTCGAAGGGCTTCATCGTCTTCCGAAGAAAAAAGCTGGACTTCGACGGGCTCGACCCAGGCGGAGGAGGGTTGATCCATCGGGATGAACCATTGCGGGGTACAGCGGAAGATGATCTTCGCCTTGGAGCGCCAGCTATGCGGATAGCTGTGCCGGAAATCGTCCGACGCGGCGAGCAGCGCGCCCGCGTGGCGCAAATCGGAACAGATCGGCCCGTCCTTGCTCACGAACCTGGGGTTGATGACCGACCCCTGCCCGCCCAGCCACAGCCAGTCGGCGCGATACTTCCCATCGCCCTCGACCGCGAAGACGGGGTTGATGCCGTTCGCCTTGCACAGCGCGAAATCGTCCTCGCCATGGTCGGGCGCCATATGGACAAGGCCGGTGCCCGCATCGGTCGTGACGAAATCGCCGGGCAGGAACGGGCGCGGCTTGGCGAAGAAGCCGCCGAGCGCGTGCATCGGGTGACGCGCGACGGTTCCGGCGAGGTCGGAGCCTTTGCCAGACCAATGCTCAAAATAACTTGTAAACCCAAGCCGTGTTTTGACGGAATCGATGAGCGCTTTTGTGATTAGGAGCTTCTTGGTTTGAACCACCTCCGCGTTCTCAAAAGATGCGTCTGTAAGAACCCGGTCATAGCTGGGGCTAAGCAGAACATACTCAACCTCCGGCCCATAGGCCAAAGCCTGGTTGACCGGGATCGTCCAGGGCGTCGTGGTCCAGATCACCGCATGGGCCCCGACCAGTTCGGGCGCATTGGGCGCTTCCACGATCTCGAACGCCACGTCGATCTGGGTCGAGGTCACATCCTCATATTCGACCTCCGCCTCGGCCAGCGCGGTCTTTTCGACCGGGGACCACATGACGGGCTTGGCGCCGCGATAGAGCTGGCCGCTTTCCGCGAACTTCAACAGTTCGCCGACAATAGTCGCCTCGGCGTCGAACTTCATGGTCAGATAGGGGTCTTCCCAATCGCCCATGATGCCCAGCCGCTTGAACTGGTCGCGCTGAACATCGACCCACTTGTCCGCATAGGCGCGGCACTGGGCGCGGAATTCGGACGCGGGCACCTCGTCCTTGTTCAGCTTCTTCTTGCGATATTCCTCCTCGATCTTCCATTCGATGGGGAGGCCGTGGCAGTCCCAGCCGGGCACATAGGGCGCATCCTTGCCGAGCAGCGACTGGCTGCGGACGATGATGTCCTTCAGCACCTTATTCATGGCGTGGCCCATATGGATGTCGCCATTGGCGTAGGGCGGGCCGTCATGCAGGATGAAGCGTTCGCGCCCCGCGCGCTGCTGGCGCAGCTTGCCGTAAAGGTCCATCGCCTCCCATTTCGCCGCGATGGCGGGTTCCTTCTGCGCAAGGCCCGCCTTCATCGGGAAGTCGGTGACGGGAAGGAAGACGGTGGACTTATAGTCGGGCTGATCGGTCATAGGGCTCGCGCAATGTCGCTTCGTGCGGAATGATCGCGCGGCATTAGGCGACGGCGGGCATTCCCGCAAGGATTTGCCGTGCCTCCGCGCAGTCCTGCGAGATTCCCGCGGTCAGCGCATCCAACCCGTCATATTTCCGCTCGCCATGGAGATAGCGGATCAGTTGCACCTCGATCCGCTGGTCGTACAGGCTTTCGGCGAAGTCGAAGAAATGCGGCTCCAGCAATTCCTTGGGCGGGTCGAAGCTCGGCCGCACGCCCAGATTGGCCGCGCCGTCCAGCACCCGCCCGTCGGGCAGGATGCCGCGCACCGCATAAATGCCATAGGCCGGGCGCAGATAAGGGCCCATATCGATATTCGCCGTGGGGAACCCGATGGTCCGGCCCAGCTTGTCGCCATGCTGCACCATGCCCTCGATCGCGAAGGGCCGGGTCAGCAGGCGCGCGGCCTCGACACAGTCTCCGGCCTTCAAAGCGTCGCGGATGCGGCTGGAGGAGACGACGCCCTGCTCGTCCCGCACCGCGCCCACGGCTTGTGCCGACAGGCCGAGCGCGGCGAAGCTTTCCACCGTGCCCCTGCGCCCCTTGCCGAAGGTGAAGTCCTCGCCGGTGATCGCCGCCGCCACGCCCATGTCTTGCGTCAGCATCCTGACATAGGCGGCAGGATCGAGCGCCGCCAGGTCGGCGGTGAACTCAAACACCAGCATCGCATCCGCGCCCGCCGCCGCGAACAGCCTTGCCCGCTGGTCCAGCGTGGTCAGGCGAAACGGCGCGGCGTCCGGCTTGAACAGCCGCATGGGATGGGGATCGAAGGTCGCGACGATGGCGGGCCGCCCTTCGCTGCGCGCGCGCGCCACCGCGCGGCCGACCACCGCCTGGTGCCCGGCATGAAAGCCGTCGAAATTGCCGAGCGCCATCACGCTCCCGCGCAGATGGGCCGGGACCGGGGCGCTGCTGGAAAGCCGCTCCATGGCGCGGGCTATAGGGAGGGGACGCAAGCGTGGCAATCCACGCGGCGGAAGCTGACGAAGCTATAGGCCGGGCGGCCGTCCTGCGCGCCATGGTCGGCCCGCGCGACTTCCCGCCAAACCGCCGGGTCGGGATAGCTGATGGCGGCGTCGCCGTCGGCCGCGACATGCACTTCGGTCAGCTCGATCCGGTCGGCATGGGGCAGGAACAGCCGATAGATATCCGCCCCGCCGATCACCATGGCGCAGGGGCCACCCGCCTGGCTGACGGCTTCCGCGACATCATGGGCGATCTCAACGCCCTCGGCGCGCCATGCCCGGTCACGTGTCAGCACGATATGCCGCCGTCCCGGCAACAGCCCTGGCAGGCTGTCGAACGTCCGACGGCCCATGATCATCGGATGCCCGGCGGTCAGCGCCTTGAAATGCTTGAGGTCCGCCGGCAATCGCCACGGCAGGTCGCCGTCCCTGCCGATCACGCCATTGTCCGCGCGGGCAAGGACAAGGACGATCTCCGTCCCCGCCGCCTTCCCGCCGCCTTGCGCGCTCACAGGCACAGCCGGGTCACATGCCCCATCTTGCGTCCCGGCCGCGCCTCATGCTTGCCATAGAGGTGCAGGTGGTTGGCCGGGTCGGACAGGATGGCGGGCCATTGATGCGCCTCGTCACCGATCAGGTTGCGCATTTCCACGCGCGGCGCGGCAAGCCCGGTGTCGCCCAGCGGCAGGCCGCAGATCGCCCGGACATGGTTTTCGAACTGGCTCGTCACCGCGCCTTCGATGGTCCAGTGGCCGCTATTGTGGACGCGCGGCGCCATCTCGTTGAACACCGGGCCGTCCGCGCTGGCAAAAAATTCGCACGTCAGCACGCCGACATAGTCCAGCGCGTCGGCGATTTTGCGCGCCATGGCCCGCGCCTGTTCCACCTGCGCGGCGATGGCCGGGCCGGCCGGCAGGGTGGATGTCGCCAATATGCCATCCACATGCACATTGGCGGGCGAATCCCAGAACCGCACTTCCCCGTCCGCCCCGCGCGCCAGGATCACCGAAAATTCCTCGGCGAAGGTCACGAATCGTTCCAGGATCGCGCTCTGCCGGCCGATGGCGTTCCATGCGCCGACCGCGTCGCCCGGCTCCGACAGGCGTGCCTGCCCCTTGCCGTCATATCCCATGCGGTTGGTCTTCAAAATCGCGCGGCTGCCGATCGCGGCGATCGCTTCTTCCAGATCGTCCAGGCTCTCGACCGGCGCGAAGGGCGCGGTCAGCCCGCCCAGGTCGCAGACGAAGCGCTTTTCCGCCAGCCGGTCCTGCGCCACGCGCAACGCCTGCGCGCCGGGCCGGACCAGGCCGTGATGGGCCAGCGTCTCGACCGCGGAAGGATCGATATTCTCGAATTCATAGGTGACGACATCGACGCTATCCGCAAAGGCCGCCAGCGCCTGCGCGTCCTCATATGCGCCCCGGGTCCAGCGCGGCGACACGTCCGCGGCCGGCCCGCTCTCGTCGGGCGCATAAATGTGGGTGCGATATCCCAGCTGCGCGCCCGCCGTGGCGATCATCCGGCCGAGCTGGCCGCCGCCAAGGATGCCGATGGTCGAACCGGGCGGGATCGTCGTCATGAAAAAAGCCTCTAATCCGCGACCGTCTCGGCCACCGCCTCGGTCTGGCGCGCGCGCCAGGCGTCCAGCCGCCCGGCCAGCGCCGCGTCGTTCGTCGCCAGGATGGCGGCCGCCATCAGCCCTGCGTTGATCGCGCCGGGCTTGCCGATCGCCAGCGTCCCCACAGGGATGCCGCCGGGCATCTGGACGATGGACAGCAGCGAATCCATGCCGCTCAGCGCCTTGGATTCCACCGGCACGCCCAGCACGGGCAGGCGGGTCATGGACGCCGTCATGCCCGGCAGGTGCGCCGCGCCGCCCGCGCCCGCGATGATGACCTTGAGGCCGCGTTCCGCTGCCCCGGTGGCATAGTCGTAAAGCCGCTGCGGCGTGCGGTGGGCGGACACCACCTTGCACTCGTGCGGCACGCCCAGCGCCTCCAGCGTCTCGGCCGCATGGCGCATCGTGTCCCAGTCGGACCGCGATCCCATGATGATACCGACCGTGACTGCCTCGCTCATGCCCGTTCCCCTTCAGGCGGCCTGGAAAGCACAGCCCCTTAGCGGCCGGGCCGCCGGGGGGCAATTGCGATATGCGCCTAAATTCTCAGCGTTCCGACAGATAGTAACGGTCGGTCGCGCTCAGATCGTCCGCCAGTTCATAGACGATGGGCTGGCCGGTCGGGATCTCCAGTTCGGTGATCTCGTCGTCGGGGATGTTGGACAGGTGCTTGACCAGCGCGCGCAGCGAATTGCCGTGCGCGGAAATCACGACCCGCTTGCCCGCCTTCAGGTCGGGGGCGATCCGCGACTCCCAATAGGGCAGCACGCGGGCGATCGTGTCCTTCAGGCTCTCGGTCGACGGGATGGCGATGCCGTCATAGCGGCGGTCCTTCGTCAGGTCGAACGCGCCGCCCGGCTCCAGCACCGGTGGCGGAATGTCGAAGCTGCGCCGCCAGATCTTCACCTGATCGTCGCCATGCTTCGCCGCCGTCTCCGCCTTGTTGAGGCCGGTAAGGCCGCCATAATGGCGCTCGTTCAGCCGCCAGTCCTTCTCGACCGGCAGCCACAGCCGCCCCATTTCCTCCAGCGCCAGATTGAGCGTCTTGATCGCCCGCGTCTGGAAGCTGGTATAGCATTGGTCGAAGTCCAGCCCCTTTTCCGCCATCAGCCGGCCGGCGGCGCGCGCTTCCTCCACGCCCTTGTCGGTCAAATCCACGTCCCACCATCCGGTGAAGCGGTTTTCGAGGTTCCAGGCCGACTGGCCGTGGCGGATCAGGACGAGGGTGGGCATTGGGCGCGTCTCCTGCACGATGAGCGGCGAATGATGCGCATCCCATAACGACCAAAATCGCGGGCGCAAGCTTGTCGCCGGTCCCGCACGCCCCACATTGCAGTCGCGCTGTCCATCGGATAGCCACGTCAGGGTCAAAAGAAGGAAACAGCAACTTGGCGTTTGTGAAGGGCGTGTGGCGCATATTGGTCGCGATCAAGGACGGGCTGGTCCTGCTGTTCCTGCTGCTTTTCTTCGGCGCGCTCTATGCCGCGCTGTCCTACTCGCCCAAGCCGGCCCAATCGGTCAGCAGCGGCGCGCTGCTGCTTGATCTGGACGGCACCATCGTCGAACAGCCGGCAGAGGTCAGCGCGACCGCGCTCCTCACGGGGTCGGGTGGCGATGCCAAGGAATATCGCCTGTCGGACATCGTCGCCGCGCTCGATGCGGCGCGCAGCGACGCGAAGGTGAAGGCCGTCGTCCTCAATCTGGACGGATTCATGGGCGGGGGGCAGGTCGCCCTCGCCCGCGTGGGCAAGGCGCTCGACGCCGTCCGCGCCGCGAAAAAGCCCGTGCTCGCCTATGCCACCCTCTACAGCGATGACAGCTATCAGCTTGCCGCCCACGCCAGCGAGGTTTGGAGCGATCCGCTGGGGGGCGTCGCCCTGCTCGGCCGGGGCGGATCGAACCTCTATTATAAGGGGCTGATCGACAAGCTGGGCGTCAACACCCACGTCTATCGCGTCGGCACCTACAAGAGCTTCGTGGAGCCGTTCATCCGCACCGACCAGTCGCCCGAAGCCCGCCAGGCCAACCAGGCGCTGGCCGACGCGCTGTGGCAGGACTGGCAGGATGATGTCGCCAAGGCGCGCCCAAAGGCGAAGATCGCCGCCTATGCCGCCGATCCCCTCGCCGCCGCCCGCGCCACCAACGGCGACATCGCGAAAGCGGCGCTGGCCGCTGGCCTTGTGGACAAGCTGGGCGACGCCAGCGCCTTTGGCGCGCACGTCGCAACCCTTGCGGGCGATGCCAGCGGCGACAAGCCCGGCAGCTTCGCCACCATCGACTTCGACCGCTATGTGAAGGCGCGCAAGCCCGCCAATGACGGCCAGATCGGCGTCCTGACCGTCGCCGGCGACATCGTCGATGGGGAAGGAGGTCCGGGCACGGCGGCGGGCGACACGCTATCCGACCTGCTGCTGACCGCGCTGAACGAAAAGAATCTGAAGGCCCTTGTCGTGCGCGTCGATTCGCCCGGCGGGTCGGTCATGGCATCGGAAAAGATCCGCAGCGCCATCCTTCAGGCCAAGGCCGCCGGCCTGCCGGTCGTCGTCTCGATGGCCAATGTCGCGGCGAGCGGCGGCTATTGGGTCTCGACGCCGGGCGACGTCATCTTCGCCGAGCCGGACACGATCACCGGCTCGATCGGCGTGTTCGGCATCCTGCCGAGCTTCGAGGGCGCGCTGGCGAAGATCGGCGTCACCACCGACGGGGTGCGCACCACGCCGCTCTCCGGCCAGCCGGACGTCGCGGGCGGCACCACGCCCGAATTCGACCAGATCATGCAGCTTGGCGTGGAGGACATCTACCGCCGCTTCGTTGGCATCGTGGCCCAATCCCGTCACAAGTCGCCGCAGCAGATCGACGCCATCGCGCAGGGGCGCGTATGGGACGGCGGCACCGCGCGCCAGATCGGCCTTGTCGACCGGTTCGGCGGCCTGGACGACGCCATCGCCGAAGCCGCCCGCCGCGCGAAGATCGATCCGGCCAAGGCGCGCACCTATTATATCGAAAAGGAACCCGATCCCTGGGCGCAGTGGGCGCAAGCCATCGTCGACCGGGAAGAGGATAATGCCGGCGCGCCGCGCGACATGCTCGCGCGCCAGGCCCTGCGCCAGCGCGGCTGGGCGATGCAGGCTGTGTCGGACGTGAAGGCGCTGGTCACTGGCGCCGGCATCCGCGCCGACTGCCTGGAATGCCGCGGCTACGGCGCGCCGAGGCCGCGCAACGCGGCGGAAGAGCGCGGGATGATGGCGTTGCTGGCGGGGGTTTGGCGCTAATCTGAAAGGATAGGGATGTGGGCAGAGCAGTAAAGACCAGCCCTCACCCCTCCTCCCGATAGCCCGGCAGACCCAGCCCGCGCCAGATCGCCACCGCCCGCAGCGCAAAGCCCAGCAGCGCCGCCACCACCCCCGCGACCGGCACGTCCAGCCCGATCCAGCGCAGCGCCACGAACAGGCCCGCAGCGAACGCCGCCGCCGTCACATAAAGCTCGGGCCGCAGCAGGATCGACGGCTCGCCCGCCAGCAGATCGCGCATGATGCTGCCCACGCATCCCGTCACCACGCCCATCATCCCCGCGACGAAGGGCGGCACGCCAAAGCTCATCGCCTTGGCCGCGCCGAACACGGCGAAGGCCGCAAGCCCGATCGCGTCCAGCCAATCGAGCGCCCGCTCGCTCCACCAACGGCGCGGGCTGAACCAGACGACGACCGCCGCGCCCATGCAGGCGACTGCGGGCACCGGGTCCACCACCCAGAAGACCGGCGCGCCGATCAGCAGGTCGCGCACCGTGCCGCCGCCCACGCCCGTCACCAGCGCGAAGAAGGCGAACGTCACCAGCGTCTGCCGCAGCCGCGCCGCCGCCAGCGCGCCGGACGCGGCAAAGACGAACGTGCCGACGATAC
>NZ_LSJY01000096.1 GCF_001556865.1 Sphingobium sp. CCH11-B1 | reverse complement strand
ACCGTGGTGCGGGGGATTGCGCCTTTGGGTCCCCTACCGGGACGGGCGGGCTCCCCCTCGGGGCCATTGATAAATCCGCTTTCAAAACTGGCGGCTTCGCTAGTGCGTTCACGCGAGCGTCGGACCTCGCTGCAACTCGCGGTTTCCCTGGAGTTTTCAGGAAATTCGGACGGGGAAATTGGGTCCCATGCCGACCCTCGCCGACTACCCGATTATTTTGGGTCCCTTTGGGTCCCATCCGGCCCCTGATGGTTCCATGATCGCAACGATTATTGAGCCTCTCCGGGAGGGTCCCGCCGAAATCTGAAGGGGACCCATATGGGACCCTATGGAGCCAATCTGTCCCTCAGGTAACTAGCTGATATCGCTAGAAAATCTGCACGGACTGCATTAGTACGGACTTATGCACAACCATCCGCGATCGCAGATGATCCGCTCGTGCCCCTTAAGGGTCCTTAAGAGTCATATTTGGAAGATTATATAATCAATTCCTTTAAGACCCTTAAGGTCCCTTAAGGCTCTAGGGGTCCCCTAAGACTCCTGCCTTTCGATTTTCAAAACCGATGCCCGCCTCTGATGTGGGCCTTCTCAGATTTCCTAATTCCTGGCGTCCGCTCTCTCGTGGCCTGCCTCAATTCCCTGAAGTACCCTAATGGCCCTTGAGACCGCGAGCTACATTCACCAGCTCAATCCGCAAAACCCGTCCGGCGCTGATCGCCTCAAAGACGGCGACGATCATATCCGCATGATTAAGGCTGCCCTCAAGGCAACCTTCCCCGGCCTCACCGGCCCGCTGGACCCGTCCGTCACTCAGGAGCTCCTGAACGGCCTGAAGAGCGCCATGATCCCGATGGGGTTCGTGGGCATCTGGACGGGAGCCTCCAGCACCGTTCCGGCCGGCTGGGCCATCATGGACGGCCGGACGGTCGCCCGATCGGACGGGCAGGGGACCATAACGCTCCCCGACTGGCGCGGTGTGGCCGTGGTGGGTGCCAGCGAAGATCGCCCTCTTGGAACCAAGTTCGGGCAGTATTCCAGGACCTACACGACCTCCGCCGTGGGCGACCATAATCATGGCGTCACGCTGAGTAGTGCTGGGGCCCATAGTCACACAGGTTCCACGGGTGCCACGAGTCTCTCGACCGAGCAGATACCCGCCCATACGCACTACACGGTTGCGGCGGGGCGCGGCGACGGCAGCACCACGGTAAGCCAGACTAATTACATCACCGCCGAAAAGACTTCGGACGGCGACAGCGGCTATAGGCTCCTCGGGACCTCCACGGTCGCCACCCTGGGCCCCACGACTTCCGTAGGTGCCGGCGCTGGACACGCGCACTCCATTCCGACTGACGGTGCCCATACGCACGACGTCACCCTGACGGCGGCCGGCACTCACTCTCATACAGTCACGATCGACACGGCCCAGCCATCGGTCACCGCCTATTTCATCATGAAGGTCTAAATTGCCTACTTTCCCGGTCCGCCGACTGGGCGCGGCCGGGATCGTCACGGACATGAACCCCTCAGATATTGAGGACCCCGCTGTCTTCACGGCGGGCGTAAATGTCCGTTTCAGGAACGGCAAGGTCTCTCGGGGCCCTGTGTTTCGCACCGTCGCCCCCTTGAGCTTTGAGCCCGGCCATTGTGTCGCCATCCCCCCGTCATCTGCGGGGTACGATCAGGTCGTCCTGGTCTCGGCTGCTTTCGATAAGATCGCACGCTTGAACGGCTCGACCTTTGAGGACCTCACGCCCTCGGGGCTCTCCCCGCTGGCTGAAGGCTCCATCACGAGCTGCTTCCTCGGCGGCGTGTCTTACCTCAACTCAGGGAACAACACGCCGGTCTATCTGGCCCCCAGCGACAGCCAATACAGGTTCATCCCGGACTGGCCCGCAACCTACAAGTGCAACGTGCTTCGAGCCTTCAAGGACACGCTCGTCGCCCTCGGGGTCTCGAAGAACGGCCAGCTCTACCCTACCATGGTGAAATGGTCCGACCTCGCCGGCTTCGGCAATCCGCCCGGTTCCTGGGACCCCACGAGCACCACGAACAGCGCTGGCGAAAACATCGTCAACGAAATGCAGCATGCAATCGTGGACGGGCTGGCCCTCCGAAACAGCTTCATCATCTACTGCACCAACTCGGTGTGGGCGATGGACTATATCGGCGGCGACTTCATCTATGATTTCACAAAGCTCTTCGATGAGCGCGGCATCATGGGGCCGAATTGCGCCGTCCAGGTGGGCGGGCAGCACTTCGTGTTCGACCGCAACGACATTTATGTCCACGACGGGGTCCAGCCCCGCTCTATCGTAGACCTCCGGAACCGTGAGTTCATCTTCAACGCTCTGGATACCTCCAAGAGCCACTTGTGCTTCGTCAACCACGACGCCCGCCTCTCGGAAATCCGCTTCTGCTATCCCAGCTCGGACGACCTTGTCGGCTTCGGCAATCCGGTGGCCGGCTGCAATCGTGCGGCGGTCTACAACTACGCCAACGACACCTGGACCTTCGACGACCTCCCCAACGTCACGTCGGCCTGCCGGTCCTCCCTGGTTTCGGGGAAGTCCTGGCAGAGCGCCGATGAGATCACCTGGGACAGCGCGGAGGGCATCTTCTCGACTACCGAAGGCGATAAGAACCAGCACGTCCTATTTGCGAGCCGGTCCGCTCCGAATGTCGGCCTCACGGAACCGCGCCTTTATGGCTGCGACCTCGTGAAGGGCGGCCTTCTAAGCACCCCGATCGAGCTGGAGACGCTCAAGCCTGCCTTCGTGCAGCGCACGGGTCTCGACCTGGACAGCTTGGGCAAGAACCTGACCCAATACACGAACCTCCAAGCCATTTGGCCTCAGGTCGCCATAGAGCACCCCGAGGACTCCTACTGGCAATTCGGGGCTAACGACTTGGTCAACGTCGAGCCCACATGGTCCGCAGAGCTCGCCTTTGACCCCCGAGTGGAAGGCAAAATCGACATCAACGAAGCCGGCAAGTACCTCGCGTACCGCTTTGGCTGCCGGGGAAGCGGCGATTTCCAGCTCTCGGGCTTCGACATCCAACTTATCATCCGAGGGCGCCGCTGATGGACCTTTCCGCAGTGCGCACCCGCATCGCTAAGATGGTGCCATATAGTCGCCGGGTTCGTCCCGGAGCTGCCGACAGCTTCCCAACCTTCGTGGAGAGCGAGCTCAAGCGGCTCGACACCTCATCCCGCGAAGTCGTCCAGGCCCTACAGGACCTTAATGACCGGCTGACCGCCATCAACGCCTAAAACCCGGCTCCGGAGAAAACCCTCATGGAAATCCCGGAGCCGGACCACCAGTTCAAGGTCCCGGTCGTCCGACGTCGCATGTACACGCTCTATCTGGAGCAAGCGACACGTCAGCACACCTTCATTCACTGCGACATTCATGGTCGCTGGGGCCGCAGCACAAAGCGCGACCTAGCGGCGGACTTCGCGACCCTAAAGGCCCTCCACGGGGGGCCTCTCTACGCTCTTCACGACCCGAGCGATCATAAGCACTCCAAGTTTCTCGCCATGTTCGGCTTCAAGTGGGCCGCGTCATTTTCCGACCGGCGACACCGCCGCATGGAAATTCACGTAACCCAATAGGACATCCATGGGCGGCCTCTTCAGCGGCACTTCCAAGACCACCACTAACAGCACCACGGACACGGGCCCTTCCAAGTTCCAGGCTCCCTATCTCCAGTCTGCCTTCGACGCCGCCAAGGCCAACTTCACGAAGTCCGCAGGGACCCCGTTTTATCAGGGCGACCTCTACGCAGGCATGTCGGACGACGCCAAGGCGTCCCTGAGTGCCTCGAAGGACTTTGCGACCAAGACCGGCCTCGGCACTGCGCAACAGCTCTCCGATTTCGGCAAGAGCCTGACGGGCTACGGCGCTAAGGCTGGCTCCACGATGGACGACTTTCTGGCCCTCGCAAACGGGGACGCCACTGCGGCCAACATCGCCGCCGCGTCCAGTTACGCAAGCAATCCCTACCTGGACGGCCAGATCGACGCGGTAAATCGCGACGTCTCCCGGTCCCTCGCGGAGGTGACGCTACCCGGCATCGATCGCGCTGCTTCGGGCACTGGCAACATCAACAGCTCACGAGCGGGCGTGGCGGCCGGTATTGCCCAGCGCGGCGCAGAAGATCGCATGGCCGACAATGCCGCCACCCTCCGGGGCAATGCATATTCCCAGGGCCTCAATCTGGCCCAGGGCGACCGTGCCCAGAAGCTCAACGCGCTCTCCACCGCCTCGCAGTCCTATCAGGGTCTCGCGGGTATGGGGATCAACGCGCTCTCTGCCGGGGCCGACGCGGGCTATGGAGCCTATGACGTCATCAACCGCGCCAACGCGGCCGATCAGGCCGACCGGCAGGGCAAGGCGGACGCCGACTATGCCAAGTGGCAGGGGAACGACACCCGCGAGGCCGACTTGCTCCAGCGTTACATGCAGATCATCGGCGGTAACCAGTGGGGCATGTCGGGCACCGAAAGCGGCACGTCCAAGACGAAGAGCAGTCCCGGCCTCGCCAGCCTCGCAATGGGCGGCCTGTCGCTTGCGGGCGGCCTCGGCTGGAAGCCCTTTTAAGGAAATCACATGGCTTTCTTCGGAAACAACCAGTTCGCCGGCCCAGCGGCCGGGTCCTTCGCGGGCCTTCCGGAAGCTCCGCCCATGGCGGGGAAGGGCGGCTCCACGCTTACTCAGCAGCTCCCTCCGGCACCCCCGATGAAGAAGAAGGCCAGCGCCTTCGACGACGACAATTATCAGCAGACCATGCTGGCGCTCGCAGCCGGCTTCTTCGGCTCCCAGAATTTCGGGGACGGCCTCGGTAACGCTGCCACCGCCATCTACAATCAGAATGAGCGGCTCCGCCAGCAAGCCCTCCCGCAACTGGGTGGCCCCGATGATGCCTTTGAGGTGTACACGGACCCGCAGACTGGCGAGCGCACCTACAAGCCCGTTCAGCAGTTCGTGGATTACCAGCAAGGTAAGCGCGTGAAGCCCAAGGACGTTGCCGACATGAACGGCCGCGCCATGTACGCAATTTCCCAGATGGGAAGCCCTGAGGAACAGGCTGCGGCCTTCGCGGAGATCAGGGCCAACCCGGAACTGTATGGCGTCGATGTGGACACCCTGCCGACCTCCTGGAACCCCACGTATGGCAACATAGTGGGCAACATGGGCATGACAGTGTCCCAGGCCATGACCCGTAAGCAGGCAGCCGAAAACGAGGACAACCGCGAGGGCCACCGGAACGCGGCGGACCAAGACCGCGCGGCACGCACCGGCATCTACCGCGACCGTGCCCAGGCGGCGACCTCACAGGGAGCCGAGCGCATAAGCATCGCTCGCGAAGCGCTTGCAAAGCGCGGAGCGGGCGGGGGCGGCCGCAGCGGCGGCGGCGGCGGAGGCAAGAAGGGCAAAGCGCCCATCTCCACGATGGCCACCTCTGAACTTCTCTCTATCGCACTCGGAAACTAAGCATGGCAGCCGCAGACCCTAAGCTACAGGCCCTCCTGGAGCTGGAACGCAGAGGGGCTCTGACCCCTCAGGCCTCGCAGGCCCTCCAAGCGTACCGCGACCAGGGCGCTACCCGTACGAAGCCGCTAGGACCGGACGGGAAGGCCGCGCCAGCCAATGAAGGCCGGCTTGAGACGGCGAAGTCCCGCGACGACGCCCGCAAGGCAATGGACCTCATCGACCGCATCCGTCCGCATCTCGCACGAACCCGCGAGCTCTATGATTCCAACCTCAAGGGCGCTGGGCCTCTCCAGTCCATCCGCGAGTATCTCCCGTCCCAGAAGAACGCCCAGTTTGACCAAGCGGCGGACATGCTCCGGCTATTGGTACGTGGGGCAACGCGAACGCCCGGTGAGGGTGCCATGTCGGACTTCGAAAGCAAGCTGGCCCTGCAACCGATGCCCGACCGCTGGAGCTTCGACGGATCGAACGAAGAGTCGCTCAAAAGCCTTGAGCAGTTCCTAGACTCCAACGCCTCCAATTATGCGAAGCGCCTAGGCTTGCCATCGGCCCCGCCGAATGTCGGCCGCAAGGCAGCCCAGCCGAAAACCATACGCCTCGACGCGAACGGAAATATCCTGAAGTGATTACTGTTACCCTGCCAGACGGTCGCCGGGTGGACGTCCAAACGGACGACCCCCAGCGTGCCGCAAAGGTCGCCCACGGGTGGGCCACACAAAATCCCAAGCCCGAAAAGACGACCAAGAACGAACTGGCGGGCGTAGCCGGCAATTACCTGGACGGCATCCTCCCCGGCTCCGCAGGGTTCGTAAGGGGTGCCTCAGAGGTCGTTAAGAACGCCATACAGGCACCGTTTAGCGCTGCCGTGGACTTCGAGCCCGGTAAGGCTTACTCGCGCGGCCAGCGGTTCCAAGAGCAGCGCCAGAAAATGGCAGCCTCCGACCATCCGACCGCATCCAACGCTGCCGGCCTTGCCGGTATCGGCGCAGGCTTATTCCTGCCGGCAACGAAGATCGCTCGTGGGGCTACCCTGGGCCAGAAGGCGTTGGCAGGCGCAAAGACGGCGGGTGCCTACGGGCTCGCATCGGGCGCTATGTCCTCCAAAGAGGAAGGCATTGCCGGTAAGGCTACAGACGCGGTCTCCTCGGGGCTCCTAGCTGCGACTACAGGCGGCGCGTTACCCTACGTGACGAAGACCGCTGGCGTCCTGGCGAAACCCCTTCGACCACTGACCGACCCTGTAGTCCGCGCAGCGGGTAGGGGGGCAAAGGCTGTGGGCCAACGTCTTCCGGGCCGCGCCGGCCAGCTACTAGCCGCTGAAGGAACACAACTCGCTCGCGACCCCGTCCGGGCCGTCGCTAACCAAGTGATGGACCGAGACCTTAGGGGCGCTGTCAATCCTGAGACAGGGCGTTTCTATACGCCGCAGGAAGTGGCCGCAGAGGTGGCCCGCCGCCAGCAGGACCTTAACGTCCCAGCGGCCCTCGCCGACGTCCACGAGTCTGCCCGCCGCTCCTTCGGGAGCGCTGCGCGGTCCCCCGGCCCAGCAACAGCGGCAGTTAGGCGAGCGATCGACCAGCGTCAGCAGGCTTCGACCCAAAGGGTCACGGAGCATATCCAGGAGTCCCTTGGGCCCACTGCGAACGTAGAGGCCCAGGCCGATCGCCTGAAGGATTACGCCCGCGAAGTCTCGCAGCCGCTTTATGACGTCAGCGATGCCCAGCCCATTCCGTTCGTGAAGGAGCTGCAAGAGCTGATGACGCGGCCTTCTGCGCGAGACGCCTTGCAGATCGCGGGACGACAGCTTCGAGACGAAGGGGAAGACCTGACGGCCTATGGCCTGCGGGAGCTACCCGGCGACGTATTCGAGATCGCTAACGTTCCAACGATGCCGATGTATGACCGCGTCAAGTCCGTCCTGGATGAGACCGTCTACGCAGGCGGCAAGCCTCTAGCGCAGCCCGACGTAACCCGCGCATCGCGGGGCGCGGCGACCATCCGCAGCCGGCTCCTCCAGATCATGGATGGCGACGGAACAGGCCCCCGATACCCGCAGCCGGGAACAGACATCACTGTCCCGAACCCCACGGGCGAGATGATGGCTCAAGGAGGCGCTCCCAGCCCCTCTCAGGCCCTTGGGCTCCCGGAGGCACCTCCGATGCCCTCCCGGTCCCTCCCTGCGTCCAGCGAGTCCCTACCGGCTCCTGTGGGCGCTTCGGGTCTACCTATGGTTCCGACCAACCCGATCGCCCAGACCCCAACGCCTCGCGACTTCGGCCAACGGCTCTCACCCGAGATCGAAGGCACGGCGGCACCCCGCCGCTCGCCGCCCTCTCCAGGCATCCCTCCGGAAGGGCTAAACCCCTACTGGAAGCCAGCGCGTGACGCTTACGCAGGCCCCACACAGGCCCGCCAAGCCATGGAGCTCGGGGAAGAGATGGCCACCTCCACGGGTGACGACATCGCCAACCGGCTCGCTGACCTTACCGGCACTCAAGCGGACTTCTTCCGCCTGGGCCACCGCTCGGGCCTCGCGCAAGACGTCCAGGCTCTCGGAGACTGGGGCAACGCCGCCGCTCGGGTGGCGGGAAGCGCAAAGAAGCGCCAAGGACTCACGGCCGCTCATGGCGACAGGGCGTCGGACCTTCTGGACCGCACCCTTGCGGAACACGAGGCGCACCAAACTTGGAAAGCGGTCCGTGGCAACTCCGCGAC
>NZ_LSJY01000095.1 GCF_001556865.1 Sphingobium sp. CCH11-B1 | reverse complement strand
AAGGATTTCTTTGCAGTCGAGATTTATGTCGAGCGGTTCGCACGCAGGCGCGGATTTACGGGATGAAGACATCGATTTTACTCCAGATAATTAAGGTGTCCCCAGCCCCAACAAGCTGGAGGATCTATGACGTCGCCAAAAACGGTCGTTTCATACGGACGGCCCAAGCCCTGGACGGGAGACACTCCCACCCCAGATACTCTATCCACCGCCTTCCACTCTTCTCTTCTGGGGACTGCGGCAGTTGCAGCGGGGCTTTACAAAACGGCCGCTCGCCATTTCCTGTACTGGATCGATCAGCAGGGCATCGCGGTCTCGATTGTTGATGACGCTGTCGTCCGCCGCTTCGAGAAGCATCGGTGTCGCTGTCGGGGTTTTTCCCGCCATGAGCCCAACCGTCCGAAGTTCACCAGCAAGGTTCGGCGGTTTGTTCGCTTCCTGGAGGACCGGGGTATGGTCGCCGTGCCCGATGATATCGATCATCTGGACACGGCGTTGGCGGATTACGCGACATTCCTCGTGCAGGAGCATTACAGCGCGGCGAGCATCAAGAGCTACCGTTCGGAGGCAGCGCACTTTGCCGCGTGGGTGCGCGTTTCTCGCCTGCGCTGGCAGGATGTCACTGATAAGCATGTTGCCTTGTATGCTGGCCACAGCTGTCGTTGCCCGGTTTACCGCAAGCGCGGAACGCTGATCGGCCATCACGGTCCGTTACGCCGCAGTAAGGGCGCGCGACGCTTCCTTGGATTTTTGCGCGACCGGCAGATACTTCCGCAGGCAGAGAGCCAACCGTATGAAGACGAGGATCTGACAGCCTATAAGGCTTGGCTGAAGGCCCATTGCGGCAGTTCGGCTGCGACGATCCGTCGTTACAGCGACGAAGTGAAGCGCTGGTATTTGTTGCTCGGTCCTCCATCGGATCTGGACGCGGCTACCATCAGAAGAATCGTTAGCCACCGCATCACCGAGGTGCCCGGTTCTGCACCGACCGTCGCCGGCATCATACGGAGCTATGTGCGCTTTCTTGTCTCACGCGGGGAGTGTGACGCGGCGTTGCAACATGCCTTTCCGCCCATCAGGCGCTATCGGCTCGGCACCCTGCCACGTTATATGGACGAGGCGACGGTCGAGGGGATCATTGCGTCCTGCAAAACCGATACTGCGGTCGAGATTCGTGACAAGGCCATCATCCTTCTACTTGCCAGGCTCGGCCTGCGAGCCGGTGACATTTGGCAGCTCCGTCTAGCGGATATCGACTGGAACGAAGGATGTCTGAGGGTTTGCGGCAAGAGCAGGCGGCCCGATCGCCTGCCGCTGCCCCAGGATGTAGGGGATGCGATCCTCGACTATATCGAGCGGGCCCGCCCACCGATAGACGAGGAGCGGTTGTTCGTTCGGGTGCAACCTCCATTCCGGCCGTTCAACTCGTCGGCCGAGATCGCAGGCATCGTAGCGCGTGTATTCCATCGGGGCGCCATCGAGGGCGTGCCGACGGGTGCCCATACCTTCCGGCATTCGCTGGCAACACGGATGCTGCGCGCCGGCGCCGGCCTTGAATCGGTCGGCACGATCCTGCGCCACCGTTCCCCGGCGACCACCGCCATCTACGCCAAGGTCGACGTCCCGATGCTGCTCAAGGTCGCTCAGGATTGGCCGGGAGACGCTGCATGATGAACGCTCAGATCGAACGCTATGTCGCGTTACATCGCAGTTTCGGCCGCAAGTTTGACGCGCAGGAACGGTGGCTCCGTCTCTTTGCCAGCTATGCCAACGACCTCGGCGATCGGCACATCAAAGTCGAGCGGATCTACGATTGGTGCCGATCGGCCAGTTCCCAGAACGTGGCCCGGGACAGGTTCGACCACCTCCGCCGCTTCTGCCTCTATGCCCATGCCGAGGATCAGCAGCATCAGGTGCCGCCAGCAGGCGTCTTCGGAAGAGGGAAGCGACGCCGCCCGACACCACATATCATCGAGCCCGAACAACTCAGAGCGATCATGCAGGCCGCCCTTGATCTTCCGCCCAAAGGCAAGATCAGCCCGCATACTTACCACTACCTATTCGGCCTGCTGGCGACGACCGGCGTGCGGATATCCGAGGCGCTCGCACTCCAGTGTAATGATGTGGTCGACGACGGCCTCGTTATCCGGAACGGCAAATTTGGCAAGCAACGCCTCCTGCCGATCCAGCCATCAACGCGAGAGGCGCTCGATACGTATCTCAGCATTCGCAGAAGGCTGAACGCCCGCGGCGATGATCTGTTCGTCACCACGAGAGGCCGGGCGCCACACCAGACGGTCGTTCACATCGTCTTCGTCAGATTGGCTCGTAAGCTGGGTTTCCGCGGTCCGACCGGAACCAAGGGCATTCGCGTCCACGACCTGAGGCACACCTTCGCCGTTCGGTCGCTGGAGTCCTGCCAGCACGATCGGGAGGCGATCCGGCATCACTTAGCAGCGCTCAGCACCTATCTTGGCCATACGGATGTAGCCAACACATACTGGTATCTCGAAGCAACACCGGTCCTCCTTCGTGACATCGCCGCAGCAGGTGAGCAGCTTTTCCGAGGAGGCGCGGCATGACCGCGCTCGCCACCCATCTCGCTGCGTTCCTGCGCGAACATCTGCCTCGCGAACGCAACGTCAGCCCACATACGGTGACGACCTACGCGAACTGCTTCGCGCTTCTGGTCCGGTTCGCAGCCAACCACCTGAAGCGGCGCCCCACCGACTTGACGATTGAGGATTTCGATCCCGCGCTGATCATGGCGTTTCTCGACCATTCGGAGGAGGCAAGGAAGAACAGTCCCAGAACCCGCAATGCCAGGCTTGCGGCGATCCGGGCGTTCTTCCGTTACGTCGAGTATCGCGTCCCAGCCTGCCTCGATCTCGCGCTGCGTGTACGTGCCGTGCCGACAAAGCGGACCGACACGACCCTGATCGACTATCTGACGCGGGACGAGATCACCGCGCTGCTCGATGCACCCGATCCTCAGTCTCGCCTGGGCACCCGGGATCGCGCCATGTTGCACCTCGCCTACGCTGGCGGTCTGCGGGTCGCCGAGTTGTTGTCGCTACAGATGCAAGACTTTCCGGAACGCTCGCTCGCAACGGTCCACATCATCGGCAAGGGGCGGCGCGAACGCATCCTCCCTCTCTGGCGCGAGACACAGGCAAGTCTTCGGGCCTGGCTTGCTGTTCGCCCGCAATGTCAGGCGATGGAGATATTTCTGAACGCTCATGGCGAGCCGATGACGCGCGACGGATTTGCGTTCAGGCTCGCCAAGCATGTAGCCACGGCGGCGAAGAAGCAGCCGTCGCTGCTGCGCAAGCGGGTCACGCCCCACGTGCTCCGGCATTCCTGCGCGATGCACACGCTCGCTGCGACCGGCGACATCCGCAAAGTGGCGCTCTGGCTTGGGCATGCCAGTATCCAGAGCACGGAAGCCTATCTGCGGGCCGACCCCGAGGAAAAGCTGCAAATCCTCGCTGCGCATGGGTCGCCATTGGTCAAGCCAGGCCGCTTCAGGCCGCCAGCGGATCCGCTGATCATGATGCTCAACGACGTTCGAAAACGAGCATCGCCCCGGGGCCGTAGCGCGCCTGGCATCCAGTCACCTTAATTATCTGGAGTAAAACCGATGTCTTCATCCCGTAAATCCGCGCCTGCGCGCGAACCGCTCGACATAAATCTCGACTGCAAAGAA
>NZ_LSJY01000094.1 GCF_001556865.1 Sphingobium sp. CCH11-B1 | reverse complement strand
GGTCGCAGGTTCAAATCCTGCTCCCGCAACCATAACACCAATATACATACCAACACATGGTAAGCATCCGCTGAGGGCCGTCACATGCTTCTCTAGAGATGAGTCCACGGCTGTGTTGCCAAAGCTTCGCTCTCGGGCGTAGACCGACTTATGCCTTTCGGAATTAACATCCGCGTCGATAACGGTGACACCGAAGCAAGCCATCGCAAGGAAGGCGATTGGCCCAGATCGCAATCACCACGGATCGCTCAGTGTATTGGGCCGATAACGCTCAGCAGTTTGATGGGACCGAACCTAGGAGGCGGCAACATCCAGCGTTGAGGTTTCTTCGGCAATGGCTCGATCAATCATCATGCGGGATCGCACGCCCCCCGCGTCGATATTCAGTTTGAGCAGGCGGCGGTCAGGGTAGCGAGACAGGTTTTCCTGCTGCAATTCCAGGATCTCCATATCTTCGCGGAACACCGCCCCCTGCTGTTCGCGAATAGTATTGGTGAGTGCAGTGTCATCCACCGCGAACTGACGGGCCATACCCCAGAAATACCAGTGCGACGTTTCGGTTTCAGGCGTGATGAAATCCACGACGATGCTGGACGCCTTAAAAGCATTATCCGCATCATATCCGCCATGTCCGGCCAGCGCCACGCCTACCTCTATCATGACATGACTCGGCAGGGAAAAGCGGCAGATTTGCCAGCGATCGACGGGCGCGCTGTCGTCCAGCCCAGCGCCGCGTAGCGCCATTTGCCAGAAGGGCGGCGCCGTCACATTGGGCATGAAGCGGCTTGTGACGACTTCGCCATCCAGCACGCGCGTCTGAACAGGGGCTTCGTCGATCTCCCGCTGACCGATGCTGCTTGCATGAACGTAGGTTTCATGGGTCAGGTCCATGAGGTTGTCGATCATCAGGCGGTAGTCGCAACGGATATGGTACACCCCGCCGCCATAGGCCCAGCCGTCATCCTCGGCCCAGGGCAGATGATGCAGGCGATCGGCATGGGCATCCTCTGCCCGCCCTGGCCACACCCATATGAAGCCATATCGTTCGAGGGTGGGGAAAGTTCTGGCAGGGGGAAAGCCGCCGACCCGTTGCCCCGGCATGCCCGCCGTCCGGCCATTGCAGTCCATCGCCAGACCATGATAGCCGCACACAAGATTGCCATCACGTATAAAACCGAGCGACAGGGGTGCGCCGCGGTGCGGACAAAAATCCTCAACGGCAGCAACCCGTCCGTCTCTGGCGCGGAAGAACACCATCCGTTCGCCGCAAATCTGGCGACCAAGCGGTCGATCGTCGACTTCTGCTGAGGTAGCCGCAACATACCAAGCGTCACGTGGCCATGGAGCCTTTTCATCCGCGATGACCGGGCTGAATTCCATCGACATCCTCCGCTTTAAACGACGCTTCATACGTCGATATTCAAAGCCCGGCGTATGGGCTGTTCAGCGATACGCTATCATATCTACTGGCGCGGCAACAAGAGATAATTCATATCTACGAATCATTCATGTACACGTATTACGTGGTGTACGATAAAGCGACGTGCTGAATATTAGGGGCTAATGGTGGACATCGCTCCCGTCAGGTCGATTTCGCCGATATTCTCGACATCTCGGGAACCGGCCGTTCGGCCACGCTTCAATTGACAGTTGGCGCGCGCTCGTCAGCGGCCGAAAATAGAGTGGGCCTGTATCCGATTGAAGAATTGTGCGCTGCGCACCGATGCCACTGACTGGGCGGCGGCGATTTCACCAAGGATGGTCCGCTCGGCACGCCCGTCGCACGACGCGATACATGTGCGCCAATGTGGCCATTGTTCTCGTCCGCCGGATACAGCGCTTGGCGACAACGCGATGCTGCTATTCACCTCGAAGGTCCGCCTTTGCCGGATCGTTCCGCAACCTTTTCGTCCCGCCCGAAGGCCGCCGCTTTGCGGCGTGCAAAAGGCTGCTGGACCATTTTCCGCTGAGCTTCCTCTCACCCGATCGTTGGCTATAAGAGCGACATGAAGGACAACGCTCAATCCGCGTCGGTCAAATCGGCGACACGAACCCTCGATATCATCGAGTTGGTCGTTTCGCGTAACACCCCGATCATTGCGCAGGATATCGCCACCGCTCTAGGCATACCAGTGAGCAGCCTCTCCTATCTCCTGGGCACCCTGGTGGATCGCGGCTATCTTGCGCGGGAAGGGCGCTATTATCGCCCCGGTCCGGGGCTGGAGCGATTACAGGCACCGCGTCCGGCGTTTACCTTGGCCGAACGCGTGGCGCCGCTGGTTCGCACACTCCGTATCCAATTGAACGAAACCGCCTCTTTCTTCATTCAACGGGGGTGGGAACTCGAAGCGCTGGTAACCGAAAGCAGCCAGCAGGCCCTGCGCTATGCCGTCCAGATCGGATCATCAGCTCCTCTGCATGCTATTGCGGCGGGGAAGGCGATCCTGGCGGCCATGGATGATGAGCAACTGAATCTCTATTTCGCCTCGACCCGGCGCGAAGTCTTCACCCCCACAACCATTACTACAGACACTGGGCTGCGGGAGGAAATTGCCGAAATCCGCCGTACCGGAATAGCGCGGACCCACGAGGAGCATACGCCCGGTATTCGTGGCCTTGGCCAGGCGGTGATCATTCGAGGTGAAGTGGTCGGCGCCTTTGGCATAGCGATGCCGCTGGTCCGCGCTGATGCGGAATTGGAACGGCGCGCAATCTTGCTTCTGTCTCGGACGGCCGAACTGCTCGAAGACGACCGTCCACCGGCCTGATCGGTCCAACGCTAGTGTCGCCATTCCGTCAGTCATTTTCAGGGTGCAGACGTGCATCGGCGGCAGGAACGCTTAGGAAGCGGCTCAACGACGACTTTTCATCAGCGGTTGGATTCGGGTGCCGAATGCTTCAACGCCCTCAAGAAAATCATCGAATGTCAGCAAGACGCCGCCGGTATTGGGCACCTGCGCCATCTCGTCCAGCATCCGCGCGACCCGTTCGTAGCTGCCGACCAAAGTACCCATATTGATGTTGACGGCGCCTTCGGGCGCAGCGAGCTGGCGAACGTTGGTGGTCGCGTTGACCGTGTCCGCCGCACCCTGGTCCCTGAGCCAGGCGATCGCGACATGATCGACGCCGTCGTTGTAGCTGCGCCATTTGGCCATCGCTTCCTCGTCGGTTTCGGCGGCGATGATCATGACCAGCACGAACACGGACACGTCGCGCCCAGTCTTCGCGGTCGCCGCGGCGAGGCGGTCGTTGTTGAACGCGAAAGCGGTGGGCGTGTTGACGCCCTTGCCGAGGCAGAAGGCATAGTCCGCCCATTTGGCGGAGAAGGCGAGGCCTTCGTCCGAGCTGCCAGCGCATATGATCTTCATCGCACCCTGCGGCTGGGGCCGGACGAGGCAGTCGTCCATCTGATAATAGTTGCCCCTGAAGTCCGAGCGACCAGTCTCCCACAGTTCGCGCAGGATGTGAGCATATTCGTCGAGCATCTTGTAGCGGTCACGGAAATGCGCCTCGCCCGGCCATAGGCCCATCTGGCTATATTCGGGCTTTTGCCAGCCGGTGATGAGATTGAGGCCAAAGCGCCCATGGCTGATCGAATCGATCGTGTTGCACATCCGCGCGGCGAAGGCGGGCGGGATGATGAGCGTGGGGCAGGTCGCGTAAATCTTGATCCGCTCAGTCACGGCGGCGAGCCCGGCCATCAGCGTGAAGCTTTCCAGGCCATATTCCCAAAATTCGGTCTTGCCGCCGAACCCGCGCAGCTTGATCATCGACAGGAGGAAGTCGAGCCCATGCTCTTCCGCCTTGAGGGCGATTGCCTTGTTGAGGTCGAAGGAGGGCTTGTACTGCGGCGCATTCTCGCTGATCAGCCAGCCATTATTGTTGATGGGGACAAAGACGCCGACCTGCATGGCTTGCTAGCTCCTCAGGAAATCGATGACGATGCGGTCGAAGGTCGCGGCATCGGTTACGTTGCAGGCGTGGCCGCCCCACGGCATGTTCATATGGTGTATCCGCGGGTTGAGCCCGTTCAACCGCCCGGAACAGGTCCAGGGGACCAGCATGTCGTCGCCGGCCGACAGCGCCAGCATGGGTGCGCGAAGATCGCCGATCCAGCCGGTCGCGTCGAACGCCGCCAGCGCGGCGACGCGCTTTTCCATGCTGTCCACGCCGGGGAAGGCGGCGACCTGATGCAGCAGTTCCGCGTCCAGTTCGTCGCTATGCGCGCTGATCCATTCGGCGGGATACAGGAAGATTGGCTGAGCGCGCAGGAAGGGCTGGATCCCGGCGTGGCGCAACAGGTTCAGCCGCGCCTCGAAACAGCGCAGGAAATGTGGGTCGGCCTTGGCCCAGCCATTGATGACAACCAGCTTGTCCAGCCGCTCGTCCGCCTTTCGCGCGAGCGCGAGGCCTGCGACGCCACCGGCGGCATGGCCGATGACGCTGGCCCGCGTCCAGCCCTGCGCATCGATCAGCATCCCCATGTCATCGGCCAGATCGTCCACCGTGACGACCTCGGGCAGCGCGCGGTCGCTGCGTCCTGTGCCGCGATGATCGTAGACGAGGACGCGGAAGTGCCGGGCAAGGGCCAGGAGGTTCGGCGTCCAGTAGCTTGCCGATCCTCCCAGGCCCGATGACAGGATCAGCGGCGGCGCGTCGGGTGGCCCGTGCAGTTCGTAATAGAGACCCGCAACCTCAGCCAAGATGGGCCACGCTGGCGATTTCGACCAGACATTCGGGCTTCACCAGATCGCACCGGATGCAGTAGCGCGCCGGTTTGTCGCCCGGGAAATATTCGGCATAAATCTGATTGAACGCGGCATAGTCCGCCAGGTCTTTCAGGAAGATATGGTTCATCGCGATGTCGGCCATCGTTGCACCCGCGGCGGCGAGCGTGGTCTTGATCACCTCCAGAACATGCCGGGTCTGCGCCGCAGCATCGCCGATGTGAAGCACGACGCCACCTTCGCCGAGCGCCAGTACACCTGAGACATAGACGGTGTTCCCCGCCTTCGCGCCCGCCGAATAGGGCGCAATCGGCGCGGGGAACTCTGGCGGATTGATCGGATCGAACGGCATCAGGCCTCCTTGGCAGGCAGCTGGCCGACCGCGCCGCAGAAATCAGCGACCGTGGACACCCAGCCGAAGAATTTTTCGACATTATAGACGGTCGCCTGCTGGATGAAATCAGGCCCCAGATGATGCGTCGCGTCCTCCAGCATCACGCCGAAATATTCGAGGTGGAAACCGTCGCGCAGTGTCGATTCGACGCAGACATTGCTGGCGATGCCGACGAACACGATCGTCCGGATGCCACGCGCGCGCAAGATGCTGTCCAGCTGCGAGTTGAAGAAGGCGGAATAGCGCGTCTTGTGGACGCGAATGTCGCCTGGCTCGGGCTTTAATGCGTCGACCAGCTCATAATCCCAGCCGCCGCGCGCAAGAAGCTGGCCGGAAAGGTCCGGGCGCGCGCGCATCGTTTTCAGTGCGTTGGACTTGTGCCAGTTGGGGGAAGCGGGCGTCCCGGCCTCTCTATAGTCGGCGTCCCAGCCATTCTGCAGGTAGATGACCGGCATCCCGGCCGCGCGCGCCGTCCGCAGCACCTGCGCGATGCGATCGATGACGCCGGCGGCTCCTGCTATGTCGAAACCGGCCAAGTCGACATAGCCGCCTTCGCTTGCATAGGCGTTCTGCATATCGATGACGACGACGGCGGTGTCGGCGGGCGACAGGCGAATGGCCTCCGGCCGGGCGTTCAGCACGACCGTTTCGGCGGTTGACTGGGCGCAGGGATCCACGATCGTCTCTGGGGTCATGGCGTATCGTTGCGCATCCTTTGCGCTGGGGCAAGCCATTGGCGTGGTTTGTATCTGATGGAAACCCGAGGATCGATATTGCCATATGGCATGAATTATTCTATATAATGCCATATGATCACGCTCCAACCGATCGACACGGCTCCGGCTCCCTTCCGCCCGGAGCCGATGACCCAGGAGGAGGGGGGCGCGATGTTTCGCGCGGCCCTGAACCTGTTCGCAAAATGGGGCGTCACCGATGAGCAGGCCGCCATTCTGACCGACATGCCGGTGCGCAGCTTCCGTCGCTGGAAGGCGGCAGGGCCGGGACGTATCTCGCGCGACGGGCTCGCCCGGCTTTCCAACCTCATGGGCATCCACAAAGCGCTCCGGATTATCTTTCAGGAGCCGCAGCGCGGCTACGACTGGATCAATGCGTCCAACGCCGCTTTTGGGGGCGCAAGCGCGCTTGCGGTCATGCTGGGCGGTGAATTGACCGACATCATGCGGGTGCGGCGCTATCTCGATGCAGAGCGCGGCGCCTGGTGACGAGCGCCGCAGCGCCGCCGGTCAACCGGATCGAATGGGAGGCAGCGGTCAGAATCATCCGCAGCCTCTATCCGCCGATCGACCTGTTCGAGGATATTGCCGACCCGGCCGACTGGCCCCTCCTTCTTTCAGCCGAGCAAAAGACGAACTCGCGTATCATGATGTCGATCGGCAACATCGACCTCGTGCCGCCGGAACGGCGCGTTGGCGGCGCTGGCGCATCCTTTCTGATGGCGCCGTTCACCCATGTCAGCACCGATCGCCCGAGCCGCTTCTCAACCGGCCATTATGGCGTCCTTTACGTCGCGCGCAGCTACGAAACGGCACTGTTCGAGACCATCCATCATCATGGATGCTTCATGGCCAGGACGGCGGAGTCGGCCGGATGGACCTCGCAATTCCGGGAGATCATCCTCACGATTGATGCCGACCTCCACGATTTGCGTGGATGTAGCGATATGTTTGCCGATTGCGTCGATCCCGACCGCTATGTCGGGGCTCAACAGCTTGGATCGCGCCTGCGCGGTGCTGGCTCGAATGGGATCGCCTATCCCAGCGTCCGGCACATGGGAGGCGAGTGCGCCGCGCTCTTCTATCCGGACTGCGCCTCAAATCCGGTGCAAGGGCGCCATCTCGATTATCATTGGGATGGAAAGCGTGTCGACCTGGTGCGGGATGCAGGGAGTGGGGCAGTATTCCGCGTTATTGAGAGCTGAATCCTCCATCATGATGCTCTTCGTTCATTTGCGCTCATTGAACGGCTTCATCAGGCAGGTTATGGCGCGGCCAGGCAGGAGCAGCGGCTTTGCGATGCCGGACCGGAAGTCCGGCCGATTACGGAAGCAATGACATTCGAGCAGTTTGGCGTGGGACGGCGAGTTCGCAAATCCTGGACCATCTCGACGACGCGCCGCGGGCACCGGTCATCGCCGCACAGTCGCGATGCCAAAAGGCACTGGAGAATTATTGGTAGGCCGGATGCCGCGCCCTCGCCACGGCATCGCGCCACCCGCCAAGCAGGCACGCGCGATCTGATTGATCGAGCGTCGGCTCGAAATCGGCATCGTGATCTGGCGCGGGCACTTTGGCCAATGATGACCAGATACCCGCGGAAGTACCCGCGAGGAAAGCAGCGCCAAGCGCTGTGGATTCGACATTGGCCGGCCGCGAGATCGGCAACGCCAGAACATCGGCGAGAAACTGACAGAGCCAATCATTCTGCGCCATGCCGCCGTCGATGCGGATAAGGTCTGCACGAAGGCCGCTATCCGCGCGCATCGCGCCAACCAACTCCTCGCTCTGATAGGCGACGGCCTCGAGCAGCGCGCGCGCCACATGCGCCGCTCCGGTTCCGAGGGTCATGCCGCAGAGCAGGGCGCGAGCGGCGGAATCCCAGTGTGGCGTGCCGAGCCCTGCAAAGGCGGGAACGAGATAGACGCCATCATTGCCGGGAAGGCTGCGGGCAAGCGCTTCGGTCTCTTCGGCCGTGGCGATGATCCCCAACCGATCGCGAAGCCATTGGACCCCGGCCCCCGCAACGAAGATCGATCCTTCGAGCGCGTAGCAGGTGCGCCCTTCCGCTCGATAGGCCACCGTGCTCAGCAAGCGATGCCGGGATCGACTGATCGACTCGCCGGTGTGCATGAGGCCGAATGCACCGGTGCCATAAGTGATCTTCACGCGGCCAGGCGAAAGGCAGCCCTGCCCGATCAAGGCGGCCTGCTGATCCCCCGCCATGCCCATCACCGGGATCGCCTTGCCCAGCACCGATGCGTCGGCCACGCCAAACTGGGCATCATTGTCGCGCACTTGCGGCAGTATTGCGCGCGGAACCCCGAACAGGCGGCACAGATCATCGGACCAGTCCATGCGGGCGATGTCGAACAGCAAGGTACGGGCCGCGTTGGTGGGATCGGTGGCGTGGACACGTCCCCGCGTCAGCCGCCACAGCAAATAGCAGTCGATCGTTCCGAAGGCGATCTTCCCGTCCTCGGCGTTTTGTCGCAGACCGGGCATCGTATCGAGCAGCCAAGCCAGTTTGCTTGCCGAAAAGTAGGAATCGAGGACGAGGCCGCTGATCGCGCAAACCTCTTCTTCCAGGCCTTCGCTTGCGAACTTGTCGCATAGGTCCGCACCCCGGCGGTCCTGCCAGACAATGGCTGGATGCACTGGCTTTCCGGAGGAGCGGTCCCATAGGACGAATGTCTCCCTCTGGTTGGCAATGCCGATCGCCGCGACGTTAAGACCCCTTGCCTCTGCCTCTGCAAGGGCCTGGCTTCCCGTCATAACGACATCGCGCCAGATCGTTTCGGGATCATGCTCGACCCAGCCGGGGCGGGGATAGGATTGGGGCAGCTCGACTTGCGCACGCGCTGCGACCTGGCCGTTGGCATCGATGATCAGGGCGCGGGTTGACGTGGTGCCCTGGTCGATTGCGAGGATGGACTTCATTGCACGCCTTCCCTTCTCGCACGCAGATACGCGTCGAGATTCTCTACCTCTGCCGCCGAAAGGCGCAGGCCCAGCTTACTGCGTCGCCACAATATGTCATCGGTCTGCCGCGCCCACTCCCGATCAATCAGATAGTCCACTTCGCGGGCCGTCAGCCCGTGACTGAAATGCGTGCCGCAGTCCGGCAAGGTCCGGGCATCGCCCAGCACTTTCCATGCCAGCGTTCCATATGACGTGATCAGGCGGCTTGCCCAGTCGTGCTGAACGAAGGGATAGGCGGCGATCAGGTCTTCGATCAGTCCGGCGACACCGGTCATGGCAAAATCGCCGCCGGGCAGCGGGGCGCCCCCGGTCCAGTCTCCGCTGTGCAGTTCAGGCATCCGGCTGGCCAGAAGATCGAGCGCCGACTGCGCCAGATGGCGGTAGGTGGTGAGCTTGCCACCGAATACGCTCAGCAGTGGCGGTCCCGTTGCCGCGTCCGACAGATCAAGCCGGTATCCGCGCGTTGCCGCTTCCGGGCGGCCCGATCCGTCATCAACCAGTGGACGCACGCCGGCAAAGCGCCACACGACGTCCGCCGGTGTGATCTGCTTTTGGAAATAGCCGTTCGCACCTTTGCACAGATAAGCGACCTCTGCGTCGTCCGGCGTCACGCCGTCAAGCGAGCCTCTATGGTCGGCGTCGGTCGTACCGATCATGGTGAAGTCCTGCTCGTAGGGAATGGCGAAAAAGATGCGGCCATCCGCCAGCTGAAAAAAGTAGGCGTAATCATGATCGAACAGCCGCGGCACGACGATGTGCGAGCCTCGCACCAGGCGCATCTTTCGACCCCTGCGTTCCTCTGCAAGGCGCAGAACGTCGAGCACAGCGGGCCCAGCGGCATTGACAACCGCCCGCGCAGCATGGCGCGCGCCGTTCCACGTCCCGATCCGCCACCGGTCGTCCTCGCGCACGAGGCTGGTCACCGGCGTTCGGGTCAGAACCGTTGCGCCCCGGTCAGCCGCATCGCGCAGGTTCAGTACGACCATGCGCGCATCGTCCACCCAGCAGTCGGAATAGGCGAAGCCAGTCCTAAAGCCCTGCTTCAGCGGCGCGCCAGCCGGGTGCGCACGAAGATCAAGCGTTTGTGTAGCGGGCAGGGCGCGCCTGCCGCCGATATGGTCGTAGAGGAACAGGCCCATACGCAGCAGCCAGCGCGGACGCAGGCCTGGCCGATAGGGCAAGACAAAACGCATCGGCCGAACGACATGCGGAGCGATCCGCCATAGACGTTCGCGCTCGGCCAGCGATTCCCGCACCAGCCCGAATTCATAATGCTCAAGATAACGCAGGCCGCCATGGATCAGCTTGGTCGAAGCGGAGGATGTGCCGCGGGCTATGTCTCCTGCCTCCAGGACCAGCACCCGTGCGCCGCGACCGGCGGCATCGCGCGCGATCCCGGCGCCATTTATGCCGGCACCGATAACAGCAAGATCGTAGACCGGCGGCTCATGGGTCGGGAATTGTCTTTCGGGTGAAGTCATGGTCGGACCTGTAGAATGGGTTGCGGGTGCGGCGTATCTGTTGGCAGGGGCGTGTCTTGCGCGATGGGCTGGCGGCAAGGAGATTGACGGCTCATGTCAGGCTCCGATCGGTTGTGTAGCGACAAGCACGCAGGTCACGAACAGACCGGACACAATTGCTCCCGGCACGGTCGAACCGAGCACACGTCTGGATATTGCCCCGAAGATACCAGCAACGGCGATGAACACCATGAAGCCGATTGCGGAGATCACGCGCAGACCCTCGGCCGGCAGGAGCAGGTGACCCGTAAGCGCCAGGACGCCATATTGGGCAGCCAAGAACAGAAGGAAACAGCCGGACGTTGCCACAATCGCCCGCGTCATCGCAACAGCCAAGGTGCCATCCTCCAGCGGAGAGACGATCTGGATCAGGCGCAGCGAGACTCGGCAGTTGGCCGTAAGAATGCAGGGCTAATGCCGGTTGAGGACTGATGCAGCCGCGCGCGTATCACATTCGGCGTGATCAGCATCCGTGCCGAACCATCCTCGATACGGCCGTAGATCCGGCCGGGGACGACCGGGGCGGAAGTGCCGAACAGATCTCGCAGCTTGTGTACGGATCCCGTCGCGAGCGGCGCCTCCGGTCCCCACATGGACCCAACAAACTCGTCGCGCGAGCCGTAGACGACAAGGATTTTGCGGGGGAAGGTGCCATGCGAGCGAGTTTTTGTTTCTTGGAACCGGTCACTCTTTTAGAGTCAGCGGATCGCTGGACCCGCCGCGCCTTTCCCGATCGGCGTTGCAAAGCAGAACATGACAGGCGCTGCCCGGCGCGGGTTCCCTTGGCCAGCGGCGCTGGCTGGGCTGAACCAAGCCGGGCGGTGGCGTCCCGCAAAACGGGATGGCGCGCCCAACTGCCGGTGCCGGCAGCGCTCCCGCCGCCAGATTGAGGCAAGCGACAATCGCCAGCCAGGCCGTGCTAGACCGCATGGCTGAAGCGCTTTTCCTCGACCGCCAGATAGGCGTCGAACCGCGCGGCAATGGTGCGCGCATAGGGACGGGCGGCCGGCGTGAGTACTATGCGCCCCTCGCTGCGCTGGACCAACCCCAACGCTTCGAAGTCCGACAGATCGGGCATCGGCGTCGCGCCTGGATGTGCCTCACCCCGGCAGAGCAGCGCCTCTATGATGCGCCCCCGCCGCCGGTCCTCCCCATCGCGGATCAGCCCACGGGTGGCGGTCAGCCGGCCGGCGGCGATCCGCTCGCGCCAAGCCCCGGCGCGCTTCTCATTCTGGATCAAAAGGTCGGGAAATGCGCTGATCGCGCTGGCCCCCATCCCGACCAGTATGTCGGCGTCATCATCGGTGAAGCCCTGGAAATTGCGCCGCAGCCGCCCATCGCGCTCGGATTGCGCCAGTTGGTCCCCGGGCAGCGCGAAATGGTCGAAGCCGATCGCCTGATATCCTGCGGAGACCAGCCGGTCGTGCCCCCGCGCTGCCATCGTGAAGCGGGTTTTCAGGTCGGGCAGGTCATTGGCGTTTATCCGCTGCTGGCGCGGCAGCAGGCGAGGCATATGAGCATAGCCGAACAACGCGATCCGCGCAGGCGCCATCGCGATGCTGGCGTCCAGCGTGGCGATGAGGTCATCAATGGTCTGTCCCGGCAGGCCGTACATAAGGTCGAACCCGGTCGCCACGCTGGCGCGGGCGAAACCCTCCACTGCGCGCTTCACAAGGTCGTGTGGCTGAATGCGACCGATCCGCGCCTGCACCGCCGGGTTGAAGGTCTGCACGCCCAGATTGACGCGATGCACCCCGATGGCCGCCATCGTCGTGATCCACTGATTGTCCAGCCGGCGCGGGTCCAACTCGACTGAAATCTGCGCATCATGCGCATCGAAACAGCGGGTCAGATGTTGCAACAAGCGGACGAAATCGACCAGCGGCAGGGAATTCGGACTGCCGCCGCCAAAGGCGATGCGCCGAACCTGGCCGCGGCCGGACAGGCGCGTGGCGATCATTGCCATTTCCCGCTCCAGCGCCTCAATATAAGCGGTCAGGCGCTGGATGCGATTGGCCGCGCCGGTGTTGCAGCCGCAGTACCAGCAGATGTCGTGGCAATAGGGAATATGGACATAGAGGGAGAGCGACGTGTCCGCCTCCAACGCGTCCAGCCGTGCCATCAATTCGGCCTCTCCCACAGTATCGCTGAATTGGGCAGCGGTGGGATAGCTGGTGTAGCGCGGCACCGGTCGGTTCAGCAGATCGGGATGATAGGTCCACATGCGGGCGAGATCGCACAGGCACGGCCTCCGCACATTGCGCCATGTCAAATGGCGCATTGCGCCGGATCAATGTCCCATCGGCCGATGGAGCGCAAAGGGCAGTCACCAACCAGAAGGGAAGGAGACCCCTATGAACAGGACAGTCCTATTGCTGGCCGCCGCCGCCATTGCCGGCGCGCTCGCCACGCCAGCGCAGGCGAAGCAGGGCGATGTGCTGATCCGCCTGCGCGGCATCATGGTCGCGCCCAATGAGAAGAGCGGCAGCATACTGCCCGGCTTCCCGGGCGAGAAAGTCGGCATCGACAACGCGATCACGCCGGAGATCGACTTTACCTATATGGCAAGCGACCATATCGGTTTCGAGCTGATCGCCGCCACCACCAAACACAGCGCCAGCGGTCGAACTGGCACGACCGGCGGCATTGGCAAGCTCGCTTCCACCTGGGTGCTGCCGCCGACGCTGACCGCGCAATATCATTTCGTGCCGGAAGGCAAGGTCCGTCCCTATGTCGGCGCCGGTATCAACTACACGCTGTTTTACAATGAGGACCCCTCCACGGCTCTGGAAGGCGCGGTCGGCAAGACCAAAGTGCACATGTCCGACAGCTTCGGCTGGGCGGCGCAGGCGGGCGTGGACATCGATCTCACCGACAAGGTCTTCCTGAACCTGGACATCAAATATATCGACATCGACACCAATGCGCGGCTCAGCACCACTGCGGCGGGTGTGCAGAACGTCCATGTGGACCTGGACCCGCTGGTCTTCGGGGTAGGGCTCGGCATGCGCTTCTGACGCAAGCAGGGTGCCGTTTTTAAGACGGCACCCTGCATCGTTCGACCCATGTTTCAGGCCCCCCGCTGATGGATCGGACAGGCCCGTCCGCGTTGTCCGGCCAATATCTTGGCATATGCCTCGCGATCTTCGGCATTGAGGATTACGACCTCCAGTGCCGGATTAGCGCCAATATGCACCCGGGGGTGAGCTTCCTTTCCTCAATCCCCGACTGGACGAGAGCACCGTGCACTTGGCACACAGTACGCAGGCAATAACGATCTGATCTTCAGGTCCACCTTGCGGCTTTGTATGGATATCGTGCGGTAGCGCGGGTTGCGATCCGCACTTCCCCTCAGAAGCAACGCTCCAGCATGACCAGCGTCGCATCGCCCTCGACGACGCGCGCGGAAAAGCCCGTTTCCCGCTCCAGCGAGATCGCGGCGTGGTTTTCCCGACTCTCGATCGACCGGAGCCGGCGGATGCCCCAGTGCCGGGCCTCGGCCGCTACATGGTCGAGCAGCGTCCAGCCGATGCCGCGCCCTTTATAGTCTGCGTCGATGGATATCGCGACCTCGGCGGTCTCGCCGGTCTGGTCGGCTGCTAGCGTGGCAGCCGCGATGATCTCGTCCGTGCCGGGCAGGAAGGCTAGGAACGTCTCGCGCCGGTGATAGTCGAAATCGGTGATGTCCTTCGCCTGCGCCGCCGTCAGATGCCGGATGGAGGACAGGAAGCGAAAGCGCCTGTCCTCGTCCGAAACCCGTTCGAAGAAGGCGATCACCGCCTCGGCATCGGTAGGCGTAGCAGGGCGCACGGCGAAGCTGAAGCCGGCGCGGGTTTCGAGTTGGATCATAGCCATGTCCTTTCGTTCAGGCGGGCGCGAGGCCCTTGACCAGGAAGGGCAGCTGGTCGCCGTCCGGCTCCGTCAGCGTCAGGTAGCTGCCCGGACGGATGGCGTGGGCATCCAGCCGAAATATCCGTTCGTCATCCTCTTCCCCCGGAGCGTAGGACAGCACCCACCCATCAGGCGTGCGGAGCAGGTGGCCGCTCCGATCCGGCTCGTTCGGCCAGAAACGGCGGGCGGTCGCCAGTTCGGGATGGGTTCGATATTCCTGTTCGTTGACCAACCCGTCGCTCCGCAACGGCAGGCGCAGCACGTAGCTGCGTGCCGCCGAGCCATTGGGGAAGCCCTTCGAGCGGGCCAGTTCCAGGCGTATCGTCGTCCATGTCATTGCCTCTTTTTCGGATCTGCCGGCACCTGAGGAAATAAGGACTATCCCTGATGGTGCGATGCCTGGCTGGCTCCTAATCAGAAGACATTGGAAGCATCCGCTCGGAAAGGCCGGAGCCATGAAATCCGTACTGCTTCATATCCATGACGATCTGGGTCAGGAAGGCCGGTTGCAGGCTGCCTTCGACATCGCACGGGCGACCGGTGCGCACATCCGCTGCGTCCAGGTGACGATGCTGCCCGATCTCGTAGCGGCCGATCTCTATGGCGGCGCGGGCTTCGCTCCGACCATCATGGCGGAGCTGCGGGATATTGACCGCAAGGCGCAGGCCGAAGTCGAAACGCGGATGGCGCGCGAGGGCGTACAGTGGGACTGGTTGCAGTGCGAGGGCGAGGCCGTGAGCGGCATCCTTTCCGCCGCGCGGCTGTCGGACCTGATCGTCGCGACCCTGCCGCAAGGGGCGCGCCGCAGCCTGCGCGACCCGCTTGCGATCGTGCCCGACCTTGCTCTGGGTGGTCGCTTGCCGGTGCTGGGCGTGCCGCAGGCAGCCGCGCGCTTCCCGGTCACCGGACGCGCGATGGTCGCATGGGACGGGTCGCAGGAAGCGGCTGCTGCCCTGCGCGCCGCTATGCCGCTGTTGAAGCTGGCGGATGCTGTACTGGTCGTGACTGTCGAAGAAACCGAGAAGCAAGTTTTCCCCGCCATCGATGCGCCGGAATATCTGTCCCGCCATGGCATCGAGGCCGAGTTGCGAAGCTGCCCGCGGCGGGAAGAGTCCGTCGATGACGTGCTGATGCACGCCATTGAGACGCTTGCCATCGACTGGGCAGTTATGGGCGCCTACGGCCATGGCCGGCTTCGCGAGACGGTGTTTGGTGG
The DNA here is from genome assembly GCF_001556865.1 of Sphingobium sp. CCH11-B1. Classification (GTDB taxonomy): domain Bacteria; phylum Pseudomonadota; class Alphaproteobacteria; order Sphingomonadales; family Sphingomonadaceae; genus Sphingobium. The sequence goes on along the minus strand of NZ_LSJY01000094.1, from coordinate 30,575 downwards.
CGTAACTCATCGCCTGCTGCGTGACACGCCGATCCCGCTCTTGCTGGCGCACTGAAAGAGCGGCATGGTCACGGCATGGCGGTGGCGGACGACGAGACGGAGGGGCTGAGCGCGCGCGCGAACAGCCTGGAACAAGCCCTGCTGGGATCGATCCTGGCCACCGTGCCGGATGCCCTGATCGTGATCGACATGGCCGGGCACATCGTGTCCTTCGGCGCGGCCGCGCAGCGCATGTTCCAATATGCCGAAAGCGACGTGCTGGGCGAGAATATCTCGATGCTGATGCCATCCCCGGATCGCGAACGGCACGATGCCTATATCGGTCATTATCTTTCGACGGGCGAAAAGCGGATCATCGGCATCGGCCGGCTGACCAGCGCCCGGCGGCGGGACGGCTCAACCTTTCCCATCGAGCTGTCGGTCGGCGAAGTGCAGGACGGGACGCGGCGGCTGTTTACCGGCTTTATCCGCGACCTTACTGAACGGCAGCAGGCAGAGCGGCGGGTGGCAGACCTGCAGGCGGAGTTGGCCCATGCCAGCCGCGTGACGGCGATGGGCACGCTGGCCTCCGCTCTGGCGCACGAGTTGAACCAGCCGCTGACGGCGATCGCCAATTATATGGAGGCCGGGCGCGACCTGCTGGATGCGGAAGGGCCGGTCGACCGTGATATGCTGCGCGAGGCGATGGATGAAAGCGCGAACCAGGCGCTGCGCGCGGGCGAGATCATCCGGTCGCTCCGCGAATTCATCCGCCAGGGGGAAACGATGCGCCAGCCCGAGCCGCTGCGCGGCGTGCTGGCCGAGGGCGTCGCGCTGGCGTTCATCGGCGCGGACAGCCGGGGGATCGATATCGACATCAGCGTCGATCAACCGGTGGACAAGGTGCTGGTCAACCGGGTGCAGTTGCAGCAGGTGATCATCAACCTGGTCAAGAATGCAGTGGAGGCGATGCAGGCATGCCCGGCGCGTATCCTGCGTCTGACCGCCAGCCTGGCCGAGCGCGGCCGCGTGGAGGTGGTGGTCGCCGACAGCGGGCCGGGGCTGGACCCCGAAATGTCGCGCACGCTCTTCACGCCCTTCGTCACCACCAAGGCGCAGGGGATGGGCCTTGGCCTTTCGATCAGCCAGACCATCGTGGAAGGACATGGCGGTCGCATCTGGGCCACGCCCTCGCCATGGGGCGGCACCGCTTTCCACTTCACCCTGGACGCGGTGGACTAGCAACGGAAGACCGGCATGAGCGAACCCTACACCATCTATGTCGTGGACGATGACGAGGCCATCCGGCGCTCGCTGTCCTTCATGCTCAGGACCAGCGGCCATATGGTGCGCCTGTTCACAGGCGGGCTGGAATTCCTGAAGGAGGCCGGCGCGCTGCCGCCCGGTTGCGTGCTGCTGGACGTGCGCATGCCTGACATGGACGGGCTGGAGGTGCAGCGGGAGTTGCGCGCGCGGGGCATCACCCTGCCGGTCGTCATCATGACGGGCCATGGCGATGTCGACATGGCGGTCGCAGCGATGAAGGCGGGCGCCAGCGACTTTATCGAAAAGCCGTTCGAGAAGGCGGCGCTGCTGGCCTGTATAGAGGCCGCCAAGACGCTGTCCCTGGCCGAGCGCGGTGCCATGGCGCGCGCGGAAGAGGCCCGCGCGCGGCTCAACATACTGACAGATCGGGAGCGTGACGTGCTGGACGGGCTGGTGCAGGGGCTGCCCAACAAGACCATCGCCTACGACCTCGGGATCAGCCCACGCACGGTGGAAATCCACCGCGCCAACCTGATGCAGAAGCTAGAAGTGAAGAGTCTAGCCGAGGCGTTGCGTATCGCCTTTCATGCAGGGTGAGGCATGGGATGCGGGCGAACCACCACCACAGATGGGAACACAATCAGGCCCGCCATTCCGGGTTCCATCTGCCTGACGCCATTCGCCGCTAGGGACATTTACGGATAGGTTGCGGCCTGCGCTCTCGTCATCCAGCGGACATGGATATGCGATTTGACGTGGCGCAAAATGCCGCCTTCCAGACCCCGGCACGGTCCTGCGGCAGCCGGTCCTGCGCAGCCTGCGTCGTGCGCGACCAGGCCATCTGTGCGGATCTCAAGGATAGCGATCGCGACGCGCTGAGCCTCCTTGGACGGCGGGTCACGTTGCGGGCCGGGCAGACGGTGATGTGGGAGGGGGACGATAGCATGATCGTCGCCAATGTGATCGAAGGCACCCTGAAGCTGGCCACGTCCACAGGCGACGGGCGCGAGCAGATTGTCGGCGTGGTCTATGCCTCTGACTTCATCGGCCGCCCTTTTGGCGTGAGGACGCCCCATAGCGTGACGGCGCTGACCGACGCGCGACTGTGCCTGTTTCCGCGCGGCAGCTTCGATGGTTTCGCCATGCGGCACGGGGAATTGCAGCACCGCCTGTTGCAGCGCACGCTGGATGACCTTGACCGCACCCGCGCCTGGATGCTGCTGTTGGCACGGAAGACCGCGCGGGAGAAGGTCGCCACGTTCCTGCTCGACATGGGAAGGCGGCTACGCGCGGATGGGGACGACGTGATCGCGCTACCCCTTTCGCGCCAGCAGATCGCCGATGTGTTGGGCATCACCATTGAGACGGTGTCGCGCCAGATGACCGAATTGAAGCGCGAAGCTGTTATCGACCTGATCGGGCGCCGCGGCGTGCGGCTGCTGAACAAGCCGGCACTGCAGGCGATGGCGGAAGCTGCGTGAAGCCGTAGAGGGATATTTCCGCACCGTCATGCCAAAGGCGGTTCGAGCGATTTATTGCCGAACTCGCATCATTTCTCCTAGACAAACGGCCTACGCATTTTCCCGTAAAGACCCGTCGCACCGCTTTTGACAGAGGTCAGGGCACAAGGGCGGCACCTTTCCCAAGGAGCGCCGCAGGCCTTTTGCGGGGACAGGTCCATGGACAGATTGGTAATGCGGACAGGCGGCTGGTTTGCGCTGGCGCTGGTCGCCTTCGCGGCCATGTTGGCGGCGCGCGACAGCGGCTTTTCCTTTCATATGGGGATCGTCAGCGCGGCGGCGCTTGGACTCGCCATTTATGGGATGCGTACCGCCGATTATGCGGGATTTGCGAGGGGTCTGGTCAGGATGCCGGCCGACCAAGGGCGCTATTATGACGATGTGATCCGCTGCGGTGTGATCGCCACCCTTTTCTGGGGCCTCGCCGGTTTCCTTGCCGGTCTCTATATCGCCCTGCAACTCGCCTTCCCCGCGCTGAACCTGGGCTTGGAATATACCAGCTTCGGGCGGCTGCGGCCGCTGCATACGTCGGCGGTCATCTTCGCCTTCGGCGGCAATGCGCTGATCGCCACCAGCTTCTATGTGGTTCAGCGCACCTGCCGCGCCCGGCTGTTCTCCCCCGCGCTCGCCAACTTCGTCTTCTGGGGCTACCAGCTCTTCATCGTGCTGGCGGCCACCGGCTACTTGCTGGGTATTACCGAGGGCCGCGAATATGCCGAGCCCGAATGGTATGTCGACCTGTGGCTGACGATTGTGTGGGTGGCCTACCTCGTGGTTTTCGGTGGCACGATCCTGAAGCGCAGCGAGCCGCATATCTATGTCGCGAACTGGTTTTACCTTTCGTTCATCCTGACGATCGCGATGCTGCATATCGTCAACAACCTGACGGTGCCGGTCAGCTTTCTGGGCTCGAAGAGCTATAGCGCCTTCGCGGGCGTGCAGGATGCCCTGACCCAATGGTGGTACGGCCATAACGCGGTCGGCTTCTTCCTCACCGCCGGCTTCCTCGCCATGATGTATTATTTCGTGCCCAAGCAGGCGCAGCGGCCGGTCTTCAGCTATCGCCTGTCAATCATCCACTTCTGGTCGCTGATCTTCCTCTACATCTGGGCGGGCCCGCACCACCTGCACTATACCGCGCTGCCCGACTGGGCGCAGACGCTGGGCATGGTCTTTTCGATCATGCTGTGGATGCCGAGCTGGGGCGGCATGATCAATGGCCTGATGACGCTGAATGGCGCGTGGGACAAGATCCGCACTGACCCGATCATCCGCATGATGGTCATGGCGTTGGCCTTCTACGGCATGTCGACCTTTGAAGGGCCGATGATGTCGATAAAGGCGGTCAACAGCCTCTCCCACTATACCGACTGGACCATCGGCCACGTCCACTCGGGCGCGCTCGGCTGGAACGGCATGATCACCTTCGCGGCGCTCTACTATCTTGCCCCGCGCCTGTGGAAGCGGGAGCGGCTTTACTCGCTGCGGCTGGTGAACTGGCACTTCTGGCTCGCGACACTTGGGATCGTCCTCTACGCCGCGTCGATGTGGGTCGCGGGCATCATGCAGGGGCTGATGTGGCGCGAATACGGGTCCGATGGCTATCTGGTCTACGCCTTCTCTGAGGTCGTAAGCGCCATGCTGCCCATGTACCTCATCCGCGTGGCCGGCGGCCTGCTCTACCTTTCCGGCGCGATCATCATGGCCTGGAACATCGGCCGCACCATCGCCGGCAGCCCCCTGCGCAGGGAGAAGCCGATGCACGACGCGGCCTATGACCCGGCGGCCGACAAGCCGCTGATCGCCCAGCCCGCATAAGGAGACGCCCCATGGCATCCCGATTTTTCGACCACGGCAAGCTCGAGCGGAACGTCTCGCTGTTGGGCATCGCCGCGCTGATCGTCGTCGCTATCGGCGGCATCGTGGAGATCGCTCCCCTCTTCTGGATCGACAACACGATCGAAAAGGTTGAAGGGGTGCGCCCCTACACCCCGCTGGAGCTGGCGGGCCGCAACATCTATATCCGCGAAGGCTGCTACAACTGTCACAGCCAGATGATCCGCCCGTTCCGGGACGAGACCGAACGCTACGGCCATTACAGCCTGGCGGCAGAAAGCATGTACGACCATCCGTTCCAATGGGGGTCGAAGCGCACCGGGCCGGACCTGGCCCGGGTGGGCGGCCGCTATTCGGACGAATGGCATGTCCAGCATCTGAAAGACCCACGGCGCGTCGTGCCGGAATCGATCATGCCGACCTATCCGTTCCTGTCGGAGCGCGAGCTGAAGGTGGGCGACATTGCCGCACACCTGACGGCGCTTTCCGACGTCGGCGTGCCGTATAGCAAGGACGACGTCGCCAAGGCCGATGCCGACCTTGCTGCGCAGGCCGATCCGAGCGCCGAGACCACCGATCTTTTGAAGCGCTATCCCAAGGCGCAGGTGCGCGACTTCGACGGAGATCCGGGCAAGTTGACCGAGATGGATGCACTGGTCGCCTATCTCCAGATGCTGGGCACGCTGGTCGACGTGAACGCCGCCGAATCGCAGGAGGTGGAGCAATGAGCAGCTATGACACGCTGCGGCATTTCGCCGATAGCTGGGGGCTCGTCTTCATGGGGGCGAGCTACCTCGTGCTGGTGGGGTGGCATTTCCTGCCCCGACGCGGCGCGCGCAGCCGCGCCGCCGCGAGGATGATCTTCAGGAATAGCGAAGAGACGGAGGCCGATCATGGCTGACGAAAAACCTATCGACGCAGCCACGGGCACGGAGCTTAAGGGGCATGAATGGGACGGCATCCAGGAGCTGGACACGCCGCTGCCCCGCTGGTGGCTGTGGACCTTCTACGCTACCATCCTCTTCGCGATCGCCTACACCATCGCCTATCCCGCCTGGCCGATGATCCACACTGCCACGCAGGGCTTGCTCGGCTGGTCGAGCCGGCACGCGCTGGACAATGAGCTGGCAGAGCGGGAGGCGCAGGTGGCCCCCATCCGCAAGGCCATCGCCGAAACGCCGATCGAGGCGCTGCCCGGCAAGCCCCACCTGATGCAGGCGGCGGTCGAGGGTGGGCGTGCCGCGTTCCGGGTGCATTGTGTGCAATGCCATGGGTCGGGCGCGGCGGGGTCGAAGGGCTATCCCAACCTCAATGACGACGACTGGCTGTGGGGTGGCGATCTCGCGACGATCGAGAAGACGATCTTCGACGGTGTCCGCAATCCCGATCATGCGGCTACCCGCATGTCCCAGATGCCCGCTTTCGGCCGGGACCAGTTGCTGACCCCGGCGCAGGTGGACGATGTCGTTGCCTATGTCCGCATGATCAGCGGGCAGGATCGGCCGGGCGCGGCGGCGCGGCTCGGCGCCAAGCTGTTCGCCGACAATTGCGCCGTCTGTCACGGGCCCGCCGGACACGGCGATCGCGCGCTGGGCGCGCCCAACCTGACCGACGGCATCTGGCTCTATGGTGGCGACACCGAGACGATCCGGGAGACCGTTTGGACCAGCCGCCAGGGCGTGATGCCCCGCTGGGGCGACAAGCTCGACAAGGCGACAGTGCGTATGCTTGCCGCCTATGTCCATAGCCTGGGGGGCGGCGAAACGCTGCCAGTCGTGGCGGCTGTTGAAGGGGCGGGCGATGCGGGGAAATAAACCTCAACGGCTGCTGAGGCGGTAAGCGTCATGTTGATGCCCGCCGGCTCCGCCGCGCTCTATGAAAAGCGCAAGGGCGTCTATCCCAAGGCGGTCGACGGCTTTTATCGCCGCCTCAAATGGGCGGCGATGGCGGTGACGCTTGCCATCTACTGGATTACGCCGTGGCTGCGTTGGGACCGAGGAGCCTATGCGCCCGACCAGGCTGTACTGGTCGACCTTGCCCACCGGCGCTTCTACATGTTCGCGATCGAGATCTGGCCCCAGGAATTCTATTATGTCGCGGGCCTGCTCATCATGGCGGGAGTGGGGCTGTTCCTCGTTACGTCGGCGGTCGGACGAGCCTGGTGCGGCTATGCCTGCCCGCAGACAGTGTGGACCGACCTGTACCAGCATGTCGAACGGTTCATCGACGGCGACCGCAACGCGCAGATCCGGCTGGCGAAGGCACGCTGGACCGTCGCAAAGTTGGCGAAACGCCTGGCCAAATGGAGCGTCTGGCTTGTCATCGCGTTCCTGACGGGCGGGGCCTGGATCTTCTATTTCGCCGATGCGCCGACGCTCCAGCAGCAATTCTGGACCGGCACCGCTGCACCCGCCGCCTATGCGACCGTTGGCGTACTCACCGCCACGACCTTCATATTGGGCGGTTTCATGCGCGAGCAGGTGTGCATCTACATGTGCCCCTGGCCGCGCATCCAGACCGCTATGCTGGACGAGAAGTCGTTGGTCGTAACCTACAAGGACTGGCGCGGCGAGCAGCGCGGCAGCCTGAAGAAGGCGGAGGCGCATCCGGGCGACTATGGCGACTGCATCGACTGCAACCAGTGCGTCGCGGTGTGCCCGACCGGCATCGACATCCGCGAAGGGCCGCAGATCGGCTGCATCACCTGCGCCCTCTGCATCGACGCCTGCGACAAGGTGATGGCGCAGGTCGGGCGGCCGCGCGGCCTGATCGACTATTGCACCGAGGAGGATGCGGAGGCGGAGAGGAAAGGGCGTGCGCCCCGGCCGGTGTTGAAGACACTGCTGCGCCCCCGCACCATCGCCTATCTGACGCTCTGGTGCGGGATCGGGATAGCGATGCTGTTCGCGCTCGGTGCCCGCGCCCGCATCGACATCAGTGTGCAGCAGGACCGCAATCCGATCGCGGTACGCCTGTCTGACGGCATGGTTCGCAACGCCTATACGGTGAAGCTGCGAAATATGGAGGCGCGGCCCCGCCCCATGGCGGTGACGGTCGAGGGCTTATCGGGCGCGCGCCTCTGGACCGACGGCATGACACGCGAACAGGCCCTGCCGGCGATAGTCACGACCGTGCCCGCCGACAGCGTCGCCAGGGTGCGCCTGTTCGTCGCCCTGCCCGGCGCCGGACCGCAGCGTCAGGACTTCCGCTTCGCCGTGCGCGCCACTGACCGCGAAGGCGGCGGCGACAGCGAGCCCGCCCGTTTCGAAAGGCCTCAATGATGTCCAGCAACCTTCCCGCCCCCCGCTTCACCGGCTGGCACATAGCCGGGATCCTGGTCGCCTTCTTCGCGGTGGTGATTGCGGTCAATGTGCTGATGGCCACCATTGCGGTACGTTCTTTCGGCGGCACGGTGGTGGAGAACAGCTACGTCGCGAGCCAGCGCTTCAATGGCTGGCTGGCCGCTGCCCGGGCGCAGGACGGGCTTCGCTGGAAGGACGACGTAGTGACCGATGGCGCGCGTCATGTCGTGCTGACGCTGGGCGACTATGCCGGGGCGCCGGTTGGGGGCGGGACGGTAGGGGCAGTCGCGCAGCATCCGCTGGGTCGGGCCGCCGATATTCCGCTCGCTTTCCATGAGACCGCTCCGGGCCGCTATGTCAGCGTGACTGGCTTGCCGGCCGGCCGCTGGCGTGTTCGCCTCGATGTCCGGCACGGCGGCAGCGAGCAGCATCTGCTGCGGGAGATCGACTGATGGCGACGCGAGCGCTCCTCCCAGAACCGGCTCCGCAGGCCGAAACATGCGAAAGCCTGCTCGCCGTTCCCGGTATCCACTGCGCGGGTTGCATCGCGAAAATAGAGAATGGCTTGCCGAAGGTGACTGGCATCCAATCCGCCCGCGTCAACATGGGTGCCAGGCGTGTCGCGATCCGCCATGATCCAGCGCTGAGCCCGCCAGAGCTCAAGGCGGCGCTGGCTTCGCTTGGCTTCGAGGCGGAGCCGCTGGCCGACCCGGGCGTTGATGTCTCCGCGGCGGAGAACCGGACGCTCCTGCGCGCTCTTGCTGTCGCCGGCTTCGCCGCCATGAACATCATGCTGCTGTCGGTTTCGGTCTGGTCGGGCGCGGAGGGTGCCACTCGGCAGATGTTCCACTGGCTCTCCGCGCTGATCGCGCTGCCGACCGTCGCCTATGCCGGCCTGCCTTTCTTCCGTTCCGCTTGGGCGGCGCTGCGGCACGGACGTACCAATATGGACGTCCCGATCAGTATCGGCGTGCTGCTAACGACAGGGATGAGCCTTTACGAGACCGCGACAAGCGGTGCCCATGCCTGGTTTGACGGGGCGGTGATGTTGCTTTTCTTCCTGCTGGCGGGGCGCTGCCTCGACAGCATGATGCGTGGTCGCGCGCGCGCTGGCGTTGCGGCACTGCTCAAGCAGACCGCGCCGGGCGCGCTGGTGATGGATGGGGCGGGGCAAAGCCGCTGGACGAAAGCCGAAGCGCTTCGTCCGGGGATGCGTATGTTGGTCGCGGCGGGAGAGCGGCTGGCGGCGGACGGGCGCGTCCTGTCAGGTGATACCAGGCTGGACATTTCGTTCCTGACTGGAGAAAGCACGCCCGTTCGCGTCAGCGCCGGCGATATTGTGCAGGCCGGAGCACTGAACGTCGCCGATCCCTTGACGGTCGAGGTGACGGCGGCGGGTGCCGACACGGTCATCGCCGACATAGCCAGGATGATGGAGGAGGCGGCACAGGGCAAGTCGCGCTATGTCCGCCTCGCCGATCGGGCCGCACGCTGGTATGCGCCTTGCGTCCACCTGCTCGCCGCCCTGTCCTTCACCGGCTGGATGATCGCTGGCGCGGGCGTGCACCAAGCGCTGCTGATCGCGGTTGCGGTGCTGCTCATCACCTGCCCCTGCGCGCTGGGGCTCGCCGTCCCGGCCGCTCAGATCGTGACTTGCAGCGCGCTGATGCGGCAGGGCGTCCTGGTGAAGGACGGCTCCGCGCTGGAGCGGCTGGCCGAAACGACCGAGGCTGTTTTCGACAAGACCGGCACGCTGACCCTCGGCCGCCCCCTTCCGCGTCATCTCGACCGGCTCGACGTGCAGGATCGCTCCATCCTCCTCGCGCTGGCGCAGGCCAGCCGCCACCCGCTGAGCATCGCGCTGCGGCAGGCGCTGGAGGCGCAAGGGGTATGTCCCGCTGCGCTCGACGCGATCCGCGAGGTGCCGGGTGAGGGACTGTTTGCTGACCATCACGGCGTGCCGGTATCGCTCGCCCGGCCGCGCAGCCTCATCACCCTGCTCGAGCTGGCGAGCGAATATCGCCGCGGCACGGGCGTGCATCTGCTCCCCTTCACAGATGCGTTGCGGCCCGATGCGGTCGAGACGCTGGCCGTGCTGCGTGCTGCTGGCCTTCGGACGCTGATCGCCAGCGGCGACCGGCCCGAGGCGTTGGAGGAGATTGCGCGCGCGACCGCGACGACGGCGATCGGCCGGCTTCGGCCTGAGGGCAAGTTGGCGCTTCTCGAGAGGCTGGAGGCACAGGGCCAGAAGGTGCTGATGGTCGGCGACGGGCTCAACGACGGCCCTGCGCTTGCCGCCGGGCACGCCAGCATGGCACCCGCATCGGCAAGCGATGCCAGCCAGCTTACCGCCGATATCGTCTTTTTGGGCGACCGGCTGGCGCCGGTTGCGATTGCGCTGCGCGCCGCGCGGCGCACCGTGCGGGTGGTGAAGCAGAATTTCGCGCTCGCCATCGGCTACAATATAGTGGCAGTGCCGCTCGCGATCGTGGGCAAGGTGACACCGCTGGTGGCGGCGGCAGCCATGTCTTTGTCCTCGCTGGTCGTGGTCGCCAATGCCCTCCGTCTCAACGACAGCGCGAAATGACCGGCCTAGCTCTCCTCATCCCGCTGGCCCTGCTGTGCGGACTGGTGGCGCTGGGTGCTTTCTTTATGGCGCTGCGCGGCGGTCAATATGACGATCTGGACGGCGCGGCGATGCGGATTCTGACCGATGGCGAGGAGGATTGATTCCGAACCCGCCCACGAACCGACATTCGCTCAAGTGAACATGTTCGGACCGCGACGCGATCACTTAACCTTGTTCAGAAGAGCCGTCATCCGCTTGGCGGCGAACGGTGGCAGCTTGATTGCGCGAGCAGCGGCGATGTCAGCGACACCCGCCTTTCCGACTTGGATCAATGCCACCATACCCATTGAATAATGCGGCATGCACTTGATGCCGTACAGGCCAGCCTTCGTGACTGTCAGCGACACCTCCTTGTTCATCATTCCTTTCATCGGTGATGCGCCGGCCGGGAGCATATTGGGTATCGTTTCCGCATTGTGGCTCGGGTCGGTGGGCTGGAAACGGATGACATCGCCAGGCGAGGCCTTCACGAAAGATGGCTCAAACACCATGGCGCCTTCGGCTCCCTGATTCTTCATGTGAACCACGATTTCCTTCGCTTGCGCGGGCATTGCCGCTGCGGCAACCAGCAGTGCTGCGCCCGCCATCAGGATAGGATGTCGCATCTGGTCTCTCCCATAGGCCGTTTTCGATTGCCCCGCACTTTGACCATGGTCCCTGTTCGGGCAATTGACCTTTGGTCCAATCAGCGTTCGGGAACGACCGGGGCCAAGGGCAGGCGCAGGTCGAGCCAGCCGTCGCTGCCTTCCGCCAGCCACCAGACATTGCGATAGCCCATCGCGCGCAGCCGACGCGCCGCGTTCCAGCTCATCCAGCAGTCGGCAAGGCAGAAAGTGACGATCATCCGGGACTTGTCGCCACCCGACAGGCGGGCGACGTTGCGCTGGAAAGCGGACAATATGGCGGGTGGAGGTGCCGACCGCCCGGCCTCGGGAAACCAGTGCGCGCCGGGGATACTGCTGTGCGCCCTCGCCAGGCGCCAACGACCATTGTCCTGCCGGTAGCCGCCCTCAGCCGGCAGCACGTCAATAAGGACGGCATCGATGTCTGGCTGCAAGGCGGCGACGGCGGCCGGTGCGATCCGCCCCACGCCTTCGGGCGCGCGCTGCACCGGGCCGCGATACTGCGCGGCGCGATAGCCCGCCTCATCGAAGAGGCCGGATTCCTGCGCATAAAGGGCAGCAGGCAACGTCATCAACAGGAGCCCGCAGACCATCGCCCTCATCGCATCCTCTCCATTCTCGACCCAAGGTGCAATGGTAGCGATCCTGATGGCCAAGTAATCATGGACTTTGGGAGAGCGACATGAAGCGCCTATTGAAATGGACGGCTCCGGCCCTGCTGTCGCTGTTCGGCTCGGTCGCCTCAGCCCAGCCGGGTGCGCCTTATCCGGCAGACCCGCTTCAGTCGCCGATGTGGGAAGCCCATGCCCGAACCTTGTTTGGCGAAGATCCAGTCCGGTTCGACCCGCGCCTGCGTGTCCTTTTTCCCCAGATCGCGGAAAATCAACGCAGTTTTCCCGTGATGGTGGATGCGCGGGGACTGGGTCGGGTCGAGCGGATGCTGATCTTCGCTGACCTCAATCCCATTCCTCTCGCCGTCGATTATCGGCCTATCCGGGCCGATGCCTATGTCGCGACACGGATCAAACTGGATCAGCGGACGCCGGTTCGCGGAGCTGTACGACTTTCAAGTGGCGAGTGGCTGGTCAGCGGGGGCTGGGTGGATGCCGCAGGTGGCGGCTGCTCCGCTCCGCCGGTGAGCCGCGTGAAAGGGGACTGGGCAGAGCATCTGGGCGAGATAAGGGGCGGGGCCTGGCCGGCCTCTGACGGCGTGAGCCGGCTGCGCCTGACTTTCCGCCACCCAATGGACACGGGCTTTGTCGCTAATGTCCCGACCTACCATATCGACCGGCTGACGATCGCCGATGCGTTTGGCGAGCTGCTTGGCGAGATGGATATCTGGGCGTCGGTCGCGGAAGACCCTGCAATCACCGTTATACCGCGCGCGCAGGGCGGGGCGTCGCTGGCCGTCACGGCGCGCGATACCAACGGCCGCGTCTATTCTGCAAAGGTCATCGTCGCCCGCCAGTCGCCGTTCCCGTCCGGCGGCGATATCCCATGAGGATGAACCGCCGGCACGCGCTGGCCAGCCTGATCGGCTTCTGGCCGATGGCCCGTGCCGCAGCAGAAAATAGCTATGTCATCAAACCGATCGCTGTTGGCGAAGGATTATGGATGATCCACGGCGCGGAAGAGCCAATGCTGTTCGCCAATGGCGGCGCGATTGCAAACATTGCCATCATCGCCACGCCGGTGGGTGCGGTGCTGGTCGATGCCGGCCCCTCCGTCCGCTATGGGCGCGCACTCAAGGCCGCGGCCGAGGCGCTGACCCGTCAGCCAGTGGTCAGGGTCTATGTGACCCATCTTCATCCCGATCACGGCATGGGTATCGCCGCGTTCGATCCGGCCATCGTCGCCGCGCTGCCCGGTACGATTGCCGACATGAAGCGGGACGGAAGCGGCTTTTCCGATGCACTCTATCGGCTCCTGGGCGACTGGATGCGGGGTACGGATGTGGTGTTGCCGCGAATAGGCATCGACAATGCAATCGAGGAGTTCGGCGGCCGCCGGCTCCGCTTGCTGGCGCTTTCCGGACACAGCAGCGCGGACCTTGCCCTGCTCGACGAGCGGACCGGCACGCTGATAGCGGGCGACCTGCTGTTCCTTGATCGTGCCCCGAGCACGCCTACGGCCGACCTTGCGCGTTGGCGCGAAAGCCTGTCGGTGCTGGCCGCTTTACCGCACAAGGCGGCCATTCCCGGCCACGGCCCATTCGACCCCACCGGGAGCCGGGCGATCGGTCAGACCAGGGATTGGATCGACTGGCTGGACGAAACCTTGCGCCGGGCAGCGGAGTCCGGGCTCGATATGGTGGAAGCGGGCGATTTGCCCATCCCTCCACATTTTGCAGCTATGGCAGCGGCACGCTATGAATTTCAGCGTAGCGTGTCGCACTTCTACCCGGCGCTGGAAATGCGGCTGCCGCGCATCGACGTGACTGGCGAGTAAGCCGTTCAGAACCGCGCCTTGATGCCTGCATACCAGCGCCGCGGGGTGCCGGGGCCATAAGCGCGCGGGTTGCTTGCCCCGGGCGCTTCCTCAAGGTCAATCTCGTCGACCTGAGTGAAGGTTCCGAACGTTGCATAGCGGCGGCCCAGGAGGTTGCGAACCTCGCCGAACAGGGTCACGCCCGGCAGGATATCGACCCCCGCCCGGACGTTGGCGATCAGATATCCGGGCAGTCGGGCATTGTCATTGCCTTCGTCCCCGACAAGATACTGACCGGATCGCGCGATCAGATCGCCGCCGACCGTCCAACGGCGAAGGCGGCTGACCGGGCCTGCATAATCGAAGGTGAGGGTCGCCGAATGCCGCGGGATGCCGGGCAACGTGTCGCCCTTTTTCACCCCGATGGTCCCGTCTTCGCCGGCCATGGGGTTAGCAGGACTGCTGAGCACAAGCGCATCCCGGTATTTCGCATCCGTGAGGGCGTAGCTAAGCCCTGCGGCAAAGCCGCCTCGTTGCAATTTGACGGACGCCTCCAACCCCTGCCGCCGCGTCCTGCCGATGTTACGAAAATAGGCGCGCCCCCGGATTGCAGATGCGACATACTGAATATCGTCGTGGTTGATGGTGCGATAGGCCGACAATAGCCAGTCGGCGCTCCACCCACCGCGGAGGACATGGCCTGATGCGCCCGCTTCCCAGCTTCGCGCGACGACCTGCTTGAGCGGCGGATCGGCGATGAAGAAGTTGGTGAGGCTGCATGGCGCGGCTTCGTCGGCGCAGGAGAGTTCGGCGGGTGTGGGCGCACGGCTGGTCTCTGCATAGCCCACTCGCAGCGACAGGCCATCCGACAGGCGATAGTCAAGCTCGACGCCCGGATTGAGGCGCCGGAAACCGTGTCGCCCGTTAAGAGCAGTGCCGATCTGATCGGCGAGTTCTATCCGCGCATGGTTCCAGCGCAAGCCGACTTCTGCCGTCAAGCCCGGAGCAATCGGCAAGCGGTCCTGAAGAAAAACACCCCAGTGGCGACTATTGGCGACCAGCCCGACCGGGGCGATCGCGCCGTCGTCCTGCACGATGACGGAGCCCAGTCCGGTCACGCTGCGATCCTCTGTCAGCGCGCCCAGCTCGGTCGATGCGTCAAAGCGGGTACGGGCACGATCATGGCTGATGCCGACCGCGAGGTGATTGCGTCCGCCTGCCAGGCTGCGATCATCAATGATCTGGATGAGGAAGCCGACGGCATCGGTCCGCGTCCGTCCCCGGTTGAGCACGCCATAGCCTTCCCCGCCGAGCCGATCCGCAACCGGATGGCCACCAGATGTCGTCAGGACTGCCGGCTCGTCCGTTTCACCGATCGTTTCCAGGCACAACAACCCGGCTTCATCCTCTTCTCCGCATGCTTCGATGTCGGCGGCGTCGCCGTTGACCGTTCGCAACGTCAGGCGCTGCGCATAGAGGCTGCTCTCCAGCCGGCTGCTGTTCGACAGCGCGACCCACGGGTGCAGGCTGACGCGGCCATAGCGGCTGCGGCTGTTATCCGGCCAGGTGAAGACCGCGCGCCGATCGGCGGCCAGCAACTCGACCGGCGCGACGCCATTGCCGGTCAGATCAGTATCCGCGCCGACGAACTTGAGATGCACGCCACCATCGGTTGCATCCAGCCCCACGTCAAAATAGCCGTTCGCGAGGCGAGAGGGGCTATGGTCGCGCCAGCCATCTTCGCGGCTATATTGGACAGCGCCGAACGCGCTGAAGGCGTCCTGCGCGAAGCCCCCGGCCGCGCTTGCCTCCGCATAGCCGAAGCGCCCGCCGGTGACGCTCGCCTCGATGCCCGGTTCGGCACGTCCGTCCTTGGTTTCCAGCAGCAGCGCGCCCCCCAGCGCATTGAGACCATAGACCGGGCTTGCATCGAGCAAGCTGACGGAGCGGATCGCGGCTTCGGGAATGAGGTCGAATTGCACGGTGTCGCCAAAGGGCTGGTTGAACCGTACGCCGTCCATATAGACCGCAATGCCCTGCGACTGGCCCTGAAGCGGTGAGGCAACGAAGCCGCGATGGACAAGGTTTGGCTGCCAGGGATTGCCTTGCGCGTCCTGCAAGGTGATGCTGGCGATGTTGCGGGTCAGCGCGGCCAGCAGGTCGGGCGTGCCGGCCGCCGCAGTATCATGGGTGTCGATCCTGCGCGCATCGTCCATGTCGATCGCGCCGCCGGGCGCAGTAACGATGATCGCCGCCGGCTGGGCTGTTGCCGCCTCCTCCGCCCGTGCCGGGACTACGCCGCAAGCGATGCTGGCAAAGCCCGCAAAAAGCCAGCCTCGGTTCGACATGTCCTCTCCCGCTTCTTTGTTTCAGGAAAGGGTAGGAGCGGCTCCAACTGCGTCCATTAGACCTTCGGTCAGGCGGCCTGCACCAATCGGCTGCGTACCAGATCCTCCACGACCGAAGGGTCGGCCAGCGTGCTCGTGTCACCGAGCGCCTGGGCGGAGACTTCACCCTCTGCGATCTTGCGCAGGATGCGGCGCATGATCTTGCCCGAACGGGTCTTGGGCAGCGCGGACGCGAACTGGATGACGTCGGGGGTCGCGATCGGACCGATTTCGGCGCGCACCCACTGGATCAGCCCCCTGCGCAAATCCTCGCTGGGCGCCTCGCCTGCGTTCAGCGTCACATAGGCATAGATGCCTTGCCCCTTGATCTCATGCGGCATGCCCACCACGGCGGCCTCGGCGACGGCGGCGTGAAGGACGAGCGCGCTTTCGACCTCTGCCGTTCCCATGCGATGGCCCGACACGTTGATGACGTCATCGACGCGCCCCGTGATCCAGAAATAGCCATCCGCATCGCGCCGCGCGCCGTCACCGGTGGTGTACTTGCCAGGAAAGGTCGTGAAATAGGTCTGGAAAAAGCGCGCATGATCGTTCCACACGGTCCGCATCTGGCCGGGCCAGGATCGCGCGATCACCAGATTGCCTTCGCCTTCGCCCTCTAGCGGTTGTCCTTCGCTATCGACGATCATCGCCTCGACTCCCGGAAGGGGGAAGGTCGCGCTGCCGGGTTTCAGGTCGGTGGCGCCCGGCATCGGCGCGATCATGGCGCCGCCGGTTTCGGTCTGCCACCATGTGTCGATGATCGGGCAGCGTTTCTCCCCCACCACCTTGTGATACCAGCGCCATGCTTCCGGGTTGATGGGTTCGCCGACGCTGCCCAGCAGGCGCAGCGAGGCGCGGCTGGTGGCATGGACGAACCCGTCCCCCTCCTTCATCAGTGCGCGCAATACCGTTGGGGCGGTGAACAGGGTGTGGACCCTATGCCGGTCGACGATTTCCCAGATGCGGCTGTGCGTCGGCCAGTTGGGTAAACCCTCGTATATGAGCGTCGTAGCGCCATTGGCCAGCGGACCATAGACGATGTAGCTGTGGCCCGTGACCCAGCCCACATCGGCTGCACACCACCAGACGTCGCCGGGCCGATAATCGAAGCAGAGTTCGTGTGTCAGGCTGGCCCAGAGAAGGTATCCGCCGGTCGAATGCACCACGCCCTTGGGTTTGCCGGTCGAACCCGAAGTGTAGAGCAGGAACAATGGATGTTCGGCGTCCACGATCTCGGCCGGGCAATCGGCGGATGCCTGCGCCATGGCCTCGTCATACCAGACGTCGCGGCCATGCTGCATCGACACCGCGCCGCCGGTTGCCCGGACCACGAGGACGTGACGGACGCTGGAGCAGTGATCGAGCGCCAGCGCAGCATCGACATTGGCCTTGAGCGGCACGCGCCGCCCGCCCCGGCGTCCTTCGTCGGCCGTGACGACAAGGGTGGAATCGCAGTCGATGATCCGGCCGGCCAGCGCTTCGGGCGAAAAGCCGCCGAACACCACCGAATGGATCGCGCCGATGCGGGCGCAGGCGAGCAGCGCCACAGCGGCCTCTGGGATCATCGGCAGATAGATGGTGATGCGATCACCCTTACGCGCACCCGCGGATTTCAGTACATTGGCGAAACGGCAGACCTCGGCGTGCAGCTCCCTATAGGTGATGCGGCGCGGCGCTTCGGCCGGATCATCCGGCTCCCACAGGATGGCGACCGCGTCCCCGCGCTCGGCAAGATGGCGGTCGAGGCAATTGACCGATGCATTGAGCGTACCGTCAGCGAACCAGCGGACGGCGAAATCGGCTTCATCGAAACTGCTTTCCGACGCGCGCGTCGGCGACCTGTTCCAGTCCAGCCGGCGCGCCTGTTCCAGCCAGTAAGCGTCGGCATCCTCCAGTGAGCGGCGATAATCCGCCGCCCGCGCGGCCTTGTCGATCCGCGCACGCGCAGCCCAACCGGCGGGTACCGGGAAAAGATCGTCAGACATCATGGCTCCCCTTCAATGACCATATCGCACGCCGATCCACAGCGTCCGGGGCGTTCCCAGATCGATGGACCCACCAGCGTTCCGTGTAATGACCCGGCTGTCGGACAGATTTTCGGCGCGTGCGATCAGGCTTAAACCGCGTGCCACTGGCAGGCGCACAAAGCCGTCGATCGTCAGCGCATCAGGCAGCGCGTCGGTTTGCAGATCATCTTCATATTGCCGCCCGACATAGCGCAGCGTTGCCGACAATGTCGCGCCGCCCCGCGTCCAGTCCAGCGTTGCGCTCGCCGCATGGCGTGGCACCTGCGCTGGCCGCTTGCCATCGAGCAGCGCGCCGGGTGCAGAAACGCGGGATCGGCTGTAGGCGTAAGCAGCGCTCAAGGTGAGAGCCGGGCCGAACTTCGCCCGCCCGCTCAACTCCGCGCCTTCCGCTCTGATGGCATCGACATTCTGCCGCTGGCGCAGGTTGGGGCCGATCGTGACATTGGCGATGGCATGGTCGAGCCGGTTGGTGAACAGGGTTGCGGACACCGTGAGCCGGTCGTCCAGCGTGACGTCGAATCCGCCTTCCGCGCCTTTCAGTCTTTCGGGCTTCAGAGCAGCATTGGCCTGCGTCGTCACCGGAAACACAACGAAGGGGCGATAGAGCTCATTGAGCGTTGGCAGGCGAAAGCCGCTATAGGCTGACGCTCTCAGGGCAAGAGCGTCCGCGAGATGGAACAGCGCGCCCGCCCGGCCCGAAACGACCCAGTCGGCGCGGTCGGCAAAAATAGTGTCTGCGGTCAGTGCGCCGGCCGGGTTGGTGGCGCGGAAGCCGCCGTTTCGAATGGCCCAACGGTCCGCTCGCATACCCCCCGTCAGCACCAGCCTTCCTTCCGGGCCAGAAGGAGTCCAGTCCTCTTCGATGAAGAATCCGGTCGTCAGCTGATCCCCGCTCGCCTGACGCCGCGCGGTGATCGGGTTGGCGGGGAGGTTCGCGTTATAGGCGTCCTCCATCATCACCCCGTTCGACCATCGCGCATCGATCCCGAAACGCAGGGCGTGGGCAGTTTCCGTGAGTGGCCGCAACTCGATCTTGCCGCCGATTCCGGTGGAAGGCGTGTTGCGCTGGTCAAGCGACTTGCGGAAGCTGGTCGACGAAATGACAATATTGGAGAAGTTCCGCGCCTGGATATAGGCCAGCGCATCGACCTGCCAGCGTCCGCGCGACAGATATCGGATGCTGGCATCCTGTCCCTGGCTCCGGCTATCCGCTCCGGCGAAGCGCAGCGTGCGACGATCGTCGAAGAGGGTGGCGCGAAATTGCACTTCCTCGTTCGCGCCGATTGGCGCGGCAATCCGCAGATTGGCGGACCAGCTATCATACATGGCGGGAACCGTGGCCGCGACGCGCTGGTCACGCGGCGTCGTCTGGAACCCATCACCCTTGTCCCAGCGCCCCGACAAGGATGCGAAGCCGCCCCCGAGATCCGGCGAGACGCTGGCGGATATCTCGCGCGCATCCCGGCTGCCGTAAAACGCGCTGGCATCGACATAGTCCAACTGGTCGCGCGTGGCGCTCGCCATCTCGATCGTTCCCGCGACCGCGCCGGAGCCGAATGCGCCGCTTCCCGCGCCCCGGGTCACGCGCATCAGCGACAGCCGGTCAGGCACCAGCGCGGAGAAGGGGATATAGCCGAAGAATGGGTCTGCGACCGGCACGCCATCCAGCAGGACGAGCGTTCGGCTCGACGCATTGCCGCCCAGCGCCCGCAGGGTTGCTCCCTGGTTGGACGGATTGGACGAGCGGCTGTCCGACCGGCGAAACTGCTGGAATCCGGCGACATCGGACAACAGGTTCTCGATCCGCCCCGACGCATTGTTTTCGAGCCGGGGCCGCTCGATCAGAACTGATCCATAGGCAGGCGCGCCGGGCGGGAGCGGTAGCGATGCACCAGTGACTACGATCGCCGGGCCGGGCGACGCCTCCGGCTCCGCACAGGCAGCAAAGGGCGTTGCGGCGATCGCGAGACAGGCTAGCCTCCGCATCTTCTGTTCTCCCCCCCCACCCCATTGCCGCGTCGAGGCGGCACCGCATTGATAGGGTGCCGCCTCCTGCTGTGACATTGACCTTTTGGTCGCCCCCGCAATCCCGTTACTCAGAAGAAGAGGATTGCCCCCGCCGCGACAGTGTCGCTCTGCGCCTCGTTTCCGTTGTGCGCGCGCGCCGTGGTGCTGATATATTCGCCGATCAGCGTCACCCAGCTGGTCAGCCCGTAACGCGCCTGGCCCACCCAGCTGCTGTTCCGGCGGAGCAATGCGGGATTGGCGATCGCATCGGCGGCGTTGGCGTAATGCAGCCGGCTCGCGCCATAGCTGCCGCCCACCGAGAATTTGCCGAAGGTGGCAAGCCCCTGGACATAGAAGCCGTCGCTGTCGCGCTTGTTGCCCAATGCGTCGGTGTCGAACAGGTTGAGCGCAGTCGTACCCAGGCCCGATCCATTATAGTAATAGCCGGTCAGGACGACCGGGCCATATCCGATCTTGGCACCCGTATCAAAGCCGCTCCCCGTGTAGGAAATGCCGTCGACGCGGTTGTGCTTCTGGGTGATGCCGGACAACCATGCGCGGGCGGAAAAGTCGCCGAATTTGCCGTCATAGACGATCTTGCCCTGAAAGCCGGGGGACTTGCTGGTTTCGCCGGGGCCGGTCAGGGACTGGAGCGGCTCGAAAATGCCGACCGACACCTGGAACCCCGACAGATTGGGGGATGTGTAGGTGATCTGCGGCTGGAAGTCGGTGTAGATGTAACCGATCCCGATGCGGCCGAGCGAGGTGTTGGACGGCGCGACATTGCCGCCGCTCGACCCGACCGATAGCAAGGTGATGTCGTTCAATATGCCTTCCGAACCGAACAGGCCGATGTCGCGGCCCAGCTTGAATTCGCCAAAGCCTGCGCGGCCGACCGTCATATAGGTCTGGCGAAAGTCGATGCCCGCCGTCTGTAGTGCGACCGGGCGGCCGGCTGAGTTCGCGCCGCCGCCAGCGGCATAGTTCACGCTGTTGATGCCCGGATACATGCCGAAATGTGCGCCGACGTCCCAGCCACCCTGTTTGGTCGTCACGTCGAACTTCAGGAAGCCGGGCAACAGGCCGTTGCGGATCGCCGAGCTGCCGCCGCCGACCGGCACCACGCCGCCGACCACCGCCGTCCCGAGCCCGGCCGCCTGTCCGCTTTCATGGGTGTAGAACCCGTTGACAGACCCCGAAATCTTGACCGTCACGTCGCCGACATCGAAGCCGACGCCGCTGTCCGCCACCCGCACCACGGGCTTCCCGTCGGACATGGCGGCCGGTGCAGCCGCGGGTGCAGGTGCCGCATCGTCCTTCGCCAGTTGGGCATATTCCTCGTCGGTCAGGATACCCTTTTCGTGCAGTCGCTTCAGAAGTTCCGTTGTGGTTCCGGCCTGCGCCGACGCGCTCGCCGCGACAAAGAGCAGTGCCGACGCCGCGCTGCACAGGAATTTCCCCCTAACCATGTCATCCTCCCCGTAAACTGCCGGTCACGCCGGCCAATGGAGAGAGTGCGCGGCAGGCAGGGCCGCTGGAATTGAACTTTGGGTCTTGCGGCTCCTCCTTTGGGTCAGGGCGCGACGACTATCCCCCATGGCCCCGAACCGGTCGGGACGGTTCCGACGACTTTCGCAGACGGAATATCGATGATCGAAACGGTGTCCGAAAGGCCATTGGCAGCATAGGCACGCGCGCCGTCGCCGCTGACGGCGATATGCCAGACGCGTTTGCCCACCGGCACATAGGCGCGGACCTTGCGGGTGGCGACATCGACCAGCGCCACATGGTTGGCGCGTCCCAGAGCCACGATGGCTGTCCTGCCATCGGGCGTGAAACGGATGCCGCACGGCAATATCTGATAGTCCGGCACCCCCGGAATGGCGAAGCGGATGGTATCAACGATTTTACGCGTCGCGGGGTCAGTAACCTGCACGGTTCCGCCAATCTCGGCCGCGATCCAGAGCGCGGCGCCATCGGACGTAAATTCGACATGGCGCGGGCGCTGGTCGGTCGGCGTCGCGTCGACCATCTTTCTGCTGGAAAGGTCGATCCAGTTGACAACCCCCTCATCCTCCGAGGTCACAACCACCCATTTGCCATCGGGGCTTTGCGCCACGCCCTCCGGTTCCTTGCCGACATTGACCTGGAAGGCGACGGTGCGCGTCTTGAGATTGATCGCGGTCAGCGCGGCATCATCCTCATTGGCGACGAACAAAAGGGTCCCGTCGCTCGACAGGAAGAATTGCTCCGGGTCTTGCCCTGACGGAAGATCGGCGATCAGCTTGCCCGTCGCCCGATCGATCATCTGCACCGCATGGTCTTCGCTGGCGCAGAGCAGGATATATTTGCCGTCGGCCGTCAGGGTGATGCCACGCGGCCTGCCGCCCACGGGCCATGTGGCGACTGTCTGCATCTTTGCCGCATCGATGACGGTTACGCTGTCTCCCCGCTCATTGGAGACATAGAGGGTTTCGGCATGCACCGCAGCCGTCCCGCCGGCCAGCGCCATACCAAAGAGGATGGCCTTGATCATGTTCCTGCACCCTCTCCCTTGCCTTCTCTGCGCTGATATCTAGCCCGACGCACAGCCGGACAGGATTGTACCAAAGGCCAATGGGGCGGTTTGCCCGGCACTCTTACTATCCACAGCCATCATCAAGGATCGCAGGCCAGCAGCGGTCGCGACAGACAAGAGGGTTTGGGATGAGGAAGTTCGGACGCATCGCCCTGATCGGCGCAGCCTTCCTGGCCGGGGGGTCCATCGCATCGGCACTGATGGCACATGGCAATGTCACGCCGCAGGCAGTGGACACCTCCGCCCTGCCGGACATCGGAACTGACTGGGTGCAGCACAATCCCTACCGGGGCAACGCAACCGCCGCGAAGATCGGCGAATCAGCCTATGGCCAGAACTGCGCACGCTGCCACGGGCTGGACGCCGAAAGCGGCGGGATCGCCCCGGACCTGCGTTATTTGGAGGTCGGAGACAGCGGGGACGAATGGTTCATCCAGCGCTTCCAGCACGGCTCCAGCCACGATGGCAAGGTGTATATGCCGCCGTTCGGCGACGTGCTGGGGCAGAAGGCCGGCTGGGCGATCCGCGCCTGGCTCGAAACCAAGCATCAGGAATGATGGCCGTGGATCGCCGCGCCTTTGTCCTGAGCCTGGCGGCAGCCGCGCTCGGCCCCGTCGCGCCAGCAGCGGCGGCCCCGCTCGGCCGGGTCCGGGAACTTGGGACTCTCCGGATTGCCGTCTACAAGGACAATCGCCCTTGGTCCTGGCGCAAGGACGGTAAACTGATCGGCATAGATGTGGATATCGCGCAAGCCCTCGCCAGGGCGCTCAGCGTGCGTGCCGACATCGCCGAACTGGTCGCCGACGAAAGCGTCGATGACGATCTGCGCAACGGGGTGTGGAAGGGCGGTCTGCTGGGCTTTCAACCCGCCGACATCATGCTGCACGTGCCATTCGACCGGACCTTTGCCATGCGAAACGATCAGGTCGCAATCATCGCTCCCTACTATCGGGAAAGCTTCCAGTTCGCTGCTGCCAGGGGGGCGCTCGATGTGAACGCGCCGCCGACGCAATATCGTGGCAAGCGGCTTGCCGTCGAGATCGATTCCATTCCCGATTTTTATCTCATCGGCGCGTTTGGCGGCATATTGGCGAAGGATGTCGTGCACTTCCCTGGCGGAACCGAAGCGGTGACGGCGGTCATCGACGGTCGGGCCGACGCCGTACTCGCCAGCCGCGCGCAGATCGACGCCGTGCTGCACGAAAGCGGTGCAACCCACATTGTGCGGCGCACTGGCCCGCTTCCCGCCTTCACCACGCCCGGCTGGGACATCGGCATGGCGGTCAAGGAAAACAGCCGCAACCTGGGGGATGCGGTGGAGGCGATCCTGACGGAGATGGCGGCATCCGGCGCTCTCAAGGCGATATTCGAGTCGCACGGCGTCGCCTATGCCCCGGCGCTCGCGGCAGGCTGACCGCCCCGACCCAAGGTCCAATTGGCAGCAGGGCTTGGCCCCATAATCTGTTGCATCGACGGCGCGGAGCGCGCCGGAAAACGAGGGAGGATGAAAATGACAGGACGTTTCACGCGTTCGTTCATGGGGGTAGCCGCTTGTTCCTTGATCGCGGCCGCCTCGCCGCTGGTCGCTGCGGGGCCGACCGACGCCGATCTGATGAACGACGCGGCTTCCACTGGCGACGTGCTGACCTATGGCATGGGTCCGCAGGCGCAGCGCTTCAGCCCTCTTGCTCAGATCAATAGCCAGACAGTCACGAAGTTGGTGCCGGCTTTTTCCGCGTCGTTGGGCGGCGAAAAGCAGCGCGGTCAGGAATCGCAACCGCTCGTCTATGACGGGACCATCTACGTCACCGGCTCCTATTCGCGCCTGTACGCCTTCGATGCGCGGACAGGCGAGGAAAAATGGGAATATGCCGCGCGCCTGCCCGACGACATCATGCCCTGCTGCGACGTCGTCAATCGTGGCGCGGCCATTCATGGCGACAAGATCATCTTCGCGACGCTGGACGCGCGGCTGGTGGCGCTCAATCGCCACACAGGCAAGGTCATCTGGAACAAGCAGATTGCCGACTACAAGGCTGGTTACAGCGCGACCGCCGCGCCGTTGATCGTGAAGGGCATGGTCATAACCGGCAATTCGGGCGGCGAGTTCGGCATCGTCGGCGCAGTGGACGCGCGCGACGTAGAGACCGGCGAGCTGATCTGGCACCGCCCGGTGATCGAGGGCAATATGGGTACGCTGCGTGGCAAGGATAATGGCGTCACCGGCAAGACCAATGCCAGCTGGACCGGCGATCTCTACAAGACGGGCGGTGGTGCGACTTGGCTGGGCGGCACCTACGATCCGGAAACAAACCTCCTCTATTTCGGCACGGGCAATCCTGCCCCCTGGAACAGCCATTTGCGGCCGGGCGACAATCTTTACACCGCATCCACCCTTGCGATCGACCCGGACACCGGGATCATCAAATGGCATTATCAGACCACGCCGCATGACGGATGGGATTTCGACGGAGTCAATGAATTCATTCCGTTCGATGCGACCATCAATGGCAAGCCGATGAAGCTGGGCGCTAAGGCCGACCGCAACGGCTATTTCTTCGTGCTGGACCGCACCAACGGCAAGTTTGTCAGTGCCAACAAGTTCGTCATGCAGACGACCTGGGCCAATGGTTATGACAAGAACGGCAAGCCCATCCTTATTCCGGCAGGTCGCCCCGGCGCGCCCAACGGCACGGAAAAGGGCACGACCGTCTTTTCCTCGCCGAGCTTCCTGGGCGGCAAGAACTGGATGCCGATGGCCTACAGCAAGGACACAGGCCTGTTCTACATCCCATCGAACGACTGGGGCATGGACATCTGGAACGAGCCGATCGCCTACAAGAAGGGCGCGGCCTATCTGGGGGCGGGCTTCACCATCAAGCCTATTGCCGAGGATCATATCGGTGTGCTTCGTGCGATGGACCCGAAGACGGGTAAGATCATGTGGGAGTATAAGAACAAGGCGCCACTTTGGGGCGGGGTGCTGACGACGGCGGGCAATCTTGTCTTTACCGGTACGCCGGAGGGCTATCTCAAAGCCTTCGACGCCAAAACCGGCACCGAACTGTGGAAATTCCAGACCGGATCGGGCGTCGTCGGGTCGCCCGTCACCTGGGAACAGGATGGTGAGCAATATGTCGCCGTGATGTCCGGCTGGGGCGGCGCCGTGCCGCTGTGGGGCGGCGAGGTCGCCAAATCCTTCAAGGACATCAACCAAGGTGGCTCGCTCTGGGTATTCAAGCTGGCGAAGTAAGGGGCAACAAGATGATCGTCATGGGGCGCGGGCAGAGAGTCCAAAGCGGAAATCGCGGGCAATTTGCTCCGCCCTATCCTATGATCCATCATCATGGCGGGGGGCCGGGCATGCGGATCGAGCAGAACGAAGCGATGATGGAACGGGTGCTGATCGTCGACGATCATCCGCTCGTTCGTGACGGGCTGCGCAGCGTCATCGCCGTGAGCTTTGACGGTTGCGAAATTTTCGAGGCCTCCAGCATGGAGGAAGCGATGGTGACGCTTGGCAAGCAGTCAAACTTCGACCTCGTATTGCTCGACGTCAACATTCCGGACGTTAAGCGGCTCGACGGCCTTAAGTTGCTACGCAACCGCCATCCGATCCTTCCAGTCGTGATGGTGTCGGGATCGTTCGACCGCGCGATCGTGCGAGAGGCACTGGCGGCCGGCGCAGCGGGCTTCATCCCCAAGTCCATCAAACGCAGCGCAATCGTCGAGGCACTTCATCGCGTCGTTTCGGGCGAAATCTACATGCCGGATGCGATCGAGGATTCGCCTCAGGAAAATGCGGAGGAAGCCGAGATACTTGCGAAGATCGAGAGCCTGACGCCCCAGCAGCGGATCGTGCTGACCCATCTGGTGCATGGTCGCCTCAACAAGCAGATCGCCCATGACCTCAGCGTATCGATGACCACAGTGAAGGCGCATGTGTCCGCCATCCTGCAGAAGCTCAATGTGTTCAGCCGCACCCAAGCCGTCATCCTGGCCAACCGGGTTCATTTTGACGGCGACAATTAGGCCGGTCGCGCTCCGCCGCGCGGCTATGCTGCAGTCAGGGCTAAGCCAAAACCATCCGCAGCAGCGCTCGCAACTGGGCCGGCTTGACCGGCTTGTTGAGCAGCGGGATGTCGCTTGCGGCAAGCTGGTTCTTGAGCGCTTCGCCTCGGTCGGCCGATATGATGATGGCCGGTACTGATGCGCTGAAATGGGCCCGCAGCCGGGCGACGACATCGTTCCCCGTCTCGCCGTCGTTCAGATGATAGTCGACCAGCATGACATCGGGCCGCGCCCCGTCGTGCGAGCGCGCCGCCGCCTGATCGAACCCGTCTGCGACAACGACGCGGCACCCCCACCCCGTCAACAGATTTACCATGCCGGTCTGGATCTGCCTTTCATTGTCGATCACGAGCACGGAAAGACCACGCATAGAGCGATCCCGCGCTTCGATCCCCTGCGGTTCTTCGTCCTGCTGTTCGGCCCCGAGCGGCAGGGAGATGGAGAATGTCGCGCCGCGCCCCGGCTCTGAGTGCAGACTGATCGGATGGCCGAGCATGTCGCTGGCGCGCCGTACGATCGCCAGGCCCAGTCCCTTGCCCGGGCTTCGGGTATCAAGGCGACGGAATTCCTCGAAGATGAACTCCTGCTGCTCCGGCGCAATGCCGGGGCCGCTGTCGGCAACGCTGATCTCAGCCTTTCCGTCCGCGCACCGGCACACCACAGTGACGGCTCCCTGCGACGTATAGCGCAAGGCGTTTGAAATGAAGTTCTGGAGAATGCGGCGCAACAATCGCTGATCCGATTCCACCCAAATCGGCTGTGCATCCACCGTGAAAGCGAGTCCTGCCGCTTTCGCCATCGGAGCAAATTCGACGTGCAGCTTCCGGAGCAGCCGATCGATGCGAAAGGACGTCACCTCAGGCTGTATTGCACCCGCATCCAGCCGCGAAATCTCCAACAAGGCTTCCAGCAGCTCTTCGACCGAGTCCAGCGCGATCGATGTCTGGTTGACCAGAGCCCGGGTCGGCAGCGCGAGCCGTCGATCGCCAAGCGCCGCGACGAACAGGCGCGCCGCATTCAAGGGCTGCAGCAGGTCGTGGCTCGCCGCGGCGAGGAACCGCGTCTTGGAGAGGTTGGCCTTTTCAGCGGCGATCTTCGCCTCGGTCAGCTCCGCCTCGATCGTCCGGCGCTCGGCAACCTCTTCTTCCAGCTGGCCATTGAGACGAACGAGTTCCATCGTCCGCTCCGACACCCGCCGATCCAGCATCTCGGCTGTTTCCTGGAGGCTGGCCTGCGCGCGCAGCATGTCGGTCACGTCGGTAAAGCCGAACACCCGCCCGCCATCGCCCATCACGCGGCTGCGCAGTTCGAAGTGCCGATTGTCACGGGCGCAGGAACAGATCGCGGCTTGATCGGCCTGCCCTTGATGCTGCCAATCCAACCAGCCCTGATCGTCCATGCCCATAGTGTCGCGGCACCAGTGCAGCAGGTCCGCATGGGTTTCCAAAACACCCATAAAATCGTCCGGCAGGCGCAGCAGCCGGCGCAGCGCGTCATTCCATGTCGCGAGGTGCCCCAACCCGTCAAACAGGCATACACCCTCCGACAGATTGTCGAGCGTCGCCTGCAACATGATGTTATGCTCGGCCAGTTCGCGAGCCCGCGCCCGCGCGTCCTCCGCCTTGGCTTCAGTGATGTCGGTATAGATGCCGACGATCCCGCCCTCGCTGGTCCTCAATTCGTTGATCTGGATCCAGCGTCCATCCGCCAGCCTTTGGACATGGCCGCCATTGGCGATGCTATGTCGCGCCAGTCGATCCGATACCCAGCGATCAGGCGCCACCTGCGCGCCGGCGGGCTGTTGGTTCTGTGCAACGATGCGGGCGATGTCCTCAAACGTCAGCGGCTCGCCGATTTGCTCCGCCACCTGCGGCCAGAAGCCGAGATAGGCTTCGTTGTAGAGGACAAGCCGATCGTCCGCGTCGAAGAGAACGAAACCCTCGTTGATCGATTCGATCGCGTCACGCAGCCGCATCTGTGCAGCATTGGCCTGCGCATGGGCGTCGGCGAGGGCGGTGTTGGCCAGGGCAAGACGGCGTAACGCATCCTCCAACTGCAAGGTGCGGTCGCGCACCTTGGCCTCCAACGCGATCGCCGTTTCAAACATAGAAAAGGCGTTGCTCGACATGTCGGTGGAACGTTCCACCCGCTCCATCAGCACGTCATTAATCCGCCGCAGCTTGCGCAATTCCGCCTGCAGCGCATCCGTCTGCGCTTGCAAGTCAGGGGCGGCGCCCAGGTCGTTCATTTGCCGATCGCTAGTCCACTGAAGGTCTGGTTGACATGCAGCGCATGATATTGCTCGCCATAGGTGTTGAAGCCGATGACGCGGTGGCGGGCATAGAGCGCCGAGACTTCGCGCGATATCTGTCGTTGTTCCGCGTCGATGCGATTGAGCACGCAGTCGAAGGCGATGATGCGATCAATCTCGCCGACCTGCTCTTCGAGTTCGTTGAACAGTTGCTGCATTCCGGCGATGCGATCCACGGGTTCTCCGATCGACAGGACGAGACCCTCGTCGATCGCGCAGTAGAATGTGAGGCTACCATCGGGGTTGGCGCTCTGGATCGAACGGACATGATATTCCCCGCCCGCCCGCACCATCGGCGGATGGGCGGCGAAGAATTCCATGCCCAGTTCCTCGCCTGCATGGCCGGCAAGCCTCAGATATTCCGCGGCCGCCGGTTCCGCATTGACTTCCGTCACGATCCGCTCGTGCGGTGTGGCCCCTGTAATGACCATCTTGTGCGGTCCCGGCCGGTAATGCTGCGCCTTGAAGACATGGACCGGACGTGACGTCGACAGGATGGCGATCACGGCCGCGCGCGCATGGAAGCGCCCATCATCGAATATGGCGGTTTGGCGGAAGGCGAGATCGTCGCCGGACGACCCGCCGATCAGCGGAATGTCGCCCAATGCATCCTGCACCGCCATCGTCATCCATTCTTCCCGGTGGGACAGGCCGTCGACCAGGAACAGGGCCACATGGTTGACCGCATCGCCAAAGTGCAGTGCGTCGCGCTGCGCCCGCGCCACAAGTGATCGCACAGCATCCCGCGCCGCGATCGGATCAAAATTGTCGATGTCGTCGAAACAATGCGTCGTCATGCGAAAGTCTGATGCGGGAAAGCCAATCATCGTCACGCAGTCATGATCATAGCCAATGTCGGTCAACTCGCCTGAACTGATGCAGCCGATGACCTGAATGCCGTCGAACTGCCGGTTTATCGCCCGCGACATCCGATCCCGATCATAGCGATGAGCGCAAAATGCCACGATTCCCGCCAGCGGATCGTCGCCTAGTTGCTCTGCCAGTGCGGTCGTCGCCTCCTGCGGATCGTCCTTGTGCGATACCGCAAAGCGGACCCCGCTCCTGGTCGCTGCGCCTGTCGCCATATCCTGCCCCCATCGCCCATTCTCTTATGCTTAGGGACAATATGATTTAGCGGCTTCTCCATCGCTGTCACGCGAAACCCATCGCTGGCGTGCGCATGGATCAGGCGCCACGGGGTGGATCCCCGGCAGCATCCAGCGCAGCCGCCTCGGCATCGGTGAAGATGCGCGAGCGGACGATGAAGCGCTGCCCTTCCGGGCTTTCCAGCGACATGCCTGCGCCGCGCCCCGGCACAACATCGATGACGACCTGCGTATGTCGCCAATAATCGAACTGCGCAGCGCCGATCCAAACCGGCACATCACCTGCGACATGCCCCAGCAGCACGTCCTGCGCGCCGACCCTGAACTCCCCGGCCGGGAAGCACATCGGTGCCGATCCGTCGCAGCACCCGCCCGACTGATGGAACATCAATGGCCCGTGTCGCTCGATGAGGTGTGCGATCAGGGCTTCGGCTGCCGGGGTGCCGAGAATGCGGGCGGGCAGATCGGCCATGCTTCACCTGTCGGGAAAAGAAGCGGCGGGC
>NZ_LSJY01000093.1 GCF_001556865.1 Sphingobium sp. CCH11-B1 | reverse complement strand
ATGCCGAGGCGGCCATCGCGGCGGAGACGGCGGCGCGCGGGACGAAGGGCCGGGCGATCACGCCGCGGGAACAGTCCGGCGGTGCGGCCGACCGGACGCCGGTGGCGGTGAGCCTGCGCCATTATGATGCCGCCCGCGACTATCAGAGCGGGGTGCAGCGGGTCGTGCGGCCAGGGCCGGGCCGGCAGGAGCAGGGGATCGACCTGCCCGTGGTGATGGCGGCCGACGACGCGCGGGCGCTGGCGGCCCAGCGGCTGGGCACGGGCTGGACCGGGCGCGCGACGATGACGCTGCGTTGCGGCTGGGACGCGCTGACGCTGGAGCCGGGGATGACCGCAGCAGTGGCGGACGCGCCGGGGCTGTGGCGGATCGAGGAGCGGGAGTGGGAGGCGATGGCCGTGCGGCTGACGCTGCGCCGGGTGGCGGGAGCCGGCGGATCAGTGCCGGGTGGCGCATCGCCGGGCGCGATCGTGCGGCCGCCCGACGCGCCGCACGGGGCGACGACGCTGAGGATCGTGGAGCTGCCGCCGCTGCGCGAGGCGGTGGCGGGCGCGCAGCGGCGGGGCGGGATGGCGCAGCGCGGCGCTGTTCCTGATCGACGCAAATGGCGACGCGACCCCGATCGGCCGCAGCGCGCCGCGCGCGACCATGGGGCAGGCGGTAACGACGCTGGCGGATGGGAGCGCGATGCTGGTCGACCGGGTTGGCGCGCTGAGCGTATCCCTGCTGGCCGCCGACATGATGCTGGCCGGCGCGGACGAGCCGGCGCTGGCGCAGGGACGCAATCTTTGCCTGGTCGGGCGGGAGCTGATCCAGTTCGAGGCGGCGGCGCAGACCGGGCCGGGACTGTGGCGGCTGACCGGGCTGCGCCGGGGGCTGCGCGGCACGGAATGGGCGATGGCCGGGCATGAGGCGGGCGAGCCGTTCCTGCTGATCGAGGAGGAAAGGCTGGTGGAGCCGCTGACGCTGGCGGGGCTGACCGGCGAGGCGGGCGGGACAGTGAAGGTCGCGGCGCTGGGCCTGGGTGATGCGGATGCCGTCGAGGCGGCGGCGACCATCCGGGGCGAGGCGCTGATCCCGCCGACGCCGGTGCATCTGCGTGCCGAGCGGGCGGACGGCGGGCTGGCGGTCCGGTGGGTGCGGCGCAGCCGGGCGGGATGGCGCTGGACGAGCGGAAGCGACGTGCCGCTGGCCGAGGAAAGCGAGCGCTACACGGTGCGGGTGCTGGACGGAGACAGGCTGGTGCGGGGAACCGAGGTGGCGGAACCGGGCTGGACCTACGACGCTGCGACGATCGCTGCCGACGGCACCGCCGGAACCATCGTGACGATCGAGGTGGCGCAGGTGGGCACGCGCGCGGCGGGGCGCGCGGCACGGCTGACCGCCGCCCTCTGACATCGAGGCGAGATGCGAGGAAAGGGACGATGATGGACAAGACACCGCGCTGGGCGCTGCCGATGCTGTTCGCCGGGCAGGCGCAGAAGGAAATCTTCCACAATGAGGCGCTGACGCTGATTGATGCGCTGCTGCACGGGCGGGCGGAAAGCGCCGACCTGACGGTTCCGCCGAGCGCGGCGGAACCGGGGCAATGCTGGGTCGTTGCGGCTGGGGCAAGCGGCGCGTGGGCGGAATATGAGGGCGCCATTGCCTGCTGGACGGAGGGCGGATGGCGTTTCCTGACGCCAAAAGCAGGCCTTTTCATTGATTTGGCGGACCGGGGACATGCCATTTTCCATGACGGGAGCCAATGGCGCGATGCCGCGATACGGAATGACGGCCTTTATGTGAACGATGAAAGGGTCGTGGCGGAACGACAGCCGGCGGTCGCAGCGCCCTTCGGCGGCGCAACAATTGACGCAGAGGCGCGCGCGACCATCGCCGCCATTCTGGCCGCGCTCCATGCGCACGGGTTGATCGCAAGCTGATACTTGGATCCACCAAGTTTTGACTTGATGATCGGGTTATTTTCTTGAGAAAGATGTCATATTACTTTCATATCGAGCCGCGAAAGGTGGTAGTGCGTTATTTTTGCAACGGTTTCATTAATTGTGGACTTGCCATGAAACTTTCTTCCCGATACAGGGTTTCAGCAGTCCTTCGTGACACTTTTGAAAGGGGAATTCAGATGCGGAAGCTTGCCCTCGCGGCTGCGCTTGCGACCAGCGCCCTGGCCACTCCGGCCATGGCGCGCGACGATAGCTGGTATGTTGGCGTCGACGCCGGCGTCCTGATCGTCGAAGACCAGACCGTCACCGCGACGCCGGCTCGCGCGGCGATCCCGTCGGTGGATTACCACAAGGGTTATGATTTCGACGCCAACATCGGTTACGACTTCGGCGGCTTCCGCCTCGAAGCCGAAGCCGCATACAAGCGTGCGAAGATCGACCTTGACCAGACCGGCTTCGGCGGCGCGGCTTCGGCCCTGTCGTTCATGCTGAACGGCCTGCTCGACTTCGGTCCCGATGATGGCCTGCAGGGCTTCGTCGGCGGCGGTGTCGGCGTTTCGCGCGGCAAGCTGGCTTCGGACATCGTCAACGACAGCGACACTGGCTTCGCCTGGCAGGCGATCGCTGGCGTTCGCTACCCGCTGACCAGCAATGTCGACGTCTCGCTGAAGTATCGCTTCTTCAACCAGGACGACATCAAGCTGATCCCGGCCTACTCGACCGCCTTTGCGGCCGCCGGTTCGGACATCAGCACCAAGCTGCGCACGCACAGCGTCCTGCTTGGCCTGACC
>NZ_LSJY01000092.1 GCF_001556865.1 Sphingobium sp. CCH11-B1 | reverse complement strand
CCGCTTCCTCGCGATAAGCAATCTTATGCGCAGCTCGCCATAACAGCGCCCAGGCGTCGGCATAGGCGTCGTAGATCGCGATCTGCTCGCGCGTCAGTTCATGCCGCAGGATGTCATATTCGACGCCGGCGAAGCCGAGCGCGCGGGCGGTGTAGAGGCCGAGCGCCTTCAGATCGCGAGCGACGAGCTCCATCGCGGCGATGCCGCCCTTGCGGATGCCGGAGATGAACTGCTCGCGGTTGCTGAAGGCGGTTTCCGGCCCCCACAGGCCCAGCCGCACGGCATAGGCGAGGTTGTTGACGTCGGAGGCGCCGGTTGCCGAGGCGTAGAGCACGCGCGCGCCGGGCAGATGGTTCTGGAGCAGGACCCCGGAGATGCCCTGCTGCGAGCCCTCCTTCTTGCCGAGCGCCCCTTCGCCGCCGGCGACGCCGCCCATCTCATGCGCTTCGTCGAAGCCGATCACGCCTTCGAAGTCGTCGCCTGCCCAGTCGATGACCTGCTGGAGGCGGCTGTGGTCACCGCGTGCCGAACGAAGCGTCGGGTAGGTGACGAAGAGCACGCCCTGCTCCAGCGGTATCGCCTGGTCGATCTTCCAGTTGGAGAGGGGCTGGATGTCGGCCGCGAGACCACCGAGCGCGGTCCAGTCACGCCGCGCGTCTTCGAGCAGCGCCTCGTTCTTCGAAATCCAGATGTTCCGGCGGCGGCCGGCGAGCCAGCTGTCGAGGATGCACGCGGCGACCTGCCGCCCCTTCCCCGCCCCGGTCCCGTCGCCGAGGAAATAGCCCATGCGATAGGCGCGGCCATCCTGCGCTTCCTCAAGGCCGACGCCTTCCTTGGCGGGCCTGAACTTCCCCGGTAGAAACTGGTCCCAGGCATGTCCCGCATAGACGACGGTTTCGAGCTGCGAGGCCGACAGCAGGCGTTCGGAGACAGTGCGTTCGGGGAGCCGCGGCACATAGGCCGGGATCGGCGCCGCGATCGAGCCCATCGCGACGGATTCGACCAGGGCAGTCGGATGTTCGCCGGCGGCGTCGAAGGTGATCCGGCTCGGACGATAGGGAAGATAGACACCGACCTGGTCGAGCAGCGGCGCCGGCGTGTCGAGCGGCGCGTAGTCGACAGGCAGTACGTTGTTGCGCACCGGAGCGTGATAGGGCCGCGGCTGCGCGCGATTGCTCTTCATGGCGCGGAACAGCGAGGGGCTGCTCGATCGCTTGGGAGTCGGCGCCGATGGCGCTGCGAGGGTCGCGCGTTCGTGGATCGTGAGCGCGCCGATGAGCTCGCGGATGGAGGTGCGCTGGATCGTCGCGGGAATGGTCGTGCCGGGGACCTTGTCGATCTCGAACAGCCGGACCGCGATGCTGGTGCCGTGCTTCAGATAGCATTTCTCGAGCCGCACCGAGGTCCGCACGCTGACATCGCGCAGCGTGGTCTCGAAGAGATCGCGCATCCGGGCATTGGGTCCGAACCAGTCGGGCATGATTGCAACCAAACGGCCGCCGGCCTGCAGTCGGCGAAGGGCTGCCTGGAGATGTCGGACAGCGGCGTGTGCGTCCGCGCCCAGCCCGACCGACCGGGAGAATGGCGGGTTCATGAGGATCAGGCTGGGGCGCGCCGCTGCCGCCAGGCTCGAGTTGATCGTGGCGCCGTCGTGGCCAGTGACGGTCGCGTCGGGGAAGACATCGGCGAGACGCGCCCGGCGGCCCGACGCATATTCGTTGAGCTGGAGGGAGCCGAAGTCGCGGCAATGCGCCACGAGGAGCCCATTGCCGGCGCTCGGCTCGAGGATCACATCGTCGCTCTGGATATTGGCGAGGACAACCGCCACCGCGGCAAGATCGACGGGCGTCGAGAACTGCTGCCATTCGATCTGATCTTCGCTGCGAACGGTCTGGGTGGGCAGCCGGTCGAGCAGGTCGCAGGCCGCAATCACGTCATCGAGCGAGGTCAGCGGATAGGGACCGAACTGGAGGTGGTGGGCGAGCGCATGCTCGAGAATCTCGAAGCTGTCGCGCTGGGTCCAGAGCCCGTCCGCGTCGGTCCCGCCATAGCCTTCGATCATCGCCGTATTGAGGTCGGCCCGGGTGATCGGGTCCGTCGACCTGAGGCGGTCGATGAGAAGCGTGGCCGCGCGGCGTTCGGCCGCGGTGGCGGTATCGAAGAGATCGGACATGGTGGGGTCTCCGGACTGGCTGCCCCATCGGCAGCATCAATCCTTCGATCCCCCTTCCCTTTGCCCAGTCGCGCGGTGGTTGGCAGGGGCCGGCTACGCTATCGCGGAAAGCCTTGGGTTCGCCGACAGTTTCCGAACCAGTGCTATCGGGCGTCCCGGCCAAGCTGGCGGACGCAGTGCAGCCAGTGTTTCCGGTGTCCGCCACCCTTCTCGACGCCGCCGATGATCGAATAGCGAACGGGTGCGATGCCGACGAGGCGGAGCAGATTGCGGTCGAGGCTCTTGAGGCTATGGGCCCGGTAGAAGAACCGATGGAAAGGTGCGGGCATCCCCATCGTCACGATGATACGCGCCGACCAGCCACCGAGCAGTCTTGCTGGCTGATCAGGTTCGGTTTCATCGATCGCAAAGCCGGGCCGCATGACCTGCTCGAGGAAGGCTTTGAGGAGAGCGGGCACGTCGCCGAGCCAAAGCGGATAGAGGATCACGAGATGGTCGGCCCACCGAATGTCGATTTGCGCCGTGTGGATCGTGTCTACAGGATTGGCCTCGCGCCATTCTTTGGCCGAGCGCAAAATCGGAAAATCCAGGGACGCGATATCGATCCTGCGGACTTCGTGGATGCCTGCCTCGGCACCCGCCGCATAGGCATCCGCCAGCGCGTGAACGAAGCGCGCCCGATCAGTATCGGGGTGTCCATCGATGATCGCAATGCGTGCCATGCGCTCCTCCGGACATTGCCTTCCTCTCCCGCGTTGCCTCCGGCAATCAGGAAGTTTCCCAAGGTGCCGTGCCAATGCCAGGCTGCCGTTGGCGAGACCCTGGTCATCGCCGGCTCATCTCGAGAACCTTGGCCCAGTCCTTGACGCCCTTGGGGGGCATGGGGGTGATCGCGAGATCCGGCCTGGCGTAACGCAGGGCTGCCCGCTCTGCCGCGATCGCGCCTTCGGCATCGTTGTCGACGGCCAGGATCAGCGAGGTCAGCGATGACGGAAGCAGGAGCTGGTCGAGCCGGCGGGCTCCAAGGCTCGTCCAGCAAGGTATGTCGTGGAGGATGGTGAAGGCGCGCGCGGTTTCGAAGCCCTCGGCCAGCGCCAGCACAGGAACTGCCTGCCCTCCTCCCTGCCATGCGCCTTGCCCCGGCCGGCCGAGCATCAGCTTCATCCGATATCGGGCTGTCAACGGGTCGAGGAATATCCGCTGGACGGCAGTCAGGCGCCGCCCTTCCCGCACCGCGACCATCAGCGCAGGATGATAGGTCGTCCACGGCTTGGGCCGATAGGGGCAGCGCGGGTGGAAGCGCAGGTCATGGGTTACAGGCCAGAGATGTCGCAGGCGAAGATAGCGCTCGGCGAGCGTGCCCTCGAGAGGGAGCGCCTCGTCCCAGAGCCGCTCGGCGTTGCCGGACCGCGCGGTGGGCGTGTCGGTGTAGGCGAAGCGACCACGGCTCGGGACCCGCCGAAGCTCACGCAGAACATCTTCCCGGTCGCAGCCGGCAAAGCAGGTGACGAGAATACCCTGGTTGCCTTGGCGAATGGAGAGGCTGGGCGTGCTGTCGGCGTGGGCGGGACACGGACACATCGCGGTGCGTCCGTGCCAGGTTCCCCCGAGCGAGCCGACTAGATCGATGAGGTCCTGGGTTGGTCTGAGCGCGACAAGGGCCATTGGCAGTTCCTTTCGCGGCCCATGCTCCCCCTTGCCTCTCTGCCGGCTCACCTTATCCTGGGGCGCAGCTAACCGGCTTTGCGGGACGGTCGTTCTGCTCCTCTTGAAGAATCAAATCTTAAAAACGCCCAAGCGGAGCGCGGGAGCTTCATAGATTCATTGATTCTAAGATTCAGGGGCCGTTTAAGACGGTAAACCAATAGGTTGAGTGCTCTCCTTGTGAGGAGACGGGGGCTTCAGTGTGAGGGCTCGGGGGCGTCTGTGCGAGCCAGGGGGGGCTGGAGCCTGAGTGATCGGGGGACAATGTGAGTTCTCGGGGGACTCAGGCGAAACGGGCTAAAGAGCTGCCGGGAAATCCCTGAATCCCCGTATGTTTTTGCTTCGGGGAAGATCGCCGACATCGGAGATGCTCTTTTATGTGAGCGATTGGGGGATCGTGGCCGAGGCGTGCGGATCTTTGCGTGAGGTCTCGGGGGCGGCCCGCGAAAATGGGGCGTTCGAAATAAGGAATTTCTCCACCTTTATGTGAGCGATTGGGGGATGCCAAGAAAAGCCAATTAAACCAACATGATATGAAGATCTATATGTGAGTCGGCGGGGGTCACGCGCTGCGCGGCCCTGCTCGCCGCTTCGACGCGGCCACGCGACACGAATCTTTTATGTGAGTTTTCGGGGGAGTGATCGCGACTCGGCTCGGGAACGCGAGTCGCGTGCCGAGGGCTCGGCGGCTTTATGTGAGCGCTTGGGGGCTGGTGATCGCATGGGCCAACGACGTCTCTATGAGCGTCTGGGGGCACGTCTATGTGAGTGAACGGGGGGCGGTTCTCATTATGACAAGCTGATGGTATGCAACTCACATGAAGCTCGATTCGGACACCGTGGAAATCGAGGTTCCGCCTGACCTGGAGGGTCTGAGTCGGACGTTGCGGGTTGCTGACGTGATTCGCCGCCGCGACCTCGACTTTGTAAGTAAACCTGGGGAATTAGTCGAATCCGAGTTCGAGACGGGGTCGTTGAGTGCGGCCGGAAGAAAGGCTTTCGCACTGATGTTGCGGAAAGCGGGACCGGAAGCCGGCGAAGACAGCAAGACTTTCACGATCACCAAGAAGGAACTGCGCGGCTCGCACAAGGGTAACGAGCGCATCCAGCCGGTAATGGACGAACTGCTACGCGTGATCGTCCGTATCCGGACCACCTCGAAGAAGGGTAAGCCTGCGATCATGTCGCAGTCGCTGCTGTCGAGCTGCGTCGAGGAAATCTCCGAAGACGGCATGAGCGTCGTGGAGTTTCAGTTCTCAGAGAGCTTCAAGCGCGTGATCCAGCGTTCGGATTACTATGCGCGGGTGAACCTCGGGGTGATGCTTGCGCTCCAGTCGCGCTATTCGCTCACCTTGTACGATCTTGGCTGCCTGATCATCAATCGGCAGAACCGCGTCGTCAAAATGAACGTCGATGAACTGCGCCGACGCCTGGGTGTGCCCGACGGCAGCTTCAAGAACTTCGCCGAGTTTCGGCGTGACGTGCTCGTCAAATCGAAGGCGGAGATCGACCAGCTCGCCGATTTCATCGTGGAATGGGAAGAAATCCGGGGGTCCGGGCGCGGCCGGCCGGTCGAGGCGGTCAAGCTGACCTTCAGCCCCAAGGACCCTGTTGAGCAGGAAGAGACGGCAAAGGAGCTCGATCGGCCCAAGGTCGGACGCCGTGCCAGGCGCGATGGCAGCGTCGAGGAGGTCGCGGCCATTCCGGCGGCCGCCCCTGTGGCGGCATTGCCGTCGAGCAAGCCCTTCCCCACTGGATCGATGCATTTCTGCGGGGATCAGCGCCTGTTGACGATTGTGGCCGATTTCGGGGGCGGCTGGGACAAGGATCTGATCGCCGGGGCGTTTCGCGAGAAGATGGGCGACCGGCTCAAGACCCTGACGGGCGTGCCGCTCTACAAATCCTGGGAAGGCTTCTGCAAAAGTTTCGTCGGGCTTCGTGGCCGGCCTTAGGGATAGCCTGCCCTCCCCCGTTTCCTCACATAAAGCGAGACCGGGCCTATTCGGGCGCCCTCCCCTCCCCTTCGGCCAGATCGATCAGCGCCATGATCCCGTCCGGGAGGCTGAGGTTGCGGTCGTCGCACCAGCGCACGAGGCGGTCGCGCTCAGGAGGCGACAGGCGCATGCTGATATGGAGCGACCGGGCCGGACCGCGCTGGGGCTTGCGCTTGGGTGTGACGCCGAGATCGGCAGTAACCTGCGGAAAATAGTTGGCTGGGAGCGCCGATCCGGCGGGTTCGCGTTGGACTGGCGGCGTGCTGGCAGGTTTGGGCGCGGCTGTAGCGGCAACGAGCCCGCGGAGACGATCGGCGGGCGCTTCTGGCTGCTCCAGGCGCTGCCGTGTCGATCCGATGATGTCGCCCATGCTGCTCACGGCGGCTTTTTCTTCAGGCATCGACTGCCTCCTTGTTCTGAATTTCGCTGAGAATATCGGCGAGGACGCTTTGCGCGATGCGGCGCGCTTTCTCCGTCTTGGCGAGGTTGGCAGCTTCGACCTCAGCGAGGGTCATCCGGTAGTTCGACATGGCGCGAAAGGCGTCGAGGGTGAACATCTGGTCGGTGAAGGTCGGGAGAGCTTTCCTGATTTGACCGTCGATCTCCCACTCGGCTTTGGAGCGGGCCACCTGCCCTGTCTGGGTGATGAGCACGCGGTATGGGACGCCGCGGCACATTTTCTCGAGCATATCGCTGGTTTCGACGGTTCGCTCGAGATCGAGCCGCGATGACCGTGTCGGGATGACGACAAAGTCGGAATCCATAGCGGCATAGGCGGTCTTGAAGTTCGACGTTCCCTCGGAATCGACGACGACGAGCTGGGCCGCCTCGCGCGCTCGTCCGATCGCGGCACCGATATCCGAGTCCCGCAGCTGCGAGGCGTCCTCGACGGCGATGCGCGAGTCCCCTCCCCTGCCCGCTGCGATCCGATCCCGGTGCCAGTTCAACAGGCTGTTTTGACGGTCGGCGTCGAGCATGAACACCGAGCCGCCCAGTGCCTCGAATTCCGATGCGAGGGCAAGCGCAAGCGTCGTCTTGCCTGCTCCACCCTTGCTCTGCGCGATAGTGATGACTGGCACGAAATAGCTCCCTGTGGGTCGCGGGCGCGGCACCCATGTGACGTGGCACAGGCAGCGCGGCACAATTGATCTGCGCTTCTCATAGCGCCTGTGTAAGCGCGGTGCAAGGCGACCGCGCTACTGACCGCGCTGGGAATGGCACACGCGCAACAGCAAGCGCCGTTAGCAGCGAGAACGCAAGCGCCAGTAAACGCACAAGCGCACGCGCTGCGGCTCGCGATGCCGCACGCGCCAGCGCGCTGCGCCGCGCGAACGCTAGGCAGAGCGCAATCGCGGCACCCAGCGCGTTACAACACGCGGCACATAACGCGGCACAGGGAGAAAACGGCGGAAATCGGCCAAACCGCAGCACGCAACTCTCGCGTCGACGGCGTCTTCATCGCGACGATAGCTGGATCAAGAGCGGGACAGAAGGCGATCGATCTCCGCCATCTGCTCATCGAACGAGTCGAAAACCTGCCTGAGGCTTCGATCGGCAGGTGGGGGAGGGGGCTCCAATCGCGGTCGACCGCGCTGGGGAGAGGCATATCCGAATGCCACCGCGAGATCACCGGCCACGAAAACGCGCCAGGAACGACGCCGCGTGACTTCGACCAGCAACCCAGACCCGACACCGCGCTCGAGGAGCTTGCTCGCACCAGTTATAGGCCCAGTCGGCCCGAAGCTGCGATTTTGGCCAGGTTGAAGAACGAACACTGAAC
>NZ_LSJY01000091.1 GCF_001556865.1 Sphingobium sp. CCH11-B1 | reverse complement strand
GGGTCAGCATGTCCTGGACGAACTTCGACGCACCCGCGGCGGTTCGTGGTTTGGCAGGCACCGCCTGCTGAGCCGTGGCAAGCGCTGCGCTTCCAAGCGAAAGTGCGCAGATCAAGAGGTGAGGGCGAAGGAGCATCGGTGAACCTGTAGCCGACCTCAGTCTTGCGTGGCGATAGGGGAAGGCGGTGCGGGAGACTGATGCCGGGCAGGAAACAACGGCACGCCACCCCTGTGATGGCCGTAGCCGTAATCACCGACGTCTAGCTGAAGAAGGCAATTCGCATAGCTTTCCGTTCCAGGCTGGAAGCCATAACTCGCACACGCCGCCCGATGGCGAGCGGCCATTTCTCGCGGACTGACGCAGCCAG
>NZ_LSJY01000090.1 GCF_001556865.1 Sphingobium sp. CCH11-B1 | reverse complement strand
ACACGGACGCGGGCGGTGGTGGCAGGCGGCTCGGGGCCGCCTGCCGTCCCGGTCAATCGGTATCCGGTCCCCAAAGCGGGCTGTTCTCCGGGTAGAACGGAGCTTCCAGCGCCTCCAGCGCGGCAATCACGGCCCACAGGCGGCGAATGTAGATTTCGGTGCGGCGCTGCGCGACAAGGATGCTCACCGCCGTTTCGTTCGCCTCCAGCCGTTGCACCGCATCCTCGAAGTCATCCCAAGGACCGAGGTTCTCCATCGGGATCACATCGCCGTCCTCGTCAAAACCGCCGTGAAGATAGGTCGGCGCATTCTTCGCTCGCTCACCGGCTTCCTCGGCTTCGCGGATCAGGGCGAAGACTTCGCGGCGCTCCCGCCAATATTCTGCGCTGCCACCGTCAACATGCTTGATCTTGTCCATGACTGTTTTTCCCTTCTGCAAATCGTCCGCAGGGCGATGGCCAGGCCATCGACCCTGCCTTCGCGGCGAGCAGCCGGGGGTGTGGGGGGCAGCAAGAATCTGCCGGAGTGGTGCGGGCGCAGGGAGCGCAGCGACTGAGCCACGGTTCGGCTGATTGTTGTTGCTGGGGAGCGGGGGCGGAGCGCCCTGATTCCCGCTCAAGCAAACGACAGCCGGGATACCGGCGCGGCCGTCAGGCCGGTAACTGCACCGTCAGTCGAACAGGTCGCCTTGCCGATATTCGGCAGGTTCCTCGCCTTCACGGCCCTGCCAGACGATACGGTCGCCCTCGTAGATCGTGACGAAACCCCATCCGCGCCGCTCCTCGTCGGTGGGCGGCGGCTTGGCCTCGAAATTGTAGCACCAGGACCGGCCCTTGGTGCCGGCGAAAGCAACGGGGCCGCCCGGCCGCAACATCACTCGGTCGCAAGCGCCCGAAGGCTCCGCGATGCGGCGGCGGATCACGCCCATCTGATAGGCGCGATAATCGCTTTCCTCGCGCTCGCTCGGCGGCCGCCAGTGTCGACATCGCCGGCAGCTCGCGCCGTCTGCGGGGCCTGGCCTGCGATCGTCGAGCGGCGGGCCGCCATTATGGCCAATGCGGTCGGGCATGGCGAAGATCCTTTTTGGGAGTGGGAAAAAGGAGCGCCCCGCCCATCTCGGGCGGGGCGCGGAGCCGGTCAGCTTGCGAGCAGCTCGTATTCGCCGGCCACCGTCTCGGACTCGAAAAGCCGGAGATAGACCGGCTGATCGACGACGGGATTGAGCTTGAACGAGATGTATTTGCGCCCCTCCTTGCTGGTCTTCCGCCAGGCGGCGCCGAACTCGATCCGTTCGTCGTCGGCCGCGACGATGCGGAAGTGAGGGGCCTTCTCGTTGTCCTGGTCCTCGATCAGGAGGAGCACGACCTGTTCGCGCTTGCCGAAGAAGCGGATTTCGCCGGTGAAGCCCTCGTCGGTGGAGGTGAAGTTTCCGCAGATCATAACGTCAGTCCTTTCTTGCCTCGGAGCCGCGCCTGTCGCGGTCTCGATGGCTGTCGATCGGACGGGGGACGGCCGGCCCGCACCCGCAGGGCGGAACGAAGTGGCTGGCGGCGGCGGGCGGTTTTTTTGGTTTCGCGATGCAAAGCCGGCATGGCCGGCGGCGGAAAAAAATCGCCCGGCGCCGTTGCGGGAAGACGGGCGGGCTTCGGCCAGACAAGCCTTTCGAGAGGCCGCGTGGCGGCGGTGCCGTGCAAGAACATCGGCCTGACGGGAAGATCGGAGGAGCTTTGCCGCCGCCGGCCGTGGCGGTGCTGGCGATGGTCTCGTGTTCGAGGCGGGCGTGACGGGAGGGTTTCGGGCGAGCGAGGTGCAAGGGCGACGTGGCCCCGGCTTTCGTGGGGGCGTGGCCGATGCAGCGGAGCGCGGCGCTGCCATGCGGAAATCGGCGGGAGGGACGCGGCCTGCGTGCCGGACAGGTTCAGGCCCAGCCTGTGCGATGCCGGCCTAGCGCCGGATTCGGGACCGGGATGTTGGCGATTATGGGCTGTCCGCGCTGGTCGGCGCAGCGCTCGCCCGAGATGGGCGGGGCGCTCCCTTCCCCGGCGTCCGGCTATGGGGACTCTTTCCCTTGCCCTATGTTCGTTATTTGTTCCAAGATGCGGCTTTGCGAATCGAGATCGAGGAACGGCGTATGAGCGTGATGATCCGCGGCCAGGACCGCACGAGATTGAAGGTGATGGGCGATGTCGAGGCCGAGCTGGCGGTTCCGGCCGACAGCGCGGGCCGCTGCTGGCTCAGCTTCTCGGACGGCACGCTGATCGAAGCGGCCTATGGCGAGGATCACGATTGCCGGTTCGCTGTCAGCGAGGAAGGCGCGGGGATCGTGCGGATTCAGCGCGACGGCGACAGCGATGTGTTGCGGCTCGACTGGCGCGTGGAATGGGTGACGGTGGCCGCGCCAGGCAACGCGGCGCGGGCAATGGCGCACGGCGAGCCCATGCCGCAGTTGCCCGGCCTGTTCGCGTAGCCGCTCCAAACTCACGGTCCTGCCAAACGGAAAAGCGGCCGCGCCCCAACCGGGCGCGGCCGCGAATTTTTGCGGGCTGCGAAAGGAAGGCCGGGACCGCCAATGCGGCCCCGGCCCGACGCCGTTCTATTCGGCGGCAACCGAGTAGGCGGCTTCCTCGTCCACCGGATCGGGGTTGGCTTCCACCGCTTCGGGTTCGGTCGGCTGCTCCACCGCCTCGACCTCCACGGCCTCGCCGTCCCGCGCTCCGGTATCGGGGGCCTCCGCTTCGGACGGCTGCGCGATCCCTTCGGCGTCCTCCGTCTCGACGGGTTCGGCCTCCGGCTCCGGCGTCCGCAACACAGCGGGAAGCCAGCCCTTCCCGACAAGACGCTGCTCGGCGGCTTCGGCCATTTCCGGCTTCTTCTTGTCCGCGATACGGCGGGCCGCATCCTCCGATACCCCTTCGGCCACGGCCTCAAGGATATGCGCCTTGGTGACACGGCCAAGGTAGCTGTCCACGGTCGGCGTCCAGTCCTTCGCCATGTCCAGCGCCAGCGCGGTCGCCAGCCTGTCCGCCGTTTGCAGCGTCCGGGGCTTGCGATCCCACGGCAGGCGCAGGGCGTTGACGGTGCGGGACGCGCAATGCGCCAGCAACGCCATCCGCTGCTCATCGTCCAGTGCGACGATGAAGCCCCACAGGTCGGCCACGTCACGCGGCATCCGCTCGGCCCATGCGTCATGCGCCTCGCTCGCTCGCGTCGCCAGCGGTGTATCCTCGATCCCCGCCGCATGACCGCCAAGCGGGGTCACGGTCGGACGGATTTCAAGGCAACCGGCCTCGGCGTAGCTGTAGAACAGTTGCGCCGTAAGCGTGTGGGTCAGGGCGATCAACGCAATGCCGGGCTGCTCGCCAAGCGCCACGCGAAGGGCCAGCGTCCGGTGGGCGGACAGGTCGCGAATGAGGCTGTCGGAAATGGGCTTGCCCGGTTCCTCGTCCTCATCCTCGAAATCCTGCACGTCCTCGTCGCCGTCCTCGGCCTGCTCGTCCTCCACGGCCTCCGGGTCGATGGCTTCTGCCTCGTCCTCGGGCTGCGGGTCGGCCAGCGCCTCATCCTCGGGACGGACGAAACCGCGCTCGATCCTGACCGTGCCGTCATGGTGAAGCACCACGAACGCCCCGCCATGCGCGATCACGTTGGCA
Source organism: Sphingobium sp. CCH11-B1 (assembly GCF_001556865.1). Lineage (GTDB taxonomy): Bacteria > Pseudomonadota > Alphaproteobacteria > Sphingomonadales > Sphingomonadaceae > Sphingobium. Next base: position 1,156 of record NZ_LSJY01000090.1, on the reverse strand, counting down.
TCGTAGGCGTAACGCTTGGCCGAAATGGCGTCGATCTCATCGGACACCGCTTCCAGTTTCGCCGCCACGTCCTCGGGCATTTCGTCATAGGACGAATAGCCTTCGGCAAGCTCGTCATGCTCGGTGGACAGGGCCTCAAGCCGGGCCTCGTCCTCGTCGGACAGGTCTACGGCCTGCGGATAGAAGCGCCGCATACCGTGGGCGTGGGGATAGTCGATATGGGCCTCAACCCACTTCCACCCCTCGGCCTGCACTCCGTCCGCCACCTCGCGCAGCTTCTCGACGGCAAGCATGTCGAGCAAGCCCGCATCCTCGAAGAAACCGCCTCGATCCTCGCTGAACAGGTCGCGGATGATGTTGCCGCCCGCCTCAAGATAGGCGTCGGCCCCGACGAACACCGCACGGCGATCATCGGCGGGCACGTTGTTGGCGGTCATGTCGCGCCGAATGATCCACGGCTCCCGGTTGTGATGCAGGTTCTCGAACACCTGCTCCTGCCGGGCGTGGTCCTCGGTGATGGCGAAGGCCATAAGCTGATCCAAGGTCAGCCCGTCCTCGCGATAGACCTGCAACAGCTTCGGACTGACAGCGCCAAGGCGAAGCCGCTGCTTCACCACACCGCCCGACACGCCGAACCGCGCGCCGATTTCCTCCGCGCCCCATCCCTTGCCGTCCGCAAGCTCACGGAACCGCTCGAACTGATCGGCGGGGTGCATCGGGGTCCGGGTCACGTTCTCGTCCAGACTGATCTCGGACGGGTCGTTCTCGGTGTCGAGACGGCAGCGAACCGGGTGGTTCTTCCTGATCTGCTTGCGCTTGGCGCGCAACAGATAGGCCAGCCTGCGACCTTCGCCAGCGGTGACGAAATAGGCGCCGGTCGGCTTCTCGCCCTTCATTTCCGGCTCGATCACAAGGTTCTGGATCAGACCCTTATGCTCGATGGAACCGGCCAGCGCCTCGATGGCGGCCTCGCCATGCGGCACCTTGCGGGCGTTCTTCGGGGACTTCTTGAGCTTGTTGAGGGGCACGAAAATCTCGATGCCCGACACAGGCTCGGCAGCGGTGGTTTCGATTTGAACGGTCTTGGTCATCTTCCTACTCCTTGGGTTTCCGCGCAGCGGGAAGCGCCGCGCTGAAACCCTGCCCGTCGGCGAGA
>NZ_LSJY01000089.1 GCF_001556865.1 Sphingobium sp. CCH11-B1 | reverse complement strand
GGGCGGGGCGAATGGCCGGGGCTGGACGTGCGACTGCTGACGCACAACAGGCTGGTTCCGATGTGCAGTCCAGGTTGGCTGGCGCGACACGGTCCTGTCCCGGATGCGCGGGCGTTGCACGCGATGCCGCGCCTGTCGCCTGACGACATGTGGTGGCACGAATGGTTCGCTGCCATGGGGGTGGAGGATGATCCCGCCGCCGGCCCGCCGGGCATCGCGCTCGACAGCCAGGTGATGGAGGGGCGCGCCGCCATCGCGGGCCAAGGGATCGCGATCCTCAATCATTTCCTCTGGAAGGCGGAGGTGGAAGCGGGATTGCTGGTGGAGGCCGTGCCCTCCTATGTTCGGGAGCTGGCGAGCTACTGGATCGTCTATCCGTCCCACGCCCGCAACACGCCCAAGGTGAAGGCGTTTCGCGACTGGATATGCGCCGAATTCGCCGATGCGGTCGCGGCGGACCCCGGCGGGGTTTACTTGCCGCGCTGAACTGCCCCCGACATGCTCGTCACTGACCATTGAGCGAAACCGTTTCCGTTTCGTGCCTGCTTTGCTAAGTCCTCCGCGATGACAGATTTCCGCGACCCGTTCGACGCCATCAAGGATCATCCGTTCGACGAAGCGCTCTCCCAGCGTTATCTCGTCTATGCGCTTTCGACGATCACGGCCCGATCGCTGCCGGACCTGCGCGACGGGTTGAAGCCGGTGCACAGGCGGCTGCTTTGGGCGATGCGCCTGCTGCGGATGGAGCCGGGCGGCGCCAACCCGGACGTGCTGGTCGAAAATCCGGCACGCAACACCACGCCCTACAAGAAATGCGCCCGCGTCGTCGGCGACGTGATCGGCAAATATCACCCGCATGGCGACGCCTCGGTCTATGACGCGATGGTGCGGCTTGCGCAGGATTTCTCGCTCCGCACGCCCCTGGTCGACGGGCAGGGCAATTTTGGCAATATCGACGGCGATAATGCGGCGGCGATGCGCTATACCGAAGCGCGCCTGACGCAGGCCGCCGCCGATCTCATGTCGGGGCTTGACGAGGGCACCGTCGATTTCCGTCCGACCTACAATGGCGAGGATGAGGAGCCGGAGGTCTTTCCCGGCCTCTTCCCAAATCTTCTCGCCAATGGCGCGAGCGGCATCGCGGTGGGCATGGCGACCAGCATCCCGCCGCACAATGTTGCTGAATTGATCGACGCCGCCAATCTGCTGATCGACAATCCCGACGCCGACCATGCCGCATTGATGCAGGTGGTGAAGGGGCCTGACTTCCCGACCGGCGGCGTGCTGGTGGACAGCCCATCGATCATTTCCGAAGCCTATGCCACGGGTCGCGGCGCGTTCCGCACCCGGGCGCGCTGGCACAAGGAGGATGGCGGGCGGGGCACATGGGTCGCGGTGGTCACGCAAATTCCCTACCAGGTGCAGAAATCCAAGCTGATCGAGCAGATTGCCGCCCTCATCAACGATCGGAAGCTACCGATCCTGGCCGATGTGCGGGACGAAAGCGACACGGAAATCCGCATCGTCATAGAGCCGCGCGCCCGCACCGTGGACGAACAGGTGCTGATGGACAGCCTGTTCCGCCTGACCGACCTTGAAAACCGCTTCCCCCTGAACCTCAACGTGCTGGACGCCAGCCACACGCCGCGCGTCCTGGGCCTCAAGCCGCTGCTGATCGAATGGCTGAAGCATCAGATCGACGTGCTGGTCCGCCGCGCCCGTCACCGCCTGGACAAGATCGCCGCACGGCTGGAACTGCTCGACGGCTATATCATCGCCTATCTGAACCTCGACCGGGTGATCGAGATCATCCGTACGGAGGACGAGCCAAAGCCGGTGATGATGGACGAATTCTCCCTCACCGACCGGCAGGCCGAGGCCATCCTCAACATGCGACTGCGCAGCTTGCGCAAGCTGGAGGAGATGGAACTGCGCCGCGAACATGCCGAACTGCTCAAGGAGCAGGACGAGCTTGAAAAGCTGGTGGAAAGTCCCGCGCGCCAGCGTACGCGCCTGAAGAAGGATCTTGCCGCGCTGCGCAAGCGCTACGGGCCGGACACCGATCTTGGCCGCCGCCGCTCGCTGGTGGAGGAAGCGGCCCCGGCGCGGGAAATCCCGCTGGAGGCGATGATCGAGCGTGAACCCATCACCGTCATCCTGTCGGAACGTGGGTGGATTCGCGCGATGAGCGGTCATCGCGACCTGGCCGCGGCGGATACGCTCAAGTTCAAGGAAGGCGATGGGCCTCAATTCGCCTTCCACGCCTATACGACGGACAAGCTGCTGATGGCGACCTCAACCGGCCGGGTCTATACGTTGGCGTCGGACAAACTGCCGGGTGGCCGGGGCTTTGGCGATCCGGTGCGGTCGCTCGTCGACATGGACAATGAAGGCAGCATCGTGGCGCTGATGCCGGCGCGACCGGGTGGCGACCTGTTGCTCGCGTCGTCGGATGGCCGCGGCTTCCTTGCGGCGGCGGCGGACCTGATCGCCGAAACGCGCAAGGGCAAGCAGGTGGTCAATGTCCGTACCGGCGCGAAGCTGAGCGTTGTTCGGCCCGTCCCGGCCGAGGCCGACAGCGTCGCCGTGATCGGCGAGAACCGCAAGCTGCTCGTCTTTTCCCTTGGCGAAATGCCCAAGATGGCGCGTGGGCAGGGGGTGCAGATGCAGCGCTACCGGGATGGCGGCCTGTCCGATGCGCTGGCCTTCCGCCTTGCCGATGGCCTCAGCTGGACCATGGGCGGCGAGTCGGGACGGACACGGACGGAAAGCGACATGCTGCCATGGAAGGTCGCGCGGGGCGCGGCGGGCCGGATGCCGCCCACAGGATTCCCGCGCGACAATCGGTTCTAATCAGCGGCTTTTTGCGCGCATTCGGTTCGTCGCAAAACTGTTTAACGTTTCCCGAAAATTTACTCCTTCCCGATAACCCAAGGGCATGGAATCCGCTTCGGTGCGTAATTTGCCGGTAAAACCGGCCACCGATACTCCTCTGCTTGGGGAGGATGGCGCACATCAGGACATCGGGATGGCGCAATGGCTCGCGGCCTTGCCGCATCTTGCCGCGGTCTTCGCTTGCGACGGCGAAGGCATCCGCGTCGTCATGGGGAACAGGCGCTTTGCTGCGGTCGAAGGCTTGACGCGCGACTCCTCGTCGCTGGGCAAAATCCGCTCGGAACTGCTCGACCGCGTTTCCGGTTTCGCCCACTCCAACTGCGACACCGACAGTTTCGAAATCAGGCGGGAAGGAAAGCTGGGGCCGGAATATTTCCTGTGCACCCTGGGCCGCCTGCCTGCCGAAAACGCCGAGGCATCGTTCTTTCTTTTTACCGCCACCGACCGTACCAGCGAGCGCGCGATCGAGAAGAATCTGCGCCGCGAACTCCTTTCGGACGGGCTGACCGCCCTGCCGAACCGCACCGGCTTCGGTGAGGAAATCGACGACCGCCTGAACAACAGCGTCTGGCCGGACAATGCGCAATTCGGCATCATCGCCATCGACCTCAGCCGCTTCAGCCGGGTCAATGAATCGCTCGGGCCGATGGCTGGCGACGAACTCCTCATCACTGTTGCCAAGCGGCTCAAGTCGAGCTTGCGCCAGGGCGATGTGCTGGCCCGGATCGGCGGCAATGATTTCGCCATTTTCGCACGCCTGAACAATGGCTTGTCAGACGCTCTTCACATCGTTCAGCGCATACAGGAAGCGCTGAGCTCGCCGATCAGGCTGAGCGACCTGCAGATCCGGGTCGATTGCGCCATCGGCTGCGCCCTTTCCATCAACCTGGACGACGACCCGGACGATGTGATCCGCAAGGCGCAGGCGGCGGTCAAGATCGCCAAGCGCAGCGGCAAGGTGGAAATCTATCGCAACGGTGTTCTCAAGGAAGCGCAGCGGCGATTTTCGATCGAAAGCCGGTTGCGGGATGCGTTGGCGCAAGGGGGGCTGACGCTCGCCTTTCAGCCGCTCATCCACCTGCCGACCGGAGAGATAACCGGGTTCGAAGCGCTGGCGCGGTGGAACGACCCGGAACTGGGCAATGTGTCCCCGGTCGAGTTCGTCGCCGTGGCCGAGGAGAGCGGCCTCATCACCCCGCTCGGGCGATGGGCGGCCTATGAAGCGGCGCAGGCGTTGGCGCGCTGGGATGCGAAATTCGGCCAGCCCTTGCCCGTGGGTGTTAACGTCAACCTGTCTCCGATCCAGATGGCGCGCGACGATGTGGGCGCGATGTTCGAGGAGGCGCTTCGCTATTCGGGCATTGCCGGCGGCCGGATGACGGCGGAAATCACGGAAAGCGCGATCATCGCCGATCCCGACAAGGCGCGCAAACTGCTGGTGGCGCTGAAGGATTTGCAGATGTCGATCGCCATGGACGATTTCGGCACCGGCTTTTCCAACCTCGCCAGCCTGCACAGCCTGCCCATCGACATATTGAAAATCGACCGCAGCTTCGTCTTCTCCATGCTGGAAGACAGGGACAAGGCGGTGATCGTGCGCACCATCCTGTCGCTGGCCGAATCGCTCAACCTGAAAGTCACCGCCGAAGGCATCGAGACGCAGGATCTTGCGCTCGCCCTTCAGAAGATGGGCTGCTGGCAGGGGCAGGGCTATTATTTCGCCAGGCCGATGAACGAAACGGACGCGTTCGACTATTGGCGCGCGCGCTGGAATTTCGAAACGATCTGATCGGCCAGCGTCTCGACGCGCGCGGTATCGGGAAAATCCTCAGCCACCCACAGCCGCTGCACTTCCTGTAGCGCTTTGGCGACATCGGGACCGGCTGGCAGTCCGCGCGCGATCAATGCGCCGCCACCGATCGGCAGGGTAGGGGGCGTCCAGTCGCGCACATCTTCCACCGCACCCGCCGGCCGTGCAGGGTCCAGCAACAGGCGATCGATCGCGCCCTCCACGCCGACCCTGTGGGCGAGCGCGCGCGCGCTTTCCTGCCCGGCAACCGGTTCCAGCGCCACCATCAGCCGCTTGCGCGCCTTGTTCGACAGCTTCAGCCGCGCGCCGATCTGGTCCGCCAGGGTCGGGTCGGGGGGCAGCAGCGCGGCCAGCCGGCGGAGCGGCGCAGGGGATATTCCCGCCTCCGCCTCCCGCGCGATCACCTGCGCGACCCGATCGACACCTGCCATCTCCACCTCGGGCAGGACGGGTTGAAAGATGCCGCCTTCCGCCATCAGGCGCAGCGCATGGACCGGGGACTCGCCACCCAGAAGTTTCAGCAATTCGTCCGCGATCCGCTCCCGCGACAGGGCCATCAGGCTTTTGGCCGCATCGACGCAGGCTGCGTAAGCCTCCGCGTCCAGCTCGTCCCCGCCATAGCGCGACAGGAATCGGAAATAGCGCAGGATGCGCAAATGATCTTCGGCAATCCGCGCCGCCGCGTTGCCGATGAAGCGCAGCCGCCGCGCCTTCAGATCAGCGACGCCGCCGAAATAGTCGCTGATCGCGCCGCTGGCCGGATCGGCATAGAGGGCGTTGATGGTGAAGTCGCGCCGCGCCGCGTCTTGTCGCCAGTCGTCGGTATAGGCGATGGTGGCCCGCCGCCCGTCCGTGCTGACGTCGCGCCGCAATGTCGTGATCTCCACCGGGCCGTCGGGCAGGATGGCGGTGATCGTGCCATGGTCGATCCCGGTCGGCACCGCCTTGATCCCCGCGTCCGTCAGCCTGTCGACCACGCCTTGCGGATCGATGGTCGTCGCAACGTCCAGGTCGTTGACGGGAAGGCCCAGCAGCCCGTCGCGCACTGCGCCCCCAACGAAGCGGGCCGTGCCCTGTCGCGCATCCAACGCCGATAGCAGGCCATCCAGTCCCGGCCGATGCCGCCATGGCGCATCAGGCAGCCAGACGGTCATGGCCCAGCCTCCGCGACAGGTTGGCGAGGATGGCGGCTGTTATCCCCCAGATGCGGCGCTCCTCCCAGAAAATCTCGTAATAATGCCGCGTCGATCCGCCAAACTCCACTTCCCGGCGGATCCGGTTGGCGGGGTCGAGCGCATAGGACAATGGCACCTCGAACCAGTTGGCCACCTCATCCTCCTGCGCGCGCAGCGGCAGATCGGGCGGGATGACGCCCAGCACCGGCACGATGTCGAACCCCGTGAAGGTCGGGTAGCGATCGAACGTGCCGACCACCTCCACCTGCGAAGGGGGCAGGGCGATCTCCTCCTGCGCCTCGCGCAGCGCACCGGCGATTGCGTCGGCGTCGCCTTCGTCCACCCGACCGCCGGGGAAGGCGATCTGGCCGGCATGTTTGCGCAGCGCGGCGGATCGTTCGGTGAGGATCAGACCCGGCTCGGCACGGTCGGTGATCGCAACCAGCACGGCGGCGGGGGCCAGGACGATGTCACCCACGATACGCGGGTCGTGCGTGTCGTCGTCCGGCAGGATAAAGCCACGCCCCAGTTCCAGCGCATCTCGCAGCCGTTCCGCCAGCCTCACGATGCGTCGTCCAGCGCGAAATAGGCGCCTCCGCTCCACAGGCCGACGCGCCTGTCCTCCCTGGCGTCCGATTCCTCCAGCGCCAGGTTCATCAGTTCGTAATAGACGCTGCGCCCGATCAGAGCTTCCATGCCGCCCCGGACATGAAGATAGGGGCGGGGCCCGTCAGGCGTTTCCCGCAGGAACAGCTGATGGTCGGGCCCGGCGGTCACGACATCGCCGCTGTTCAGGCGAAAGGCCAGCGTGCGGCGGCGGCCATCCCCCTCACTTTTCAATTCCACCGCGACAAACGGCGCGTCCTCCACCTCTATGTCCAGCTTCTCGACCGGCGTCACCAGCACATGGCGTCCGTCCGCTTCCCGCCGCAGGATCGTCGAAAACAGGCGTACCATCGCCTCGCGCCCAATGGGGCTGCCCTGATGATACCAGCGTCCGTCGCGTGCGATGCGCATCTCGCTGTCGCCACAATGATCGGGGTTCCACGTTTCGACGGGGGGCAGGCGCTTTTCCTGCGCGAGCCGCGCTATGTCCGTCAGGGACAGGGTGGACAGGTCGGGGACAGGCTCCATCGGCATGGGGCCGAGATAGGAGCGTCCCCGCTCGAAGGCAAAGGGGTATTTGACCGCGCGTCAGGCCGCCAGCGCCATCCGCGGCGCCAGCATGCCTTCGCCGCCTACCGGCCGGCCATCCACCGACAGTGCCAGCAGCCGACGCTGCTCGAACGGACCGGGTGCGCGCCAGCCGGCGGTGCAGTCTGCGTTGAATCCCCAGAAGCGGCCGTAATATTCAGGATCGCCAATCATCATCAGCGGCTCCGTTTGCTGCTTGCGGGCCGCTGCAACCACCGCGTCCATCATGGCCCGTCCATGGCCGCCATTCTGGCGATCGGGGTGCACGGCGACCGGCCCGACCATGATGAGCGGCATCTGCGCGCCGTCCGGGTGGGTCAGGGCGACGGGCCAGCTTTGCAGCGACCCTATGAGCGCGCCGCCGGCATCCAGCGCGGCGAAGGACAGGCCCGGCAACCAGGGCATGCCGCGGCGGATGATGTAGGCCGTGCGGCCATGGCGATCCAGGCCGAACGCCGTGTCGAGCAGCTGGTCGATTGCCTGTTCGGGCTGACTGTCGAGGGGCACGATATGTGACACGTCTTGCCGTTCCGCCATCAATGGCGCATGGGGCGCGCCGGAGCGGCGGGCTTTTAGCGCCCGTTCCGCAAAATGAAAGACTAAAACAGGCTGCCGCCCGACTGTGGGCAGGGCCGTATATGGCGAGCTATGCACACCGGATTTGACGATTTTCTGACCCTGGAAGTCAACAACCTGCACGTCGACGTGCTGACCGGCATCTATTCGGAGGAGACGCATCTGCCCCAGCCGTTGCGGATTTCCATCCGCGCCCGGCTGCGAGTCGGGGACCATTACGACCCCGTCACCCCGCTCACCCGGTCCAAAAATTACATGGACCTCAAGCATGCGGCCTCGACCGCCTTGCCCGAGGGCGTTCATTTCACGCTGATTGAGGCAGTCGCCGACCACATCATCGACACCATCTTCCTTCAGGACGACAAGGTCAGCCATGTCGAGGTGAAGATCGTGAAGCTCGCCCTGTCGGAGCGGGGCGAGGAAATCGGCATCACGCTGGGGCGCGGCCGACACTGAAAACGCATGAAAACCTGTCCCCGGCGAAGGCCGGGGGCCGGTTCCGGCCAGGTCTGTGATCGCCCCGCGGCACGACCGCCGATCGCCTATTTCTTGATCAGCCCGATTTCGATCAGCCGCTCGGTCAGATAATCATGCGCGCTGATCGGCGGCTCACGGCGCGGATTATCCTGCGTTACGCATTGCGGCAGCGCATCGATGATGAAGTCCGGGCGCAGATGCAGGAAGAAGGGCATCGAATAGCGCGAATGGCCGCGCCGTTCGGGCGGTGGATTGACCACGCGATGGCTGGTCGAGGGCAGCACATGGTTGGTCAATCGCTGCAGCATGTCGCCCACATTGATCGCCAGCGCGCCCGGCGGCGGGACCACGGGCAACCAGTTTCCGCCGCGATCCTTCAACTCCAGCCCGCCTTCCTCCGCGCCCAGCAGCAGGGTGATGAGGTTGATGTCCTCATGCGCGCCGGCCCGGATGCCGGGGGCCTGCGGCGACACCGGCGGATAATGGAGAAGCCGCAGAATCGAATTGCCATTTTCGATCGGGCCGTCGAACCAGCGTTCCGGCAGGCCCAGATAGAGCGCGATCGCCGACAGCAATTCCGCGCCCACCCGGTCGAATTCGCGATAGAGCCGCGCGAAGGCCGGCTTGAAATCCGGCATTTCTTCCGGCCAGATATTGGGCGGCATCGTTTCCGCCAGCGGATCGCCGGCCGGCAGGTCGCGGCCGACATGCCAGAATTCCTTAAGGTCGTTCTCGCTCGCGCCCTTCGCGATCTCGGTGCCGAACGCTGTATAGCCGCGCTGGCCGCCATTGATCTTGGCGTTGTAGCGCTGCTTGACCTCCTCGGGCAGTTCGAAGAAGCGCCGGGCCAGCGTCCACCCTTCGTCGATCAGCGCCTGATCCATGCCATGATCCTTCACCATGGCGAAGCCGAAACGTTGGAAGGACTGGCCGAACGCCTGGGCAAACTCTGCCTTGGGCATTTCTGCCAGGGACAGGACGGGCACCTGATCCAGCACCGTTTGCGACACGTCTATTCTCCACAAAAAGGTCGATGCGGGGGCCGCCATGCGCCGGGGCCACCCTTCATGCACCTATCCTTGATCGCGCCCGGCCGCTGATGCAAGGAGGCAAAATGAACTACTGGCTGATGAAATCGGAACCCGACGTATTTTCCTACGACGACCTGGTCGCAAAGGGGAAGGCGGAATGGGACGGCGTGCGGAACCACGCGGCGCAGGGCCATATGAAGGCGATGCGGAAGGGCGATCTGGCGATCTTCTACCACAGCAACATCGGCGTGGAGGCGGTGGGCATCATGACCATTGCGGAGGAAGCCGCGCCCGATAGCACGGACGAAACGGGCAAGTGGATCGCGGTCCATGTCGCGCCCAAGGAAAAGCTGGCAAAGCCCGTCACGCTCAAGACCATGAAGGCGGACCCTGCCCTGGCCGACATGGTCATGATCCGCCAATCGCGCCTGTCGGTATCGCCACTGACGAAAGCGCAATTCGACCATATTGTCGGCCTGTCCCGCCAATAATCGTCGTTACGGTTGCGATTGCGTCCGTTGCAATCCACCTGACGTGCTTTGCGATTGCTGCAATGCAGCGAGGCCATCTAAAAAAGCTTCAACAGAATAAGAATATCCAGAGGTGTTTGATCGGCATTCACAAGGAGCAAAACCATGCGAATGCTGTCCAAGTTTGTTGTTGCCTTCATCATGGCCTCGGCCGCTTCCACCGGCTACGCTGCCGAAGATGCCCCCAAGCAGCGCTTCAGCCATGAAGGCTATACCTATGTCTATCAGGTCGAAGACACCAAGGCGGGCAAGGTGATTTCGGGCCGTCGTTACCCCGACGCCGTCGCCTTCAACCTGGCTGTGAAGAACGGCAGGGTTTCGGGCGTGTCGGGTGGCCAGCGGGTCGCCTTCGACGTCGAGGATGCGCGCGGCGCCGCCGCCGGCAACTAAGGCGTCATGTCATTGAAAAAGGGGCCGGTTTCCAATAGGAAACCGGCCCCTTTTTCATGCCCCGCATCCGGGCGTGGAGGGCGGCGCGGTAAACGCGCCGCCGATCCCGATCAACGGCAGCGGCGCTTGCTGTCGATTTCCTTGCCGAGCAGCGCGCCACCGGCCGCGCCCAGGATCGTGCCTGTGGCGCGATCGCCGCGCGTGTCGATCGCACGGCCCACCAGCGCGCCGCCGACGCCGCCGACGATCAGGCCCGTCGTCCCGTTCGACTTGCGGCAATAGGTACGGCCATCCCTGCCGCGCCATTCCTTGTAGCGATAATTCTTCCGTGCCTGTGCGCCATCGGTCGGCACAGCCATCGAAGCCGGAATGGCCAGCGAAACGGCGGCCAGGGCAAGCAGGGCTTTACGCATATCTATCTCCTCCAATAGCGTAATCGAACGGTTCAACCCCGCCACCTTGATCGAGGTTGCATGAACCTGAGGCAACGACCTAAACATTTGTTTCAAATGGCTTAAATTTTTAGGAAGGAAGAGGATGCGCCACCCCGCGGGCTCAATCGATCCTGGCTGCCACCCGCTGGACGGTGAAAGGCTTGGCTCCAACGCCCGAACGGGCTGTTCGACCTTCGTCGGTTGTGCGGCGACGCCCGGCGTCGATTTTGCCTGTTCATCCGCGCGTCGCGGACCGCTCGAAAACTTATCCACATCTATCCACAGATTTGCGAGTCTGCCGGTCATGAGCCTGTCCGATTTTGCTTGGAGCGACTCGGCATCGGTGACACCATCCCCTTGTCGAAGCAGTGGGGCCGGAGCGATCCGAACCAAAAAATGGATGAGAAATCAGCCATTTACTGCATCGGTCGGTGGATGGGCGTTCGATCTGAAAAGATCGTCCGGATCGGAAGCCAAATCGTCAGGACAGCCCTGCCGGGTACGCGCGAAAGTGAACGTCGGGCAGAGCGGAAGAGACGATCGGCGGAGGGTAAAGGCCTATGGCCGGACGCCCGAAGCAAACCCCTTGCCATGCTTCGTCAGAAGCGGACGCGCGGGATCGCCGGGCCGATGATCGCATCCTTCTTCGGAAAGACGCGGATCGGAAGACTCGACGGAAGTGGGGACCGGCAGAGATGCCGGCCCCCATTTTCTTCTGTCGCGAGGTCAGTTCGTCCCGCCGCTGCCGAGGGGGGAAGCGGGCGCACGCGCACCCCCTGCTTTTCGCCGTTGACCATGGTCCCCATGACTATTAGTGCGTCCGCCATCCAGCCGGCTTAGCACAGCGGTAGTGCAGCGGTTTTGTAAACCGAAGGTCGGGGGTTCGATCCCCTCAGCCGGCACCACCCCCTTCAAGTCACCCCGAACGTCCAGCCTTCCGTCCGCGCGACGGCTGGCGTCATGCCGTCCGGGGTCCAGAGCGCTGCGTCTTCCGCCACTTGTCGCATCCATGCGGCGGTCAGGATGGCGTCCGCGCCATGATCGTCCGGTACGGAGCCATCATGGGATGCCGATCCCACGGCTGCCAGCGCGGCGTTCAGCGCCGCCGCGTCGCGCATCTTGGTCCGGCCCTTGGGGCGTCCGGCAGCCCGCGCGGCGATGCTGGTATAGATTTCCACGACCAGCGATCCGGCCGGGGGAAGTGCGTCAAATGGCCAGATCGGGACATGGCGATGGACATGATGCAGCAGCCGCATCCCGGCAAAGCTGGCCTTGGCCACCTGCGCCGCGCCGATCGCGTCATAGACGGTGGACGGCTTGCCCCCTCCACCCGCGTTGTAGCGCGCCTCGCAGGCGCGATTGTGCATGAACGCCGCCTTCACCCCGTCCGCCTTGCCGAAATAGAAATGGCGGCGGTGGGCGACTTCCAGCAGGCTGGCCGCGCCCAGATCCGGGTCGTCGCAGATCGCGTCGACATAAGCCCAGAAGGCCGGCCCACCCTGCGGCACCGTATCGCCCGGCAGATAACTGCCCCGCGCGACAAAGGGCGGCGCGAAGCTGAAGTCGAAACCGAAAAGGGTAGGCGCATCGCCCGCCGCGCCGGTCAGCCAGTCGGCGACCGCCTGTCGCGACCAGACGCCGTCCGGCGCCGCCACCAGTCGGGGAACGGCATCGCCTTCCTCGCACAGGGCGACCGCGATCCCCTTGTGCCGCATGCCTTTCGCTCCAGACCAGTCAATCGCGGCGAAGCGCGTGAATCGACGCATCACGTCTCGGCACGCTCCGCCCTCAGCCTGTCCCAATAGGCCATGCGTTCCGCCACCCGCGCCTCATACCCCCGGTCGCTGGGTGCGTAGAAGGCCTGCGGGCTCATCTCCTGCGGCCAATAGTTCGCGCCGGAAAAGCCGTCCGCCGCGTCATGGTCATATTGATAGCCCTTGCCGTACCCCACCTGCTTCATAAGCTTGGTCGGCGCATTGACGATGTTCATCGGGGGCATCAGCGATCCCGTTTCCCGCGCCGATCGGAAGGACGCCTTCATCGCCATATAGCCGGCGTTCGATTTGGGCGCGGTCGCGCAATAGAGGCAGGCTTGGACGATCGCCAGTTCGCCCTCCGGCGAGCCGAGAAATTCATAGGCGTCCTTGGCGGCAAGGCATTGCACCACCGCCTGCGGGTCAGCGAGGCCGATATCCTCGGTCGCGAACCGTACCAGCCGCCGCAGCACGTATAGCGGTTCCTCCCCCGCTGTCAGCATCCGCGCCAGATAATAGAGCGCTGCTTGCGGGTCCGACCCGCGCAAGGATTTGTGCAGGGCGGAGATGAGGTTGTAATGCCCCTCCCGATCCTTGTCATAGACTGCGACCCGCCGGTGCAGCAGCGCCGAAAGCCCGGCTGGATCGAGCGGCTCGCCAATGTCTATGGAATAGAGCGTCTCCACCTGGTTCAGCAGGAAACGCCCGTCGCCGTCTGCGCTCGCCAGCAATGCCTCGCGCGCGGCGTCGTCCAGCGGCAGGGGCCGGCCCGTCAGCGTTTCGGCGCGCTCCAGCAATTGTTCCAGCGCCGCCGCATCCAGCCGCTGCAGGATCAGAACCTGCGCCCGCGACAGCAGCGCCGCATTGAGTTCGAAACTCGGATTTTCGGTTGTCGCACCGACCAGCGTCACCGTGCCGTCTTCGACGAAGGGCAGGAAACTGTCCTGCTGCGCCCGGTTGAAACGGTGGATCTCGTCCACGAAGAGCAGCGTCTTTTCCCCGCGTCGGCCATGTTCGCGTGCGGCGGCGAACACCTTCTTGAGGTCGGCGACGCCGGAAAAGACGGCGGAGATCGGCTCGAAGCGCATGCCGACCGCGTCTGCCAACAGGCGCGATATGGTCGTCTTGCCAGTGCCGGGCGGTCCCCAGAAGATGATGGAGGAAAGACGCCCCGCCGCGACCATCCTGCCGATCGCGCCCTCTGGACCGGTCAGATGCTCCTGCCCGACCACCTCGTCCAGCGTACGGGGACGCAGCCGGTCGGCCAGCGGGCTATCGGCCGCCGGACCATCGGCGGCTGGCACATCATCGGAAGCGAAAAGGTCGGCCATGCCGACTGATATAGGCGTTCGCGCCGATTATGGAACCGGACTGGAGCGGGGCGACAGGCCATGCGATCGCTGGCGGATGAGGCGCAGATAGGTGTCGACCAGAGCCTGGTTCACCTGATCCCATCCATTGCGTTCCGCCCGTGCACGGGCTGCCTGCCCGGCCCGCTGGCGGACCTCCGCCTCCAGGCAATAGGTCTGGAGCGCGTCGGCGAAATCCTCGATCGCGCCGGGGCGGATCAGCCGGCCGGTCACCCCTTCGGTGACCAGGCTTTCGCTGCCGGTGGCGCGCGCCGCGACCGTGGGCAGCGCGCAGGCCATCGCTTCCAGCGTGACATTGCCGAACGTCTCGGTGACGGACGGGTTGAACAGCATGTCCATGCTCGCCACCGCCCGGCCAAGGTCAGCGCCCGTCTGGAACCCGGTGAAGATGCCGCCGGGCAGGCGGTTCTGGAACCATTCGCGCGCCGGCCCTTCGCCCACCACCAGCACCCTGTGGCGCACATGCCGCGCGCTCAGGCGGTCGACCGTGTCGGAAAAGACGTCCAGGCCCTTTTCCATCACCAGTCGGCCGATGAAGCCGATGACCGGCGCGTCATCCTCGATCCCCATCGACCGCCGCCAGGCCAGGTCGCGCCGTTCCGGGTTGAAGATGTCGCGGTCGATCCCCCGCGTCCAGATGCCGACATCATAGTTCATCCGCTGCTCGCGCAGCAGTTGTGCCATCGATTCCGACGGCGCGACGATCGCGTCGCAGCGGCGATAGAAGCGGCGCAGCATGGACAGCACCAACGGCTCCAGGAAAGCCAGTCCGTAGTAGCGCGGATAGGTCTCGAACCGCGTATGCACCGACGCCACCGTGGGGATGTTCCTGCGCCGTGCCCAGCTAAGGGCCCGGTGGCAGAGCGGATCGGGACTGGCGACATGGACGAGGTTGGGCGCAAACGCCTTGAGGTCGCGGCGCAATCCGGCCGACAACCGATAGGGGACGCGATATTCCTTGCGCCCCGGCACGGCAAAGGACGGCGCGCTCACCAGTTCGCCCGTCGGTTCGAAGGCCGGACTGGCCACCGTCGGCGAATAGACCCGGACGGTGGCGCCCTGACGCAGCAAATATCCCACGAAGCGGTTGAGCGCCTGGTTAGCGCCGTCGCGCACATAATTATAATTGCCGCTGAACAGGGCGACACGAAGGCCGGTAACATCCATCGCGGCGCCTGTAGACGATCCATCCGCAAAACCCAAGGGAACCCTGCAGGCGGCCAGGGATTATGGCATCGTTGTAGAGAAAGCCGGCCGGCGCGGCATGCGCCCGAACAGGAGAGAGTGCTGAAAATGACCGAGACTTTCCGTAAGGGAATGCGGGTCAGGTGGAACTGGGGGCAGGGCGTCGGCCGGGGACGCATTGCCGAAAGGTTCGAAGGACAGGTCGAACGGGTGATCGAAGGAAGGCCGGTTCGCCGCAACGGATCGCGCCGGGACCCCGCATTCCTCATCAGTGTCGATCGTGGCGGCGAAGTCCTCAAGCTCGGATCGGAACTGAGCGCGGGCTGAAATCGCCGTGCGGGCCGGCCCGTTCAAAACGGCCATCGCCTTGTGCCTGCCATGATGGCATGGCGTGCGCATGAGCACGCCTTTCATGACCGTCGACGCGCTGCTGGTCGGCACACCCATGCCGTTTCGCGGCGACGATCACAGCGCCATCGGCAAGCGCCCCGTCGACGGCGCCGTCCGCGTTACATGGGACGGGCTGGCCGGGGACGCGGTCGCGGACCGCATCCATCATGGCGGCTGGGACAAGGCGATCCACCTTTACCCGCAGGATCATTATGGCTGGTGGCGTGATCGCAAGCCCGGTCATCCTCTGTTCGATGCCCCCGGGGCCTTCGGCGAAAATATCGCGAGCCGCGGCATGACGGAGGAGGACATCTGCCTTGGCGACCGTTTTTCACTGGGCAGCGCCATTGTCGAGGTCAGTCACGGCCGGCAGCCCTGCTGGAAGCTCGATCATCGCTTCGGCGCGCGGGACGTAATGGCGACCATCATCAAGACCGGGCGGGCTGGCCTCTACTTCCGCGTGATAAGCGAAGGGGAGGCGCAAGCCGGGGCCGTCATGTCGCTCCTCGAACGCCCCTATCCCCAATGGAGTGCCGCCCGCGTCTTCCATCTGCTGATCGGCGGTGGCCATCGGACCGATCCCGCCGCCGTCCGGGCGCTGGCTGCGATGCCGGTGCTGGCGGAAGCATGGCGCGGCCGCGCGGAGAAGCTGGCGGGTTGAAACGCCCGCCATGTCCTATTTCCCGTCTCCAGCCTAAAGAAGGGAATGGATCAACGGGAACTGCCGGGACTGAAAATTTCCAACTTTTGAAACGAAACGCTCGATCCTGCGGGACATATGCGAAATTAAGCGCGCGATCTCCAACATCCGGTCGCTTCAGCCGGCCGGTTCCTCAATCCGGTCGCCATGGCTTTTGGGGCTGGAGATGACGAGGATATCGACCGGCGCGGCGCTCCGGTTCTGCGCCTGATGGGGCGTGCCCGGCGCGATCTCCACCCCCTGTCCTGCGGTCAGGCGATGGCTCACGCCCGCCGCCTCCATCGTCAGTTCGCCGGACAGGACGTAGAAGAACTGCCGCGCCTTTGCATGGCGATGCCGGACCTCGCTGCTGCCGGGCTGCAGCCGCTCCGCGATCACGGACAGGTCGTCCCCCTTGACCAGGTGCCAGCCATCGTTGACCCCGCCCCAGACATAATGTTCCGCGTCTTCCTTCTGCACGACTACCGGATCGGGGGAGGGCGTCGCGGCGGCGAGCAGCAGGATGAGGGCTGGGATCATAACTGCGTCAACGATGCTGCCGGTCGGTCCCGCCATGCCACTGGTAAGCGAGTGGCCGCATCCCTATAGCCGGTTCATGGCATCGACCCAAAAGCACAAGAAGCCCGCCGCCGGCAACAAGGTGCGCCCCGCCGGATTCCCGACCCGCGATCAGGTCATCGCCTTCATCGCGGAGTCCGAGCAGCCCGCCGGCAAGCGCGAGATCGCCAAGGCGTTCGGCCTCAAGGGGCAGGAGAAGATCGCCCTGAAGGCGCTGCTGAAGGACATGGCGGACGAAGGGCTGATCGACATCGGCCCGGCGCGGGCCTTCCACAAGATGGGCGGCGTGCCCAAGGTCACGGTGCTGCGCATCATCGATGTCGACGATACCACGCTGATCGCCACACCCGAGCGGTGGGAAGCGGAAGGCCAGCCCGCGCCGCGCCTGCGCGTGGTGGAGCGGGGCAAAAGGGGCGCGCTCACCATCGGCGACCGCATCCTTGCGCGGACGGAGGAGGCCGGGCGCGGCTGGATCGCGCACGTCATGAAGAAACTCGCCAAGGCCAGCGAGGAATTGCTGGGCGTGGTCGAGGAGATGGCGGATGGCAAGCTGTGGTTGCGTCCGGTGGACAAGCGCATCCGCAAGGACACGCCGATCAGCGACGCGGGGGACGCGAAACCCGGCGACCTCGTTCTCGCGGAGCCCCATGGCCGCCCGCCGCGCATATCGGCGCGGGTCACCGACATATTGGGCGATCCTTTCGCCCCGCGCAGCTTCAGCCTGATCGCGATCCACAAGCATGGTATTCCCCATGTCTTCCCCGACCGGGTGGAGGAGGAAGCGTTAAAGGCGTCCGCCCTGCCGCTCCATGAGGACAATCGGGAGGATCTGCGCCACCTGCCTATCGTCGCGATCGACCCGGTCGATGCGCGCGATCATGACGACGCCGTCTGGGCCGCGCCCGATGACGATCCCGCCAACCCCGGCGGCTTCAAGGCCATCGTCGCCATTGCAGACGTCAGCTACTATGTCCGGCCCGGCAGCGCGCTGGACAAGGAAGCGCGCAAGCGCGGCAACAGCGTCTATTTCCCCGATCAGGTCGTGCCGATGCTGCCGCACGAACTCTCGTCCGACATGTGCTCGCTACGCGCGGGACAGGACCGGGCGGCGATGGCCTGCCACCTCACCGTCAACGCCCATGGCAAGGTCACGGCCTGGCGCTTCGCCCGCGCAGTGATCCGCGTCGCCGCCGTACTCGCCTATGAAGACGCGCAGGCAGCGATCGACGGGCAGAAGGACAATGCGCTGCTCGAACCCGCGCTCAGGCCCCTCTGGGCATGCTGGGCGCTGCTGCGTAAGGCGCGGGACGCGCGCGATCCGCTGGCGCTGGACCTGCCTGAACGGCGGGTCGTGCTGGACGATATGGGTCGGATCATCAGCGTCGCGGTGCGCGAACGGCTCGACGCGCACATGCTGATCGAGGATTATATGATCGCCGCCAACGTCGCGGCGGCAAAGGCGCTGGAACAGAAGAAAGCGCCCGTCATGTACCGCGTGCACGAGCCGCCCAGCCGCGACAAGCTGGTGGCGCTCAAGGATTATCTGGCTACCTTCGACATCAGCTTCGCGCTGGGGCAGGTCGTGCGGCCCTCCACCTTCAACCAGTTGATCGCGAAGATCGGCGAGGCAGAGGAAAAGCCCCAGGTCATGGAGCAGATCCTGCGCAGCCAGACGCAGGCCTATTATAGTCCGCAGAATATGGGCCATTTCGGCCTGGCGCTGGGCAGCTACGCCCACTTCACCTCACCCATTCGCCGTTATGCCGACCTGTTGGTGCATCGCGCGCTGGTCGGCGCATGGGGCCTGGAACTCCCCGCGCCCAAGGGGAAAGACATTCCTGAACGCTCCTCGCTCAGCCAGGAGGATTATGAGAATATGGGCCGGGTGGGCGAGATGATCTCCGGCCATGAGCGCCGCGCGATGGAGGCGGAGCGAGAGACGATCGACCGCTATGTCGCGGCGTATCTCGCCGCCCATGTGGGAGAGGTGATGCCGGCGCGGATCACCGGGGTTCAGAATTTCGGTTTCTTCGCCACGGTGGAGGGGCTGGGGGGCGACGGCCTCGTGCCGGTATCCACGCTTGGCGCCGAACATTTCTTCTACGATGAAGCGGGCAAGGCTTTGCAAGGGACGGAAAGCGGCGACCGATACACTGTCGGGCAACGGCTGGACCTGCGTCTGGCGGAAGCGGACCCGATCAATGGCTCGTTACGCTTCGAGCTCCCCGACAATCCCGCCCCGCGCGGCGGAATGCAGAAACGGGACCGGACGCGTCCCGGGATCAAGCGCGGCCGGCCCGCGAACGTCCGGCATATGGGGGCGAAGCGGGGGAGGCATAAGCGGTGATCCGTGCTGCATCTCGTCATCCCAGCGGAGGCGGGGATCTCAGGAGGCAGGGCGGAATGTAGCCGCACGCGATCCCAGCCTTTGCTGGGATGACGTTCAAATATGAAGGCCAACGCGGTCTCAGCTCAACCGGTCGATGGCATCCGCGTCCAGGCCGCCGGGGATGACCATGATCGGGCAGGGCAACTTGCCCGCGTCCGCCCCGGCGAAGTGGGACACCAGCTTGCCTGGGTTGCCGCTGGCCGCCGCGCCCAGAACCAGCGCAGCGACATCGTCCATTTCCTCCAGCGTCCGGCGAACGACCGTTACCGCGTCACCCTGCCGCACCGTTATGCTGGGGCGGATACCCGATTCGTCCGACAGTGTGCCGGCCGCGCTCGTCACCAGCGCCTCGGCGCGCTGCAACGCTTCATCCTCCATCGTTGCCTGGACGCCGCCCCATTGCACGAATTCGGCCGGCGGGATCAGCGCCAGGATGCGGACCGCGCCGCCGGTTTTGGCAGCCCGCCGCGCGGCGAACCGCAGCGCGGTTTCGGCCTCTGGCGATTCGTCCACAACGACCAGATATGTGCGCACGATCCCGCTCCTTGCTGCTCCAACTATCCATCGACGTTCCGAAAAACATGCCGACGAACCATAGTGGTGAAATGTGAGCCATAAATCAGCGGTTCGCAAGGCGTTGCTTGACCAATGCGGCAAATGGGTGAAAACCGGCGCCAGCCAGATAATTCGAGAAGAGGCCCTGCCATGAGCAAGACGATCCAGATGCCCGCCCTTTCGCCGACGATGGAGGAGGGCACGCTCGCCAAGTGGCTGGTGAAGGAAGGCGACACTGTGTCGTCCGGCGACTTGCTGGCGGAGATCGAGACCGACAAGGCGACAATGGAGTTCGAGGCGGTGGATGAAGGCGTCGTCGCCAAGATCCTGGTTGCCGAAGGCTCCGAGGGCGTGAAGGTCGGCACCGTCATCGCCATCATCGCCGAAGAAGGCGAGGATGTGGCGGCCGCGGCAGCGGGCGGCGGCGAGGCAAAGGCCGAAGCGCCCAAGGCCGATCCCGTTCCCGCCAAGGCCGAGCCAGCCGCCGCCGCGCCGAAGGCCGACCCGGTTCCCGGAAAGGCGGCTGACGCCGTCGCATCGGGCGACCGGATCAAGGCCAGCCCGCTCGCCCGCCGCCTTGCAGAGGTGAAGGGCATCGACCTTGCCAGCGTCAAGGGCAGCGGCACGAACGGCCGTATCGTCAAGGCCGACATCGACGCGGCGCAGCCCGGCGCTGCTCCGGCGGCCGCATCCGCGCCGTCCGCCGCCGCGTCCGCCCCGGCGGCGGCCCCAGCTGCGCCCGCGCCCGTCGCTGCCGCCGCGCAGGACTTCGGCATTCCGCACGAAGTCATCAAGCTCAACGGCATGCGCAAGACGATCGCGCGCCGCCTGACAGAATCCAAGCAGCAGGTGCCGCACATCTACCTGACCGTCGACATCCAGCTCGACAAGCTGCTGAAACTGCGCGGCGAACTTAACACCGGCCTCGCCAGCCGCAACGTCAAGCTGTCCGTCAACGACCTGCTGATCAAGGCGCTTGGCGTCGCGCTGATGCAGGTGCCTGAGTGCAATGTGCAGTTCGCCGGCGACCAGATGCTCCAGTTCCAGCGCGCGGACATTTCCGTCGCGGTGTCGATCCCCGGCGGCCTCATCACGCCGATCGTCACTGACGCGGCGGGTCGCGGTGTCGCCTCCATCTCCGGCGCGATGAAGGATCTCGCCGCCCGCGCGAAAGACGGCAAGCTCAAGCCCGAGGAATATCAGGGCGGCACTGCCTCGCTGTCCAATATGGGCATGTTCGGCATCAAGCAGTTCGAAGCGGTGATCAACCCGCCCCAGGCGATGATCATGGCCATCGGCGCGGGTGAGAAGCGGCCCTATATCGTCGACGACGCAGTGCAGATCGCAACGATCATTTCCGCCACCGGCAGCTTCGACCATCGCGCCATCGACGGCGCGGACGGTGCCCGGCTGATGCAGGCATTCAAGGAACTGATCGAAAATCCGATCGGCCTGCTCGCCTGATGAGCCATCCCGACGAAAGTCCGCCAGAAGCAAGCCCGGCGGTCCGGGTCATCGCCATGCCCGCCGACACCAATCCCTACGGGGACATATTCGGCGGCTGGCTGATGAGCCTGATGGACTCGGCGGCGGGATCGGTCGCAGCGCGGCACAGCCACGGTCGCGCCGTCACGATCGCCGTCGAAGGCATGACCTTCCTTCGTCCCGTGGTGGTCGGTGACGAGGTGTCGGTGTTCGCCACGCTCAAATCGGTCGGTCGCACGTCGATGAAGATCGACGTCGAAGCTTGGCGCCGGACGCGTCATGACGACCGCAGCTATCGCGTGACCCGCGCGACCTTTACCTTCGTCGCGATCGGTGAGGACCGCCAGCCCCGGTCCGTGCCGCCGCTTCCGGCAGAAACAGAATAAGCAAGAGAGACAGACATCATGGCTGAGAATTACGATCTCATCGTTCTGGGTTCGGGCCCCGGTGGCTATGTCGCAGCGATCCGCGCCGCGCAGCTCGGATTGAAGACCGCCATCGTGGAGCGCGAAAATCTGGGCGGCATCTGCCTCAACTGGGGCTGCATCCCGACCAAGGCGCTGCTGCGGTCGGCCGAAATCTATCATTATATGCAGCATGCCGGCGATTATGGCCTGGCCGCCGAAAAGATCAGCGCCGACATCGCGGCGGTCGTGAAGCGCTCGCGCGGGGTGGCCAAGCAGCTCAATCAGGGCGTCACGCACCTGATGAAGAAAAACAAGATCACGGTCCATATGGGCGACGGCAAGCTGACCGGCAAAGGCAAGCTCAGCGTCACCAGGGACGGCAAGACCGAGGAACTGACGGCGAAGAACATCATCCTCGCCACCGGCGCGCGGGCGCGCGACCTTCCCGGCATGCCGGCGGACGGCAAGCGCGTCTGGACCTACCGCCATGCGATGACGCCGCCCGAAATGCCCACCAAGCTGCTCGTCATCGGCTCGGGCGCGATCGGCATCGAGTTCGCCAGCTTCTACAATGACATGGGCGCGGACGTGACGGTCGTCGAGATGATGGACCGCATCGTACCGGTCGAGGACGCCGACGTTTCCGCCTTTCTTGAAAAGGCGTTGAAGAAGCAGGGCATGACGATCCTGACCGGGGCGGGCGTCAGCGATATCAAGGTCACGGACAAGGGCGTTTCCGCCAAGCTCAAGGACAAGGCTGGCAAGGAGACGGCGGCCGAGTTCAGTCATATGATCGTCGCCATCGGCATCGTCCCCAACACCGCCGACATCGGCCTCAAGGAACTAGGCGTTGCGGTGGACGATCGGGGCTTCCTGAAGACCGACGAGATGTGCCGCACCAATGTCGAAGGGCTGTGGGCCATTGGCGACATCACCGCCCCCCCATGGCTGGCGCACAAGGCCAGCCACGAAGGTGTGATCGCGGCCGAGGCCATCGCTGGCAAGCATCCGCACGCGATGGACCCGCGCAACATCCCGGGCTGCACCTACTGCCACCCGCAGATCGCCAGCGTCGGCCTCACCGAAGCGAAGGCGAAGGAAGCCGGTTACGAGGTCAAGGTCGGCATGTTCCCCTTCATCGGCAATGGCAAGGCGATCGCGCTGGGCGAGGCGGAAGGCTTCACCAAGACGGTGTTCGACGCCAAAACGGGCGAGCTGCTGGGCGCACACATGATCGGCGCGGAAGTGACCGAGATGATCCAGGGCTATACCATCGGCAAGACGCTGGAGACGACCGAGGCGGAACTGATGCACACGGTCTTCCCGCACCCGACCATTTCGGAGTCGATGCACGAAAGCGTGCTCGCCGCTTATGGACGCGCGCTCCATATCTGATCGGCGGTCATCGATCACGAAGGGTGCGGGGGCCTTGGCTCTCGCGCTGCTTTGCGTCCTCCTCATCGCGCTCTCGCAACGGGCGGGATGGCTCGATGGAGTGAATGTCGAACTGATGGAGACGGCGGGGCAGGCGCGCGCCACGGGCATGGGCGACCATGTCACCACCGTCATGCGCCTTGCCTCCGCCGTCGGAGGGACGGGAGGGCGGCTTGTATTGCTTGCCGTCCTGCTCGCGCCGCTCCTCTGGTTCGGGTTTCGTCGATCCGCCATATGGCTGGCGCTGACGATTGCCGGCGGCACGCTGCTGAACCTCGCGCTCAAGCAGATATTCGCCGCGCCCCGCCCCGACCTGCTGCCGCACCTCGACATCGTTCACACCTACAGTTTCCCCAGCGGCCATGCGGCGGGGAACATGATGGTCTTCGGTGCGCTGGCGTTGCTGGCAGTCCGGGCGAGCGCTTATGTCGCCGCCGCTGCCATGGTCCTGCTGATCGGGGCCAGCCGGATATGGCTGGGCGTCCACTGGCCGAGCGATGTGGTCGCCGGCTGGATTGAGGGGCTGGGCTGGCTCGCCTTCTGCCGCCTCTGGCTACCAGCGCGGGGAGGGGAGCAGGAACGCCCGTAGCAGGCTTTGATGCGGCGGCATGCCGTCGCTGGTGATGAAGCCATGCACCCAGAAACTGTCGTACACCGTCACGGCCGCGATCATCAGCAGCAGGATCGCGGACGCGGCAAGCAGCCCCCTTGCGCCTCGCACCGGCCCGGCGGGGGAAAGGGCGATCAGCACCAGCGGCAGGACCGGCAGGAAGTAGCGGCCCTGCGTCCCTTGAATATAGTCCGCCGCGAGCGGCGTGCCGGTCAGATACATGGCGGTTTCGATCAGCAGCGCTATGCCCGCCGCGACGGCCAGCCACCACAGCCTTTGCTTCCATCCGAACCGCACGCTCGATCCGTTCGCGACGGCTGCGGCCAGCATCAGCATGGCAAGGGGGTAAGCGAGCAGGGGCAGGAGGATGGCGTTCCACCCGAACCGGCCGACAATCTGCAGCGCGTACACAGGCGCGCGTTCTGCCACGCTCGACACCAGGACGCGGATATAGCCGATAGGGTCGGCAAGGATGACTGCCAGTTGCGCGCGCAACGGCGCGGTCATCATCGTCTCGCCCGTCTTGCGCGACTGGATATGATAGAGCGCCTGGCTGCCGCCGGACAGATGCATCCACGCCACGAAGCCAATCGCGCCGAGCGCCATGGCCGCCAGGATCAGTGCCGGCCGCCAGTCACGGCGCTGCGATGGCCAGCGCAGGCCGGCGGCCATCAACGGCAGATACACGCCCTTGCACAGGGCCAGCAGCGGGGCTGTCACGAGCAAGGCAAGGCTGCGTCCGGGCGCGGCCGCCATAAATCCGGTCCTCAGTGCCAGGGCGAGCCCCAGGAAGCCCAGGCCGTTGATGAGGGCATCGGGCGACAGCGATCCGGTCTGATAGGCGAAGGTCGGCAGGAGAGCCGTGCCGAGCATGGCGTTGCGTCCGAAGGGGAGCAGTGTCAGCGCCGCGACAAGCAAAGCCAGCCCTGCCAGCGCATTGACCAGCCGCCCGGCATAAAAGGCTTCGATCCAGGGCAGCCCGGCAGCTTTGCCCAGCGCGAGTCCCGCAGCGCCGGACGCGTAGAGCGAGGGGGAATAGCTGGCGACGTTGGGGAAATCGGCAAAGGCCACCCCCGATCGCCCGCCGTCCGCAGCCGCGCTGTCCGTCAGTTGCTCAGCCGTGAAATGGCGAAGGTCCGGCGGGACATCGGACGGAAAATCGACCGCATGGATGTCGAGCGCCGCGCGCGGCAGGTCCGCTCCGATCGCTTCTCCCCGCTGTTCCGTCAGCAGCCGACCCTGCATCAGGGTCAACGCCTTCATATAATGCTGGTTCTCGTCGGGAGCCTGGAACGGCGGCGTCACCAGCGCGAAGAACAGCGTCGCGGCGCAGATCGCCGCCAGCAACAGCTTTTCCGACAGGCTCCACGGCGCCGCGAACAGCATGTCCGCGCCATGACCATCTTGCCGCTTCATCCGCCCGTATCTCATAAGCCGCAACTATTCGCCCCGGCTTAATATTTCGCGACTATCGGAGAATGTTTCTCGCGGCTTGCGGCTTCAGTTCCGGTCGATGCTTCGACTATGCCGGGGCCTCATTCCTCTTCCCGCGGTTGTCCGACGGGCGGATGCAGCCGCAGTCTTGTGACTCGACGGCCGTCGCTTGCAACGATTTCCAGCTTCCAGCCGCTTTCCTCATGCAGCAATATCTCGCCGGGGTCAGGGACGCGGCCGGCAAGGATGAAGGCAAGGCCACCCAGCGTATCGACATCCTCTTCGATATCGCCCAGCCTCTCGTCGATCTCCTTCGCGACATCGTCCAGTTCCGCCCGTGCGTCCGCCTCCCACAGGCCATCCTCCAGCGGGACCAGCATGGCCTCGGGCGCATCGTCATGCTCGTCCTCGACCTCGCCGACGATTTCCTCGACCAGATCCTCGAAGGTGAGGAGGCCTTCGGTGCCCGAATATTCGTCCAGCACGATGGCGAGATGCGTACGCTTGGCTCGCATCTCAGCGAGCAGATCGAGCGCCCCCATGCTTTCGGGCACATAGAGCGGCTGCCGGATCAGCGGTTCGAGCGTTTCGGGCACCGGCGCCTTGCCGGCCAGGATCGCGAAGGCATCGCGGATGTGGATCATGCCCACGATGGTGTCGAGATTGTCCCGATAGACCGGTATGCGGCTATGCCCGGCTTCGGCGAACAGGGCGGCAAGCTCTGCGAAGCTCGCCTTTTCCTCGATCGCAATGATGTCCGCCCGCGGCACCGCCACGTCATCGACGGTATGTTCGGAAAAATGGAGCAGATTGCGGACCATCTGCCGCTCTATAGCGGACAGGTCGCCCTTGGATGGCGTGCTTCCGGCTTCGCCCTGTGCCTCTTCGTCATATTCGTCCAGCGCTTCTTCCAGCTCCCTGCGGAGGCTGGATTCTTCGCCTTCACCGAAAAGGAGCGACTTGATGCCGCTCCATATGCCGCCTTCGCCGCTACTGTCCGCTTCTTTCGAAGTGGTGCCGTCGTCAGCCATTGCTATCCTTAGTCCCCTGTTGCGCGATCCCCATAGGGATCGGAAAGTCCAAGCGAGGCGAGCGCGGCAATTTCCAGTGCCTCCATCGCTTCGGCCTCATTGTCGTCCATATGGTCGTAGCCGAGCAAATGAAAAGTACCGTGCACGATAAGGTGGGCGGCATGATCGGCGACGGAAATGCCTTTGTCCGCCGCTTCGGCCGCACATACGCCTTCGGCTAGCACGATATCGCCCAGCAGGACTTCGCCATCGTCCGTATTTGCGGTCGCCTGGAGCAGATCCTCTTGCACCATCGGGAAGGACAGGACGTTGGTCGGCTTGTCCTTGTCGCGATAGGTGCGGTTGAGGCCGTGCACCTCTTCGTCGGAGGTAAGCTTCACCGCGACTTCATAGAGCGCGGCGTCGGTCGCGAAGGCAGCGTAGGGGCTGTGCGCGATCGCCGCCACGACCGCGCGCTGCGCCAGCATCTCCCAGTCCGCACCGGGCCAGCCGTCTTCGTGTAGGAGCGCGACCTCGATCATGATGGCGATATTCCGTTCGGGTGGAGCGAAGTCCGGGGCGCCTCGCTCCCCCCGGCTGAGCCGGTCGACCGGCTCAGCGCGAACAGCCTGTGGGTCAGGTCACGCATCCGGGCCCTCATAAGCCTGGACGATGCGGCCGACGACAGGATGGCGGACCACGTCGCCGATGCCGAAGGGCACCATGGCGATGCCGTCCACGCCGTCCAGCCGGACGACGGCGTCGGCGAGGCCGGAAATGCCCGGCTGCGGAAGGTCGACCTGCTTTGGATCGCCGCAGATGACCATGCGGCTGCCTTCGCCGAAACGGGTCAGGAACATCTTCATCTGAGCGATGGTGGTGTTCTGCGCCTCGTCCAGAACGATGAAGGCATTGGCCAGGGTGCGACCGCGCATGAAGGCGAGCGGCGCGATCTCTATCTCCCCGCTCGCGATGCGGCGCTCGACCTGCTCGGCGGGCAGCGTGTCGTAGAGTGCATCGTAGATCGGGCGGAGATAGGGATCGACCTTCTCCTTCATGTCGCCCGGCAGAAAGCCGAGTCGCTCGCCCGCTTCCACGGCGGGGCGCGAGAGGATCAACCGATCGACGCTGCCGGTAATGAGCTGGCTGACTGCCTGCGCCACGGCAAGGTAGGTCTTGCCGGTGCCTGCCGGGCCGAGCGCGAAGATGATGTCGTTGCGGGTCAGCGCCTCCATATAGGTGACCTGCGTTGCGGAGCGCGGGACGATGGTCTTCTTGCGCGTCCGGATCATCACCTTGGGCGGTTCGGCGACATCGCCGCGGATGATGCCGTCGAGCGTAGGTTCCGAAGACATGGCGATCACCGCCTCTACCGCGCCCGCATCGATCTCCTGTCCGGCGACGATGCGGTTGTAGAGGCCAGTCATCACCTCGCGCGCGCGGGCCGCGGCCTGCGCCTCGCCCTCGATCTGCAGCTTGTTGCCGCGCGCGGCGATATAGACACCCAGACGATTCTCGATCGCGACCAGATTCTGGTCATATTGCCCGAACAGTGTGGTCAGCAGATGCGGCCGATCGAACGTGACTTCCAAACGGGCGCGCTCGGCGGTATCCGCAGCGCGGTTGTGATGATTTGGCTTTTTGGACATTCAGCAGCCTCCCTCGCTCGTCATCCTCTGTGTTCCGCCGGACTCTGGCGCCTGAGGAGCTGGTTTTCCCGCTGATGCGGAAAGGACGAGGCTTTGGTTCAAGCGGCTTTCCTCCTTGTTTCGCCGGCCAGGCTGTTCGGGCCGGCGCTGATGATGTCAACTTCAACCATGTCGCCGATGGACAGGTTCGGCGCGTCGACCACGACTGACTGGAGCCAGGGCGACTTGCCGATCAACTGCCCGGCATGGCGACCCTTGCGTTCCAGCAATATGTCCGTACGCCGTCCCACCGTGGCGGCGTTGAACGCCGACTGCTGACGGTTGAGCAGTGCCTGCAGCCGGGCGAGGCGATCGTCCATCACCTGCGGATCGATCTGGTCATCCATGTCGGCGGCGGGCGTGCCGGGGCGCGGACTATATTTGAAGCTGTAGCATTGCGCGTAGCCCACCTGCTCCACGATCTTCAGCGTGTCCTGAAACTCCGCTTCGCTTTCGCCCGGAAAGCCGACGATGAAGTCGCCCGATACCGCAATATCGGGCCGCGCCGCGCGCACACGCTCTATGATGCGCAGATAGCTTTCGGCGCTGTGGCTGCGGTTCATGGCCTTGAGGATACGGTCGTTCCCCGACTGGACCGGCAAATGAAGGAAGGGCATCAGCTTGTCGATTTCGCCATGCGCGGCGATCAGGCCATCGCTCATGTCGTTGGGGTGGCTGGTCGTGTAACGGATACGCCTCAGATCCGGGATTTTCGCCAATTCGCGGACCAAGCCGTCCATGCCCTGCGCCCGACCCCCGCTATCCTCGCCGGTCCAGGCGTTGACATTCTGGCCGAGCAGCGTGATTTCGCGCGCTCCGCCATCGACCAGTGCCTTCGCCTCGTCGACGATGGCGGACCAGGGCCGGCTGATCTCCGCCCCGCGCGTATAGGGCACCACGCAATAGGTGCAGAATTTGTCGCAGCCCTCCATGATGGTCAGGAAGGCAGCGGGACGCGCCTGCCGCGTGCGGGCGGGAAGCGCGCCGAACTTGGACGCCAGCGGCATGTCGGTGTCGACCGCAGCTTCTCCGCGTCCGGCCTTTTCGATCAGGTCGGGCAGCCGGTGATAGGCTTGCGGGCCGACGACGATGTCGACATTGCGGGCGCGACGTTGGATCTCGCTGCCTTCCGCCTGCGCGACGCACCCGGCGACAGCGATCATCGGGCGGCTGCCATCCTCCCGGACCATGCGGCCGATGTCCGAATAGACCTTGTCCACGGCCTTTTCGCGAATGTGGCAGGTGTTGAGGATGACCAGGTCGGCGTCCGTTCCCTCCGCGGTGGCGGTCATGCCCTGCGTCCCCAGCATCTCCGCCATGCGCTCGCCGTCATAGACGTTCATCTGGCAGCCGAAGGATTTGACGTGGAATGTCGCGGGGGTCTTGGGGGCGTCGGATCGATTCATGTGGTCCAGCTATACAGGGGGTATCATCCAAGCGGAAGGGCGCTGGTGATCACGCAATTGCATGTTCCGCCATGCTGGCGGCAATCGCCGCATGCGCCCGCATCGCGATGGTTTTGCGATCGGCGCAGTCCGCAGGATCAAACGGCTGAAGGAAGCGCAGGGTGACTGTCAACGCGCCGCGCCTCTCCAGCATGCGCTTTGCGTTCGCGCCCGCCGTCTCAGCGCCATGCCACGCGATTTCCCGCGCGCTGGCGCCATAATCTATGTGCACTGGCTGGATCATGACTGGCCGCGGTGGAGGCAGAAGGACGGCCAGCAGAGCCGGCTTGAACGGGAGCAGGGTTGTGCCGTCGCCCGTGGTGCCTTCGGGGAAAAGGGCAACCGGCTGATGCCCTAACATGGCGGCGCGCAGGGATTCCAATTGTGACGACAGCGCGCCGCGCCGTTCGCGGGCGACGAAGAGCGTGTTGTTCTGCGCCGCCAGCCAGCCGATCACCGGCCAGCCTGCCACGCCGTCATGCGAGACGAAGGCGGTGCCGGTCGCGCCGCCCAGCGCCAAAATGTCGATCCAGCTGACATGATTGGCGAGCAGGAACATGTCGCCGCCTTGTGGCGCGCCTTCGATGCGCACGCGCGCGCCGACGGACCGCGCGGCCATCGCCAGGAAGAGGCGCGGCCAGGGCGAAGGGCGGCGGATGGCCCGCCAGGCCAGATGCGGGATGAGGCAGAATAGCAGGCTGCACACCAGCGCGCCTATGCGCAACAGTCTGCGGGCGCGCGCCAAGGATGTGTCAGTTCTTCCGGTCGAGCGCGACGCCGTACAGTTCCATTCTATGGTCGACCAACCGGAAGCCAAGCTTCTCCGCGATCTGCTTCTGCAACTGCTCCAGTTCGGGATCGACGAATTCGATGACGTTGCCGGTTTCCACATCGATCAGATGATCGTGATGGGATTCCGGGGCGGCTTCGTAGCGGGCGCGTCCGTCGCCAAAGTCATGCCGTTCCAATATGCCCGCTTCCTCGAACAGGCGAACCGTCCGGTACACTGTCGCGATTGATATGCCGGGATCGATCGCGGCTGCTCGCCTGTGCAACTCCTCCACATCGGGATGATCGGTGGCGTCGCTCAGCACCTGGGCGATCACGCGGCGCTGCTCCGTGATGCGCAGCCCCTTTTCGTGACACAAGGCTTCGACGTCGATTTTGCGGTTCATGCAGGCTCGCTTATTGGATCGGTGCGGCAGGGAAGTGCAAGGGTAGCGACATTTGCAAAAACAGGGAAGGGCGCATCGCCGATGCGCCCTTGTCCTTCATGCAGTCGAGCGTGCGACAGATTATTTTGCCGCGCGGGTGCGGCGACGCTTTGTGCCAAGGCCGATCTTCTTGGCCAGGCTGCGACGCTGTTCTGCATAGTTAGGCGCGACCATCGGATAGTCTGCGGGCAGACCCCATTTGGCGCGATAATCTTCCGGCGTCATCTGATAATGGGTCATCAGGTGGCGCTTCAGCATCTTCAGCTTCTTACCATCTTCCAGGCAGATGATGTAATCCGGCTTGACCGACGAGCGTACGGACACGGCGGGTTCAGGCTTTACTTCAGGAGCGGGCGCAGGCTGACTGAGATTGGCAAGCGCGGCATGCACATTCTGGATCAGCGTCGACACGTCGGAGACGGCGACGCTGTTATTCGAGACATGTGCGGCGACAATGTCCGAAGTCAAAGTAATCAGCAGCTCATTTTGGGCCGTTTCAGTTTCCATTTTTATTTCCTGCAAAGGCTGTATGTCGTGCGACCCGCCCGAGGACAATGAATGCTGGAGCGGTAGGGGACCGCTAAACCCCCCGGTTCATTTGCGCAAGGGCTTATCCCCCTTAAATCAGCATATCGAGCCGGAAACTGAGCGCGTCGTGAAGTTGACCATTCTTACCGCGATAGTAACCGGGACGGCGGTGTACATATTCAAAGCCATTTTTTTCGTACAATCTTATGGCGTTATTTGTCGCGCGCACCTCCAGATTCATCGATGTTATTCCACGGCGGCGAGCGGTCAGCATGGAATCGCGCAGCAGGGTCTCTCCGATCCCCTTGCCGCGCCAGGACGGGTCGACGGCCAGTAGCAGCAGTTCGCATTCGTCGAGCACCGACCGCACCAGGGCAAAGCCCAGCGGTGCCGCATCCAGACGCGCTACGGTCAGCCATGTGCCGGGCATGAGCATGACCCCGGACAGTTGGGACAGGGTCCAGGCTTCGCCATAGGCCGGGTCGAAGGCACGGACCATGACCTCCATCGCATCGGCCAATGCGTTGCGTTCGCCCTGGTCGTAGATGTCCAGCGAAAGACCCGGCATCATGACGCGGCGCGCTCCGCCATCGTCATCGCATCGGCGCCCCGGCCGTAGATCGGGCTGGGCGGGAGGAGAGGCTGGTCGGCGATCAATGGATAGTCTGCCGCGTCAGGATAGAGGGTGACGGCGATGCCCGCGCCCCGCGCCGTGACCAGCGCTTCGGCACCTGTGCCATAATAGGCCGGTGCGACCAGTTGCTCTGCCAGCTGAGCGATCAGGGTCGATGCGACGGGGCTTTCCGCGACGCGGCCTGCAGGGTCGAACCATTGCCAGAACAGTTCGCCATGTCCGCCGGTTATGGTGACGGCGATGCGCCCTCCCGCCTCATTTTGGCGGGCGGCCATGGCCGCAATCAGGGCAGGGGTGCTATATCCATGGACTGGCACCCGCCACGCCAGCCCCAGCGCACGCGCGGCGGCGATGCCGATGCGGACTCCCGTGAAGCTGCCCGGCCCGATATCCACGACGATCCTATCGGCCCGTCCGCCGTCCGGCAGGGCTGCGATCGCCGGCAGCAGCGCTTCGGCATGCCCCCGGCCCACTATTTCGTGAAAGCGCCCGATCGGGACGTCATTTTCCAGCAGCGCAACGGACAAGGCCTGAGTGGCAGTGTCGATCACCAGAAGGCGCAAGCAAATTCCCCGTCACGTGTCCGCCATCTGCAGACTTTCCTGCCGGTTAATCGATCCGCCGCGATTTGCCAATTGCCGCAGCGTCGATCCGAACCGGGGTCAGACCGCGCGCACCTCGGTCACTTCGGGCACATAATGTTTGAGCAACTGCTCAATCCCGTTCTTCAGCGTGGCGGTGGAGGACGGACAGCCTGAGCATGCGCCCTGCATCTTGAGATAAACGGTGCCTTTGTCGAAGCCGCGATAGACGATGTCGCCCCCGTCATTGGCCACGGCCGGGCGAACGCGCGTGTCGATAAGGTCTCGGATCTGCTCGACGATCTCGGCATCCTCCGGATCGTCCGCAAAGGCGTCATCGCCATCCGGCACCACGATCCCGGCCGCCGATCCAGGCGCGAAGAGCGGCATATTGGCGGAAAAATGGTCCAGCAGCGTGGCCAGTATATCGGGCTTCACGTCTGACCATTCCGCGCCAGGTGCTATGGTTACCGATACGAAATCGCTGCCGAAGAAAACGCCGGTGACGTCGCCAAGGCCGAATAGGGCATCTGCGAGCGGCGATGCCTCCGCCTCTTCCGGGGAGGCGAAGTCGCGAGTTCCTGCACCCATCACTTCGCGGCCGGGCAGGAATTTAATGGTCGCCGGATTGGGCGTCAGTTCGGTCTCGATCAGCATGACGCCCATGTGGCGATAGACGCGGTCAAGATCAAGCGGCGGAACTTCGCGAGGGTCCGATGATTGGGAGAACAAAGCGAAAAGCGAAAGGAGACAGGTTATGACTGACACGAGCGACATTCGCGACCGGTTCTGGAAAGAGTTGTCGAGCAGCCCCTTCGTCATGGTCGGGCTGGAAGACAGCAGCGAGCATAGCCTGCCGATGACCGCGCAGCTCGACCCCGCCGCCAACCACTGCTTCTGGTTCTACACCTCGAAAGACAATCGGCTTGCTCCTGGCGGTCCGGCCATGGCGCAGTTTTCCGCAAAGGATCACAGCCTGTTCGCCTGTATCGATGGGACATTATCACCGGAAACCGACCCGGCGATCATTGATCGATATTGGTCCAAGCAGGTGGAAGCATGGTATCCACAGGGCCGCGATGATCCCAGCCTGCTGATGCTGCGTTACGATCTTGGCACGGCGGAAATCTGGCTTGCCGATCTGTCGCTGAAGGGTGTCTTCAAGATGATGTTCGGCGGCGATGTCCGGTCCGATATGAAGGGCAAGCACGCCGAAGTCGCGCTTTGAACTGAAAATCATCAGGGACAGAAATTGCGGCGGCCCGGGCCATTTCCGGGCCGCTTGCTTTTTGCCTGCCGGTGCGCCATATGCGCCGCAGCGCAGCAGATGGCCATATTGGCCCCACAGCGATTGGCAGCGTGATCGTCCTGGCCTTGAACGGCGGGGACCGGCCAATGACAAGTCTGCGCAAAGCTGTTTGAGGCTTCCCTATTCACGCGGGTCGTTTCGTAACCCGCCTTGCGCCCTTGCTGCGTCGTCTCGCACCAGGCCGGCGCCCGGCCGACTTGTGAGCATATCCATGGAATTTACCGAACTTGGCCTTTCTGAGCCGATCCTAAAGGCGCTTGCCGCCAAAAATTACGCCAACCCCACTCCGATCCAGCAGAAGGCGATTCCCGTCCTGCTGGAGGGCCGCGACCTGTGCGGCATCGCGCAGACCGGCACCGGCAAGACGGCCGCCTTCGCGCTGCCCAGCCTCGACTATTTCGCTCGTCATCCCAAGCCCACGCCCAAGCTGGGGTGCCGGATGCTGGTGCTTTCGCCCACTCGCGAACTCGCCGCGCAGATCGCGCAGAGCTTTCGCGACTATGGCCGTTTCCTCAAACTGTCGGTGGAAACCGTGTTCGGCGGCGTGCCGATCAACAAGCAGATCCGCGCCTTGTCGCAGGGCGTCGACATCGTCGTCGCGACGCCCGGCCGTTTGCTCGACCTCATTGACCAGCGTTGCTTCACCATCAAGGACACGGAAATCTTCGTCTTGGACGAGGCCGACCAGATGATGGACATGGGGTTCATCCATCCGTTGAAGCGCATCGCCAAACTGTTGCCGCGCGACCGGCAGAACCTGTTCTTCTCGGCGACCATGCCCAAGGAGATCGAGGCGCTGGCCGGCCAGTTCCTCAACGACCCGGTGAAGGTCAGCGTCGCGCCGCAATCGACCACGGCGGAACGGGTGCGCCAGCAGGCGACCTTCGTCAATCAGGCGGAAAAGCAGGCGCTTCTGCATATCGTGCTCAAGACCGAGGACATTGATCGCGCGCTGATCTTCACCCGCACCAAGCATGGCGCGGACCGGGTCGTGCGCTTCCTGGAAGGCGCGGGCATCCAGGCCTTCGCCATCCACGGCAACAAGAGCCAGGCGCAGCGGACGACCGCGCTCCAGGCGTTCCGCCACGGCCATTGCAAGCTGCTGGTCGCGACCGACATTGCCGCGCGCGGCATTGACGTGTCGGGCGTCAGCCATGTCATCAACTTCGAGATTCCGAACGTGCCGGAGCAATATGTTCACCGGATCGGCCGCACGGCGCGCGCCGGTGCGGAAGGCGTCGCGATCAGCTTCGTGGCGGACGACGAGCGGCCCCATCTCAAGGCCATCGAGAAAACAACGCGGGTGAAGCTGGACATCGCGCCGCTGCCGGAGAATTTCATGGAAGCGGTGCGCAACCTTCCCAAGCCGGCAGCGCCGCGCAAGGGGCCGAGCCAGAGTCCGGCTCAGCAGGCCAAGCGCGCCGAGGGGCAGCGTCGTTATCAGGACGGCCAGAAGGCCCAGCGCGGCGCGCCCGACAAGGCGCATCGCGGTGAGGGCGAGGTGGCGAAGAAGCCGGGCGGCCGGCGGCGGCGGCGCGGGGGCGTTGGCGCGCACAAGGGCGCGGTGCAGCGCACCGGCGCGCCACGCTGAAAACTTGCGCCCGGCATTGGCTGGGTTCCTGGCTGTTCCCCGGTTTTCGCTGGGGAACAGCCAGGTTGCTCTTCCTTCCGTCGCGTTGCTGAGCCTGTTTCAGAAACAACATCTCCGCGCCCTCGGAATATTGAAGCAACAAATCCGGCCACACCGGGGCGCTGCCGATCCCTGGCTGGGAAGCAGGCACGATGGATGCTGAACCAGTTCGGGATGATGGTTGGGCGAGCTTTGTGCCGCCAAACCTGTCCCAACTTGTCAGTGGCCATTCAGGAAAAGGACGTTAGGCTGGCTGCCTATGCGCTTTTTCCCACGCCGTTCGGCCGCTTCGCTCTCCCTTCTCGCCCTGCTGCTCACCGGTTCGCCGCTCGCGGCGCAACCCGCGTCTGCACCCGGCACCACGCAGGGCGCGACGCAGGCGCAGACGCGGCCGTGGCTTTATGAAAACAGCGACGTGCCGATCGACACCGCCTGGCGGTTCGGCATATTGCCCAATGGGTTGCGCTACGCCATCCGCCGCAACGGCGTGCCGCCGGGGCAGGTGTCCGTCCGACTTCGGGTGGACGCCGGCTCGCTGATGGAGAAGCCCGACGAACTGGGCTACGCGCACTATATGGAACATCTTTCCATGCGCGGATCGCGCCATGTACCGGACGGCGAGTCCAAGCGCATCTGGCAGCGGCTGGGCGTGACCTTCGGCAGCGACAGCAATGCACAAACGACGCCGACCGGCACCACCTATGCGCTCGATCTGCCGCAGGCGACACCGGCAAGCCTGGGCGAAAGTCTAAAAATCCTATCCGGCATGATGAGCGATCCCAACATCGTGGACGGCGCGGTCAATGCCGAACGCGCGGTGGTGCTCGCGGAAAAGCGAGAGAGCGACGGTCCGCAGATGCGCATTTCCGAAGGCAGCCGCCTTCACTTCTTTTCCGGTCAGCCACTGGCCGATCGCGCGCCGATCGGCACCGTTGCCGCGCTTACCGCCGCGACTGCGGACAAGCTGCAGGCGTTCCACGACCGCTGGTATCGGCCCGAAAACACGGTCATCGCCGTGTCGGGCGATATGGACCCGGCGGCGGTGGAACAATTGCTGAAGGATAATTTCAGCGGCTGGAAGGGCGTGGGGCCGGGCGGCACGGTGCCCGATTTCGGCGCGCCCGATGCGAAGCAGCCGGTGACCCGCGTGATCGTGGAACCGGGCGCTCCGCTCGGGCTTACCCTGGCCTGGTTGCGCCCGTGGAAGCCACATGCCGACACGATCGTCTACAACCAGGACAAGCTCACCGACATGCTGGCGCTACAGATCGTCAGCCGTCGGCTGGAGCGCGCGGCCCGCGCGGGCGGCAGCTTCCTGCAATCGAGCGTCGAGCAGCAGGATGTCAGCCGGTCCGCCGACGGCACGTTCATGACGATCATGCCCACCGGCAACAATTGGGAAAAGGCGCTGGGCGACGTCCGCGCCATCGTAGAGGATGCCAAGGCCGCCGCGCCCAGCCAGGCGGAAATCGATCGCGAATATGCGCAAATGGATACGGCGCTCGCGATCCAGGTGGAAAATGCGGATACAGAGCCCGGGTCGAAGCAGGCGAGCGATCTGGTCAGCGCCGTCGATATCCGGGAAACGACGGTCAGCCCGCAGGCGGCGGTGGACATCTTCCGGGCCGGCAAGCCGGCCATGACGCCGCAGAAGATATTGGATTCGACCCGTCGCCTGTTCACGGCCGGCGTGTTCCGCGCGCTCCTGGTGACGGGCACACCGCAGGCCGGGCTGGATGCAAGGCTCGCTGCCGCAGTCGCGGCCCCGGTGAAGGCGGCGACCGACGTCCGACTGGCGGACAAGCTTGTCACGATGGACGACCTCCCCAAATTCGGCGCGCCCGGCACTGTCGTTTCGCGTACGCCCACCGGCCTGCCCGGCATGGAAAGCGTCACCTTCTCCAATGGCGTGAAGCTCACGCTCTTCGCCAACGATGTCGAAACCGAAAAGGTGCGAATCAACGTCCGCTTCGGCCATGGCCAGCAGGCATTTTCGCCGACCCGCGCGGCTCCCGGCTGGGCCGGTGGCTATGCGCTGGTGGCAAGCGGTATCGGATCGCTGGGGCAGGGCGAGCTTGATGAGCTGACGAACGGCCGGCGCATGGGGATGGATTTCAACATTGATGATGATGCCTTCGAATTGCAGGCTCTGACCCGCCCTGCCGATTATAAGGACCAGTTGCGGCTCTTCGCTGCCAAGTTGGGCTTCCCGGGATGGGATCCGGCACCGATCGCTCGCGTGAAGACCGGGGCGCTGGTCGCTTATGACGCGATGACGCGATCGCCCGACGCGGTTCTTGGCCGCGATCTAAACTGGCTGCTGCATGACAAGGATGTGCGCTTTCGCACGCCTTCACGCGAGGAGATTTCGGCTCTGACGCCGCAGAGCTTCCGCGCGGCGTGGGAACCCATTTTGGCATCCGGGCCCATCGAAATCCAGATTTTCGGGCAGGTGAAGCCCGATGAGGCGATCCAGGCGGTGGCGTCCACCTTTGGCGCGCTGCCGGCAAGGGCGAACAAGCCCGTCCCGGCGGCCAACCGGGCGATGCGGTTTCCCGCCCATGTCGATGCGCCGGTCGTGCTGCGTCACGATGGCGACAAGGATCAGGCCGCCGCCGTCATGGCCTGGCCCACGGCCGGTGGCTTTGCCTTGCAGAAAGAGGCGCGCCAGCTGGAGATATTGACGCAAATCTTCAACGACAGGCTTTTCGACAAGCTGCGTTCGACCGAGGGGGCCGCCTATTCCCCCAGCGTACAGAACAACTGGCCATTTTCTTACGAAAGCGGTGGTTACATCCTGGTGACCAGCCAGGTTCGGCCCGATCGGATCGCTTATTTCTACGATGTCGTGAAGAAGACGGCCGAGGATCTGGCGAAAACGCCGGTCAGCGATGATGAATTGCAGCGCGCGGTTGCGCCGATGCGGCAATTGCTGATGCGCGCCAGCACCGGCAACGCTTTCTGGATGAGCCAGATGGAAGGCGCGACTCAGGATCCTCGCTATGTCGACGCCATGAAGGCCATGTCGGAAGACCTGCTGTCCGTTACGCCCGCACAGCTACAGGCCCTCGCGGCGAAATATCTCATACCTCAGAAAAGTTGGTCTGCGGTGGCGTTGCCACAAGGCGTGTCAGCTCGCTGAAGCATCGGGTTTCAGGCAGGAACTTCCGCTTCCAACAAATGCTCGTAAAGCCGGATATATTCGAGATGGAGGTCTCGAATAATCGGATTATGGGATTTTTCCGCCAGCTGCCGGTTTGTCTCGATCCGTTCCTGAAAATAGGCGCGATCGAAACGATTGGTAATCGTCATGCTTCCCTCCCGCTCAGTTCGGATATCAAGCCGATTAGGGCGGGAAGGTTTCGGCGGTGCAACATGAATTGCAGCCGGATGGGACGAACGGTGGCAAAGGCGCGATGGTCAAAAAGACTAACGCGACGCAGGAGCTGGGGCCGGGGCTAGCGATCGCAGCGCTGCCAGAATCATCTTGGCGGAAAGGGCGGCCGTGCACGCCGCGTCGAGTTTCGGGCGGGACAGGCTACGGTGGCCGAGCCCGAACATGCACGCCAGCACCACCTCCTCCGCAGCGTCGAGATCCTGGCCGGCCAATCGCGGGTTGGCAGCATATGCGAAATAGCGGATGATATTGCGGAAGCGGGCGCACATGTCGCCAATCGTCTTCGACACCGCTTCGTTGCGGAAACTTTCTGCGAATATATCAAAGGATAAGGCCTCATCCTCACTGTCAACCGTGTAGCGCAAAAGCGCTTCGAACGCTTGATCAACGCTCAGCTCTCCGCTATCGAGTTGACGGCAAAGCGCGGTCATTTCCGCGCACGATTGGTCGACATTGTCGATGATCAGGGCTTCGATAATGTCTTCCTTGCCTTTGAACAGCCGATAGATCTGGCCGACCGACACATGAGCGGACGCCGCCAGTTCCGCCATCGAGGTTTGATGGAAGCCGTGGCTGTCGAACAGGTCGCGCGCAGCAGCCAGCACGGCAGTTCGACCATTTTTTTCATGTTGCACTGCAACCATGGCGATGCTTGACCTTTTAACCCTTGAAATTGCCCTGCCACGATCCTACGTGGCCGGCAAGCGGAATGAACGTTCATTCCGCTAATATAAGCTTATCAAAAGACGGAACTCGGGTCATGCAAAAGGGGTCAATCATCGGTCTGCTGGCGTGCGCGTCTGCGCTGACGCTGAGCGCATGCGGCCAGGAGCAACCGCCGGCGCCGCCACCGCCGGCTGTCGGCGTAGTGACACTGAAAACCGAGTCCGCGCCCCTCGTGAATGAATTGCCGGGCCGCATCACTGCAGTCGAAACCGCTGAAGTCCGGCCCCAAATCAGCGGGGTCATACGCCGTCGCCTGTTCCAGGAGGGTGGTTTTGTCCGCGCAGGACAGTTGTTGTACGAGATCGAGGATTCGCCTTACCGCGCGGCCCTGGCACAAGCGCAGGGATCTTTGGCAAACGCCCAGGCTGCAATCCGCTCCACCGCGCTTCAGGCTGAACGCTATCGCGATCTGGTGGGCATCAATGCGGTAAGCCGGCAGGAATTTGACAATGCGGAAGCGGCCGCCCAGCAGGCCCGCGCCAATGTCGCGGCCCAGCGCGGCGCGGTGCAGGCTGCGCAGGTCAACCAGAATTTCACCCGCATCCGCGCGCCCATTTCCGGCCGCATAGGTCGTTCGCTGTTCACGCCCGGCGCGTTGGTGCAGGCCGGCCAGGCGGACGCGCTCGCGACCATTCAACGGACCGACACCGTCTACGTCGACATCACCCAATCCGCGGCGCAACTCATCGACTTGCGGCAGGCGATGAAGGCGGGCGGGGTCAGCGAAGCGGACGGCGCGCGCATTCAACTGCTGCTGCCCAATGGCAGCGTCTATCCGATCGAGGGGCGGCTGCAATTTGCTGAAGTCACGGTCGATCCGACATCCGGCGCAGTGACGTTGCGCGCTATCTTCCCCAACCCCGACGGGCTGCTGTTGCCGGGCATGTATGTCCGGGCCCGCCTGGTCGAAGGGGAACGGGCCAATGCCATTCTGGCGCCGCAGCAGGGGATCAGCCGCGACGCGCGCGGTCGCGCGACGGCGCTGGTCGTGGGTCGGGACAATAAGGTCGAGATGCGCCAGGTCGAAGTGGATCGCGCGGTCGGCGACAAGTGGATCGTGACCAAGGGGCTGAAGGCCGGCGACCAACTGATCGTGGAGGGACTCCTCAATCTGCGCCCCGGTACACTCGTCAAACCCGGCGTGCCGCAGCAGGTGGTAGCAGGCCAGAACGGCGCAGCCGGCGGGGCGCAATAAGCCATGGCTCGCTATTTCATCGACCGGCCCATCTTTGCATGGGTCATCGCCATCGTCATCATGCTGGCCGGATTGCTTGCCATCCGATCGCTGCCGGTGGCGCAGTTCCCGGAGATCGCGCCGCCTGCGGTGACGATCCAGACCACCTATCCGGGCGCGAACGCCGAAACGCTGTCGAGCACGACTACGCAGATCATCGAGCAGCAGCTCAAGGGCATCGATAATCTGCGCTATTTTTCGTCCACCAGCGACGGGTCGGGCAATCTCAACATCACCCTGACCTTCGAGCAGGGGACCGATCCCGACATCGCGCAGGTGCAGGTGCAGAACAAGCTGGCGCAGGCGACGCCGCTGCTGCCGCAGGAAGTGCAGCAACAGGGGCTGCGGGTGAGTAAGTCGGCGGCGAGCTTCCTGCTGATCATGGCTGTCTATGCCGATGACGGCATTCACGACGGGCAGGATGCCGCCGATTTCGTCGCGTCGTCCCTGCAGGATCCGATAAGCCGGGTCACGGGCGTCGGCGACACGCAGCTGTTCGGATCGCAATATGCGATGCGCATCTGGCTCGACCCGTTCAAGATGGCGACGCTGCAGGTCACGACAAGCGACGTCAAAAACGCCATCACGGCGCAGAACGCACAGGTGTCGGCGGGGCAGATAGGCGGCTTGCCCGCGCCCGCGGGCCAGGCGCTGAACGCGACAGTGACAGCGCAATCTAGGCTACGGACGCCCGAGGAATTTCGCAATATCCGCCTCCGCAGCAATCCCGATGGATCGGTAGTGCTGCTGTCGGACGTCGCGCGGATCGAGCTGGGCGCGGAGAATTACGGGTTCAGCGCGAAGTTCAATGGACATCCGGCCGCCGGCTTCGGCATCCGGCTGGCGCCCGGGGCCAATGCGCTCGACACCGTTACGGCAGTCAAGGAGCGGGTGGACGCGCTGTCGAAGAACTTCCCGGTCTGGGTCAAATATGACTTCCCGGTCGACAATTCGACATTCGTTCGACTGTCGGTCGAACAGGTCATCCACACCCTGGTCGAGGCTGTGCTGCTGGTCTTCGTCGTCATGTTCATCTTCCTCCAGAACTGGCGGGCGACGCTGATCCCGACGATCGCGGTGCCGATAGTGCTGCTGGGATCGCTGGCGGTGCTCAGCGTGGCGGGCTTCACCATCAACACGCTCACCTTGTTTGGCATGGTGCTGGCGATTGGCCTGCTCGTCGACGACGCGATCGTCGTGGTCGAAAATGTCGAGCGCCTGATCCAGACCGAGGGGCTCAGCCCCAAGGAAGCGGCCAAGAAGTCCATGGACGAGATCAGCGGCGCGCTGATCGGCATTGGCATGGTGCTTTCCGCCGTGTTTCTGCCCATGGCCTTCTTTCCCGGATCTACCGGCGTCATCTTCCGCCAGTTTTCGATCACCATCGTATCTTCGATGATATTGTCGGTGCTGGTCGCCTTGATCCTCACGCCGGCGCTGTGCGCCACCATATTGCGGCCAGCCGATCATGGGCATAGCTGGAACGGCCCGGTCGGGTCGATCTTCGGACGTTTCTTTGGCTGGTTCAATCGCACCTTCGACAAGGGCGTGACCCGGTACGGGCAGGGCGTTCAGAAGGTCGAGCGGCGCTGGGGCAGGACGATGATCGTCTATGGCCTGATCGTGGCCGGCATGGCGTTTGTTTTCTTGCGGCTGCCGGGCGGCTTCCTGCCCGAAGAGGACCAGGGCATCATCATAAACCAGGTGTCGCTGCCTGCCGGCAGCACGATCGAGGAAACCGAGCGGACGCTGGTGCGGATGCGCGATCATTATACGATCCAAGAGAAGGATAATGTCGCTGCCGTCTTCACCATCGCAGGCTTCGGCTTTGTCGGGCAGGGGCAGAATGTCGGCATCCTCTTCGCGCGAATGAAGGACTGGAAGGAGCGCGAGGGCGAGAAGAACGCGGTTCCCGCTATCGCGTTGCGCGCCAATATGGCGTTCCAGAAGATCAAGGCGGGGATGGCCTTCGCCTTCGTGCCGCCAGCGGTGCAGGAACTGGGCAATGCATCGGGGTTCGACTTCCAGCTGCTCGACCAGGCGAATCTGGGGCATGAGGCGCTGCTAGCCGCGCGCAACCAGCTGCTCGGCATGGCGATGGCCGACAAAAGGCTGGCGCAGGTTCGGCCCAACGGGCTGGAGGATACGCCGCAGATCAAGCTCAACGTCGATCAGGCGGCGGCAGGTGCACTGGGGATCGCGCAGGCGGACGTCAACGACACGATCAGCACCAATCTGGGCGGATCCTATGTCAACGACTTCATCGACCGTGACCGGGTGAAGCGGGTCTATGTCCAGGCCGACGCGCCATTCCGCACATCCCCTGATGCCGTCGGCAATTATCATGTGCGCGGCAGCACGGGCACGATGGCGCCGCTGTCGGC
Source organism: Sphingobium sp. CCH11-B1 (assembly GCF_001556865.1). Classification (GTDB taxonomy): domain Bacteria; phylum Pseudomonadota; class Alphaproteobacteria; order Sphingomonadales; family Sphingomonadaceae; genus Sphingobium. Next base: position 9,928 of record NZ_LSJY01000089.1, on the reverse strand, counting down.
CTTCTCCACGACGGAGTGGATCAACGGGCCGGCGCGGCTGGAGCGTTACAATGGCGTGCCTTCGATGAACATCCAGGGCAGCCCTGCGCCGGGTGTATCCACCGGCACGGCGATGCAGGCCATGGAGGAGATAGCGGCCAAGCTGCCGCCCGGCGTCGGCTTTGCGTGGAACGGCATTTCCTTCGAGGAAAAGACCTCCGGCGGACAGGCCCCCTATGTCTATGCGCTCTCCATGCTGATCGTATTCCTGTGCCTTGCCGCGCTGTACGAGAGCTGGTCGGTGCCGATCGCCGTCATGCTTGTCGTGCCGCTCGGCGTGCTTGGCGCGGTGATCGCCGCGACGCTGGCGGGCCTTAACAACGACGTCTATCTGCAGGTCGGTCTCATCACCACGATCGGCGTTTCTGCCAAGAATGCGATCCTCATCGTGGAGTTCGCCGAAGAGAAGATGCGCGAAGGGCTTGCTCCGGCGCAAGCTGCACTCGAAGCGGGCAAGCTGCGCCTGCGACCTATTTTGATGACCAGCCTTGCCTTCGTCTTCGGCGTGCTGCCGCTGGCGGTTTCCACTGGCGCGGGCGCGGGCGGGCAGAATGCGATCGGTTGGGCAGTGGTTGGCGGCATGTTGTCGGCGACGGTGCTGGCCATCTTCTTCGTACCGGTCTTCTTTACCGTGGTAAAGCGGCTGTTCCGTGAACATAAGGACCATGAGGCGGCAGGCGACCGGGTAAACCCTGACGCGCCGCGGGAGGCTTGAGACCATGATGCGCAGCATCCATGCGCTGGGCGCGCTTACCTTGTCGCTGACACTCGCGGCTTGCGACCTCGCACCCAAATATGTTCGGCCGGCCAGTCCCGTGCCGGTCGCTTTGCCGGATGGCCCGGCTTATGCTGCCGATGCGGGCGGCGCGATCGTGCCGGCGGAGACGGCCTGGCGCGATTTCTTCACCGATGTGCGGCTGGCGCGGGTCATTGAGACCGCGCTCGCCAACAATCGCGACCTGCGGCTGGCAGTCGCCAATATCGAACAGGCGCGGGCGCAATACCGGGTGCAGCGCGCCGATCTGTTGCCCACGGTCGGCGCGACCGGGTCCGCCACCTATAGCGAGCAGCCGCTGGTTCAGTTCGGCCAGTCGCAACGGCTGAACAACGATGTCTATCAGGCGCAGGTCGGCATTTCGGCCTGGGAAATCGACCTGTTCGGGCGGGTGCGGAACCTGAGCAAGGCGGCGCAGGAGCAATATTTCGCGGCAGTCGAGAACCGCAACGCCGCGCAGATCGCGTTGATTGCGGAGATCGCCAATGCCTGGCTCACCATGGCGGCGGATCAGGAGCGGTTGCGGATCGGACGTGACCTGGAACAAACATTCGGCAAGACGCTGGAACTGACCCGCGCCCGCTTCGCCAAGGGGATTGCATCGGAACTGGAGGTGCGGCAGGCGCAGACCAGCTACGACCAGGCACGGTCCGACATCGCGCAGGCGACGACGCTGGTCGCGCAGGACCAGAACGCGCTCAACCTGCTGGCGGGGACGACGGTGCCGGCTGGGGACCTGCCCGATGCAATGCCGCGGCAAAGCGCAACGCTGGAAAATCTGCCAGCCAATATTTCGTCGGAAGTGCTGCTGCGCCGGCCCGACATTGCGGCGGCGGAACATCAACTGCGCGCGGCGAACGCCAATATAGGGGCGGCGCGCGCAGCCTTCTTCCCGACCATCTCACTGACGGCGGCTTTCGGCTCCGTGAGCCAGGGCCTGTCCAATCTGTTCGGCAGTGGCAGCGATTTCTGGTCGGTCGCTCCGTCGGCCAGCCTGCCGATCTTCGATTTCGGTCGACGCAAGGGCAATCTCCAATATGCTCGCGCCACCTACGACGCGATGGTCGCGACATATGAGAAGAGCGTGCAGACAGGCTTCCGCGAAGTCGCCGACGCGCTCGCCCGCCGGGGCACGATGACGCAGCAGATCGAAGCGCAGACCTCCCTGCGCGATGCGTCGCGGGTTGCCTACACACTTTCCGAAGCCCGCTTCCGGGCAGGCGTGGACAGTTTCCTCTCGACACTGGATTCCCAGCGGTCACTCTATACGGCCGAGCAGAGCCTGCTGGCGACACGGCTGACGCGAGCGACGAACATGGTCGAGCTTTACCGGGCGATGGGCGGCGGCCTGAAATAAGAATATTTGACCGCAATCGATGGGAGGCGGGATAGACGCTGTCCCGCTAGAAAGGCGTCTCGAAATGGAGAGAATGCCATGATCCTGTACGAAACCGGCCTGTCGTCCCCTGTTGGCGACCTGACGCTGATTGCAAGCGAGGGGGCATTGGTTGCGCTGCTGTGGCCCGATGACGATCCCGCACGCGTACGTCTTCCGCCGCGGCAGGACGGGCGGGGGCATCCCATCCTGACGGCTGCGGCGCGGCAGCTTGGGGAATATTTCTCTGGCGCCCGGCGCAGCTTCGACCTTCCGCTCGATCCCCAGGGCACGCCCTTTCAGCAGCAGGTGTGGACTGCGCTGGCTGCCATCCCCTTTGGTGAAACGCGCAGCTATAGCGAGATCGCAGCGCAGGTCGGTCGTCCGTCCGCGAGCAGGGCGGTAGGGGCCGCAAACGGACGCAATCCGCTATCCATCGTCCTGCCCTGCCACCGGGTGATAGGCAAGGCGGGCGGACTGACGGGTTTTGCCGGCGGCATGGAAACCAAGGCCTGGCTGCTGTCGTTCGAAAGCCGGTAAATGGTGCACCCAAGAGGATTCGAACCTCTGGCCTTTGCCTTCGGAGGGAATATGGCTAGCTCCGCCAAAAAGCGCAAGGAGCCGCCAATGCCCGCCTATCTCCCTGTAAATGCTAAACAATTTGAATTCCTTCTCCGCCGAAGCTACTCTTCTCCCCGCCACAGTTTTCGCCCGCGTGCTTACGTGGTGCTTACGCGAGAGGAAACGGTAGGGTCGGAGGAAGCCCATGCCTAAGCTCACTAAACGGGTCGTCGACGCCGCAGACGGTCGCGAAAAAGATTACGTTATTTGGGACGACGAACTGCCCGGTTTCGGCCTCAGAGTGTTCGCCTCCGGCAAGCGCAGCTACGTCATTCAGTATCGGCTCGGCAAGCGATCGAGACGTTTCACGATTGGCCTGCACGGCGTCTGGACGCCCGAGCGGGCCCGCCAGGAAGCGAAGGTGCAACTGGGGCGTATCGCTCAAGGCGAAGACCCGGCAGAAGAGAAGCAGCTCGACAATAGGGCGATCACGGTCAAAGAGCTGTGCGACCTCTACCTCGCCGACCTGAACGCCGGCCTCATTCTCGGAAAAGGCGGGCGCCCGAAGAAGCCAGGCACGATCGCCTCGGACATTGGCCGAATCCACCGGCACATAGTCCCCTTGCTCGGTTCCCGACGGGTGAAGGATCTGACCAAGGCCGAAATCAACAAGGCCATGAAGGACATCATGGCGGGCAAGACGCGCCTCGTTGCCAAGACCAAGAAGCTGCGAGGAAAATCGATCGTCAAGGGCGGAGCCGGGACGGCTACCCGTACGATCGGCTTGTTCGGTGGAATTCTCACCTACGCCGTGGATGCTGGCATCATCGAAGTGAACCCTGCCCACGGTGTGCGGCGACCGAAGGACAGCGTCCGCGCTCGGAGGCTCAGCGAGGCCGAGTATCGCGTGCTTGGCCAGTTGCTCGCTAAAGCGGCCGAGAACGAGAAGTATGAGGTTTCGGTCGAATTGATCCGCCAGCTTGCGCTGACCGGCTGCCGCCGAACCGAAATGGTCACTCTGACTTGGGCCGAAGCCGATACCGATTCAAGCTGCCTGCGACTGACGGACAGCAAGGAGGGAAGGTCAATCCGCCCAATCGGCCTGCCTGTCGTGGAATATCTGGAGAAGCGCCGGAAAGTGAGAGCAGGCACCTACGTCTTCTCGGGCCAAGGAGATGATAACGCTTTCGGAAGTTTGCCGAACCATTGGGAGCAGATATTCGACGATACGCCGCTCGCCGACATCACGCCTCATGTCCTGCGACATAGCTTCGCCAGCATCGCAAATGATCTTGGCTTTACGGAGGTCACCATCGCTGCATTGGTTGGGCATTCTAAGGGCTCCGTCACCAGCAACTACATACACACGCTCGACACGGCGCTGATCATGGCCGCTGATACCATCTCCGGCTACATCCAAGGCCTTCTGGACGGCATTGAATTCAAGCAAACCGCATACGCCGTTGATCGCGAGTCGCGGCGGTCAGCCCTCGCTCGTTTCCTGCAGCAAGCTTCGGCGGCGGACGCAGGTCCTCGAAGCGAGGATCAACCTGTCGCAGCTTAGCGTGGCGCTGCTTCGAAATCTGTTGACGCTTAATGAGGTAATGACACGGACGGTTGCTAGTCAGAAAAACTTGCGCTATTTTCTGACACATGAAAACGGTGGCCGACTCTGTTCCTGACTTGGTTATGAAGCGTGTGCGCGCTCGCGGGCGCGGCAGCGTTTTCACACCCAGCGATTTCCTGACGGTCGCTGCTCGCCCATCTGTTGATCAAGCCCTTTGCCGGTTGGTTAAAGGCGGACATCTCCGTCGCCTCGCGCGAGGGCTCTACGATTTCCCAAAGTTTCATCCCGAGCTTGGGGCACTGTCACCTGCGCCAGACGATATTGCCGGCGCTTTTGCCCGAGAGACCGGTTCGCACATACAGATCGCGGGCGCGCGGGCTGCGAATGCTCTTGGTCTAGTATCCCAAGTGCCGGCCCAGAGCACCTATCTGACTGATGGCCCATCACGCCGTGTTGTGCTGGGTAAGCGGGTCGTGGATATCCGTCACGCCTCACCCAAGCATCTTATCGCGCCGGGTAGCCCAGCGGGAACTGTGGTTCAGGCGCTTCGCCATCTCGGCCCCGTTCGGGCGGCTGACGTTGCACGGGTTGCGGTGAGCCATCTGTCTCCCAGTGACAAGAAAGTGCTGGCTTCAACTGCCATCAAAGCTCCTGCTTGGATGCGGCCTACGCTAGTCTCGATCGCCAACGCATCAGCGCCTGAGGTGAGCAATTGATCTCGCACGTCTCGTCACCGCTGATCGTGCGCCGCCCGTTGAAAAGAGTGATACCGACGGGGGCAAGGTGGCAGTTCCAAAGCCGGTTGAAAGGGCAGGTCCAACCCCTTTCCCAGGTCGCGACTCGCCGCACTTCTCAGCTTTTCAGACAATGTAAGAACCAGCGGTCATTCAGCCTCGCCGCGGCTGGCGACGGGCCATACCCTAACGGCATGTCGAAAGGCGATCCAAGTTGCGAAAATCATTAAGCTTTCCAGGCGCCCCCGACGCTGACGTCGATCTTGCCAACAAAGCGGCTAAGTGCGAACACTCTGGCGTGAAAAGGTCAGCGCAAAACGTCATCCCGTTTTCTTCTAAACCGCAGCACACAATCGAGTGCGCGGACAACATCGATTTCATGCGGTCTTTAAAGAAAGAAAGCATGAACCTGATTGTTACTTCGCCGCCCTACAACATTGGCAAAGAGTACGAGCGCCGGACGTCGCTGGAGCTTTACATAGAGCAGCAGGCTTCCACCATCGCGGAGGCAGTGCGTCTTCTTCATCCCAACGGCTCGATTTGCTGGCAGGTCGGCAACCACGTGGATGATGGAGAAGTATTTCCACTCGACATAGTTCTGTACGGGCTGTTCAAGCAACACGGGCTCAAGCTTCGTAACCGCATCGTGTGGACCTTCGGGCACGGGCTTCACTGTCAGCGTCGGTTTTCTGGACGGCATGAAACCATACTGTGGTTCACGAAGTCGGACGATTACATATTCAATCTCGATCCGGTTCGAGTGCCATCGAAGTATCCGAACAAAAAACACTTCAAAGGCCCGAACCGGGGCGAGCTTTCAGGTAACCCCTTAGGAAAGAACCCTGCGGATGTTTGGGACATTCCGAACGTCAAAGCCAACCATGTCGAGAAGACGGACCACCCGTGCCAGTTTCCCGTGGCGCTGGTTGAGCGCCTCGTGCTTGCTCTAACAAACCCTGGCCAGAACGTGCTCGACCCTTACCTGGGTGTTGGCTCGTCCGCTATCGCCGCGCTCAAGCATGGGCGGATGGCTTATGGCTGCGACATTACACAACAATATATCGATATTGCCGCCGATCGCATCGACAGCTTCTACGCTGGTGATCTGAGAACCCGCCCGCTGAACAAGCCGGTCTACGATCCGAACGAGGGCTAACGGATGAAGCTTCAATTCATCTACGATCACCATCACGGGCGGGCCGCGTGGGAAGAGCGCGACCTTTATGAGTGGATCACGGATGTCTTCGAGGCTCCTGCGATCAAGATGCAGCCTGGTTGCACCAACGACATCCGCAACCACATCGCCGCTGAATTTACGGCGGAAGGTTGGGCGCTGAACGTTAAGATCGATCAGGAGCTGCGTAACACGGTCACCGCCATCAAGGATGATCTCGCGTTCCAAGTTCAAACCGGAAACATGAGCCGCGCGCCCTATGACTTGTTGAAGCTGGAATATCTCGCTCAATCGAAGCGGATCAAGGCGGCCGCGTTCGCCCTGCCCACAAAGTTCGCCGCTTCAAAAATCGGCAGCAACATCGCCAATTTTGAGCGTGTCTCAAAAGAGCTGGCGGTCTTCGCGCAGGTCATCCACGTGCCTATCCTCCTGATCGCGTTCGAATAAGGGCGAGCCAGCGATGCCGTATAAGGTCCAGCTCACCGCGCCTGTCAGCCGCGCCGCGACAATTGCCAGCAAAGTGGTTGCGGCAACCGAAAAGCGAGAGTTTTACGGCTTCCGGAATCGCGTCCATAAACTGCCGTTCATCCAGGTGCCGATTGACCTTCCGGTCTATCGCATGGAGAACTTCCGTACTTTCACAGATCAGCGCGACTACATCGCCGAGAATGGAAAGAAGTCGGACTACTTCGCTGCAGGTACAGAGTCCGAAGAGGTTCAGCAAGCTCAGCATCAGCTCCTGCACCGCCTCTCCCTCAAGGGCAAAGCCGACTCGGTCGTGCCTGTGTCAGATGTGCTTGAGACGGAGGGGCAACGCCAACCGTTACTGATCACGGCGGGCGGAATTGTCGTAAATGGCAACCGTCGGCTCGCGGCGCTTCGAGAGCTTTATGACCAGGGCAGCAAGTTCGCGCACTTCAGCCACATCGACGTGCTCGTCTTGCCAGCCGATGCAACCGCCGAAGAAATTGTCGACATCGAAGCAAATTTGCAGGCGGTGCCAGAAACAAAATTGGACTACGACTGGATCGGCGAGGCGCAGCTGATCAGTCGCCTGGTCAATCTCGGACGCACGCCAAAGGTAGTCGCCGATCAGCTTCGCCGGAAAGAGAAGGACGTAAAGTACGCCATCCAAACGCTGGCGGAGGCTGACCTTTATCTCAAGGAGGCTCCAGGCACTAAAGGGAATTACAGCGAAATCCGCGAGGACGCAGAACAGCTTTTCGGCGACTTGCCGAAGCTCCTTGAAGGTAAGTCGGAGGCTATGAAAGAGGCCAGCCGTGCGATTGCGTGGTCGCTTTATCAGAACAAGGGCCGGCTTGAAGGACGCCTCTACGACTACAATCCTGCTATCGGCACGCTTGCGGATAATGTCCTCGACCGCGTCGCAGGTGAACTGGGCATCGTGACCGAAGTTGAGGAGGCCGATGATGACGATGGCGCTGACGACTTCGCAATCGACATCGGGGACGAGCCACAGCCCACAAGCTTTGCTGGGGTAATTGCCGCCCTTCGTGCACAAGACAATGAAGCGGCTATCGAAGCGCTGATCGAAGCTGCGCAGACGGAAATCCAGCTAGACAAGGGTCAGAAGTCTGGCGGGGCTGCGCTGAAGGCGGTCCAGCAAGCCCACACGAAACTTGCTTCCGTCGATATGTCACGGGCCGAGAAGTCGACCGTTCCGAAAATTTCCAAGCAGCTTGATGCCATAAAGAAAATCGTTGCGGAGCTTGAAGGCAAAATCGCGAAGCTGAAGTCTTAGGTTGGAAGCGGGCCGCGCAATGCCTCTCGAAATTGGGATCGATTACGACACGCCGAGAGTCCGGGGAACGCTGTCTAAGACCGGCGACGAAGGCATCTCGCCGATTTGGGAACGCTTAAAGGCTCGATTTTCTGCTCAGGCCGACGCCATCCTTTTGGATGATGTCATCGACCTTCCTTGGCCTGAAGTGCTTGGCGTCATCCGTGAGTTCGGGAGTGCGAGCACTCAGAAGGCGTTGGCGTTTCGACTTGTACCGACCGACCGCGCAAGGGCGAAGGTTGCGGCTTTCGTAGTCGAGACGAAAAAGGCCCGCGCGTCGAAGGACACGTTGGTGCTCCAAATCGACGAAAGGGAGATTCAGCCGCGGTTGGACGCCCTTGGATTTCGGCGGCAGCTCAAACCCTTCCAGTTGAGGGATTTAGCGCGCCTACTCTCATTGCCGCATGGGGCGAACTTCTCGGTACCCGGAGCGGGCAAAACGACCGTCACCTTAGCGCTAAGTTTGCTCGCGGCCAAACCCGATGCCCACCTCTTTGTAGTGGCTCCTAAAGCGGCTTTTCCGGCGTGGCGCGGAATCGTAGCGGAGTGCGTAGATGCGAATGCGCCAGAGTGGGTCCGTGAAGAATTCACTGTCTTGTCGGGCAGCGACTTGCAGAATGAAGTGGCCCTTCGGAGCGGTGCTCGTCGCTTCTTGATGTCCTACGATTTGCTCGTCAGGCAACAATCGCTCGTTGCTGCCTACTTCTCGCGACAATCCGTCCATTTAGTGCTCGACGAGTCACATCGCATGAAGGCGGGGCTTGCATCACAGAGAGGGGCGTTCCTCATCAATATCGCGTCCTCGCCGGCGCGCCGCGACATTCTTTCCGGAACTCCGATGCCACAGGATGCCAATGACATGGCGTCCCAACTTAGCTTCCTGTGGCCGGGTCAGGGATACGATCTTCAAATCCAGCGGGGCGTATCGCCGCGCCAGGTGCTCGGTGATTTGTATGTCCGCACGACGAAGCATGAGCTGGGCCTTAAACCTGCTGTCCGGCATTTCCATGATGTGGCGATGGCCGATGGCCAGTTAGCGCTTTACGGCGTCGTTAAAGAGGAGGTTCTCCGACAAATTACCAAGGCCATGTCGAGGGCAAGTCAGCCGGATTTCTTATCCGCGCGTAAGTCTGTCATGCGCCTCTTGCAGCTTTCGACTAATCCTACGTTGGCGCTGCAAGCTATGACGCGGGACATGCGCGACATCTCCTCGGGCATCGCCGACAAGGTCGTAGAAGAAGGTGCATCTCTCAAGATGAAAGCGGTGTGTGCGCACGCGCGCGCATTGGCGAAAGAGGGAAAGAAGTCCGTCATCTGGACCATCTTTACGCAGTCGATCCTCGATCTCGAACGTCTTTTGGCCGACCTGAATCCCGTGTCGCTGTATGGGGCCATTCCCACTGGCGAAGCCACGGACATGAGTACGCGAGAGGGCCGTCTCGCAAAATTTCACCAGGACCCGTTCTGCAAAGTGATGATCGCGAACCCAGCAGCCGCTGGTGAGGGCATCAGCCTGCACACTGTATGTCACGACGCCATCTATCTCGACCGAAGCTATGTCTCCACGCATTACCTGCAATCGATAGATCGAATTCACCGTCTCGGGCTGAAGCCTGGGACCGAAACGAACATTCACATCTATCGCACCAAGGCACCCGCTGGTTTGGGGAGCGTCGATCTTTCCGTGAGTCGGCGACTGGCGCAAAAAATCCACGGGCTCGAAAACTTGCTCGATGACTCTGATCTGCGCCAGCTCGCGCTTGATGAAGACGAGGCTGACGATCCCATCGACTACGATGTGGACATGCAGGATCTAGTCGATCTAGTAGAAGAGTTGGAAGGTAAGCTGTCAAACGGCGTTCAAAAGGGACCCCCGATCGGCGTCGAAGAGGGACCCCCTTT
>NZ_LSJY01000009.1 GCF_001556865.1 Sphingobium sp. CCH11-B1 | reverse complement strand
TGCGGGAGTGGTGCGGGGTTGAGGGAGGGCGGGCTGGAAACCATCGACACCCCAGCACCCATTCCCCACCATCCTATTTCCCCGTCGCCCATATCCCGTCATCCCAGCGACCAGAAATGCGCCCATCCTCGACATCTCCCGCGAGTGGGAGATGTTGCCAAATGGCGATCAATAAACTGGACGGTCATCTCGAAAACTAACCTCTTGGCGCGGTAGCTGGGCCTGAACCACCGAAGGCAAGGGCGCGAGCGCCAAAGCTCGGACTTTTTGCCACAAGACTGACAGTAGCACGACAAGGCTGCCAAGAAATATTATTGCGAGTGGATTTGTCGTTAGCGCCTTCCCGTAAGGTGGAGCAGCGATGGCTTGTACCAAGAACGCGATACTCGACATCAGCAACGACCGTCTGTCGATGATGACAGCAATCCAGCAGAAAATAATGAAGATCAGGGCAGCCACGATCATCTCATTTCCCGTTGGGGACTGAACGGTGAACCGGTAAAGCCGCTCCCAGCCCGATGCAGGGCCAACCACGCCGAACAACAGGCGATACGCGGACGCCGCGATCTGGTAGCCAGCAGCGACATGGAGCCAAAAGGCGACGTCGCTTCGACTCGTTTCCCGGCGGATGTCACTTATATCCCACCACATCGCGAGAGCGAAAATCGCTAGGCCTATCAGTAACAGCAAAATGCTAACTGCACCGGTTGGAATATCCGGCGCGGCAATTCGGGCGACATGGATCATAAGATTGATGAGCGCGACCACGCCTGCCGCGTATGCGATGGGCAGTTTAAATCGCCACCACCAGCCTGCACAGGCCATGACTATTCCGGCGGCGATGAAAATAGAGACTAAAGGCGGCAGGCCGGTAGGATTGGGCGTGGTGGTTGGTGCCGCTTGATCCGGGCCCGCGACTTCCAATCCCAACGTTACCATGGCCATGCCAATTGACAGCACAAAGATCGCAAACAGCAAAAGGCTGGCGAAGAATTGCTTCCGCCTCCGGGTGAAATATTCCGCCAAGACCCAAAGTATTGGAGCCAACGTTAATGTGGCGGGAGGAGATATTGAAAAGAGCATTTGGAATGCTACGAGAAATATGAGTAGTAATCCGACACATGTCATGATGTCAGCCAGACTGCTCGTGACGCTGAACCTTTCTTCGTCGGCGGCTGAGGCTCCTCTGCTTTCAGCAGCGTGATTACGAAGTTTACGAGCGGCGTCGCGGCTCAGCAGGCCTTTCGATACCGCTGAATCGATGTCACTATCTTGGATCACAATGCCTCCATCGAACGCGGAGGGGTTATGACTGATCTGGCGTAAGCAAAGGGTAAACAGGTTTTCGTATGTACATTTGAGGGTTGGAAGTGCCCATGCTTAGCAAATCGGATATCCGCTGCCCAAGCTATCTTATATCGGTGATCCCCCTGTCCTACACCGCCCATCCCTGATCCAATGACCGGATGCGTACCCTGTCCCCCACGCCTCCGCCCCCTCTCGCACCCCATCGCGAAGCTGTCGCGCCGCCGTGACGTTGGCGGCGCGCGGGCGTGACCTTGCGGGCGCGTGGGCGGCGCGTGGGGGTCGCTTCGCCGTAGCGATTGCCGCGAAAAAGGGCGGAAAATCAAAACCAGTGACGGTGTGAACTTCGCTCGTCGCGTTTCAGTGACCGCAAAGGGACCGCTAGAGCGTCGCCTCGATCTCGCGGGCGGCGAGGTCCGGGTTTTCGGCCAGGCTGATCGGCCGTCCCACCACCAGGATGGACGCGCCCCGGTCCAGCGCCTCGCGCGGGGTGACGGCGCGTTTCTGGTCCCCCTTCGCGCCGCCTGCGGGCCGCACGCCCGGCACCACGAAGAAGCCGTCGCTCCAGGCCTGCTTCACCATCGCAACTTCCTCGCCGGAACAGACGATGCCGTCGAGGCCCGCGCTCTGCGCCAGGTCGGCGAGGCGGCGGACTTGATCTTCCGCCTTGCCCCCCGCGCCGCCGCCCACGCCGATATCGAGCAGGTCGGCGTCGTCCAGGCTGGTCAGCACCGTGACCGCCACCACCTTGGTATTGACGCCCGCCGCCGCCTTCGCGTCCTCCAGCATGGCTCGGCCGCCGGCGGCATGGACGGTCAGGATCGCTGGTTCCAGACGGTGCAGCGCCTGCACCGCCTTCGCCACCGTATTGGGGATGTCGTGGAGCTTGAGGTCGAGGAAGATCGGCAGGCCGAACTTCGCCATCTCATGCACGCCATGATGGCCGTTGGCGCAAAAGAATTCGAGGCCCAGCTTCAAACCCCCGACATGCCGCTTCACCTGCGCGGCGAGCGCCTGCGCCTTCGCCAGGTCGGGCGTATCGATGGCGACATAGACGGGGCTGGTCATAACGGTCCTGTGCTCTTGGGCGTGACGGGGGGAAGGGGGGCGGTCATGTCGGCGGCAACGGCGGCATGCGGATCGGGCAAGGCCGCGCTTGCGCCGTCGACCGCCGGCGTGACGGGCGCGCTCGCCGCGGTCGCAGCCGCCAGCGCGCGTTCGCTGCTGTCCATCTGCCGCCGCAACCGCCAGCGCGTCACCCGCGCCATGATCCAGAAGGGCAGGGCGCCCGCCAGGAACGCCAGCAGGATCGGGAACCAGACCCGCGTCTCCCAGACGATGTCGCCCCAGATCTTGATGTCGAGCGGCTTGTTGTTCGCCTTGAAGAACAGGGCGGCGGCCACGGCGATGACGACCCAGAAGGCGGTCCGCAAAAACTGCATCGGCTGTTACCCTTGCTGCCAGATTTGGGGCAGCTTAGGCGAAGGAAGCCGATTGCGGAAGCGCCTCGTCGCCTTTGTGCACGGCGATGGTCATCCCGATCCTGCTCTGCTGGCCCGGATCGACCACCGCCATGCCGCCGCGATGGATGGCGTCGGGCATGTGGCTGACCGGTTCCAGGCAGAAGAAGTCGAAGCCGGGCGGGCGATAGACATGCAGCCAGTCGGTGCCCTCGCCCGTCAGTTCCAGGCGCAGCCCGTCGCTGCGCGTCACCTGCGCGACGCCGCCCCAGCCGCCATAGGCATTGTCGATCAGGCTGTCGCCCAGCACGGGCGCGGGCTGCGACCAGTCGCCCAGCGTATCGGCCGCCGTTTCGCGTTCGGGCAGCATGTCGGGCGTGGAAAGCCACATGCTCTCCGCGTCGAATTGCAAGCGGGTGCCCGTGTCGGCGGCGAAATAGGGATGGAAGCCAAGGCCCGCCGGCATCGGCCGGTCGCCCTCGTTCGTGATGGTCAGCAAGAGCGAGAGGCTGCCTTGCGTCAGCACGACCTTCTGTTCGGCCCGATAAGCCCAGGGCCAGCCCGCATCGCCGCGATGCGCGTGCACCAGCGTCGCATGGCGCTCGCTCGTTTCAACGGCCGCCCACCCGGTCTGCCATCCAAACCCGTGCAGACTGTGCGGATGATCGCCGAAATTCAGCGGCAGCTGGCAGGTCGATTCGTCGAAGGTGAAGCGCCCGTGCGCAATCCGGTTGGCATAGGGGACCAGCGGAAAGCTGGCCGTCTCCAGCGCATCGGTCGCTTCGTCAGGGCTGCGACGCAGCAGGTCCGCTCCATCGGCGGCGAACCATAGCAGCGCTCCGCCGAGCGAAGGCGAGAGCGCCGCTTCCAGCGCTCCCGCCTTCAGGATGATGCGATCCCCTTGGCTCGTCCGACCCATGGTTCAGCCGACCATGTCCTCAAGCTCGCGGCCCTTGGTTTCGTTGACCATGGCGCGCACGAAGAAGAAGGACACCAACGCGAAGAAGGCATAGCCGCAATAGGCGACGGCCAGGCCCGGCGACACGACCAGCGAGGGGAAGCTGACCGAAACGACCGCATTGGCGATCCACTGGGCGAAGCCGGCGACGGCCAGGCCCGATCCGCGGATCTGGTTCGGGAACATCTCGCCCAGCATGACCCACATGATCGGGCCCCAGCTCATGTTGAAGAAGATGACGTAGAGATTGGCGGCGACCAGCGCGATGATGCCGTTATTGCCCGGCAGCGACACCGCCCCATCCGCGCCGGTGACGGCAGTGGAGAAGGCGTAGGCGACGGTCGCCAAGGTAACGGCCATGCCGGCCGAGCCAATCAGCAGCAGCGGCTTGCGGCCGATCCTGTCGACCAGGGCGATGGTGGCCAGACAAGCGCCGATGGACAGCACGCCCGAAAGGATGTTGGTCTGAAGCGCATAGTCTTCCGAAAAGCCAACTGCTTCCCACAACGTCGCGCCATAATAGAAGACGACGTTGATGCCGACCAACTGCTGGAACACGGCAAGGCCGATTCCGGTCCACACGATGGGGCGGATCTTGCCGCTTGTCTTGTCGACAAGGTCGCTCAGCTTCGGGCGATGATGATCGGCAGCAAGGCTGGCGCGAATTTCGCTTACCTTGCGCGCAGCTTCTTCCGCGCCGAACAGGCGGGTAAGCACAGCCTGCGCCCGCTCTTCCTGACCGCGCGCCACCAGGTAGCGCGGGCTTTCCGGGATCACCAGCAGCGCGAAGAAGTAGATGGCGGCCGGGATTCCCTGCAGCCAGAACATCCAGCGCCACGCCGGAACGTCCAGCCACAAGGGCGCGGTCGATCCGCCAGCATAGCGCGCCAGCACGAAATTGGCGACGAACGCGCCGGTGAGGCCGGAAATGATCATGACCTGCTGCACCGACGACAACCGGCCACGCACGGCGGCCGGGGTCACCTCCGAGATATAGACGGGCGAAATGACGCTTGCCGCGCCGACGCCAAGACCACCGATGATGCGGGCGAAGATGAAGATGGCGGACGATCCGGCCGCGCCGGCGAGCAGCGCGCTCAGCAGAAACAGGACCGCCGACAGCATCATGACGCCGCGACGGCCGATGATGTCGGCCATGCGGCCCGCACCGAACGCGCCGATGGAGGAACCGACCAGGATCGCGCCGACATTGACGCCGATGCCCAGCTTGCCAAGATCGAACGCGCTTTCCAGGCCCTTTTGCGTGCCGTTGATGACGCCCGAATCATAACCGAACATGAAACCGCCGATCGTCGCAACCGCGACGATCGCTGCGATAAAGGCCATGTTGACCTTTCCGGCGCTCCCCTCACTCATCCTGACGTCCTCCACACTTACTCGTTATATCGTTGCAATCGTGCCCGGCGCGCCCGCCACGCCGGGGTCGAATGCGAACAGATCGCCCGCCAGTGGTTGCGCTGTCAACGCTGTCATGTCCAGCCCCTTCCGCGCGCTGGTCGCATAGGCGGTGCGCAGGTCGGGACCGCCGAAGGCGATTTTGGTGATGTTGGACACGGGAAACCGCACCTCCCGCATCATCTTGCCCGCCGGATCGTAGCGGCGCGCCGCCCAGCCGCCGTACAGGCCGGTCCACAGGCAACCCTCGGCATCCACCGTCGGACCGTCGGGATAGCCTGCGCCGTCCTCGATCTCGACGAACGGGCGGCTCTCCAGGACCGCGCCGTCCTCGCCCAGGCTGCTGCGCCATATGCGCTTGCCCAGCGTATCGGTGTGATACAGCGTCCGGCCATCGGCGGAGACGGCGGGGCCATTGGTGATGGATACAGGCGGCAAGCCGGTGTCTGCGCACAGGCCCTTGTGCAGCCGGTAGAACCGCCCGCTCGCCTGCTCTTCGCCATCGTCCATGGACCCGAACCAGATCGCGCCATCCGGCGCCACCGTGGCGTCATTCTGCCGATTGCCGGGCAGCGCCGCTTCGGGCGCGTGCAGCAGGACGAAGCTGCCGTCGGCCGGATCGAAGCGGTGAACACCGGACTGAAGGCCGACCGCGAACAGCCCGTCGTCGGTGGGAAGTATCCAGCCGACCTGCGCTGGCGCGGTCCAGTGGCGCGCTTCTCCGCCAGCCGGATCGAACCGGTGGATGCGGTGTTCCTTGATATCCACGAACCACAACGCGGCATCGCGCGCGACCCATACCGGTCCTTCGCCCAACGTCGCGCCGACCGACAATATGCTCTGCGGTTCCATGCTCATGTCAGCGCCACCCTGCATCGATGAAATAATCGTGACCCGTGCAGAAACGGGCGTCGTCCGACGCCAGGAACATCGCGAGCGCGGCGACGTCCATCGGCAGGATGCGGCCGTCCAGGCACTGCGCGGCGACGATCTCCGCTTCGCCTTCGGGCGTGTACCATTTCTCCTGACGCGGCGTCTTCACATTGCCGGGGATGATGGTGTTGACGCGGATATTGTCGCGGCCAAGATCGCGAGCGAGGCTGCGCGTCAGGCCCTCGATCGCAGCCTTGGCGGTTTGGTAGAGCGTCAGTTCGGGCAGGGCGAGATGCCAGCTGATCGACCCGAAGTTGATGATGACCCCGCCGCCATCGCGCTTCATTGCCGGCACGACCGCCTGCGCGGCGAAGAACAGATGGCGCAGGTTCACCGCCATGCGCTCGTCCCAATAGGCCGGCGTGACTTCCTCGATCGTGTGGCGATCGTCGTTGGCGGCATTGTTGATGAGGATGTCGATGCCGCCCAGCTGCTCTTCCACCCTGACCATCATCGCCTGAACGGCGTCGATGTCGCGCAGGTCGACCGCGTGGAACAGGGGCTTGAATGCGGCGGAGGACAGGCGTTCCACCAGCGCTTCGCTCGCTTCGACGGCGATGTCGCAAAAGGCCACATGGGCGCCCTGACCCACAAAGGCTTCGACCAGTCCTTCACCGATGCCGCTGCCGCCGCCGGAGATAAAGACCCGCTTGCCCTTCAGGCTCGGGTAGATGGCGCGGCTCATGCGTTTTCTTTCTCTTTCATCGTCAACAGGCCGCGAGCGGCGAGGTTGGTCATCAGGGCAGCAACGCCCATGGTCCACGGGGTCGCATCCTTCGATGTCACGACCCGGTTCACCAGCTTGCCCAGGCGCGGGGTGGCGATGGCGACCGTGTCGCCCACCTTGTGAGTGAAGCCGCGGCCCGGTTCGTCACGATCCTGCACCGGGGCGAACAGCGTCCCCAGGAACAGCGCGAACCCGTCGGGATATTGATGTTCGGACAGGGTCTGGCGCACGAGGTCCAGCGGATCGCGGCTGATCTGGTTCATGCTGCTGACGCCTTCCAGGCGATAGCCTTCCGGGCCGTCGATGGTCAGGCCGACTTCGGCGTTGCGGACGTCGTCGATGGTGAAGCCGTCGTCGAACAGCCGGATCAGCGGTCCGAGCGCGCAGGAGGCATTGTTGTCCTTCGCCTTGCCCAGCAGCAGGGCCGAGCGCCCTTCGAAATCGCGCAGGTTGACGTCGTTGCCCAGCGTCGCGCCCACGGTCTTGCCGGCGGCGTCGACCACCAGCACGATTTCCGGTTCGGGGTTGTTCCAGGTCGAATCGGACCGAATGCCAATCTCGGCGCCCAGGCCGACGGTGGACAGGATGGGCGACTTGGTGAAGACTTCGGCGTCGGGGCCGATCGCGACTTCCAGATATTGCGACCAAAGGCCGTCCTCGATCAGCGCGGCTTTGAGCGCGGCGGCTTCGGGCGAACCTGGAGCCACCGAACGGATGGAGCCGCCGACTCGCTCTTCCAGACGTCCCCGAATTTCCGACGCCTTGGTGAAGTCGCCGCGCGCGCTTTCCTCGATCACCCGCTCCAGCGCCGACACGGCGAAGGTGACGCCGCAGGCCTTGACGCATTGCAGGTCGACCGGGCTGAGGAGGGGAAGGGCGAGATTCTCCAGCGCACCGAGCGGCTCGCCGGCATTCGCATCGAGGGGAAGCTTTTGAACGAGTTGCGCGGCGGTGGGCGCGACGCGGCTCATGTCATAGACCTGGCCCTTGTCGACCAGGATGGGACTGGGGCCGTCGGCGGTCTGCACACGGCCGATGAAAAGACCGTCCCGCCAATCGGCAGGCAAGCAGTCGAGCAAGGCAACATCCCCCGGCATCATCAGCTCCTAATGAGTGGTTTCTAGATTGATAGCGCTACCAACATCGAAGCCGTGTCGAAGTCAAGAGGATGTTGCGCGAAAGCCGCGTCAGGAGGCGCTCGCGACGGATGTTTGCGCTTGTGACTTTTCGACTGCCCCGCTTTGGGGCATAGCCTTCCCACGATGAGCAAGAATGACACACAAGCTACTGCCGCGCAGGAGGCCGCCGCCGATCCGAATGCCGCCCCCGCATCGCCGGATCTTGCAACCGCCGCACGGAAGTCCGCGGGCAAGGGCGTATGGATGGGGACAGCCGTGGGCATCGGGTCGGCCGCCATCGTCGCGGCCCTGCTCTACGCGCGAAAGAAGGGCTGACGCGGCCGGCTCTGGCGGGACACTCTATGCAGCAGAAGGCGGCATGGCCTTCGCTCCATGCCGCCTTCGCCGATGCGACCCGTAAGGGCCCTTATGTCCTGCCTTCGTGACAGCAGGGATGGGGTGAGGTCACGCTGCGCCGCCGCTCAGATAGCTGATGAGCTCGGGCTTGCTGACGTTGCTGCTCTTGTCCTTGTCCGCGGTCGTGAATGCGCCATTCGCCCAGGCCGTGACCTGGTCCGCCGGCAGCATGGTGCCGGTCGATTTCATTTCCTGGTCCTTGAGCGCAAGCATCCAGCGGGAAAATTCCGACTGGTCCAGCTGACCGTCCTTGTTGACGTCATAGGCCGGGAATTCGGCGTCCACGATGGAAGCGATACTGTTCGCCGGGCTGGCCGGCGCAGCGGGCGTGGCGCCCGGCGGCTGAGCCGGGGCCGGCGCGGCCGGCGTCGTCGGCGCTGCAGACTGCGGCGCGGCGGGGCTGGAACCCTGTTCCATCATGGTCTGTGCCACGGCCGGCGCAGTGATCGCCATCGCGGCCGTGAATAACAAAGTGCGCAACATGCAAATCTCCTGTCGTCTGGCCGATGGAAAAGATACCAGGTCCATCTACCTCAATAATCCTGACGACATAATGGCGCAGATCACGCCAATGTTCCTGAACGGCCGTTAAGGCAGCGGATTTCATCTAGCGATTTGTTTCGGTTCGTCTCTCCCACATTCGATATTTGCGACGAATGGTTGGCAATCGCCGCCACACGACTCGGGCAGCACGACATTTGCCCCGACGGCAGGACGCTGCTAGGCGGCGCGGCGTTCCATCCTTTCCAGTTGCAGGATTCGCCCCATGGTCCCACGCTATGCCCGCCCGCAGATGACCGCCCTCTGGGAACCGGAGGCGCGCTTCAGGATCTGGTTCGAGATCGAGGCGCACGCCACGGAGAAGCTCGGCGAACTGGGCGTGGTGCCGCCGTCGGCGGCAAAGGCGCTGTGGGACTGGTGGGCGACCAATCCCGCCATCGACGTGCCCGCGATCGACGCGATCGAGGCTGTCACCAAGCATGACGTCATCGCCTTCCTGACCTGGGTAGCCGAACAGGTGGGCGATGAAGCGCGCTTCATGCATCAGGGCATGACGTCGAGCGACGTGCTCGACACCTGCCTCGCCGTGCAGCTTGCCCGCGCCGCCGACATATTGATCGACGATCTCGACGCGCTGCTGGCCGTCATCAAGCGCCGCGCCTTCGAGCACAAGCTGACGCCGACGATCGGCCGCAGCCATGGCATTCACGCCGAACCCGTCACCTTCGGGCTCAAGATGGCGGAAGCCTATGCCGAATTCAGCCGCTGCAAGGCGCGCCTGATCGCAGCGCGCGCCGAAGTGGCAACCTGCGCCATTTCGGGCGCGGTCGGCACCTTCGCCAATATCGATCCGCAGGTCGAAGAGCATGTCGCGCAGAAGCTGGGCCTTGCCGTCGAGCCGGTGTCGACGCAGGTCATCCCGCGCGACCGGCACGCCATGTTCTTCGCCACGCTGGGCGTCATCGCCTCCTCCATCGAGCGCCTGGCTGTCGAGGTTCGGCACCTCCAGCGCACCGAAGTGCTGGAAGCGGAGGAATATTTCTCGCCGGGGCAGAAAGGCAGCAGCGCCATGCCGCACAAGCGCAACCCGGTGCTGACCGAAAATCTCACCGGACTTGCCCGCATGGTGCGCGCCTATGCCCTGCCCGCCATGGAGAATGTGGCGCTCTGGCATGAGCGCGACATCAGCCATTCGTCGGTCGAGCGCTATATCGGCCCCGACGCCACCATCACGCTCGACTTCGCACTTGGCCGCCTGACTGGCGTCATCGACAAGCTGCTCGTCTACCCCGAGCGGATGATGAAGAATCTCGACAAGATGGGCGGACTCGTCCATTCGCAGCGCGTGCTGCTGGCGCTGACCCAGGCGGGCGTGAGCCGCGAGGACAGCTATCGCTACGTGCAGCGCAACGCGATGAAGGTCTGGGAATCCGACGGGCAACTGTCGCTGATGGAACTGCTGAAGGCCGATCCCGACGTCGCGGCCGCGCTGTCCGCGCAGGAGATCGAGGATAAGTTCAACCTCGATTATCATTTCAAGCAGGTCGACACCATCTTCCGCCGCGTCTTTGGCGAGGCGTGATTGCAGCCGCCGGACGCGGCGGGCGAAGTTCACACCGTCAGGGCACGTTTTTCTGCCGGAAATGCGCTTGACGCGCTCGCGACGCGCCGCCGACGCGCGCGCGAAGCGTCTCCGGCGCGCTCTCGAAGCGTCACGCGCAACAGTGGCCGATGGCACGCACGGAGGGACAAGGGGCTGGTGCATCCGCAAGGATAGACCAGACAAAATCCTATTTTTAAAGCGCAATAGGCGCGGCCGGCCCGTTGCTGAGCCGCCTATGCCCCGGCGCGGTGGCGGGGGCGCAGCCGGGGCGCGGCATCCGATTGCCGGCGGATCAGGGCATGTTCCATGACCAGATGCTCCGCCTGCACGGCGCCGCCGCGCCGTCCCTTGAGCCGACGGACGAGCAATTCCACCGCCGCGCGGGACATTTCGCTCACCGGCTGGCGGATGGTCGTCAGTTCGGGCCAGATGGTCGTGGCGAGCGAGGTGTCGTCGAACCCGCAGACGGTGAGGTCGCCCGGCACGTCGAGGCCGCTGCGATGCGCGATCGCCACCGTCGCGGCGGCCATGTCGTCATTGCTGGCGAAGATGGCGGTGGGCGGTTCGGCCAGCGCCATGATCTGTTCGGCCGCATCCAGCCCGGAGCGGTAGGTGAACAGGCCCTGCGCGACCAGTTCGTCCAGCACCGGCAAGCCCGCCTCGGCCAATGCCTGGGCATAGCCCTCGAACCGCTTTGCGCTCGCGCTCTGGTTGGGATTGCCCTTGATGAAGCCGATCCGGCTGTGGCCGAGCGCGATCAGGTGCCGCGTCATTTCATAGGCGGCGCGCCGGTCATCGATGCTGACCGCCGACATGTCCGCCGGCGCGCGTCCGGTCGCCACCGCCACGGCAGGAATGCCCGCTTCGTCCAGCGCATCGACCAGATCGCCAAAGTCGCAGAGCGGCGGCGGCAGGACCACCCCGTCGATGCGGCTGCGTTCCAGATGCGCCACGACCGACTGGATGGAGGTTTCCTCGTCCCATTTTTCGACCACCAGGTCGACGCCGCTGCGGCTCGCCTGGTCCAGGCTGCCGACGAGGAATTCACTGAGGTAGGAGGAGGAGGGGTTGGAATAGAGAAGCCCCACCCGTAGCTCGTCGCCGCCGGCCAGCATCCGGGCGGCGGCGCTGGGGGCGTAATTCAGCGCCTTGATCGCCTCGTCCACCCGCTCGCGCGTGGCCGGACGCACCACCTGCTCGCCGTTGATGACCCGCGATACGGTCATCGGAGAAACCCCCGCCACCCGTGCGACATCGTTGATGGTCGGCGCGTTGCGCTGGCGACGGGAGGATCGAGTGTCGGTCAAACGAAGCGTCTTTTCTAGAGGCCGAATGCCGCTGCTTAGTCGTAACGACATCGGCTGTAAACCGGAGCGGGGTCTGGGAGCATTTTCCCTATGAGTGAAAACGCCCCGGTTCTTCGCTGCCGGATTTTCCGAGCCGTTGACCGCAAAAGGATCAACTGAAAATGCCCTAATCATGCCCCGGCGCGTAAGGGAAACTGAGCGCCTTGTACCAGTCGAGGTCATGGGCCGGCGCTGCCGCACCGGCGGGCAGCGGCAGGCCGTTGACCGACTCGAAATAGGCGATGCTGGCGTCGCGCCACCATTGCGCCTCTCGCCGCTGGATACGCAGGAAGGCTTGCGTCTGCTCGAACCGTTCCGCGTCGACCAGTGGGCGCAGGCTGTCCCACCGGCGCTGCATGTCCGCCACATAGGCGACGCCGCGGTCATAATGGTGGACCATGCCGTCCCACAGCGTCTCGCCCGACTTCAGGCGATAATCCCAGGGCAGATGGTGAAACCACAACAGATCGCGTTCGGGCGTCGTAACGGGTTTTGCCCAGCGGCGCGCGATTTCAGGCGCATATTGGCTGATGGCGTCGCTGCCCGTCTTCGTCCGGTCGAAGCCGATGCCCCTGGCGTCCGCCTTGTGATAATAGACCGGGTTCCATTCGGGGCGGGCGAGTTCCGACACCCAGGGGCCGGGGCCATAATGATGTCCGGTCGCCATGACGTGCGCAAGGCCGAGCGGCGTCATGTAATCGACCGCCGCCTCGCGCGATCCCATCATCATCGCGACCACCGGATCGACGAGGCGCGGGTCCGGGGAGAAGGTCATCGCCGCCCATTCGCGCGCGACGGCGTCTGCGCTGAGGCCGGTGTCCCACGCCATGCGGCCGAAGGCGTACCAGTCGGCCTGGTTGAAGATCGATCCGCTCCAGTCCCGGTCCGCGCCGATATTGGCGACCCCCGCGATCCCGGTCAGCCGGTGCCCGTCGAGCGATCCGTCGATCACCTTGGCGACGGTGGACCCCTTGCCCTTCGCGTAGGTGTCGGCCTCCAGCACCTCCTGGAAGAGCGGGCCGAGATAGGTGAGGTGCGTGGACTGGCCGAGATATTCCTTGGTGATCTGGAATTCCATCATCAGCGGCGTCTTTGGCATCGCGCCGAACAATGGGTGGAAGGGTTCGCGCGGCTGGAAGTCGATCGCGCCGTTCTTCACCTGCACCAGAACATTGTCCGCGAACTGGCCGTCCAAGGGCTTGAAGTCGCTATAGGCCTGCTTGGCGCGGTCGTCGGGATTGTCGTGGGCATAGACGAAGGCGCGCCACATGACGATGCCGCCATGGGGCTTCACCGCGCTGGCAAGCATGTTCGCGCCGTCGGCATGGGTGCGCTTGTAATCCTGCGGGCCGGGCTGGCCTTCGCTGTTGGCCTTCACCAGGAAGCCGCCAAAATCGGGGATCGCGCGGTAGATTTCGTCGGCCTTCGCCTTCCACCAGGCGGCGACTTGAGGATCGAGCGGGTCGGCGGTCTTGAGGCCGTCCAGTTCCATCGGCGCGGTCCATTTGACCGACAGATAGACCTTGATGCCATAGGGGCGGAAGACATCGGCCAGCGCCGCCGCCTTGGCGATATAGGGCGCGGTCAGGCTGTCCGCCTTCGCATTCACATTGTTGAGGACGGTGCCGTTGATGCCGATGGAGGCATTGGCGCGGGCATAGTCGGTATAGCGCGGCCCTTTATAGTCAGGCAGCCGCCACCAGTCCCAGATCGACTGGCCAGCATAGCCGCGCTCGACCGTGCCGTTGAGATTGTCCCAATGGTTGAGCAGGCGCAGGCCGATCTTCGGCGCGCTCATGATGTCGAGAGAATCGAGGTTCGCCCCCGTCTGCGCGAGCCGCAGCCAGTGACAGGCGCCGTGCAGCAGGCCGATATCGCTGTTGGCGGCGATCAGCGTCACGGGCTGCCCGTTCACGCGGGTCGAGCGGATGGCATAGCCTTCGTTGCCGAGCGCCTGGGTGTGGACGGGCAGGGTGGGCGTGGTCGTCGGCGTGGCGAGCCAGAGGGCGCCGGCAGGCGGAGCGGCGGCCAGCGCCGGCTTCACCCCCGTCATGCCCGCGACCGCCCGCTGGAGTTCGCCGGTCGCGGCCTTCAACGTGGCGCTGTCGCCCGGCGCCACGATGGCGGTCGCGTGGCGGGAAATCGCCTCTGCGCGGGCGGCGTCGGCACGGGCGTAGCGCAGCCAGAGATCATAGCCGTCCTCGGCATGGACGCCGGACGAGAGCGCCAGGCAGGCGATGCTCATGATCCAGCAAAATAGGCGCGCTATCACTCATCCCTCTCCTTCATCGGTCGTCGTGCTGCCGCGCCTGACACGCGTGCAAACGGCATTGACAAGCACATCTTGTCCGATCAATGGTAACGGTATCATTTGCTGCTGCAAGCGAAAAGGCAGCCGCGGATCAAAAAACGGAGGGGGTTTTCGTGACATATCTCGGCAAGATCCTGACAGCCTCGACCGCCCTCGCGCTCAGCCTGGCCTTGCCGGTCCTGACGGCGCAGGCCGCGCCCGCCACCCAGAGTGAGCGCCCGCTCTACAAGGACGCTGCCGCCCCCGTCGAATCGCGCGTCGACGATCTTCTGTCGCGCATGACGCTGGACGAGAAGATCGCCCAGATCACGACCGTCTGGGAAGGCAAGGTCGCGATATTCGACGACAGGCTCCAGCTCGATCCGGCGAAGCTCGCCGCGAAATATCCCAACGGTCTTGGCCATTTCGCTCGCCCGTCCGATGCGAAAGGGGCGGTGAGTCCCCGGGTCGTGCCAGGACGCACCCCGCGCCAGACGGTCGCGCTGGTCAACGCCCTGCAGACATGGGCGACGACGCAGACCCGCCTTGGCATCCCGATCCTGTTCCATGAGGAAGGGCTGCACGGCTATGCGGCCGTCGGCGCGACCAGCTTTCCGCAGGCCATCGCCATGGCGTCCTCCTTCGATCCGGCGATGCTGCGGGCGGTGAACCGGGTCATTGCCCGCGAAATCCGCTCGCGGGGCGTCAGTCTCGTCCTTTCGCCGGTGGTCGACATCGCCCGCGACCCGCGCTGGGGCCGGATCGAGGAGACGTTCGGCGAAGACCCCTATCTTGCCGGCGAGATGGGCGTCGCGGCGGTGGAGGGATTGCAGGGCGAAGGGCGCGCACGCGTGCTTGGCCCCGGCAAGGTGTTCGCCACCTTGAAGCATCTGACCGGCCATGGGCAGCCCGAAAGCGGCACCAATATCGGCCCCGCGCCCTATTCCGAACGCGAACTGCGCGAAAATTTCTTCCCGCCCTTCGAACAGGTGGTGAAGCGCACCGGGATCGAGGCGGTTATGGCCTCCTATAACGAGATTGACGGCGTGCCGAGCCACGCCAATCGCTGGCTGCTGCAGGACGTGCTGCGCGGCGAATGGGGGTTCAAGGGCGCGGTCGTGTCCGACTATTCGGCGATCGACCAGCTGATGAGCATCCACCATATCGTGCCCGATCTGGATGGTGCGGCGGTCCGCGCTCTGGACGCGGGCGTGGACGCGGACCTGCCCGACGGCATTTCCTACGCCAGGCTCGGCACGCTGGTGCGCGAAGGCAAGGTCAGCGAGGCGCAGGTCGACCGGGCGGTGCGCCGGATGCTGGAGCTGAAGTTCCGCGCCGGCCTGTTCGAGAACCCCTATGCCGACGCCGCCGCTTCGGAGAAGATCACCAACAACGCCGAAGCCCGTGCGCTGGCGCTGACGGCGGCGCAGCGTTCGATCACCCTGCTCAAGAATGACGGCATGCTGCCGCTGAAGCCCGAAGGCAGCATCGCGGTCATCGGGCCGAGCGCCGCCGTCGCACGGCTGGGCGGCTATTATGGCCAGCCCCCGCACAGCGTCTCCATTCTCGACGGCATCAAGGCCAAGGTCGGCAAGCGCGCGACCATCGTCTTCGCGCAGGGCGTCAGGATCACCGAGGATGACGACTGGTGGGCGGACAAGGTGGTGAAGTCCGATCCCTTAGAAAACCGCAGGCTGATCGCGCAGGCCGTGGAGGCGGCGCGGGGCGTGGACCGGATCGTGCTGACGCTGGGCGACACCGAACAGTCGAGCCGCGAAGGCTGGGCCGACAACCATCTGGGCGACCGCTCCAGCCTCGACCTCGTCGGCGAGCAGCAGGAACTGTTCGATGCGCTAAAGGCGCTGGGCAAGCCGATTACGGTCATCCTCATCAACGGCCGCCCCGCCTCGACCGTCAAGATCAGCGAGCAGGCGAATGCCCTGCTGGAAGGCTGGTATCTGGGCGAACAGGGCGGCAATGCCGTCGCCGACGTCCTGTTCGGCGACGTCAATCCGGGGGGCAAGCTGCCCGTCACCGTGCCGCGCTCGGTCGGCCAGCTGCCGATGTTCTACAATGCCAAGCCCTCCGCGCGGCGCGGCTATCTGTTCGACACCACCGACCCGCTCTACCCCTTCGGCTTCGGCCTCAGCTACACCAGTTTCGACCTGTCGGCGCCGAAACTGGCAGCGGCCAGCATCGGCAGGGGCGGGCAGACGACTGTCTTGGTCGTTGTCCGCAACAGCGGCCAGCGCGAAGGCGACGAGGTCGTCCAGCTCTACATCCGCGACAAGGTGAGTTCCGTCACCCGGCCGATCAAGGAGCTGAAGGGCTTCGAGCGCGTGACGCTCAAGCCCGGCGAGAGCCGCACCGTCAGCTTCGCCATCACGCCCGAAAGCCTCCAGATGTGGAATGACGAGATGCACCGCGTCGTCGAGCCGGGAGAGTTTGAGATCATGACCGGCAATTCGTCGGTCGCGCTCCAGTCCGCCACGCTGACGGTGACGCCATGAGCCTGTCGCGCCGCCACGCTCTCGGCGTGCTTGCCTCCACCGCTGCCACCCCGGCGCTGGCGAAAGCGCGCAGCGGCTTGCTCTACAAGGATGCGTCGGCTCCCATCGACCTGCGCGTCCGCGATCTCCTGTCGCGCATGACGCTGGAAGAGAAGGTCGCGCAGATCATCGCGCTCTGGGCGACCAAGGCGGAGGTCATGGACGGCATCGCTTTCTCCCCGGCCAAGGCGAGCGCCGCCTACCCCAACGGGTTCGGCCAGATCACCCGCCCGTCCGACAAGCGCGGCGCGGCGGGAGACGCCAACCAGGCGGGGGGCGTGGGCGCGCGCTGGCGCACGCCGCAGCAGACGGTCGACTTCGTCACCGCCGTCCAGAAATGGGCGCTGGAAGAAACGCGGCTCGGCATCCCGGTCCTGTTTCACGAGGAATCCCTGCACGGCTATATGGCGACCGAGGCGACCATGTTCCCGATGGCGATCGGCATGGCGGGCAGTTTCGACCGCGACCTGATGCGCGAAGTCCAGTCCGTGATCGCCCGCGAAGTGCGTGCGCGCGGCGTGCATCTGGCGCTGTCGCCAGTGGTCGACATCGCCCGCGATCCCCGCTGGGGCCGGATCGAGGAGACGTTCGGCGAAGACCCTTATCTTTGCGGCGAGATGGGCGTTGCCGCCGTCCTTGGCCTTCAGGGTGAAAGCAAACAGCTTGGCCCGGACAAGGTCATGGCGACGTTGAAGCATATGACCGGCCACGGCCAGCCGCAGGCGGGAGAGAATGTCGCCCCCGCGCCGATCAGCCAGCGCGAATTGCGGGAGAATTTCTTCCCGCCCTTCCGCGAAGTGGTGAAGCGCACCGGCATAGCCGCGGTCATGCCCAGCTATAACGAGATTGACGGCGTCCCCAGCCACCAGAACAAATGGCTGCTGGGCGATGTGCTGCGCGGCGAATGGCATTTCGATGGCGCGGTCGTCAGCGACTATGGCGCGATCCACGAACTCGACACCATCCACCATGTCCAGCCCGACCCGCAGGCCGCCGCGCGCGCCGCGCTGCGCGCCGGCGTGGATTGCGAGCTGCCCGACGGGACCACCTATCGGACGCTGGTGGAACAGGTCCGCAGCGGGAAAATCCCCACAGAAGCGGTCGACATCGCAGCCAAGCGCATGTTGACGCTCAAATTCCGCGCGGGCCTGTTCGAAAATCCCTGGCCGCGCAAGGATCATGCGGCGATCACCGGCAACAAGGAAGCCCGCGCGCTGGCGCTCAAGGCTGCGCATCGCTCCATCGCGCTGCTCAAGAATGACGGCACGCTGCCGCTCAACCCTGGCGCGCACAAGCGGGTCGCGGTCATCGGTCCCAACGCCGCCGTCGCTCGGCTTGGCGGTTATTCCAGCGTGCCGCGCCAGACCGTCTCGCTGCTGGAAGGCATCACCGCCAAGCTCAAGGGCAAGGCGGAGATCGTTCATGCGCAGGGCGTCTTCATCACCCAGAGCGAGGATCGTTCGGCGGACGCGGTGCTGCTGGCGGACCCGGCGAAGAATCGCGACCTGATCGCGCAGGCGGTGGAGGTCGCGAGGTCGGCCGACATCGTTATCCTCGCCATCGGCGACACCGAACAGACCAGCCGAGAGGGCTTTGCCAAGAACCATCTGGGCGATCGCACCAGCCTGGATCTGGTCGGTGAACAGAATGACCTGTTCGCGGCGATGAAGGCGGCCGGCAAGCCTGTCGTGGTCTGCGCCATCAACGGCCGCCCGCCCAGTTACCCGACCGTGGCGGAGGGCGCGAACGCACTGCTCGAATGCTGGTATCCGGGGCAGGAAGGCGGCACCGCCATGGCCGACATCCTGTTCGGCGATGTCAATCCGGGCGGCAAGCTGCCCGTCACCGTCGCGCGCGACGCGGGGCAGGTGCCGATCTTCTACAACCGCAAGCCGTCCGCCCGGCGCGGCTATGTGTTCGAGGATATCTCGCCCCTTTATCCGTTCGGATATGGCCTCAGCTACACGACGTTCGAATTTGGAAAGCCACGACTTTCCTCTTCACGCATCGGCGTGGGCGGGGACGTGACGGTCGAAGTGGACGTGCGCAACAGCGGAACGCGCGCGGGCGACGAGGTCGTCCAGCTCTATATCCGCGACCGCGTTGCCAGCGTGACCCGCCCGATCAAGGAACTGAAGGGCTTCGAACGCATCACCCTGGCGCCCGGCGAGACGAGGACCGTCCGCATCGCGCTTGGCCCCCAGGCCTTCTCGCTCTGGAACCTCGACATGGAGGAAGTGGTCGAGCCGGGCCTGTTCGACATCATGGTCGGGCCGGACAGCGAAAATCTACAGACCATCGCGCTTGAAATCATCTGAACAGGACTGCCCAAATGCCCAAGATCATTGATGCCAAGGTTATCGTCACCTGCCCCGGCCGCAATTTCGTCACGCTCAAGATCATCACGGACGCGGGCGTGTACGGCCTGGGCGACGCGACGCTGAACGGGCGAGAATTATCGGTCGCCAGCTATCTGACCGACCATGTCATTCCGTGCCTGATCGGCCGGGATGCGCACCGGATCGAGGATATCTGGCAATATCTCTACAAGGGCGCCTATTGGCGTCGCGGCCCTGTCACCATGTCGGCGATCGCGGCGGTCGACACCGCGCTCTGGGACATCAAGGGCAAGATTGCGGGCCTGCCGGTCTATCAGCTGCTGGGCGGGGCGAGCCGCGAAGGCGTGATGGTCTATGGCCATGCCAACGGCACCACGATCGAGGACACGATCAACGCGGCACTGGAATATCAGGCGCAGGGTTACAAGGCGATCCGCATCCAGTGCGGCGTGCCGGGCATGGCGTCCACCTATGGCGTCAGCAAGGACAAATATTTCTACGAGCCCGCAGACGCCGACCTGCCGACCGAGAATGTGTGGAACACCCCCAAATATATGCGCGTGGTGCCCGAACTGTTCAAAGCCGCGCGCGAGGCGCTGGGCTGGGACGTCCACCTGCTGCACGACATCCATCACCGCCTGACGCCGATCGAGGCGGGGCGGCTGGGCAAGGACCTGGAGCAATATCGTCCCTTCTGGCTGGAGGACGCGACCCCGGCCGAAAATCAGGAAGCGTTCAGGCTGATCCGCCAGCACACCACGTCGCCGCTGGCGGTGGGCGAGATTTTCAACACGATCTGGGACGCCAAGGACCTGATCCAGAACCAGTTGATCGACTATATCCGCGCGACCGTGGTCCATGCCGGCGGCATTACCCACCTGCGCCGGATCGCCGCGCTGGCGGACCTCTACCAGATTCGCACCGGATGCCATGGCGCGACCGACCTGTCGCCGGTCTGCATGGCCGCCGCGCTGCATTTCGACCTTAGCGTCCCCAATTTCGGGGTGCAGGAATATATGCGCCATACCGAGGAAACGGACGCGGTTTTCCCGCATGCCTACACCTTCGCCAACGGCATGATGCATCCGGGCGACGCGCCGGGCCTTGGCGTCGACATCGACGAGGAACTGGCCGCCAAATATGAATATAGCCGCGCCTTCCTGCCGGTGAACCGGCTGGAAGACGGTACGATGTACAATTGGTGATCGCGATGACGCAGGCGATTCCCAAACCCTCAGGCAAGGTCCGCTGGATCGTCTGCGGCCTTTTGTTCGCGGCCGTGGTGCTGAGCTATATCGACCGGCTGGTGCTGCCGACGCTGAAGCCCGATCTTCAGGCGCGTTACGGCTGGAGCGAAAGCGGTTATGCCGACCTCGCCATCTGGTTTCAGGCGGGATATGGCGTCGCCTATGTCGTTTTCGGCCGGCTGATCGACCGGATCGGCGCGCGCGCGGGCTATGCGCTCGCGGTGACGCTGTGGACCATTGGCCATGTCGCGCATATCTTCTTCACCTCGACGGCGGGGATGTTGCTTGCGCGCATTCCGCTCGCCATCGGGGAGGCGGGGACGTTTCCCGCCGCCATCGCCGCGACCAATGAATGGTTCCCCAAGAAGGAACGCGCCTTCGCCATCGGCATCTTCAATGCCGGGTCGAATGTCGGGGCGATCCTGACGCCGCTGATCGTGCCGGTCATCGCGGTGTCGCTCGGCTGGCGCTGGGCCTTCATCCTGACCGGCCTGCTGACCGTCGCCTGGCTCGCCGCCTGGCTCAGCTTCTACCGCCGCCCGCGCGAGAAGAAGGGGCTTTCGCGGCAAGAACTGGCCTGGATCGAGACCGATCCGGTGGAGGGGCAGCGCCCGGTCAAATGGGCCACCCTGTTCCGCCACCGCCAGACCTGGGCCTATATGATGGGGCGGTTCCTGATCGATCCGGTGTGGTGGACCTTCCTCTTCTGGCTGCCCGATTTCTTCAACAAGCAATATGGCGTCAAGATGCTGGACTTCGGTCCGCCGCTGATCGCCGTCTATCTGCTGGCCGATATAGGATCGGTCGCGGGCGGATGGACATCGTCGCGCCTGATGGGCCGCGGCTGGAGCGTCAACCGCGCGCGCAAGAGCGCGATGCTGCTGGCTGCCTCATGCGCCCTACCCATCGCCTTTGCGGCCCATTCGCCGTCCATGTGGGTCGCGGTGGGACTGATCGGCCTTGCCTGTGCAGGGCATCAGGGCTTTTCCGCCAATCTCTACGCCTTGCCCGGCGATGTGTTTCCGCGCTCGATGGCGGGGTCGGTCGTCGGCCTGGGTGGCCTTGCGGGTGCTGTCGGCGGAATGCTGATGGCGAAATTCGCCGGCGTCATCCTGGAAACCATCGGCAGTTACGGCCCCATCTTCGCCGTCGCGTCCGTCGCCTATCTGGTCGCGCTGGCGGTCATTCACCTTCTTCTGCCCCGCTATCAGCCGGTGGCGATCATCCCTTCCGAAAGCGCCGCATGACACGACCCTTGCGTCTTCATCCCGATCGTCTCCTGCCATCCGATCCCGCAACTCGCGCCATCGCCCGTTCGCTCTACGAGACGGTCAGGAACCTGCCCATCGTCAGCCCGCACGGCCACACCGATCCGCGCTGGTTCGCCTATGACCAGCCCTTTGCGAACCCCGCCGACCTGCTGATCGTGCCGGACCATTATGTGTTCCGCATGCTCTACAGCCAGGGGGTAAAGCTGGAGGAACTGGGCGTGCCCACGATCGATGGCAGCCCGACCGAGACGGATCCGCGCGCCATCTGGCATCGCTTCGCCGCGCACTACCATCTGTTCCGGGGCACGCCTTCGCGCATGTGGCTGGACTGGGTCTTTGTCGAGGCGTTCGGCATCGACGTGCGGCTGGATGCGACGACGGCCGGCCATTATTACGACGTCATCGACGCGGCGCTCAAGACGGACGCCTTCCGCCCACGCGCGCTGTTCGAACGCTATAACATAGAGGTGATCGCGACGACGGAGGGGCCGCTCGACCCGCTCGACCATCATCGCGCCATCCGCGCGTCGGGCTGGGGCGGCCGGGTCATCACCGCCTATCGCCCGGACCCGGTGCTGGACCCGGACGATCCGCGCTTCATCGACAATGTCGAGCGCTTCTGCGCGATGGCGGGCGAGGATCGCAGCTATGCCGGCTATCTGCGCGCGCATGAAAAGCGGCGCGCCGCTTTTCGGGAAGCGGGCGCGACATCGACCGACCATGGGCACCCCAGCGCCTTCACCGCCAATCTTTCGTCGCAAGAGGCGCAGGCGCTGTTCAATCGGGTGACGGCCGGCCCGGTGGACGCGAAGGACGCGGAGCTTTTCCGCGGCCATATGCTGGTGCAGATGGCGCGCATGTCGATCGAGGACGGCATGGTGATGCAATTGCATCCGGGCGTCCACCGCAGCCATAATGACGCCCTTCGCGCGCGTTTCGGCCGCGACAAGGGCGCCGACATCCCGGCGGCGGGCGAATTCGTCCGGGCGCTCAAGCCCTTGCTCGACCTTTACGGCAACGATCCCCGTCTGACGCTCATCCTCTTCACGCTGGACGAGGACGTCTATTCGCGGGAGCTTGCCCCGCTCGCCGGACATTATCCGGCGCTGCGGCTGGGGCCGCCCTGGTGGTTCCATGATAGTCCCGAAGGGATGCGCCGCTTCCGCGAACGGATGACGGAGACCGCCGGCTTCTACAATACGGTGGGCTTCAACGACGACACCCGTGCGTTTCTGTCGATCCCGGCGCGTCATGACGTCGCCCGCCGCATGGATTGCGCCTGGCTGGCGCAACTGGTCGCTGAACATCGGCTGGACGAGGATGAGGCGCATGAGGTCGCCCGCGAACTTGCCTACGACCTGGTGAAAAAGGCCTACAAGCTGTGAACAGACTGTCGTCCGCCACGCTGGCGGATTTGCCGGGCGACGTCATCCGCCCGGCCTATGATCGTGCCGCCGTCAGCCGTGGGGTCGTGCATATCGGCATCGGCGCGTTCCACCGCGCGCATCAGGCGATATTCTTCGACGACGCGCTGAACGGGGGCGACATGCGCTGGGGCATCGTCGGCGCCTCGCTTCGCTCCCCGGCCGTGCGCGACCAGATGGCGCCGCAGGACGGCCTTTATACGATGCTGGTGCGTGACGGATCGGCCGAGCAGGCGCGCATCGTCGGCGCGGTGCAACGGGTGATCGTCGCGCCGGAGGAACCGATCGCGCTGATCGAGGCGATGGCATCGGCCGACACGCATATCGTCACCCTGACCATCACCGAAAAGGGCTACAAGCTCGACCTCGCGACCGGCGGATTGATGGAAGAGGACGCGCAGCTGGCGGCCGATCTCCTCTCGCTCCAACGGCCGCAGACCGCGCCCGGCTATATCGTTGCCGCGCTGGCGCGTCGTCGCGCCGCCGGGCTGCCGCCCTTCACCGCCATCAGTTGCGACAATCTGCCGCACAACGGCGCGCGGTTGCGGGACGCCGTGATCGCGCTCGCCCGGCGCCACGATGCGGCGCTGGCTGACTGGATCGCAGCGGAAGGGGCCTTCCCCCAGACGATGGTGGACCGTATCGTTCCCGCCACCACGCCCAACGACATCGCATCGCTTTCCGCGCGGCTTGGCGTGGAGGATCTGGCGATGGTCAAGACAGAGCCGTTCCGCCAGTGGGTGATCGAGGATCGGTTCTGCGGCCCGCGCCCGGATTTCGGCGAGGGCGTCCAGTTGACCGACGATGTGGCGCCCTGGGAGGAGGCGAAGTTGCGCCTGCTCAATGGCGCGCATAGCGGCATCGCCTATCTGGGCGGGCTGGCCGGGATCGATCATGTGCATGAGGTTCTGGCGCTGCCGGACGCGCGCCATTTCGTGAAGGCTCTGTGGGACGAGACCGAAACGACATTGTCGCCGCCGCCGGGTCTGGACGTGGCAGCCTATCGCTGCGCGCTGATGGCGCGGTTCGACAATCCGACGCTCGCCCACCGGACGCGGCAGATCGCCATGGACGGGTCGCAGAAGCTGCCGCAGCGCTTGCTCGCGCCGATCGCCGCTCGGCTCGGCCAGGGGCGGGGGATCGACGCCTTGTCGCTGGCGGTGGCGGCGTGGATCCGATGGCAGGCGGGATTGGACGATGACGGAGCGGCCCATCAGGTGGATGATCCGCTGGCGGGCGAGATGGCGGAACGGCTGTCCCACGCGGACATGGCTTCGGAGCGAGTCGATGCGATGCTTGGCTTTGCTGCGATCGTTCCCACAGACCTCGCCGGAAACGAGCATCTGCGCCAGTCGCTCACGCGCTGGCTGATCGTGCTGGAAGAAGAAGGCGCGCTGGCCGCCCTCCGGCAACTGCGACATTCCGATCACAGAAAGCTGTAACGTTACCATTTATGTTTGGCTCATGTTGACAGGGCCGTGTCGCGCGCTATTAGGTTGCACTGATAGCGCTAACAGTTGGCTTGCAAACAGGTCATAGGCGCTAGGTTCGGAGAGGGTTTCCTATGTCTGCTCATATCCACGCTTTTCGTGCTGCGCTTTTCGCAGCTTCCGCAGTCGGGTCGCTGGGCCTGGCGTCCGTCGCCTTCGCGCAGGATGCCGCGGCCCCGCAGGACGCTGCGCCGCAGGCCGCGCCTGCCGATGACGTCGCCGAGATCGTCGTGACCGGCATTCGCGGATCGCTGCAAAGTGCCACCAACGCCAAGAAGAATGCCGTCGCTTTCGGTGACTCGATCTTCGCCGAAGACATCGGCAAGCTGCCCGCCACCAACCTTGCCGAAACGCTGAACCGCATGCCGGGCGTCCGCCTGAACCGCGACATTACCGGCGAAGGCACGCAGGTCGCGATCCGCGGCCTTGGCCCCAGCTTCTCGAAGGTGCTGCTGAACGGATCGCAGATCGCGGTCGCGTCGGACGGTGGCACCACCGGCGGTGGCGGCGGCAATCGCGAAGTCGATCTCGACTTCTTCCCGTCCGAACTCTTCACCCGCCTCGACCTTGCGAAGTCGGCATCGGCGCATACGATCGAAGGCGGCATTGCCGGCACGGTCAACCTTCAGAACGCCCGTCCGTTCGACAAGCCCGGCACCCACGTTACGGTCGTCGCGCAGGGGCAATATTCCGACACCAATGACAAGGTCGGCCCGCGCGGCGCGATCGTGGCCAGCCATACCACCGACACGTTCGGCATCCTGCTGGGCGTTGCGGGCGTGAAGACCAAGACGCGAGTCGACGGGTTCGAAACCATCGGCTGGACCGACGGCAATCTGGGCGTTGGCGATCCGGGCGGCAATAATTTCGCCTATGCATCCGTGGTCCCGCGCAACACAGGTCATGGTCTGGTCGCCGGACAGCCGGTGGACGTCGTCGCGACGTCTGGCCTGACGCGCGATCAGCTGAGCCGTGCGATCATCCCGCGCCTTGGCCGCAATTCGCTGACCGAAGGCGACCGTTCGCGGATTTCGGCGCTCGCCTCGATGGAATGGCGTCCCAGCGACACGCTGCATTTCGCCATCGACGGCATTTGGGCGAAGTCGACCCGCGACTATACCAAGGTCAACATGAACTGGCAGGTCCGCAACTCGGGACCGGGTTCGACCCCGCAGTCGACCGGCGGCATGATCCCGATCGACCTGACCGTGGACGAGAATAATGTCGTCACCAGCGGCACCTTCGCGAACTCGTCCTTCTTCCTCGAATCCAGCATCTTCAAGCAGACGACCCATTTCTGGAACGTCAGCCCCAGCATGACATGGGAACCCACCGACAAGCTAAAGATCGTCGCCAACCTCAACATGTCCAAGAGCCGCTTCTTCCGCGAGCAGCCGACCTGGGCGTTCCAGACCACGCCGCAGTCGGGCGTCGATGTCTATTATGACAATTCGAACGGCTATTATCCGCAGATCACGACCAACATCGATCTGAACAGCCCGCAGGCCGGATGGCAATGGTATCGCCAGAATGTGCAGAATGTTCGCCGCCGCACCGAAACGCAGGGCGCGCATCTGGACCTGACTTATGGCGACGACTTCCTGAATGTGAAGCTTGGCGCAGCCTATGACCGCGCCAAGCGGGTCGTGCGCGCCTATGACAACAGTTCCGCCTATCAGGCGACGGTGTGCGGCGCGACCTGCGCCGGCCTGACCGGGTCGATCACCAACGCGCAGGTGCCGCAATATCTGATGCCGTTCCCGGTCAGCAATTTCGGCCATCTCGCCAATGGCCCGGTTGGCTACACAGCGTTCGTCGTGCCTGATTTCCAGAAGATCATCGACGCCACCAACTACGCGCAGTTCCGCGACAATGCCCCCGAAGCGCGCGGCGCTGTCACCGGTGGCGCCACGGGCGATGTCGACGAAAAGGTCTGGGGCGCCTATTTCGAGGTGAACGGACGGACGACCCTGCTTGGCCGCGACCTCGATGTGAATGCCGGGATGCGCTATGCCCGCACCCGGCAGAATGTTCTCGGCCCGAGCCAGGTCGGCAACACGATCGTGGATATCGAAGCCAATTCGACCTACGAAAATTTCCTGCCAGCGCTCAACGTGACTTGGAGCGCGGCGGACAATGTCAAGCTGCGTTTCTCCGCCTCGCGCACCATGACGCGGCCGGAAGCAGGGCAGATCCTGCCGGGTCTGACCTTCTCCGATCCGTCGGCTCTGGAAGCAAGCGCGGGCAACCCGAACCTCAAGCCCTACACGTCGAACAATTACGACCTTGGCGGTGAATTCTACACCGGCGGCATCGGCTATGTCGGCCTTGCCGCGTTCCAGAAGGATATCAACGGCTTCACCCTGACGCAGGTCAGCCAGGCGAGCTTCGGTTCGCTGAATATCCCGTTCGACAATCTTCAGTCGACGCAGCAGAACGCGCTGCGTGACCGTGCGGCCCGGACCGGCGTTGCGATCGAGAATCTCCCGGTCAACGTCAACCGCCCGATCAATCTGCAGTCGCTGCGCCTGCGCGGGCTGGAGGCGACCTGGGTGCAGCCGCTCGATTTCCTGGTGAAGGGGATCGGCTTTTCGGTCAACGGCACTTACATCAAGCAGTCGTCCAACTCGGTCGACGCCCAGGGCAACAAGCTGGTCGCGACCGGCGTTCCGAAATGGTCCTACAATCTTCAGGGCTTCTACGAAACCGACGCCCTGTCGGTCAGCCTGAACTATGTCTGGAACGACAAGACGATCACCAGCGGCTACAATCAGAACGGCATTTCCAACGCCTATCTGGGCAGCGATTCGCGCGGTCAGCTCGACCTGTCGGCTGGTTATCAGCTCCCCTTCATGAACAAGGCGATGCGCCTGACGCTGGATGTGCTCAACATCACGAATGAGCCGATCCGGAGCATCTTTGCCTACGATAACGCCCCTTATTCCATCTACTATCCCGGCCGACAGGTTCTGGCCGGTATCCGGGCGAACTTCTGATCCTCCCCCAAGGACAACTATGGGGCCGGCGGCAGCGCCGGCCCCTTTTTCTTAATCGCTGGACAATTTTCGCCGTTCGGGCTGAGCCTTTTTAAAGCCCTTTTCCGCTCGGGAGCTGAAATGCGATCGCTGATCTTCCTGCCCTTGGCCCTCATCGCCGCGACGCCCGCGCAGGCGAAGGATTGCGCAACCGTCCAGGTCGCCGCCTGGGCCTCGGCGCAATATGAGCCCGTCAACGACGCGGTCCTGCCGCCCGGCACGCTCAAGGACCAGACGCTCCGTCAGATCGTCCGCCCCTCCATATCGGGGGAGCAGCTGCGCGTGCGCATTTCCAATCTCGCTGGCACCCAGCCCTTGCGGATCGCGGGGGCCAGCATCGCGCGGGCGCTGGGCAGCGCTTCGCCCGCCATCGACCCGGCCAGCGTCACCGCGCTGCGCTTCGACAGCCGCGCGACGGTGATCGTCCCGCCGGGCGCGGACTATCTCTCCGATCCGGTCGCGCTGCCGGTAAAGGCGCTGGAGACGATCGCCATTTCCATCCGCTACGACGGGGAGCCGGAACAGACATCCCATCCCGGTTCGCGCGCGACCTCCTGGCATCTTCCGGGCGATCATCTGGCGGACGGGACGATGGACGGCGCGGCGCATTTCGACCACTGGTTCCACCTCGCCGCGCTGGAGGTGGACCGATGCGCGCCCGCCCGCACGATCGTCGCGCTGGGCGATTCCATCACGGACGGGCGCGGTTCCACGACCAACGGCAATGATCGCTGGACGGACCGGCTGGCGGAGCGGCTGCAGGCGGATCCGAAGCGCCGGAACATCGCCGTGGTCAATCAGGGGATCGGCGGCAACCGTCTGCTGGACGACGGCCTCGGGCCCAGCGCGCTTGCGCGGCTGGACCGCGACGTGCTGGCGCAACCGGGCGTCACGCACCTCATCCTGCTCGAAGGGGTCAACGACCTTGGCACGCTGACGCGCGACGCGCCGGTGAGCAGGGAAGCGCATCAGGCCCATGTAGCGCGCATCATCGGTGCGTACCGGCAGATCGTCGCCAGGGCGCATGGCAAGGGGATCAAGGTGATCGGTGCGACGATCCTGCCCTATGGCGATAATGATTATTATCATCCCGACGCGCAGAACGAGGCGGACCGGCAGGCGGTGAACGCCTGGATCAGGATGCCCGGACATTTCGACGCGGTGATCGATTTCGATCGGGCGATGCGCGATCCCGCGCGTCCCGACCGGCTGCTAAAGGCCTATGATGTCGGCGATGGCCTCCATCCTTCGCCGGCGGGGTACAAGGCGATGGGCGATGCGATCCCGCTCGGCCTTTTCGACTGACCCTATTTCCCGCCCCGCGTCCGCCGGCTCCCGGCTTCCAGCACCGTCTCCATCGCCACGAATGTCGATGTGCTGGCGACATGGGGCAGGGCGCTGATCTTTTCGCCCAGCACTGCGCGGTAACGGCGGATGTCGGCGGTCCGCACTTTCAGCAGATAGTCGAAATTGCTCGCCAGCATATGACATTCCTCGACTTCGGGGATGCGCCGGACCGCTGCATTGAACTGGTTGAGGGCGGCTTCCCGCGTGTCGCTGAGCTTCACCTCCGTAAAGGCGACATGGTCCATGCCGAGCTTTGCCGGATCGACGATCGCCCGGAAGCCGCGAATGACGCCGCTCGCCTGCAAGCGCCGCAGCCGCACCTGGCAGGGCGTCTTGGACAGGCCGACCGCCGCCGCGAGATCAGTGACGGTCATCCGCCCATCCTCCACCAGAGCAGCGACGATGCGCCGGTCGTGATCGTCCAGTTCGACCTTGTCGGGATCATTTGTCATCTGGTCTGGCTATCACGGCGCTGAAGATAAGTCACTTTGGCTAGATAACCGTCATTCAAAAGTCGATATGTCTTCGGTCTTTTCGCTATGCTCGCGGGATGACCAGCCAGCCCCCATTTGCCGCTTTTGCGCCTCCCGTTCGCAAGCCCACGCCGCTTCGGGAGACGATCACCGCCGCTTACCGCCGGGAGGAAGCGGAGGCGATGGCGCCCCTGATTGATGCGGCCACGCTGCCGGAGGATGTGCGTGCCGCCATCGCCGCGACGGCCACCGCCCTCGTCACCGCGCTGCGCGTCAATCACAAGGGCAGTGGCGTCGAAGGGCTG
This sequence comes from Sphingobium sp. CCH11-B1, assembly GCF_001556865.1. Lineage (GTDB taxonomy): Bacteria > Pseudomonadota > Alphaproteobacteria > Sphingomonadales > Sphingomonadaceae > Sphingobium. Next base: position 42,268 of record NZ_LSJY01000009.1, on the reverse strand, counting down.
GTCCAGGAATATGCGCTCTCCAGCCAGGAAGGCGTGGCACTGATGTGCCTTGCCGAGGCGCTGCTCCGCATTCCCGACAACGACACGCGCGATGCGCTGATCCGCGACAAGATCGCTGACGGTGATTGGGGATCGCATCTGGGCGGGGACAAGTCGCTGTTCGTGAACGCCGCCACATGGGGACTGGTCGTCACCGGCAAGCTGGTGGGCAGCGTGGACGATCGCGGCCTTGGCGCGGCGCTCACCCGCCTCGTTGCCCGGGCGGGCGAGCCGGTGATCCGGCGCGGCGTCGATCTTGCCATGCGGATGATGGGTGAGCAGTTCGTCACGGGCGAGACGATCAAGGAGGCGCTGAAGCGCGCGCGCGAGATGGAAGCCAGGGGCTTTTCCTACAGCTACGACATGCTGGGGGAAGCGGCGACCACCGCTGCCGACGCCGCGCGCTATTATGCCGATTATGAGAATGCCATCCACGCCATCGGAAAGGCGTCGGCGGGCAGGGGCATCCATGCCGGGCCGGGCATTTCGATCAAGCTGTCCGCGCTCCACCCGCGCTACGCCCGCGCGCAGGCGGACCGGGTGATGGGCGAGTTGCTGCCCGCCGTGAAGCGGCTGGCGGTCTTGTCCAAGGGCTACGACATCGGCTTCAACATCGACGCGGAGGAAGCCGACCGGCTTGAACTGTCGCTCGACCTGCTGGAAAGCCTGGCGCTCGACCCCGACCTTGCCGGCTGGAACGGCCTCGGCTTCGTGGTACAGGGCTATGGCAAGCGTTGCCCCTTCGTCATCGACTGGATCGTCGATCTTGCCCGTCGCGCCGGGCGCCGGATCATGGTCAGGCTGGTCAAGGGCGCCTATTGGGACGCAGAGATCAAGCGCGCGCAGGTGGACGGGCTGGAAGGCTTTCCGGTCTATACCCGCAAGCTGCACACCGACATCGCCTATGTCGCCTGCGCGCAGAAGCTGCTCGCCGCCCGTGACGCGGTGTTCCCGCAATTCGCGACGCATAATGCGCAGACGCTGGCGACCATCTATCACCTCGCCGGGCCGGATTTTGCCCTTGGCGACTATGAATTTCAATGCCTGCACGGCATGGGCGAGCCGCTCTACGAACAGGTCGTCGGCGCGGGCAGGCTGAACCGTCCCTGCCGCATCTATGCGCCGGTCGGCACGCATGAGACGCTGCTTGCCTATCTCGTCCGCCGCCTGCTGGAAAATGGCGCGAACAGCAGCTTCGTCAACCGTATTGCCGATCCGGCCGTGTCGATCGCCGATCTGGTGGCCGATCCGGTCGATATCGTGCGCGCTATGCCGCATCCCGGCGCGCAGCATGACCAGATCGCGCTGCCCGCCAATCTCTACCCTGACCGCCGCAATTCGGCCGGCCTCGACCTCAGCAACGAAGCAACGCTCGCCAGCCTGGGCGAAGCGCTGCGCCACAGTGCCGCCATCGGCTGGGCGGCCGCGCCGGAGGGCGGGGAAGGCAACACGCGGCCGGTGCTGAACCCCGCCGACCACCGCGATGTCGTCGGGCATGTCACCGAAGCATCGCCGGAGCAGGCGCGCGCCGCTGCCATCCGCGCCACTGCCTCGTCCTGGCGGACTACGCCCGTGGCCGAACGCGCGGCGATGCTGGACCGCGCGGCCGACGCGATGCAGGCTCGCATGCCGGTCCTGCTTGGCCTTATCGTCCGCGAAGCTGGAAAATCGCTGCCTAACGCCATCGCCGAAGTGCGCGAGGCCATAGACTTCCTGCGCTATTATGCGGCGCAGGCGCGGACGACCTTCGGCCCGCAGCAGCAGGCTCTCGGCCCGGTCACCTGCATATCGCCCTGGAATTTCCCGCTGGCGATCTTCACAGGACAGGTCGCCGCCGCGCTGGTCGCGGGTAATCCCGTGCTGGCGAAGCCGGCGGAGGAAACGCCACTGATCGCGGCGGAGGCGGTGCGCCTGCTGCATGAAGCGGGTGTTCCGGCCGATGCGCTGCAACTGCTGCCCGGTGAAGGTCCGATTGGGGCCGCTCTGGTCGCCGCGCCGGAAACAGCGGCGGTTATGTTCACCGGGTCGACAGAAGTGGCCCGGTCGATCCAGAAGCAGCTTGCCAAGCGCCTGTCCCCCGCCGGAAAGCCCATTCCCCTGATCGCCGAAACCGGCGGCCAGAACGCGATGATCGTGGACAGCAGCGCCCTGGCCGAACAGGTGGTGGCGGACGTGATCGCTTCGGCCTTCGACAGCGCGGGTCAGCGCTGCTCCGCGCTGCGTATCCTGTGCCTGCAGGAGGATGTGGCCGACCGGACGCTCGCCATGCTGAAAGGCGCGCTGGCGGAACTGCGGATCGGCCGTACGGATGCGCTGAACATCGACATCGGCCCAGTCATCACGGCGGAAGCACGGGACGGCATCGGTCGTCACGTCGAGACGATGAAGGCGCTCGGCCGAAGGGTGGAGCAAAGTCCGCTGCCGCCCGAAACCGCGCACGGAACCTTCGTGCCGCCCACCATCATCGAGATCGAGAGCATCGCGGACCTGAGCCGCGAGATATTCGGTCCCGTCCTCCACGTGCTGCGTTTCCGGCGCGACCGGCTGGACGCACTGGTGGAGGAGATCAACGGCACCGGCTATGGCCTCACCTTCGGCCTGCACACGCGGCTCGACGAAACCGTCGCGCGCGTCACCGAACGGGTGAAGGTGGGCAACATCTACGTCAACCGCAACGTCATAGGGGCAATCGTGGGCGTGCAGCCCTTTGGCGGCTGTGGCTTGTCTGGCACGGGGCCGAAAGCGGGCGGTCCGCTCTATCTCGGTCGGCTCGTCACCATGCCGCCGGTCTTTGCCGAGCGCGTCAGCCATCTTCGCTCGCCGCTCCATGCCTTTGCCGACTGGCTGGATGCGCAGGGGGAGGGCGACGCCGCCACGCAGGCCCGCCGCACCGGCGACGCGTCGGCGCTGGGCGTCGAACTGACGCTGCCGGGGCCGGTCGGCGAGCGCAACCTTTATGCGCTGCACCCGCGCGGTCGCATCCTGATGTGGCCGGCGACCCGCCAGGGGCTGTTCCGGCAGATGGCGGCGATATTGGCGACCGGCAACCACGGCGTGTTGGAGGGCATGACGCTGCCCCCTGGCCTGCCGCCAGAGGTCGCCATGCGCTTCAGCGGCACCGCCGCTGGCCCCTATGCCGCTGCCCTTGTCGAAGGGAACGCGGCCAAGCTGGTCGCGACGCTGCAGCATGTCGCCGACCTGCCCGGTCCGATCGTGCCAGTCCATGCCGACGACCATGGCCATGGCTACTGCCTCGACTGGCTTCTGGAGGAACGATCGACGTCCATCAACACCACTGCGGCGGGCGGCAACGCGAGCCTGATGATGATCGGGTGAACGGACGTCTAGAGCATTTTCGAAGCGGACGGTATCGTCCGCTGGCTCGGAAAATGCGGAAAACAAGATAGAGCATGACGCGGTTCAATATGAACGGATCATGCTCTCTAGAATATTCCAGACCATCCTTCCCACCCGTTCCCGCGATTAGGGAGGACGGGCGCTGGCGGAGCGGCACAGGCCCATGGCCGAACCCGGACCGGGCGATGGAAATTGGCCGGCAGGGGCGCCGCGTTCGCCGCTGAACGTCCTCAATATTGTCCTATGTCAATGTTTGCCGGAACGTCCGGCGCTGCCCCGCATTGAGCCTTCGACAAGGAGAGATGCACATGGCCACCCTGATTTCGATCCGCTCCATCCCCGCCGACGACGCGCTTCCCGGCAGCGCGGACATGGATGCGTATCACCGCCAGATCGACGAGCGCCGCCGCGCTTGGCTCGGGATCGACAGGGACCGGACCCAACCGGCCCGGTCAGGCCGCAATGGGATGGTGCAGCGTCGGGCCGAATAGCGCCCGCACCTGCTTCAGGCAGTTGTCGAGGGAGGGGCCTGCCAGATGCGTGTCCCTTCCATCGGGATGGCGAAAGCTGACTTCCCAAAGCGTCGCGCCGTTGACGCAGGCGGAACGGGCCGCGTCGTCGCTGAACTGGGGGGCCTCGCCCAGACGCTCCCGATGCAGGAGGTGGCGGGCGATGGTGGTGTGGCTTTCCCGATGCGGATTGCACCGGACCTGAAAATTCTCGCTATGTGCTGCCAGCCATTCCAACATCATACCGTCGATCATCGTGCCGCTCTTTCGTGAAGCGCAGGCGAACATGCCCGCCGCATAAGCGGAGACGCCTGTAAAGAGGGCAAGTTCCCGCCCTTCAACCGCTATTCATATAGGTTAATGAAATAGGGGTCGTGCGCGAACGTCCGCGCGACGGGCAAGTCGTCATGGTCCTCAAGGCGGGTGTCCCCCCACCATTGCTCGTCCGGCATCCGACCCCGTTCGACCAACGGCGCGCCGATGCGAAGAGCGACGGCGCAGACCAGCCTCTTCCCCGCATGCTGCCGCTCGAACGCGATGACATGGCCGGCCCGCAGGCCTGTGGCGGCGATCGGCTGATAGCTGCCGTGCGCGAACAGCGCCGGCACCCTGTTGCGCAGCCGGGCCAGCCGGGAGACCAACCCGATTTTGCGCCCGTCATCGCCTGCCCCATCCGCAAGCCTGTCCTGGTGCGCGGCATAATCCACCGGCCGGCGATTGTCGGGATCGACGAGGCTGAAGTCCATCGCCTCGCACCCCTGATAGGTGTCGGGCACGCCCGGCACGCAGAATTTGAGCGCCGTTTGTGCCAGCGTGTTGGCCATGGCGGCAGGCGCGATGCGGTCGAGCAGGGCGGACATCTCGCGCCGGAAATCGTCCGCCCGGACAAGCCGATCCGCCAGAAGCCGCGCCCGGCCTTCATAGTCGCTGTCCGGCGCTTCCCAGCTCGACCGCAACCGCCCCTCGCGCAGCGATTTTTCCAGCCAGGCGGCGATCCTCTCGCCAAAACCGGCGGTGAGCGCCTGGTTCGCGTCCTGCGGCCAGATGCCGATCAGGGTCTGGAGGATCTGGTAGCGATCCGCCGGATGAACGCGGAGATCGGGTTCCCGATCCATCCAGCGCGTCGCGGCTTCCCGCCACAGGTCCGGCACGGCGCTCAGCACGGCCAGCCGTGCCCGCACATCCTCGCCCCGCTTATGGTCGTGCGTGGCGCTCGCCAGCATGGCGTGGGGGAACAGGCGGCCCCGTTCGGCCGCGCGCTGGTGGAAGCTGTCGATGGAAATGGCGAACTGCTCCGGGGCGGACCCGACATCATTGGCCGACAGCAGCGGCGCGTAGCGATAGAAGGCGGTATCTTCCACGCCCTTGGCGGCGATCGGCGCCGACAGCTGCTGGAACCGCCGGACCGCATCGGCGACAAGGGCGGCTTCGCCCTGCTTGTCGCCGCCGAGCCAATCCAGCACCATCCGCGCGACATGCGCCTCGCCGGGGGGCAGATGTGGCTGGACGTCCTTCCATGCCTTGTCGCGCGCGGCCGCGTCTGCGGCGGGCGCGGACCGCCCGTCATGATAGGTGCGATAGACGGGGAAAACCCAGAGCAGCCGCTCGATCGCGCGGCGGAGCATCGCCGGGGTGACGGCCTGCATGGCGGGCATGGCGTGCCGCTCCGCCGCGACCAGCGCCTCGAAGGCGGCGACGCAGGCGGCTAGCTGCGCATCGAACTGCCAGGACAGCATGTCGCGGCGCGCCTGCGTCACCACCGCCGCCGGATCGGCATGCGGCGGATCGAGCGATTGCCACAGATCCTTGAGTGAAGCCTCACCGGCGGGATCGTGCAGCAATGCGGTCGCATCACGCATGAAGTCATAGCCGCTGGTTCCATCGACGCCCCAATCGGCCGGCAGCGATTCACCGGCCGCCAATATCTTCTCCACCACGATATAGGCGCGGTCTTCGCCGCCCCTGATGGCGTCGAACCGCGCGCGCAGCGTTCGGCAATAGCCTGCCGGATCGGTAAGCCCGTCGACATGGTCGATCCGCACCCCGTCGATCAGCCCCTCGCGAAACAGGTCGAAGTAGAGGCGGTGCGTGTCTTCGAAGACTGCCGGATCCTCGATCCGCAAACCGGCCAGGTCGTTGATCGAAAAGAAGCGCCGCCAGTTGAGGCTGTCATTGGCGGTGCGCCAGTGGACCAGGCGATAATGCTGCCGGTCAAGCAGGTCGTGCAGGTCGTCGCCGGTCGATCCGGGGCGCAGCGGCAAGGCCTGCTCGCCATAGAGGATCAAATGCCCGTCCTCCCGCCTGAGATCGCCGGACGCGACGACTTCGGGCAGGGTCGCGCCCAGGATCGGCAGGGTCAGCGGCCCGCGCCAGTCGATGTCGAACCAGCGTGCATGGGGGCTGTCCGGCCCCAGTCGCAGCACGTCATTCCAATAGGGGTTTTCGCCCCCGGCCACCCCCATATGATTGGGCACGATGTCGATGATGATGCCCATGCCGCGCGCGCGCAGGGCCGCTGCCAGCTGCCTGAACCCCTCGTCTCCGCCCAGTTCCGGGTTGATGCAGGTGGGGTCCACCACATCATAGCCGTGGGTCGATCCCTTGCGCGCGGTTGTGATGGGGGAGGCATAGACATGGCTGATGCCCAGGTCCGCCAGATAGGGGAGGATCGCCTGCGCGGCGCTGAAGGGAAAGGCGTGCGTCAGTTGCAAGCGATAGGTCGAGCGGGGGATCATGCGCCCCTCTCCGCGTTCAAAAGGGCAAGGCGGCGCGCGACATCCTCGCGTTTCAGCAATTCTTCCATCGGCGCGGGCAGCCGCCTTCGCCAGTTGGGATGTTCGTTCACCGTGCCGGGCAGGTTAGGCTGCTCGACCAGAGCCGCCAGATCCTCCATCGGCACGATCAGGAGAGGGCAGGGCGTCCGCGTAAGGAAAGCGATGGCCCTGTCCACCACCGGAGCGGGATCGTCGTCGGCGGGCTGCGGCAAGGCCCCGCCGATCGCGGTCCACAGCCGCTTGCGATCTTCTGCCCGCTCCTTCGCCGTCTGTCCGCCTCTGTCGAGCTTGCGGTTCCATTCAAGGTCGCGCCCGGTCCACCAGCCGGCCAATGTCGCTGTGTCATGAGTCGCGCTCATGGCGACGGCGGTATCGCGATAGTCTTGGGCGGGCAGGAAAGCGCCGTCCTCGTCGCGCGAGAAAGGCAGGACTGCCATGCCATAGATGCCGGCTTCCTCCAGCGCGTCGATGAAGCCGGGCGGCCGGGTGCCGAGATCCTCCGCGATGACGATGGCGTCGGCGCGCCACGCTTCCAGCTTCACGATCCGCAGGAGGTCGTCGAACGGATAGGCGAGATACGCGCCTTCGCGCGCGGACCGTCCTTTGGGCACGACCCAGAGCCGCCGCAGGCCGAACGCATGGTCTATCCTGATGCCGCCGCCCGTTGGGATGTTGGCCCGCAACATGGCGATGAACGGCGCAAAGCCGCTTTCGGCAAGGCCGAAGGGGCTGTAGCTCGTCAGTCCCCAATCCTGGCCGAGCGGCCCGAGCGGGTCCGGCGGCGCGCCGATGCTGAGCGCGTTCAAGAACAGGTCGGGATCGTTCCGCGCTTCCATGCCACCGGGATCGACGCCCACCGCAAGGTCGGCGATCAGACCGACCGCCATGCCCGCCTCCCGCGCGGCCTGTTGCACCCGATCAAGCCCGGTCTGGGCATTATGTTGCAGAAACGCGGGGAAATCACTGCCCCCATCGAACGTGCGTCGCAGCGCTTCCAGCTTGGCGGGTCCAGCCTGCGTCCAGTCGATCAGCGGATCGAGCGCCGTGCTTTCGTCCGTTTCCGCCTCGCCCAGCAACGCGTTGAGGGCGATGCGGCTCGACGGGGAATAGGGCGCGAACCGGCCGGGATCGTCGATCGACAACGCGTGGACGGGGCTTAATGCGACGGCATTCGCACCGGCTTTCCCGAGCAAAGTTACAGCGCGCGCGAGATCGGCGAAGTCGCCAAAATCGCCGGATCCGCGCAGCGACGGTATCTGGACGGCGACGCCCCAGCAGCGGCCTTTCAACTGGCGGCACCGTTGGGGCGCGACCGCGATCGTGCAGGCCGCATCGCCCGCCGCCAGCCGGTAATAGCCGGGCTTCGCTATGCCCTTTCTGCCTATCCGCTGCGCATCCCGTTCCACCACCGCGCCCGCTTCGTTCAGCAGGATGGCCTCCCCGAACCCGTCGGGAAGGGGGAAGGGCATGTGGCAATCGACGGTCAGCATCCGTGGCGTGCGCACGGCGCGCTCCATCAGCCGCCGCCAGCTTTCCATGATCTCCGCCGGCCCTTCGGCGGGCAAGCCCAGAGCGCTCAATATGGCGCGCAGGCTCTCGTCGCTCACTTGCTGCTCCGCGCCATCGGCGTCGGTCCACAGGCGCGCTATGCCGGCCGCCGCCGCCAGCATGTGCAACGGAGCCATGGTCATGCCAGCCACGCGGCGAAGCTGGCAGGGCCGCCTGCCTCTCCCAGCAGAAATAGCGGCTTGCCCGCCTGCGGTGTTTTCACGGCGATTTCGCCGAGATTGAGGAGGATGGTCAACGCTTCGCCAGACCCCATGCGCCATGATGCCAGAACCGCGGCGTCCGACAGGCTGCGCGCCCCCGTCGGCCTGCATCCGGGAAGGCCCGGCACGATCCGGTCCCGCCGCAACGCCAGCAGCCCGCGATAGAAGTCGCGCCACTCGGCAGCGGCGTTGCCCGCCGCTACGCGCGATGCGTCGAAGGTTCCAGACGCGTTGGGATCGGGAATATGCGCGCGTGCCTCTTCGCTGGCGAAGGCGGCGAAGCCGGCGAATTCCCGGCGCCGCCCTTCGCGCACGGCGTCGGCCAGTTCGTCATGGAAATCGGTGAAGAAGAGGAAGGGACTTTGCGCGCCCGTTTCCTCCCCCATGAAGAGCAGGGGGATTTGCGGCATTAGCAGCAGCAGCGCCGTTGCCGCCTTCAGCCGCTCCGGCGTGGCCAGTCGGATCAGCCGCTCGCCCAGCGCCCGGTTGCCGACCTGATCGTGGTTCTGGAGGAAGGCGATGAAGGCGGTCGGCGGCAGGTGGCCGCTTGGGCGACCGCGCGCCTTGCCGCCCTGATGCGGGGAAGCATCGCCCTGGTAGATGAAGCCTTCGGCAAGGCAGCGGGCCAGCTTGTCGGCCGGCCGGTCAGCGAAATCCTCATAATAGGCATCGCGCTCTCCCGTCAGCAGGACGTGCATTACATTGTGGAAGTCGTCGTTCCATTGTGCGTCGTAACGGTCGGGCGACAGCCGGTCGGGATCGTTGCGCTCATTTTCCAGCATCAGGTGGATGTGCCGGTCAGGGCCGGTCGCGGCCCGGATGTCCCGCGCCAGCGCGTCGAGGAAATCATCATTGTCGATGGCGTGGACCGCATCGAAACGCAAGCCGTCAAAGCCGTAATCCATGAGCCACATCAGCGCGTTTTCGCGGAAATAGGCGGCGACTTGCGCACGGTCCACGGCGACCGCGCCACCCCAGGGCGTGTGCCGTTCGGGGTGGAAGAAGGCGGAGGCGTAGGCCCCCAGATAATTGCCGTCAGGGCCGAAATGATTGTAGACGACGTCGAGGAAGATCATCAGCCCTTGCGCATGGGCAGCGTCGATCAGTGCGCGCAGATCGTCGGGCGTGCCATAGGCCTCCGCCGGGGCGAAAGGCAGGACGCCGTCATAGCCCCAGTTGCGCGTCCCGCTGAACGCGTTGATCGGCATGAGTTCGATCGCGGTCACGCCGATCGCGGCGAGTTCGGGCAGCAGCGCCGCAACGCCCGAAAAACCGCCGCACAGTCCCACATGCAGTTCGTAGATCACCGTTTCCGCCCAGGGGCGGCCACGCCAGTCGCAAGTGGGGGCGGCCGGATCGACCAGCACGCTCCAGCCATGGACACCGCCCGACTGCGCGCGGGACGCCGGGTCGGGCACCGCCAGATCGGGATGGACGCGGAAACGGTAGCGGTCACCCGCCAGCGCCAGCGTCTCCACCGCGTGCCAGCCATCGGCGTCCCGCGCCATTGCGATGTCCGCCGCGCCGTCCCGTTCCAGCGTCACGGCGTCCCTGTCCGGCGCCCAAAGGCGGAAACGCCACCGTCCATCCTCCAGCCGCATCGGCCCCCACAGGGTCATGCGGCCACCTCTTCGCCGACCCAGCAGATCAGCACAGCCGAATGGGGCTGGACGCCGTAATCATCTTCGATCGCGAACGGCTCCCGGTCCGGCTGGGCGCTGTCGATCAACACCTCGCGCGTGGCGGATGGCGCGGGCAGGGCGAAGTCGATGGGCGTATCGCTGGCATTGAGCAACAGGGTCAGAACCTCCACCTTGCCATCGTCCCGCTGGGTCGCGCGGCGCATCACCAGCGCGCGTCCTTCGGGATTGTCCCAATCCTCCGGGGACAACGGATTGCCGCGTTCGTCCCACCATTCGATATCGTTGACGCCGAAGCCGGGGGAATCCTGCCCATAGAGGAAAGTCGGCGCGCGCAGCACCATATGCTGCTTGCGCAGGGCGATGAGGCGCGCAGTGAAATCGAACAGCGCCTTGCCCTCTTCGCCTTCCATCATTGTCCAGTCGAGCCAGCTGATCTCATTATCCTGGCAATAGGCATTGTTGTTGCCACCCTGCGTCCGTCCGAACTCGTCGCCCGCGACCAGCATCGGCGTGCCGAGCGAGGTAAGCAGCGTGGTCAGCATCGCCCGGCGCACCCGTCCGCGCGTCTCGACAATGGCTTCGTCCTCGGTCGGGCCTTCCGCGCCCCAGTTGCGCGAAAGATTATTGTCGTGCCCGTCGCGATTATCCTCGCCATTGGCCTCATTGTGCCGCTCCTCGTAGGAAACGAGGTCGGCAAGGGTATAGCCGTCATGGCTGGTGAGGAAGTTGACGCTGGCCCATGGCCGCCGCGCGCGCCGGTCGAACAGGTCGCCCGAGCCGGAGAGGCGGGCGGCAAGATCGCCGCGCTGCCCCGGATCGCCGCGCCAGAAACGGCGCACCGTGTCGCGATATTTGTCGTTCCATTCGGCGAAGCCCGGCGGGAAATTGCCCAGCTGATATCCGCCCATGCCTACATCCCAGGGCTCCGCGATCAGCTTCAGCCGGCCAAGGATCGGATCCTGCCGCAACACGTCGAACAGGCCTGCATTGGGATCAAAGCCATGATCGGTCCGCCCCAGCGTCAGGCCCAGGTCGAAACGGAAGCCGTCGATGCCGAAGCTGGTCGCCCAGTAACGCAGCGAATCCGCGACCATCTGGATGACGCGGGCATGGGTCAGCTTGAACGTGTTGCCCGTGCCGGTGTCGTTGACGCAGTAGCGTGGATGGTCCGGCAGCAGCCGGTAATAGGTCGCATTGTCGATCCCGCGCCAGGAAAGCGTCGGCCCCATCTCGCTGCCTTCGCAGCTATGGTTATAGACAACGTCCAGGATCACCTCGATCCCCGCCGCGTGCAGCCGGCGCACCGCCACCCGCAATTCGTCATGCGTGTCGCTCGCGAAATAGCTGGGTTCGGGGGCGAAGAAGCTCAGCGTATTATAGCCCCAATAGTTGCGCAGCCCCTTTTCCTGAAGGAAGCGGTCCTGGGTGAACGCGTGGATCGGCATCAATTCCAGCGTGGTGATGCCCAGCCGCTTCAGATGGTCGATGACCTTGGGGTGCGCCAGCGCCGCGAATGTGCCGCGTTCCTGCGGCGGCGCGGCCTCCAGCAATTTGGTGAGGCCCTTGGCATGCGCTTCGTAGATCACGGTTTGCGACCAGGGTATGTTGGGGCGCACGTCGCGCGACCAGTCGAAACTGTCGTGCGTCACCACCCCCTTTGGCATGGCGGGCGCGCTGTCTCGCTTGTCGAAGCCAAGGTCGCCGCGCCGGCCGCGTATGGGATAGCCGTGCAGCACGTCGTTCCAGCGCAGGCTGCCCGACAATTTGCGGGCATAGGGATCGAGCAGCAGCTTGTTGGGGTTGAAGCGATGCCCCTGTTCGGGCGCATAGGGACCATGGACGCGATAGCCGTAAAGAAGCCCCGGCCGCGCGTCGGGCAGGTAGCCGTGCCACACTTCGTCAGTACATTCGGGCAGGGTGAGGCGTGCCAACTCCTTCTTGCCCTGCGGATCGAACAGGCAAAGCTCGACCTTGTCGGCATTGGCGGAGAAGATTGCGAAATTGACGCCGAGCCCATCGAAGCTGGAGCCGAGCGGGTAGGGGGAGCCGCCCTCGAGGCGGTCGGGAAACTGGCTCAAGAGGCCTCCGGTCGTTCAGAGGGAAGAAAGGGGACGAGGGGAAAAGGCGTCAGATCGCCTTCTTGCGTCTTTTGGGCTTGGCAAGCTCCTCGGCCGCAGCCCCGGTCGCGAGCGGGTTGGGCAGTTCGACCGCTTCGCCCGGCGCGGTGACGTCGAGCGCCGCGATTTCCGCCGCCGCCTGCGCCCAATGTTCGTCCGCCAGGCCCTCTGGGTGACCCTGCGCTTCCCAGATGGCGTGGGCGCGTTCGCGGATACGATCGTCATTTTCCTGGGACATGGCTGGCCTCCCTGTGGGTGCTGTTCATCAGCGCCCTTTCAATGCGTGACCCAACGATAGGATGCACGTTCTTGCGGCAAACGCGAAATTCTAATGCACGATGCGCCGCAGCGCCGGCACCAGCCGGGCAGCGACCGCGTCCTTGGGAATGACGGGCGCTTGCGGATGCGCCGCCGGGACGCTGCCGCCGCTTGCCCCCGAACAGAAAAGATAGGGAACGCCATAAGCGTCGAGATCGTCAGCGATGAGGCCTACGTCCTGCCGCCCCAGCCGAATATCGAGCACCGCGCCAGCGGGGAGCCGGCCGGCCAGCGCGGCTGCGCCTTCGCTGAGGGTCCGGTGCGGCCCGTCCACGGCGAAGTCGGCATCTTCCAATATGTCCATGATCATGGCGGCGACGGACGGGTCGTCCTCGACCAGCAGGATGGTGCGCGTCGCGTCGGTCATCATGCCAGACCGAAATGCGCGCGATAAGCGTCGAAGCAGCGCGCGCCGCAGCGTAGGCGAATGAGCGCGCCTTCCGCCATGGCGGTCGCGCGGCGCGGGTCTTCCGCCACCAGCGGCTTGATCGCCTCCTCGTTCCAATCCTCGCTGTGCTTGATGTCCAGCACGGCATGCAGGTCGAAATATCGTCGCTCCGCATTGGAGAGGCCGATGCGTTTGAGCGCGCGGGCGGTATGGGCCGACCGATCGGGAGCGGTCAGTTCGATGACGCCCAACGCGCCGACGCTATGCCAGGCATAGAAGCGCGACGTGGCCATGGCGGTCATCGCATTGGCAAGCGCCAGGCTTTCCCAGCAGGTGCGCTCGATCCGGGTATCCAGGTCGAGTATCTCGACGAGCTGCGACAGCATCGGGCCATGCATGCCCTTCACATTGCCGCGCCCCATCTCGTCCCAATAATTGCGCGCCAGTTCCATTTTCGCCCGGGTCGGCAGCTTGACCTGCGTCATCGCGACGAGGTCGTCGAAGCCCGCTTCGCCTGCCGCTTCCTGACTAAGAAACCAGCGGATCTGATCCCGGTCCGCCTGGTCGGCAAGCCACGGGAACAGCCGGTCATGCTGCCCCGGCCCGGACTGCTTCAACGCTTCGAACCAGGCGATGAAGCCTTCCGCATCGGTGGGGGCGCGGGCAGCCTCTGCATGCACTTCGGCGCGCAATTCCTCGATGAAGGCGCGTTCGAGCCGCGCCATGCGCGCATCTGTCTCCAGCCGTGGCGCCGTCGCCTCTTCAGGATAGGCAGGGGCGAGGCGGGAGCGGTTCCACCGGCTGAGCTGCTCCTGAAAATTCTGTTGCAGGAATTGCGAGCCTTCGAATTTCAATCGGGTAGCCACGACAGGATGATCCTCTTAATCAGGCTTATGCGTGTCTGAACAATTCCGCAGCGGGGCGCCCGTTCCGGAAAAATCTGATTGATCCCGATCAATCGGGCGCGCGCGCCACGGAAATGCGTCACTTCCTGCCCGGCTTTGCGATCCGGCCAAGCTGGCACTAACCTGTGTGAGCCTGCGCTGGAACCAACCGTCCGCCGCCTCCTTGTCGCCGGCATGGAAGGAGAGCATGATGAAAGACGAGGCCCACCGGAAAAGGCGGCCCGACATCTCTGCCGAGGACCAGCTACCGGGCGCGGCGCCCGACCCGCGCGACATGCTGGACCGGCCGTCGATGAAGAGGCCGGGCGGCAACAGCGCGCAGGGGCGACGCGATGGCGAATGACGCGGACGGGACGGATGTCGCCAACGATGCAGCAGCCACGACCCTGTCCCCGATATTGCCGACCGACATGGAGGAGGCCGCTGCCGCCCTGCTGCGTGACGCCTGCGCCGCCAACCTCAGCCTCGTGACCGCGGAAAGCTGCACGGGCGGACTCCTCTCTTCGCTCCTGACCGATGTCGAAGGCGCGAGCCATGCCTTTGAGCGCGGCTTTGCGGTCTATAGCGAGGACGCGAAATGCGAGCTTCTGGGGATCCGGCGCGACGCGATCGAGGCATGCGGCGCGGTCAGTCGCGAAGTCGCGATCGCCATGGCGGAAGGCGCGCTCGCCCGGTCGCGCGGCGACATTGCCCTTGCCGTGACGGGCTATGCCGGCGCGGCGCCCGATGGCGAGGAAAACGGTCTCGTCCACTTCGCTTGCGCGTGCAAGGACGGGCCGACGCTGCATCGGGAAGAGCATTTCGGGGATATCGGTCGCGGCCCGGTGCGGATAGCATGCCTGAGAGTGGGGCTGGATATGATGAGGCAGGCACTTGAGCGCGATTGACGATTTTCTTTCCATCCATCGCCACGGCCTCGTTCGCGTCGCCGCGGCGACGCCCGCGGCGAGCGCCGGCGATGTGGCCGCCAATGCGCGGTCGATCCTGGCCGTGGCCCGGCAGGCGGCGGAGCGGCGGGCGGACCTCGTCCTCTTCCCCGAACTGTGCCTCTCCTCCTACGCGATTGACGACCTGCATCTGCAGGATGCGATGCTGGACCGGGTCGAGCAGGAGATCGGCCGGCTGGTCGCCGCCAGCGCCGACCTTCCGCTGCTGTTGATCGGCGCGCCGCTGCGAAGGGCGGGGCGAATTTATAATTGCGCCGTGGCGATCGCCGGGGGGCGGATCATTGGCATAGTGCCGAAAAGCTACCTGCCCAATTATCGGGAATATTATGAAAAGCGCTGGTTCGCCCCCGGCGCGGGCCTCGCCGGACTGGAGATCGAGGTTGCGGGCATGACCGCCCCCTTCGGCACCGACCTTCTGTTCGCGGCGGACGGACATGCCGATTTCGTCTTCCATGTCGAAATCTGCGAGGATTATTGGGCGCCCTTGCCGCCTTCCACCTTCGGCGCGATGGCGGGCGCGATGATCCTGTGCAACCTGTCGGCGTCCAACATCACCATCGGAAAGTCGCGGGACCGCCACCTGTTGTCCGCATCGCAATCGATGCGCTGCGTCGCTGCCTATGCCTATTCCGCCGCGGGCGCCGGCGAAAGCACCACTGACCTTGCCTGGGACGGGCAGGCGATGGTGCATGAACTGGGCGATCTTCTGGCCGAATCCGGCCGCTTCGGGGACAGCCCTGAATTGCTGCTGGCCGATGTCGACGTGCAGCGGATCCGGCTGGAGCGGATGCGCAACGGCACCTTCAACGACAGCGCGGTGGCCGCAGGTCACCCCGAAACCCGCTTTCGCCGGCTATCCTTTCCCTTCACGCCCGCCAAAGCGGATATCGGGCTTCATCGTCCCGTCCGACGCTTCCCGTTCGTGCCCGCCGATCCGCTCCGGCTCGACGCGGACTGCTACGAGGCTTTCAACATCCAGGTGGAGGCGCTTGTCACCCGGTTCCGCGCGACGGCGGGTCGGCATATGGTGATCGGTGTGTCCGGCGGGCTCGATTCCACCCATGCGCTGATTGTCGCGGCCAAGGCGTGCGACCGCATGGGACTGCCACGCTCGACCATATTGGGCTACACCATGCCCGGCTTCGCGACCGGGGATCAGACGAAGGGCAATGCCTGGGCGTTGATGAACGCGCTCGGCATAGCGGGCGAGGAAATCGACATCCGCCCCGCCGCGCGCCAGATGCTCGCCGACATGGACCATCCCTTCGCGCGTGGCGAAGCTGTCTATGACATCACCTTCGAAAATGTGCAGGCAGGCCTGCGCACCGATTATCTGTTCCGGCTGGCCAACCGCCACGGCGGGTTCGTCATCGGCACCGGCGACCTTAGCGAATTGGGACTTGGCTGGTGCACCTATGGCGTGGGCGACCAGATGAGCCATTATGCCGTCAACAGCGGTGTGCCCAAGACGCTGATCCAGTTCCTGATCCGCTGGTGCATCGCCACTGACCAGTTCGACGATCCGACCAAGCGGATATTGGATGCCATATTGAACACGGAAATCTCGCCGGAATTGGTGCCGGCGGGGGCAGGTGGCGCGTTGCAGAGCACGGAGTCCAAAGTGGGGCCGTACGCGCTCAACGACTTCTTCCTGCATCATGTCGTCCGGCTGGGCCTGCCGCCTTCCAAGGTCGCCTTCCTCGCCTGGCATGCCTGGCGGGACGCGGACGCCGGCGAATGGCCGCCCGGCTATCCCCAGGACGCCCGCGTCGCCTATGACCTGCCGACGATCCGGCGCTGGCTGGACAATTTCCTCCACCGCTTTTTCGCGATCAGCCAGTTCAAGCGGTCGGCGCTCCCCAACGGGCCGAAAGTGTCGGCTGGCGGCGCGCTGTCGCCGCGCGGCGACTGGCGCGCGCCTTCGGATGGTGTCGCCGGGCCGTGGCTGGACGAGCTGGCGAGTGTGCTCGGTCCGCGCCCGGACTGACCGGTCAGGCGCTGCGTCGCCCGGCCCATGCCGCGGGCCGAAAATCGACCAGTTGCGCCAGCCGTTGCCATTGGGGAACCATGATCTCCCGCCTGTCCCTGCGGATGATGCCATCGCTTTCCAGGGCGCGCAGCGTGCGGTTCACATGGACGGTGGTTATGCCGGTCGCGTCCGCCAGTTCCGACTGCGTCAGCGGCAGGCTGAAGACGCAGCCGTCAAAGCCGCCCATGGGATGGTTTCGTATCACCAGTTCGCAGAACAGGTGCGCGATCCGCCCGCGCGCGTCGCGACGTCCCATATTGGCGACCCACGCCCGGGCGATGGAAAGCTCCGCTTCCGCCTCCGTCCACAGCGCCGACGCGATGGCGGGACAGGTGCGGCTCAAGTCCAATATGCTTTCGATCGGCACCGTGGCGATCCGCACCGATGTCAACGCCTGAACGAAATCCTCCGCAGCCGGGGGCGGCAGCGAGGGCAGGTTCAATATGTCGCCGGGGCCGTGGATGCCAACGATATGCCGCATTCCCTCCGTGGAAAAACGATGCCGGTGGGCAAGGCCGCTGAGCAGGATATGGCAGCTGGTCGCCCGGTCGCCTTCCTGCAGCACATAGCCGCCCGCAGGCAGGCTCCGTTCCTGAAAGGGCAGCGCCAGCAGGGCTGCATGGTCGGCGGACGACAGGCTGATCCTGCCGGCCAGGCGCATGGCAAGGGGGGCCAGGCTGTGCACAATCGTCATGACGCGCGCCCTGTGCGTGGCGACGTCTTGGCTCCGTACTCGACAATGTGCGGCGCTCGGCGCAACGCGAAGGACGCCATGGCCTAGGCACATGCCTTTCCGCCTTGCGCCCCGGCGAAGGGGGCAGGACGGCTTTCGACGAAGCGCGCCGTCCTCATGACAGGGGGGAGGGGTGGAGCTGATTTTGCTCCGCCCGACGACGTTGCGAAGGAAGAAATCGACGCCGGCTTTGTGCGCGGCAATGCCGACCTTTCAAGCGCAGCACTGTTCCTTCCCGACAAGGGGCAAGGCAAGCAAGCCGTTCGACCGGTCGCCGCTGGGAACGAGCACGCTCCGGGCGCCCCGCATCTCTGCCAAATCTTTGATCCTGTCATGATCCGTCATTTTGGTGGCGCTGGTCGAAAGTCTTTCGCCGGCGGGGAGCATGGGCATGCTTCCTGCCGGGAGCGTCGCACCTTGCTTCAAAGACGGAACTCTGGACGCTAACATATGCTAATCAGGCTGAAATTTTTCTGTCATTCCACGCAAACACGGGGATTTCCGGTCAAATCGCGGCCTCGCTGGCGGATATGGCCGCCGCTTCGCGGAGCGCCGGAAGGTCGGGTATCCGCAGCCATTTCGACTGGAGTTCGATCAAGCCGCGCGTCCGCATCGTCTGCAAGGTGCGATTGACATGCACGGGGGTCAGGCCCGTAACGTCGGCAATGTCCATCTGCGTCAACGGCAACGCGCATTGCTGACCATAGGCCAGGCCGCACCCGCGCATCCGTTCGAACAGTTCCAGCAGCAGATGCGCCAGCCTTTCGAGCGCGGTTCGCCGGCCCAGCGTGACGAGCCAGCACGCCTGCCGTTCGCATCCGTCCACCATATTCTTCCAGAAACCGGCCTGAACATCGCCCGGACCCGACGCGGGAACGTGGCACGGCGCTTTGCGCGCGCGCACATTGGTCAGCGCGACAATGGGTTGGGACGGACGGCGGCCCAGCGCCCATTGCGGCTCGCAATAGTCGCCAGGAAGATAGAGAGCGGTGATCTGCCTTCGACCGTCCGGCAACAGCCGGTACCGCGAGGCCCAGCCTTCCAATATTTGATACAGACCCTCGGGCTTTTCATTCTCCCGCGCCAAAAATTCGTGCGGGCGAAAGAACACCAAAGCGTCTTCTGCTGAGACCTGGCTTAACATGGTTATCCCCTGTCAAGCCCCCCGAAGGTGCATAATAAGGCAAAATCACCCGCTCAAATTCACCTATGTTGGCTTTGGAAGATTTTTTTGCAGGCGGCCCCCCATTTGCACCGCCCTGACCCGCGGCGTCACCGCGACGAGGGATTCGCGGGAATTCAACTTTCCGCCCCGCTGTCATCGACTCGATGGAACTCTTTTCTCGCCCCGCTCTTGGAGCAGCATGGCACGCTATCACATCAATCTGTTCAACGACGTCGACATCATGGACGAGGAGGGGCAGGAATTTGTTGATCTTGCCGCCGCGCATTCCGAAGCTATGCGCAGCGCCCGCGAAGTCATCGCCGACCATGTCATGAACGGCAAGCCGGTCGACCTGCGCCATCGCATGGAAATTACCGACCATGCGGGCAAGTTGCTGGAGACTATTCGTTTCGCGCAGGCGATCAGCATCGTGTCATGATGCTCATGCCGGCGCAGGCCGGAGCCGCTGTAAAGGAAAAACACCATGCCCCGCGGTCACCCCGCTTTCGACCTGTTCGTGCGCAAATTGTCGCAACGCTCGATCCTGACAGAGGATGAGCGGCAGGCAATTCTCTCGCTGAACGGCAAGGAGATTGAGGTGGAGCCTCATCGCGACATCGTCGGGCCAGGCCAAGTGACGGACACGTCCTGCTTCGTCGTTTCCGGCCTCGCCGCACGGTTCGGGCAATTGAGGGACGGCCGGCGCCAGATCACCGCAATCCATATTCCGGGCGACATGTGCGACCTTTATTCGCTGATGCTGCCCAAGGTGGAATGGGCGCTTCAGGCTCTGTCGGCCCGGCTGACGATCGTGAAGGTGCCGCATCGCGACCTTGCCGCCCTTTGTCGAGCCTATCCGGGAATCGCGGAAGCCTTCTGGCGCGATTGTGTGGCGGACGGATCGGTCCTGTCGCAATGGGTCGTCAATATCGGTCGGCGGGATGCGCGCATGCGGACCGCCCATCTGTTCTGCGAACTGGGTGTCCGCATGGAGAAGGCGGGGATTGGGGTGCGGACCCGCTACCACCTTCCCGTGGTGCAGGCGCAACTCGCTGACGCGCTCGGTATGACGCCGGTCCATATGAACCGGGTGATCCGGTCCATGAGGGAAGACGGGCTCATGACCATCAAGGGGCGGGAGATCCACGTACTCGACTGGGCGGCGCTCGCCACAGCAGCCGGGTTCGAGGAAGGTTATCTGGAATTGAGCCAGGTCGCGCGACGGCTTTAGCGGCGCCTCGCTCGTGCCCTGGCGATCACATGCCCTGCAGCATCATGATATGATGTTCCACCACGGGCGCGATCTTGCCGGCGGCCGCCTTCAGCGGTGCCTTGTCGCCTTCGCTGGCATAGCCCTGGTGGAGCGCCAGCGCTTTTTGATGCGCCGCCTTTTGCTGGGTGACGTACATCCTGTCGCGCGCCTCGCCGGTCGCGCCGCGCAGTTGGGCGATCATCTGGGCCTGGTCGGGCATCAGCGCCGGCGGCTTTGGCTTGAGGCCGGCCTGCATCGCCGCCTTCTTCACCATCTGTGTGCTGTTCGTGTGGTCCTTGACCATCATGGTCGCGAACGCGCGCACCTTGACGTTCTTCGTGCTTTGCAGCACCAGCTGGCTGGACTGCCGCTCATACAGGTCGCCGGCGCCCGCCGCTTTCACAAAGTCCGGCGCGGTCGCGGGTTGGGCCAGAGCGGGGGAGGCGAGGCAAAGCGCGGCGGCGAAGACATAGCGTTTCATAAACGGCTCTCCTGACATGATCTGCAAAGGATGGCCGCGGCTTCACGGCTGGGATCGATGCGGCTTTCAACCGGGCCGGCCTTGCGCGGTTCCTGCGTCGCAACCTGCGCGCTCACCCAGATTAGCGACCATTGTACCGCATTGGCTTTGCGCCTGTGACGAAAGTCAATCGACGCGGGGCGTCCGCGACGTTAAGGGAGGGGGAATGGAAAAAGAGCGGTCGCATTTCGCCCATGCAACATAAGCCAAAGCGCAGCCGGGCGATTGCCTTGCCGAACAGCGAATTCCGTGCCCGCGCCACCGAATATCTCGATTTCCTCGCCGCCTGGGTGAAGAAGCCGCGCCAGACCGCGTCGGTGGTGCCGTCCAGCCGCTACCTGGCGCGCCTGATGGTGTCGCGCATCGATCCGCGCGACGAGGGACGCGTGCTCGAACTGGGCGGGGGCACCGGCGTGTTCACGCGCGCCATCCTGGAAACCGGCCTGCCGCCCGAGCAACTGGAAGTGGTGGAGATCAATCCCGGCTTCGCCCGGGGCCTGCGCCGCCACTTCCCGCTCGTGTCCGTGCTTGAAACCCCGGCGCAGATCGTGTCGACCGCCACGGCCGGCACGCCCGGCGATTATCAGGTGGTGGTAAGCGGTCTTCCGCTTCTCGCCATGGATCGGCACATGCATGCCGACATCCTGTCCGAATCCTTCCACATGTTGCGGCCGGGGGGCAGCTTCGTGCAGTTCACCTATTCCATGCGTCCGCCGGTCAGCCGCGACATTCTCGATGCGCTGGACCTGGATGTGGTCCGCGCCGGCCAGACAGTGCGCAATTTCCCCCCGGCGACCGTTTTTCGATTCTTCCGGCGGGGCGAACAGCTTGCCTGAAGCCGCTGGGCTCCTATCTTTGCGGCAACGCAAAAGGGGCAAAGCCTTCCATGGCATCCATCATAGAAGTTGACGGCCTGACGAAACGCTATGCGTCGGGCTTCGAAGCGCTGAAGGGCGTCGATCTTTCCATCAACGAAGGCGAGATATTCGCGCTGCTGGGCCCGAACGGCGCGGGCAAGACGACGATGATCTCCATTATCTGCGGCATCGCCCGCCCGACCGGCGGCAGCGTCACGGTGGCCGGCCACGACATCCTGCGCGACTATCGCGGCGCGCGCTCCGCCATCGGCCTCGTGCCGCAGGAGCTTTCCACCGATCAGTTCGAACGGGTGATCGACACCGTCACCTTCAGCCGCGGCCTCTTCGGCAAGCCTCGCAACGACGCCTATGTCGAAAAAGTGCTGCGCGACCTTTCGCTCTGGGACAAGCGCCACAGCAAGATCCTTGAACTGTCCGGCGGGATGAAGCGCCGCGTGATGATCGCCAAGGCGCTCTCCCACGAACCGCGCGTCCTCTTCCTCGATGAACCCACCGCCGGCGTGGACGTGGAATTGCGCCGCGACATGTGGAAGCTGATCGGCGAATTGCGCCAGACCGGCGTCACCATCATCCTCACCACCCATTATATCGAGGAGGCGGAGGAGATGGCGGACCGCGTCGGCGTCATCACGAAGGGCGAATTGCTGCTGGTCGAGGAAAAGACCGCGCTCATGAAGAAGCTGGGCAAGAAAACGCTGACCATCGTGCTGGCCGATCCGATCGATGCGGTGCCGGTGGAACTGGCGGACTGGAACGTCACGCTCCATGCCGAGGGCAGCGAGATCGAATATATTTTCGACACGCAGGCGGAACGGACGGGCGTTTCGTCCCTGCTGCGGCGATTGGGCGATCTTGGCATCGGTTACAAGGATCTCAACACCCGGCAGAGCAGCCTGGAGGATATCTTCGTCAGCCTCGTCCATCAGGAGAAGGCCGCATGAGCCTCCAGAATCTGCGCGCCATTGCCGCCATCTATAAGTTCGAGCTGCACCGTTTCCGCCGCACGCTGCTCACCGGCCTTCTGGTCCCGGTGATCACCACCTCGCTCTATTTCGTGGTGTTCGGCGGCGCGATCGGATCGCGCATGACGGAGGTCGATGGCATTCCCTATGCCGCCTTCATCGTGCCCGGCCTCATCATGATGTCGATGTTCACCGAAAGCATCTTCAATGCGAGCTTCGGCATCTACATGCCCAAATTCACCGGCACCATCTATGAACTGCTGTCCGCGCCCGTATCCGCGACGGAAACGGTGATCGCCTATGTCGGCGCGGCGGCCACCAAGTCGCTGATCGTCGGCACGATCATTTTCGTGACCGCCCATCTCTTCGTCGACGTGCCGGTCGCGCATCCCCTCGCGATGGCCGCCTTCATGGTTCTTATCGCGGTCAGCTTCTGCCTGTTCGGCTTTATCCTGGGCATCTGGGCGCAAAGTTTCGAGCAGTTGCAGGTCATCCCGCTGCTGCTCATCATGCCGATGACCTTCCTGGGCGGTGCCTTCTATTCGGTCAAGATGCTGGCCGAACCCTGGCGCACCATCACCCTGTTCAACCCGATCGTCTATCTGATCTCGGGCTTCCGCTGGACCTTTTTCGGCCAGGGTGACGTGGGAATCGAATATAGCCTGCTGTTCGTCGCGGGGATGCTGGCGATCTGCGTCGGCATCGTCGCCTGGATGTTCAGGACGGGGTATCGGCTGAAGAAATAGCCGGTTCCCCGGGCGCAGGCCGGGAAACGCCCATGGGTCAGGCCGCGGCGCTTTCCGGCTGGATGGCGAACAGCGTCACGCCCTTATATTTGTCGTCGCCTTCATTGTAGAGGCCGTACATTCCGTCGAACGCCTCTTCCAGAACCTGAAGGTCGGACAGGCCGGCGACCTTGAACGTACCCAGCTTCAATTCGCGTGGCGGGCGTCCATCCCGGTCGGTCGTCACCGCGTCGACATACATCTCGTCATGACGGGTATAGAGAATGTGGGGCGCCAGCGTGACCACCATCTTGTTGTAGGTCACCTTCAGGCACTTCTGAAGCGCAATGGCTTGCAAAATCTCGGTAGGGGCTTGCATGATGCCGGTTTATTGACCGATTTGCGCGATTCTTTCAATTGCTTTGTGCGTCGCACCATAATCCTTCCGTGCAAGCAACGCGACGAACCGCATCAATCCGGCACCAGCCCCAATCGCTCCCGCATCGTCCAGCGCGCGATCAGCAGCAGCGCCACCGCGCCAAGGCCGCTTGCCAGCCCCAGCCATATACCGACCCCGGCCATGCCCAGCGGGAACGCCAGCAGCGTGCCGACGCCAATGCCGACCACCCAATAGCCGACCAGTGCGAAGATCATCGGCACTGTCGTATCCTGAACGCCGCGCAGCACGCCTGCGCCGACGGCCTGCGCGGAATCGACCAGCTGGAAAAGCGCGGCAATGCCAAGGAAGCTGACGGCCAGCGTGGCGGTCCGCGCGTTCGCCGGGTCCGACAGGTCGAGAAAGGCCGACACCAGCGTTCGCGGCATCAGGATCAGCAGCGCGGCGGCGCAACAGGCAAAGCCGGTCCCGATGATCAGCGCCAGCCAGCCGGCGCGGCCCACGCCGGCCCGGTCGCGCCTGCCGAAGGCGATGCCGACCCGCACCGTCGCTGCCTGGCCGATGCCCATCGGCACCATGAAGACGAGCGCGGCGATCTGGATCGCGACTGCATGGGCCGCGAGCGAATCCCGGCCGATCAGACCCATCAGGAAAGCCGACGCATTGAATACCGTCGTTTCGAAACCCAGCGTGATCGCGATCGGCAGCCCCAGCGTCCAGACCTGACGTTGCCGTTCCCGGTCGCGCGTCCAGAACCGTCCCATCAGGCGGTAGCGGCGGAAACGCCGGTCCAGCAGGATGACGGTGAGCAGGCCCAGGAACAGGAAGCAGGATGACAGGCTGCTCGCCAGCCCCGCGCCGAACAGCCCCAGCTCGGGAAGGCCGAAATGGCCGAAGATCAGCGCCCATCCCGCCGCGACGTTGATCGGAATGGCGGCCAGCATGATGATCAGGCCCCAGACCGGCCGCTCCAGCGCCGCGATGAAGTTGCGCAGCGTGGTGAAGCAGAGGAAGGGCAGCAGCGCCCATTGCAGGCCGTGCATCAACTGCCCGGCTTCCCGCGCCAGATCCGGGGCCTGCCCCATGGCGCGCAGGATCGTCTCGCACTCCCACAACAGCAACCATGCGGGCAGCACGAAGAACAGCGCGGCACGCAGCGTCTGGTGCACCGTCCGCCGCACGTCACGCACGCTGTTACGCCGCCGGCCCCGCTCGCTCGCGATCAGGGGGGACGCGGCCGTGACCAGTCCCATGCCGAATATCAGCAGCGCGTGGAACAGGTTGATCGCGAGCGCGCCCGCCGCGACGCTCTCCGCTCCCCGCCGCCCGAGCAGCAGCAGGTCGCTGGCGGCGATCGCAGACCAGGCGACATTGCCCGCGATCATCGGCAACGCCAGCGTGATGAGCGCGCGCGCCTCGATGCGCCATGGGGAGGGATGGGTCACGTCAATGCCATTCCAACAGAATGTGCTCCCGCTTTTGCAGGAGCACGACATGCGTCTCTCAATGCTTCTTCGACGGCAGCAGATGCAGCGTCGCAACGATGATCCCGCCGATCACCGCGCCCACCAGCGCCGCGCCCGCAGCGTTCACGATCCATTCGACCGCGCCGCCGATCGCCGGGACCGCGTGCGCCGCGCTTTCCGCCACATGGTGGATGGCGCCCGGCACCAGATCCCAGTGGAATTCGTGCAGGCCATGAACGATGAGGCCACCGCCCACCCACAGCATCGCCGCCGTGCCGACGACGCCCAGCACCGACATCAGCACCGGCATCGCTTTCACCAGCCCGCGACCCAGCGCGCGAACCCCGGCGGAGGAGCGCTGGGCGAGGTGCAGGCCGATATCGTCCATCTTCACGATGAAGCCCACGACTCCATAGACCCCTGCCGTGATGAGGATGGCGACCACGACGAGGATGGCGGCCTGTTCCCAGATCGGTTCCGCCGCGACTTCGCCCAGGGCGATGGCCATGATCTCGCCGGACAGGATGAGATCGGTGCGGATCGCGCCCGAGACCTTCTGCTTTTCGAGCTCGGCCGAACTAAGCGTCGCGGCGGCCTCGGCCGCTTCGTCATGTCCGCCCCGAAGCGCTTCGATGATCTTCTCGACCGCTTCAAAGCAGAGGAAAGCGCCACCCAGCATCAGCAGGGGCGGCAGCAGCCATGGCGCAAAGGCGGACAGCAGCATCGCGGCCGGCAGCAGGAACAGCAGCTTGTTGCGCAGCGATCCCCGCGCGATTTTCCAGATGATCGGCAGTTCGCGTTCGGGGCTGAGGCCCATGACGTAGTTGGGCGTCACGGCGGTATCGTCGATGACGACGCCCGCCGCTTTCGATCCCGCCTTGCCGGCCGCGCCTGCGACATCGTCCAGCGAGGCAGCCGCCAGTTTTGCGATCCCCGCCACATCGTCGAGCAGCGCGATCAGACCCGAAGGCATAGTCATTCCCCTGTTGCGGGCGATCCCGCCCGTGGCCTGCCTCATAGAGGCGGCCGATCAGCCGGGCAATGGCGTGTTGCGGGTGCTAGTAATTGCCCGGCGGGTCGCTGGCCGGAAAACTCTCGTCGACCTGCTCGTCAACCTTGTCCCATTCGGCGTCGCCCGTTTGGGGGCCGGCGTCGCGCACGATGCCGGACGATCCGGCGGGACCGCGATCATCCTCGCGCGGCTGGGCCGTCCCCATCCAGTCGCGCCAGCCCTTGAAGGCGAACGCGCCTAGGCCGGTGACGATGGCCAGTTTCAACAATCCCTTCATGATGACGTCTCCCCTTTGCGCAGATGAACCCAGTCCGCCCGGTCATGGCCGATCGCATCCTGGGTCAACCGCATGTCGCCTTCCTCGTCCGCGCCGCCGGGGACATCGCCTCCTGCTCCCGGCTGCGGCACCTGCCAGCGTTCGCGCAGCGCCGCGTCGATCATCCGTTCCCACGCGTCGTGATCGCCAGCGGCGCGCATCGCGGCGTCCGGCTCCTTCATGATCGCAAGGATGCTCGCGGCGGCCTCGACCTTGCCCGGCCACGCCTCCGGCTCTCCAGCGGACAGATGCCGGGCCAGTTTTTCGATCAGGGAACGCTCTTCCATGACGGCCGAACGCATCGCTTGCCTGCCCGTTCCGTCTTTCGTGACGCTGCCGTACCGATATGAACACATGGGTTGGCCCGGCGTTGGAAAAGCCATCAACATCAAGGAGAGCTTCGATGCCACAGGGTGACAAAAGCAGCTACACGGATAAGCAGAAACGCAAGGCGCGCCATATCGAAGAAGGCTATGAGGACCGCGGCGTATCGAAGGACGAGGCGGAGCGCCGGGCCTGGGCCACGGTCAACAAGGAATCGGGCGGCGGCAACAGGTCGGGCTCGGGCCGGGGCAAGCCGGATACCCATGTGTCGTCCCGCAAGGGCGGGCGAGAAGGCGGCGCGGCTTCGGCGCGGCGTCCGGCGGCGGACCGCTCCGCGGCGGCCAGGAAGGGATGGGAAACGCGGCGGAAGAAGGCGGGCTGATCCTTTTTGGGGAATGTCCCGACCGCACGCCGTTGCGCAACCTCAGCAAAAAAGCCGCCCCGTGAGAGGGCGGCTTTCCTGTTTCGACATGCCGGAAAAGTCAGGCCTCTTCGGCCGGCTCTTCGTCGCTTGCCGTGGCGATTTCGCCCGGCTCGGCATTGGGATCATAGTCTTCGGTAAAGCCGCTCTCGTCCTTTTCGAACAGGTCGGCCATCACGTCGACGCCCTGCGCCTGAAGGTCGGCTTCGTCCGGCGAGCGGGCGACATTGACCGAGATGGTGGTGACGACTTCGGGGTGCAGCGCGACCTTGACGTCGAACAGGCCCAGCGTCTTGATCGGGCGTTCCAGCACGATCATCGCCTTGCTGACGTTGGTCACGCCGTCGGCGTGCAGCGCTTCCACGATGTCACGGACCGCGACCGAACCATAAAGCTGGCCGGCGTTGGACGACTGGCGGATCAGGACGATCTGCTTGCCGTTGACGCCCTCGGCAGCCTTCTCGGCGTCCGAACGACGGGCGGCATTGTCCGCCTCGATCTTCGCGCGGTTGGCCTCGAAGACCTTCTTGTTGGCGGCGTTGGAGCGCAGCGCCTTCTTGTTGGGCAGCAGGAAGTTACGGGCATAGCCGTCCTTCACGGTGACGACGTCGCCGATCGCGCCCAGCTTCTCGATACGCTCGAGCAGGATGATTTCCATGGGGTCTACTCCCTTACTTCACGATGTAGGGCAGCAGGCCCAGGTGACGGGCGCGCTTGATGGCCTGGGCCAGCTCGCGCTGCTTCTTGGCCGAAACGGCCGTGATGCGGCTGGGGACGATCTTGCCGCGCTCGGACACGAAGCCCTGCAGCAGACGGACGTCCTTATAATCGATCTTCGGCGCATCCTTGGCGGCGAAGGGGCAGCTCTTGCGGCGGCGGAAAAACGGGCGTGCCATGGTTTCAGATCTCCTTATTCGCCAGCCGGGGCATCTTCGCGCTCGCGGCGCGGGCCACGATCGCCGCGATCACCACGGTCGCCGCGCGGGCCACGATCGCCGCGCTCGGGGCGGTCCTGCTTGCGCATCATCACCGACGGGCCGGTTTCCAGCGCATCGACCTTTACGGTCATGTAGCGGATGACGTCTTCGTTGATCTGGGTCTGGCGCTCCAGTTCCGCGACGACGCCGGCAGGGGCATCGATGTTCAGCATCACATAGTGCGCCTTGCGGTTCTTGGCGATCTTGTACGCGAGCGAACGCAGGCCCCAGGTCTCGACCTTGGTGACCTTGCCGTCCATATCCTCGACGATCTTGGTGGCGGTTTCCGCCAGAGCGTCCACCTGCGCCTGTGCCAGATCCTGGCGCGCAAGGAACACATGCTCGTAAAGAGCCATGTTTAGCCTCATCTGTTGGCCGATCGCTGACGCCCACCCCATGTGGTACGCCCCTCCGGCTGTCGTCTAAAAAAAATGCATCGCGTGGCCGGCGAGTCACCCCGGCGTCCAAACGAAGGCGCGCCTATGACGGAAAGGACGGGGAAAGGCAAGGCGCGTTTACGCAGCACTGCCTCCAAAATCCGATCGTCCTGCACAGCCAGTGCGCTTGCCGAAGCGACCTGTCAAAGGATAGTCAGGCGCTTGACCCTTCGATACGGGTCTTTGACAAGCTCAGCCCCACTCGGGGCGAACGGGAGGGGAGCAGGGGAGAGACATGCCAATCGCCATAGCAGCCCTGTCGCTCATCCTCCTGATGATCGCCGCCTATCGGGGCATGAGCGTTATCCTCATGGCCCCGCTGCTGGCGATGCTGGCGGTGTTCCTGACAGATCCGGCCGCAGTCCCAGCCGCCTTTTCGGGCCTCTTCATGGAGCGGGTGGCGAGTTTCCTGAAGCTCTATTTCCCGGTTTTCCTGCTTGGCGCGCTGTTCGGCAAGCTTATCGAGATGTCGGGCTTCTCGCGCGCCATCGTCACGGCCGTCATCGCTATGGTGGGGGCGGAACGGGCAATCCCGGCGATCATGATCGTGACGGCGCTGCTCACCTATGGCGGCGTGTCCGTCTTCGTCGCCGTCTTTGCCGTCTATCCTTTCGCGGCCGAGATGTTCCGGCGAGCGGACATTCCCAAACGGCTCGTTCCCGCCACCATCGGCCTTGGCGCGATAACCTTCACCATGGACGCGCTGCCGGGCACGCCGCAGATCCAGAATATCATCCCGACGAGCTTTTTCGGCACCACGGCCTGGGCCGCGCCGGTGCTGGGGCTGATCGGATCGGCCTTCATCATGACAGCAGGGCTGACCTATATCGGCTGGCGACGGCGCCGGCTCATGGCGGCGGGAGAAGGCTATGGCGCGCCGGAAACGCTGGTCAACGAACCCGATGCCGTCTCTGACGAAGCGCGCGTCCACCCCTTGATCGCGCTCCTGCCGCTGCTGGTGGTGGGGCTTGGCAACCTTGCCCTGACGCTGGCCATTCCACGTTGGATACCGGGCGAATATGTGTCGCTTTCGCTGTCCGGCATGGCCGAGCCGGTGACGCTCAAAGTCTCGCAGATGACCGCGCTCTGGGCGGTGGAAGGCGCGCTGCTCGCCGGCATCGCCACCATTCTCCTCTTCGCATTTCGCCCTGTCGCCGGGCGTTTCGCCGAAGGATCGAAGGCGGCCGTGGGCGGCGCCTTGCTGGCGGGGATGAACACTGCGGTCGAATATGGTTTCGGCGCGGTCATCGCCGCGTTGCCCGGATTCCTGATGGTGAAGGAGGCGTTGAGGGCCATTCCCGACCCGCTCGTCAACGAAGCCGTGACCGTCACCTCGCTCTCCGGCATCACCGGGTCGGCGTCCGGCGGGCTGTCGATCGCGCTGGCCGCCATGTCGGATCAGTTCATCGCCACCGGGGACGCGGCCGGCATCCCGCGCGAGGTGCTCCACCGCATCGCCTCCATGGCGTCGGGCGGCATGGACAGCCTGCCGCACAACGGCGCGGTCATCACGTTGCTGGCCGTCACTGGTCTTACCCACCGGCAGGCTTACAAGGACATATTCGCCCTGACGCTTATCAAGACGCTGGCCGTGTTCCTGGTCATCGCCGTCTATTATCTGACGGGGCTGGCCTAACCGCGGTGCATCTCCGCTGATCCGACGAAGTGCGCGCGGGTGGACGGGCCGGCCTGTTCGAGGAGCGCGGCCACCTTGTCCTTCAGGCTGTCGGAAGGGCGGGCAGGATCGTCATAGGCCATGCCCCATTCACCGAATTCGCGTGTCTCTATCCCTGTCTCACGCAGCGTGACGATCGCGCCATGACGCCCGTCCTTCGCGATCCGGGCATAGACACGCTCCACCGCGTCCTTCGGGCCTTCCAGGACCTGAAGGAAGCGGCGGCCGTTGAACAGCAGCAATCCGGTCACGTCTTCCGCACGATTGCGCACGGCGGAAGCGGCGGCAATGCCGGCGCATTGCTCGGCGGTCATCGCGCCCTTCGCGCTGCTGATATACATGATCTGGTGCAAGGGCATGATGTTTCCTAAGATGTTGGCCCCCCGGCGCGCTCTCCATCTAGGCTGAAATCCTTGATAAACCGCTACTTAACGCAAATCATGCAGACGCCCCGGAGGGAGAGGCTCCGGGGCGTCCGCATATTGGAAGCGTTGGTCGGTTTTACCGGATCGCGCTGGCGATCACGGCTCCGATGACGCCACTCGTCAGCGCCACCAGCACTGCGTCATTGCCAGACCGGACCCACTGATAACCGCGGGGCGGAGCCGACAGGCGGTAATCGCGATAGTTGTTGAGCACGCGGTAGCTGGTCGCATAACGCCGGTCGAACCGCTGTCCTTTGGCCCAGCGATGCCCTTGCTTGTCGTTGCGGACGACCGTTTTCTGGCGAACGACGGTCCGGCCGCGGGGCCCCTGCTTGACGATGCGGACGGTTTCGCGGTTGGGCGCGGCCTGCGCCTGCGCGGTGATGACGGGGCTCGCGACCAGCGTAGCTGCGGCCAGGCTCATCAGCATTTTCTTCATCATGGCTTTTAGCTCCTCTTGAAAGTCAGGCGCCTTTCCGGCGTCAAAGTCAGAGATAGGGGCCGTTTGTCGCGCGCTTGTCCCACCCAGGGGCAAAGAGTGTCGAAAATTGTATCGAAAGCCGATTTAGGCTGAACGTCGGTTCAGGAAACGGAACACAGCGGCCTCCCTGGTCGCTCCGCCGGTTTCGCGCACGAGATGATCGGCAATCTTTTCCAGCCGGTCCCGGGGCAGCGGCGCACGCCAGGGATCGCCGATCAGCACCTCGATTCCCCCATCGACGCAGCGTTCAAGGAAAGGGCTGACCCTGGGCGCGAGCGCTTCGTCATAATAGAAGTCGCCGGCAAGGATCAGGTCCGTCGCCGGCACCGGGCCTGCCAGCATGTCGGCCCGCATAATGGCGATGTCCGTGCCGTTCAGGGCCGCGTTGAGCCGGGCGGCCGTGACGGCATACGGATCGATGTCCACCGCCAGTATCCGGGATGCGCCGCTTAAGGCCGCGGCGATCGCGACGATGCCCGATCCCGTGCCAAGATCCACCACCCGCCGTCCCTGGACCAGCTGCGGATGATCGATCACATGCCGCGCAAGAGCCAGCCCGCCACCCCAATGATAAGCCCAATAGGGCGGTCCGAATCCGTCCGGATCACCCCGCGCCAGCCGGTGCAGGCCGCTGGTGGGCACCGCGCCATGCAGCCTTATTTCCGGAATGCCGGGCGCGCTCGTCACGGGCAGATGCGCCTGGATGAACGCTGCCGGGTCGATCGCCGTCGCCTATTCGTGCCGCAGCGCGTCGATGGGATTGAGCGCCGCCGCGCGCCGCGCGGGGAAATAGCCGAACACCACGCCGATGGCGGCGGAAAAGAGGAAGGCGATAAGGTTCACCTTGATATCGAAGAGGAAGGGCACCTTCATCAGCGGCGCGATGGACACCGACGCGACAAGCGCCAGGAACAGGCCGATCAGCCCGCCAAGGCAGGACAATACGATCGCTTCGACCAGAAACTGCATCAGCACTTCCCGCGCGACCGCGCCAATGGCGAGGCGGATGCCGATTTCCCGCGTGCGCTCCGTCACCGATACGAGCATGATGTTCATGATGCCGATACCGCCGACCAGCAGGGAAATGGCGGCGACCGCGCCCACGATCTGCGTCAGGATGGTGGTGGTCCCGGTCAGCGTGTCGCTGATCTGCTTGGTGTCGAAGACGTTGAAATTATCCTCCTGGCCCGGCTTCACCTTGCGCCGCTCGCGCATCAGTTCCTCCAGGCTGGCCTGCACGGTGCTGGTGTCGTAGGCGTCATCCACCGCGACCATGATCTGGCTGATGTCGCGGTCGCCGGTGAAACGGCGCTGCACGAACTTGATCGGCATGACCACGACATCGTCCTGATCGCCAAATCCGCCCTGGCCGCGCGTGGTCAGCACGCCGATGACCTGACAGGACACGCCCTTGATCCGCATCCGCTTGCCCACCGGCTCCGTCCCCTGGAACAGGTTGGTGCGCACCGTATTGCCGATGATGCAGACCGATCGGCCGGCTTCCTCTTCTTCGGGCAGAAACAGGCGGCCCTCCGCCACGCGCCATTGCTGCACCTCCGAATAGGCGGACGTCGTGCCATAGACGGTGGTCGACCAGTTATTGCCCTCATAGATCGCAGTGCCGCTGGACTGAACGATCGGGGCGACGGCGCGAACGCCGGTCAGCTGGTTCTCGATAGCGGTGAGGTCCGCTTCCTTGAAGTCGGGGGGGCGAGGGCCGCCGCCGCCGCGCCCGAAACCCTGGCCTGGGCGCAGCTGGAGCACGTTCGCGCCCAGCGAACTGATCTGCTCGCGCACTGCCGCCGTCGCGCCATTGCCCAGCGTCACCATCGTCACGACAGCCGCCACGCCGATGATGATGCCAAGCGTGGTCAGGAAGCTGCGCAGCTTGTGCCGGTTGATCGCCCGGAAGGCGAGGATGACGGTCGTGCCTAGCATGACATGCCTTTCCTCTTCCCCCCAGGCCTGTCCGTGGCCAGGGCCTCACATCCTCCTGCGCGATGAAGAGAAGATTTGTGCGTCGCCGCTCTCACGCCGCCACTCCCTGTTCGATCCGCTCCACAAGGCCATCCTTGAAATGCACGATGGTGCGGGCGAAGGCGGCCATGTCGGGTTCGTGCGTGACCATGAGGACGGTGATGCCGCTGTTCCGGTTGAGATCGGTCAGCAATTCCATGATCTCGACCGATCGCTCCGAATCGAGGTTGCCGGTGGGTTCGTCCGCCAGCAGCACATCGGGCTGGGTCACGATCGCGCGAGCGATGGCGACGCGCTGCTGTTGCCCGCCCGACAGTTCAGCGGGCGTATGGTCCCACCATTGTTTCAGGCCCACCTTGTCGAGCGCGGCCATCCCCATCTCGTAGCGCAGCTTCTTGTCCTCGCCGCGATAGAGGAGGGGCAGTTCGACATTCTCGAGCGCGGTGGTGCGCGAAAGCAGGTTGAAGCCCTGAAACACGAAACCCAGATAGCGCCGCCGCAGCAGGGCGCGCTGGTCGCGGTCCAGCCTTTCGACATGTCGCCCCTTGAACAGGAATTCCCCGCCCGAAGGCACGTCGAGACAGCCCAGGATGTTCATCGTGGTCGATTTGCCGGATCCCGAAGGACCCATGACCGCCACGAAATCGCCCGCCACGATGTCGAGGTCGATGCCCTTGAGCGCCTGGAACGCGGTTGGCCCTTCGCCATAGACCTTGGTCACGCCGCGCAGGGAGATGATAGGATCGTCCGCCACGGATCAGGTTCCGCCCTGCCGTCCGGTGCCGCGCGCTTCCGGCCGGGCCGGCCGATCATTCGATGGGGCCACCGGCGCGGTTTCCGGCGCGCGTTCGCCAGAGCCGGTGGCCGAATTGCCGACCGTGTCGACGCTGGCGGGCCGTCCGTTCGCCGCAGGATTGCGCTGCCGTTCGCCGTCGCCCGGCGCCTTGCGGTCGGCACCCTGATCGCGCTGGTCTTCCGCCGGCGCCTCTTGGCCCTTGGCAAGCTGGCCGGTGATGACGCGCATGCCGGGCTTCAGGTCGCCGCCGGTGATGACGGTGCGCGCGCCGTCGCTCGCGCCAACGACCACCTGCAGCGGCTTGGGGTTTCCATCCTCGCCCACGATATAGACGGTCTGGCTGCTGCCCGCGCCGAAATTGACCTGGCGGTCCGCGCCGCCCCGGCGGAAGCGACGAGGGCCGGGCAGGACGCTGGTGATGCCGCCGCCCTGTCCTGCGCCGCTGCTCGGCTTGAACCGCAGCGCGCTGTTCGGGACCAGCAGCACGTCGCGCAGTTCCTGCGTCACGATGTCGGCGGTCGCGGTCATCCCCGGCCGAAGGATTTCGTCGCCATTATCGACGCTCAACACGGCGGTATAGGCGACCACGGTTCCCGTGGTGCTGGCGGTCGTGCTGCTGGCGGTGGAGGAAGAGCTGCTGCTCGACCCATTGGAGCCCACATTCACGCGGGTCACGCGGGCCGGGAAGGTGCGGCCGGGGAAGGCATCGACCGAAAATGTCGCATTCTGGCCATCCTTGACCTGCCCGACATCCGCCTCGTCCACGGCGACCTCGACCTCCATCTTGGTCAGGTCCTCCGCGATGGTGAACAGCACCGGGGCGTTGAGCGATGCGGCGACCGTCTGGCCCGGCTCTATGTCGCGCGACAGCACCACGCCGGTGACGGGCGACACGATCTGGGCGATCGACAGGTTGGTCTGCGCGCTGGAGAGTTGCGCGCGCGAGACGCTGACCTGCGCCTGTGCCGCCCGTAGCGATCCAAGGGCCGACTGATAATTCGCCCGCGCCGAATCCAGTTCGGTTTTGGCCGGCACCCTACCGCCCGACAGACGGAACACATCTTCCTGACGGTCGAGCGTCGCCTTCGCCAGCGCGACCTGTGCCTGCGCCTGCGCCACGCTTGCCTGCGAGGAGGCGACCTGCGCCCGGTTCTGGTTCACCGTGTCGACCAGCCGGCGCGTGTCGAGTTCGGCCAGCCTCTGCCCGCGCGTCACCCGGTCGTTCACATCGACATAGACGGCGGTGATCTTGCCCGATTGTTCGGACCCCACATCGACCTGGTTGACGGGCTTCAGGTTGCCGGTCGCCGACACGCTGACGGTCAGGTCGCCGCGCCGCACTTCCCGGGTGGCGTAGTTGGGCTTGTCCTCGTCCGAAAAGCAGCGCGAAACGAGGAGGATCAAAAGAAGCAGGCCGATGCCGATCCCGCCCCTGATCGCCCATTTGCGCCACGGTTTCTGTGGCTTCGCGCCCAGAAAATCGTCGATCTCCTGATCCTTCGTCACGTCATTGCTCATCGCGCTTGGGTTTCCATATTCTGCCAGCCGCCACCCAGTGCGTTATATAGCTGAGCGATGGCCAGAACCTCGTCGGATTGCGCCGACGCCAGGCTGTTGCGGGCGTTCAGCAAGGTGGATTCGCTGGTCAGCAGCGTCTGGAAATCGATAAGGCCGGCTTGATACTGGCTGCGGGCGAGGATCGCCGCATTGTTCGACGCCTCGAAGGCGACCGCGAACTCTGCCTTGCGCGCGCGGGCGCTGTTCAGTTGCGCGACGGCGTTCTCGACATCCTCCACGGCGGTCAGCACGCTCTGCTTGTAGGCGGCGAAGGCAGCGTCGGTCGCTGCGCGCTGCGACCGGACCTGCGAGCGCAGCCTGCCACCGTCGAAGATCAACTGCTGCACATTGCCGAATATGCCCCCTGTGATGAGGCTGAACAGGTCACGAAACGCATTGGAGGTGGTGCCGATATTTCCGCTGATCCCGAGCGCCGGATAGAGCTGCGCCTGCGCCACGCCGATCCGCGCCGTCGCGGCGGCCAGCGCGCGTTCGGCGCTGCGCACGTCGGGCCGCTGGCGCAACGTGTCGGCGGGAATGCCCGTGGCGATCTGCGTCGATGCGACCGGCAGGGGAGCGGGCGTTTCCAGCGCGCGCGTCGCTTCGCCCGGCGCCTGCCCCGTCAGCACGGCGACGCGGTTGAGACTGCTGCGAAGGCGCGCCTCCAGCTGAGGGATGGTGGCATTGGTCTGCGCCAGTTGGGCGCGGGCCTGCTGCTCGTCGAGCGAGGAGACCAGGCCGGCCTGGAGCCGCCAGCCGGCGATCCGGTAATTATCCTCCTGCACCTTCTGCGTTTCGCGCGCGATCCGCAGTTGCTCGTGTGCCAGCCGCGCCTGGACATAGTTGGTGACGAGTTCGGATATGATCGTCATCCTGACATTGGCGAGATCATATCCCGATGCGGCAAGATCGGCCCGCGCCGCCTCGCTGCCGCGCGCCAGTTCGCCGAACAGGTCGATCTGCCAGCTGGCATTGACCCGGGCGGAATAGCTGCTGGACCAGTTGCTTCCGCCGCCGCCGATCGGGTTGCCGTTGGCGTCCAGCCGCCCGCCCGCATCCTGGCTGCTATAGTTGCGGCCGCCCGTGGCGGTGCCGTTCAACTGCGGCAGGAAGGCAGCGTTGGTCTGGATCAGGCTTTCGCGCGCCTGCCGAAGACGCGCCTGCGCCTGTACGATGTCCAGATTGCCGGCGATGGCCTTGTCGATTAGCGCGCTTAACGTGGGATCGTTCAGCCGCGACCACCATTGCGCCAGATCCGCATCGCTGACCGGCTGGGCCGCCCCTGCGCCATAATAGGTATCCGGCACGCCCAGCGCGGCGGATTGCGGCGCATGATAGTCGGGCCCTGCAGCGCAGGCCGACAGCATCAGAGCGGTCCCGAAACAGCCCCCGATCGAAGCAATGCGATATCGCACCTTTTCCTTGCTCTCCGTCATCGTTAAAGGGGCCGCCACACTTTCGCAGGGTACCGGGCCGGCATCGTCATGATCTGACTGCCGCAGGCACATGTACGGCTCAATGACATTTATGTCTCAAAGTGTAACGATGTTGATGAGGCGCGCCGTGCGAAGGCGCAGCAATGTAAGGACGTGAGGATGCGGGCATTTATCTTTCCGGGGCAGGGCAGCCAGGCGGTCGGCATGGGCAAGACGTTGAGCGAGGCGAGCCCGGCGGCCAGGGAACTGTTTCAGGAGGTCGATGACGCGCTGTCACAGCATTTGTTCCGCATGATGGTGGAAGGGCCCGAAAGCGACCTGACGCTGACCGAAAATGCGCAGCCCGCGATCATGGCTAACGCCATCGCCACGTTGCGCGTGATGGAACGGGAAGGCGGCTTCAGCCTTGCCGACAAGGGCGATTATGTCGCGGGGCACAGCCTTGGCGAATATAGCGCCCTGTGCGCGGCGCGGGCGTTCGACCTCTCCACCACCGCGCGGCTGCTCAAGCTGCGGGGGAGGGCGATGCAGGCCGCAGTGCCGGTAGGTGAGGGCGCGATGGCGGCGCTGCTGGGCGCAGATATCGACAAGGCGCAGGCGCTGGCCGAGGCGGCGGCGGAGGGCGAAGTCTGCGCCGTCGCCAACGACAATGATCCCACCCAGGTCGTGATTTCGGGCCATCGCGGAGCGATCGAGCGCGCGGTGGCGATGGTGAAGGATCATGGCATCAAGCGTGGTGTGCTGCTGCCGGTGTCCGCCCCCTTTCACTGTCCGTTGATGCAGCCCGCCGCCGACGCGATGGAAGAAGCGCTGGGCAAGGCGACCGTTTCCGCGCCGCTTCTGCCAGTCTATGCCAATGTGCTCGCCGGGCCCGTTGCTGACGCGGACGAGATCAAGGCGCGTCTGGTCGAGCAGGTGACCGGCCGGGTACGCTGGCGGGAGTCGGTTGCCGCCATGTGGGGCGCGGGCGTCACGGAATTCGTCGAACTGGGCGGCAAGGTGCTAGGCCCCATGGTCAAGCGCATCGCCCCCGACGCCACCGTCCGCAGCGTCGTTACCATGGACGACATAGAGGGCGCGCTGGCCTCTTTTTGACCTTCCGACATCTCATTTGAAACAAGGCCCTGCGGGATGCCGGGGGCGAACGGCACGAAAGGACATAGGATGTTCGACCTTACAGGCATGACCGCGCTGGTGACGGGCGCTTCGGGCGGAATCGGTTCTGCCATCGCGAAGGCGCTTGCAGCGCAGGGGGCGACGCTTGCTGTTTCGGGCAGCAACGAGGAGAAGCTGAAGGCGTTTGCGGCGGATCTCGGCGAAGGTCATAAAACGCTCGTCTGCAACCTGTCCGATCCTGCCTCCGTCGACGCGCTGGTGCCGCAGGCGGTGGAAGCGCTGGGCGGCAAGATCGATATCCTCGTCAACAATGCGGGCGTGACGCGCGACAACCTCATCCTGCGCATGAAGGATGAGGAATGGAGCCAGGTCATCCAGATCAATCTGGAGGCCGCCTTCCGCCTCTGCCGCGCCGCCGCCAAACCGATGATGAAGGCGCGGTTCGGGCGCATCATCTCGATCACGTCGGTGGTCGGCGTGACCGGCAATCCGGGCCAGGCCAATTATTGCGCGTCCAAGGCGGGCATCATCGGCATGTCGAAATCGCTGGGGCAGGAACTGGCGAGCCGGGGCATCACCGTCAATTGCATCGCGCCCGGCTTCATCCGTTCGGCCATGACCGACGCCCTTACCGACGCGCAGAAGGGCGGCATCCTGTCCAAGATCCCGGCCGGCGACCTGGGCAGCGGGGACGATATCGGTGCGGCGGTCGTCTATCTGGCGAGCCGCGAAGCCGGCTACGTCACCGGCCAGACATTGCATGTCAATGGCGGGATGGCGATGATCTGACGACACCGAGCGCGCCGCCCGGCAGGATGGCGCGCTCCCGATCCGTCCCGCGCCCTGCGGTCCCGGCATGGGAAGTTGGCGAAATTTCAGTGAGTATGCGCTTTCCGCGGTGCGGCGGGGTGCTTTTGTTGCCGGACCATTGCCTGCCGCTACGAAGGGACTTGGCGGCCTTCCCTCTTGCCTCTATCGGGGCTTGGCACTAGGGCATGCCTTAACGGTTGTTCACAGACCACCAACGATACCCAGTAAG
This sequence comes from Sphingobium sp. CCH11-B1, assembly GCF_001556865.1. Taxonomy (GTDB): domain Bacteria; phylum Pseudomonadota; class Alphaproteobacteria; order Sphingomonadales; family Sphingomonadaceae; genus Sphingobium. Next base: position 3,386 of record NZ_LSJY01000009.1, on the reverse strand, counting down.
AAGGACCTCTCATGAGTGAGACCGCGGATCGCGTAAAGAAAATCGTCGTCGAACATCTGGGCGTCGAAGCCGAAAAGGTGACCGAAGACGCCAGCTTCATTGACGATCTGGGCGCAGACAGCCTGGACATCGTTGAGCTGGTTATGGCGTTCGAAGAAGAATTCGGCGTGGAAATCCCTGACGATGCGGCGGAAAAGATCGCCACCGTCAAGGACGCCATCGATTATATCGACAGCAAGCAGTAAGGCGGCGCTGGCCCGACCCCCTATGGGGAGGGCCGCCCCTGTTGCGTGAAGAAACGGCTCCTCCTGTCCGGCGATCCCGGAATATGGGGGAGCCTTTTCTTATCTGGCGCGCGGTTTGAAAGTGCGCCGCCAATGGCTACATGGGCGGCTGCTAGCCCATGAAGAAGAATATCGGAGCGAGTATATGCGTCGTGTCGTCGTCACCGGCCTTGGCATGGTCAGCCCGCTTGGCGGGGATGTGGAAACCAGCTGGAAGAACATCATCGCGGCCAAATCCGGCGCGGCCACGATCACGCGCTTCGACGCGACCGATTACAAGTGCCGCATCGCGTGCGAAGTAAAGCCCGCCGACCACGAATATGGCTATGATCCGTCGATCGACGTCGATCACAAGATCCAGCGTCAGGTCGATCCCTTCATCGTCTATGGAATTTCCGCCGCCAGCCAGGCGCTCCGTGACGCTGGCCTCGACAATATGAGCGAAGAGGAGCGGCTGCGCGCCGGTTGCTCGATCGGGTCGGGCATCGGCGGCCTGCCGGGCATCGAGAGCGAATCGCTGGTGCTCGCGAACAAAGGACCGAGCCGCGTTTCGCCGCACTTCGTCCACGGACGGCTCATCAACCTGATCTCGGGGCAGGTTTCGATCAAATACGGCCTGATGGGGCCGAACCATGCGGTCGTCACAGCTTGCTCCACGGGCGCGCATTCGATCGGGGACGCCGCGCGCATGATTGCGATGGATGACGCCGACGTAATGCTGGCTGGCGGCGCGGAAAGCGCGATCTGCCCCATCGGCATTGCCGGCTTCGCGCAGGCGCGTGCGCTTTCGACCAGTTTCAACGACACGCCGGAAAAGGCGAGCCGTCCCTATGACGTCAACCGCGACGGCTTCGTCATGGGCGAGGGCGCGGGCGTCGTCGTGCTGGAGGAATATGAGCGGGCCAAGGCGCGCGGCGCGAAAATCTATGCCGAAGTCATCGGCTATGGCCTGTCGGGCGACGCCTATCATGTCACAGCGCCCCACCCTGAGGGCAATGGTGGCTATCGCTCCATGGAAATGGCGCTCAGAAAGTCCGGCCTGAGCCTGGCCGACATCGATTATGTGAACGCCCACGGCACCTCGACTCCGCTCGGCGACGAACTGGAGCTGGGGGCGGTGAAGCGCCTCTTCGGTGAGCATCTGGCGACCATGTCGATGTCGTCCACCAAGTCGGCCATCGGCCATCTGCTGGGCGGCGCGGGCGCGGTGGAGAGCATCTTCTGCATCCTTGCCATCCGCGACCAGATCGTGCCGCCGACGCTCAACCTCGATGAACCGAGCGAAAGCTGCAAGGGCGTCGACCTGGTGCCGCATGTCGCCAAGGAGCGGAAGGTCCGCGCGGTGCTGAACAACAGCTTCGGCTTCGGCGGCACCAACGCCTCGCTGATCATGAAGGCGGTGTGACGGCTTTGGCTGCCTTGCCGGCCCCCGGCGAAGGCCGGGGAACAGAATACTGACATGGCTCGTCGCACCCGTCCTGCGGCCGCCCGCCGCTTTGGCTGCGGCATCCTCCTCCTCGGCCTCGCGGTCGCCGCCTTCGTCGCTTTCCGGTTCGTCGTCGGCTGGACTGAAAAGGGCCCTGCGGCGCAAGACGTCAGCATCACCGTGCGCGAGGGCGCGACCCTGTCCGACGCCGCCGTTCTGTTGAAACGGGCGGGGGCGGTTCGCTCGGCCGACGCGTTCCTGACCCGCGCCAGGGTTTTCGGGGGGACGAAGCCGATCAAGGCCGGCGAGTTCCACATCCCGGCCGGAGCCAGCAACAGCGACATCCTGTCCATCCTTCAGGGCGGCAAGACGGTGACGCGGCTCGTCACCATTCCCGAAGGCATGCCCTCCATCCTCGTGCACGAACGGCTGATGGCGAACGACCAGCTGACCGGCACCATCCCCGTGCCGGAGGAAGGCAGCGTTCTCCCTGACAGCTATGCCTTCGACAAGGGCGAGCCCCGCGCCAAGGTATTGAAGCGCATGCAGGTCGCAATGGACAAGGAACTGGCCCAGCTATGGGCCGGCCGCGCCCAGGGATTATTGGTCAAGTCCCCCAGGGAGGCGGTGATCCTGGCCAGCATCGTGGAGAAGGAAACCGCCGTTCCGGCCGAACGGCCGACCGTCGCGGGCGTCTATTATAACCGTCTGCGCGCGAACATGATGCTGCAGGCCGATCCGACGATCATCTATCCGATCACCCGGGGCAAGCCGCTCGGCCGGCGCATCCGCAAGTCGGAGATCGCCGCCGTCAACGACTATAACACCTATGCGATGGTCGGGCTGCCCAAGGGCCCCATCGCCAATCCGGGCCGGCTGTCGATCTTCGCCGTGCTCCATCCGGAAAAGACGAAAGCGCTCTATTTCGTCGCGGATGGGAAGGGCGGCCATATCTTTGCCGACACCTATCAGCAGCATAATGAGAATGTGCGCAAATGGTTCGAAATTCGGCGCGCCCGGGGCGAACTTTGATCCGCTGAAGCCTTCTCGGTGCGGGTTATCGCGCGTGCCGGCTCGGGAAAAGGCGACACCGAACGACTAGCGTAGCACGCCCTTCGCCACCAGGGACCGGGCGTAGGCCAACTGCACGATCGCGACCAGAATGACGAAGGCGGGAAAGCCGGCTGCGACCACGATCCCCTTTTGCGCGATCAGGTCGGTAGCGCCCAGCGTGTAACCGAACTGGACCAGCACCGCGACCAGCGAAACGAGGAACAGCGTGGCGGCCGCTGCCTTCTTCATCAGCAACAGTAGCGCGCCCAGCGTTCCGGCGCCGACCGCGACCGCATAGGCGACCCATAGCCAGGACGGCATCTCAGCGAAGATGCGCGCGCCCACGGGATCGGTCTTCGCCAGTTCGGAAAGGTCCATGCCATATTGCATCACCCAGGCGGCGACGCCCATCAGGTTCCAGAGTAGCAGGACGATGCCGATGATGGTTACGGAACGCGACATGGACATGATGCGTGTTACCCCTCTGCCTCGGTCGCCGGCTTGCCGGCCGCCTCTCCCTGACCTTATACCGAATCGGCTCCGTGCGAAAGCGCGGCGGGCTTTCCCAAAGGAGATGGCATGAATGATTTGTGATCGGCCTTGGTGCTCGGCGTCGTGGCGTT
>NZ_LSJY01000088.1 GCF_001556865.1 Sphingobium sp. CCH11-B1 | reverse complement strand
CCGGGTTCAGCATCACCTCGATCACGGCGGCATCGTCGAGCCAGGCCGCGATCGATGGCCCCAACGCCGTGCGCAGCATTCGCGCGCCGCGTGTTTTTGCCTCGGAACGGATGGGGTGAACGGTCACGAAAAGGCCCCTGCATTGGGCCGGGCGAACCGCTGCCCGGCGTCAGGGGCACATCAAAAGAGACAGGAAAGGCCGCGATTCAACAAGGAAATCGGGGCGTCGCAGGCTAGCGAAGAAAGACAAGCAGCAGCGTAGGCGCTCAATCGTCCTGAGCAGGAAAATCCTCATTGATCTCCTGGCCAACCTTCGGACCCTTCGCGAGTCGGCGGCCAAGCGCATCCATGAAAGCATCGTAGCGATCCCCGCCCTGGCGACGCATCGCCGCCCGTTCCGCTTCGGGCGGTGGCGGGGTGTTCGACAGCCAGAAGCGAACGAACAGCGCGATCATCTCGACACCGATTCCGACATCGCGTTCCAGCCGCGTCGTGCGCCGGTCGAGTCGGTCAAGCCGCTTGGCGATAGCCGCCTCGCGTTGCTCGTCGGCGTCCGGGGACAGGAAGGATGCGATGGCGGCCTCGGCGATGAGCGAACGGGATTGCCCGCGCCGATCGGCATAGGCGGCAAGCGCCTGCATGATGTCGTGATCGAGATAGACTGACAGACGGCTTTTGGTGGTCATAGCTCGATGCCGTCATCTGGATCGAGCGACGCCTGCCGTGCGATACGCTGCATCTGGCGGCGCGTCGCTGCTTGCCTCGCCGCGTCGGTATCCTGTTCCGGTTCGTCCAGCTCGAACTCATTGGTCGGCGCCGGCATGGGCGGCGGCGCGATGTCGATATGGCGCTCCAACTGCGGATCGCGGCGCAGGTCCGCATTCGCGGCGTCGTCATCCGTCTCGGTTTTCTTGCGGGCCTTTTTCTTCTTCGGCTTTTTCGGGGCGTCCTGCCCGATAGGTTCGGGCATGGGCGGGGCTTCGATCGGAGACAGGCCGCTCCAGTCGTCCGGGCGCGGCGGGCCGCCGCCGACATTCATGTCCGGCGGCGGCATCACGCGCTCCGTGAACCGGCGATCCTTGTAGTAGCGAACCTTCTTCGCGCGGATCGGCGGGATTCCCGCGACCATGACAATTTCGTCGTCAGGCGGAAGCTGCATGATCTCGCCGGGGGTAAGAAGCTGGCGGGCCGTTTCCTGTCGGGACACCATCAAATGGCCGAGCCAGGGGGACAATCTGTGTCCGGCATAATTCTTCATCGCCCGCATCTCGGTCGCCGTGCCGAGCGCGTCCGATATGCGCTTGGCGGTGCGTTCGTCATTGGTCGCGAACGCCACGCGCACATGGCAATTGTCGAGGATCGCGTTGTTCGGCCCGTAAGCCTTTTCAATCTGATTGAGGCTCTGGGCGATGAGGAAGCTCTGGATGCCGTAGCCCGCCATGAACGCCAGCGCGGACTCGAAGAAATCCAGTCTCCCGAGCGCGGGAAATTCGTCGAGCATCAACAGCAGGCGGTGACGCGCTTGCCGGGCATTCAAGTCCTCGGTCAGCCGACGCCCGATCTGGTTGAGGATCAGCCGAATGAGCGGCTTGGTGCGGGAGATGTCGCTGGGGGGAACGACCAGATAGAGCGTTACCGGCTCGTCGCCCTCGACCAGATCCTTGATGCGCCATTCGCAAGTGCGCGTAACCTGCGCGACGACGGGATCGCGATACAGGCCCAGGAACGACATGGCGGTGGAAAGCACGCCCGATCGCTCGTTCGCCGACTTGTTCAACAACTCGCGCGCGGCGCTGGCGACAACGGGATGGACCCCGGCCTCGCCCAAATGCCGCGTGGTCATCATCGCCCATAACGTGCTTTCGATCGGGCGGCGCGGATCGGACAGGAAGGCGGCGACGCCCGCAAGCGTCTTGTCGGCCTCGGCATAGAGCACATGGAGGATCGCGCCGACCAGCAGTGCATGGGATGTCTTTTCCCAATGGTTGCGCTTTTCGAGACTGCCTTCCGGGTCCACCAGCACGTCCGCGACGTTCTGCACGTCGCGCACCTCCCAGGCGCCCTTGCGGATTTCGAGAAGGGGATTGTAGGCGGCCGAGGCGCCGTTGGTCGGATCGAACAGCAACACCCGCGCGTGCCGGGCACGAAAACCGGCGGTGAGCTGCCAGTTCTCACCCTTGATGTCATGCACGATGGCGGAGCCGGGCCAGGTCAGGAGCGTCGGCACCACAAGACCCACACCCTTGCCGCTCCGTGTGGGCGCGAAACACAGCACATGCTCAGGCCCGTCGTGGCGCAGATAGTCGCGGCCGAGCCGCCCGAGCACCACGCCATTGTCGCCGAGCAGACCGGCGGAGCGCACTTCCCCGCGTTCCGACCAGCGCGCCGAGCCATAGGTCTCGGCATTCGTCAGTTCACGCGCGCGCCATACCGACATGGCGATGGCGACGATGATGGCGGCGAACCCGCCCGACACGGCGATGAACGCGCCGGTCTGGAATATCTCAGGCGCATAGGCGTCGTAGCTGAACCACCACCAGAAGAAGGCCGGCGGCGGATAGATCGGCCAATCCCCCAGCATGAACCAAGGTCGGCCAAGCTGAGGCTGGTGGGCGAGCGCCGCGGCGGTCCATTGTGTCGCCGCCCATATGGCTGCGAGCACGATCAGGAAGACCGCGAAGACCTGACCCCAGAGGATTTTGGTTGCCGACATGGCGTCGAAGTCGATACGTGCCGGACGGAAAATCAAGTCACTGTTATTATTGAGGAAAGTCTAGCGCAGAAAAACAGGGAATAGCGTATTTGCGCTGGCTCCAATCAAGAGGCTCGGCCCTGAAAACCTAGGTTGGCGTCGCTTCAATCGGTCCGTTTGGATGAGCTATGGCGGCCGCGTCGCCAGCCACGTCGATACAGAGAGATCATGACTCTATATAGTCAATTCTATGCTAGGGAGCGGACGGATGAAGTGAATGTCGGCGTGATGCGGGGGCATAAAACCACGGCGGGGGGACGATGGCTAGGCTTGTTCTGTCAGATAAAGAGATCAGTTTGATAAAGGGGCTAGCTGCTCATAAAGGTTATAATGACCAGCAGATTCTCTCAGTCTTTAGCTACCTCGATCGCAACTTTAACCATCGCGAAGTTGGTGCAATAAGGCGAGGTGATAAGCCTCGCTACGCTGCAATTCCTGCAGCTTCTGCTGAAGACATTGAGGGCCTTCTATATCATTATTCGAAGATAGCTTCGCTAGCTGATCGGCTTGGATTTTGCGACATGGACCCGATTTCGGCGCAAGTCCACAAAGCGGTCGAAATAATGAAAACAGCCATACTTATATATAACAATAACATGATCGTCACCCGATCTGAGACATTTATCGTCCTATCTGTGATTGCTTGGACATACCTGCTGCACGCTCATTTCGTTCAACAGTCGATTGTGCCCATATATCGCAATGCTGATGGCACTGAGGTTATGATAGACGGGAAGCCCAAATTTTGGGAGTTAGGATACTGTATAAACCAACCACAATCGTCATTAACGAATGGAGAAAAGAATAATCTCAGGTATATCATAGCCATTCGGAATGAAGTTGAGCATAGAACATATGAAGATATAAACGCAGATGTTCAATCAAAGCTTCAAGCTAATGCTCTTAATTTTTTGAGATTCGCAAAAGATAAGTTCGGAAATAAGTTTGACTTTTCGCACGATCTTTCATTCACTATTCAGCTACAAGCTCTAACTCTCAGTGCGCCCAACATGATCAAGGGCAGTGGTGTTGTCGCGAAATCGGTTGCCGCTGTAAATGCGCTTCTCGAAAATCCGATGTCATCCGCAGATTACAACGATCCAGACTATGCCTTTCGAGTGTATGTCGTTCCAAAAGTTACCAATAATTCGAAAAAAGCAGACCAAGCTGTTTCTTACAGTCCTGTCGGCTCTAATGTCGAAGTCGCTATCAAACAGGTCGAGCGGCCCAAATTTCGGATGACTGAAGCGATCCAAATGCTCACTGATGAGGGGGTTCCCAATGTCACCTCGCATACATTCACGCGAGCATGGAAAGCGAATGACCTAAAAGCCCCAGGTAAAGGTCTGGCCATACAGCTCGGAGGGCAATGGTTTTGGTATCAGGAAGGCATCGATCAAATCAAAGCTATCCTGACGGCTGAGTGATTGCGGTGCGTCCGGTTATCAGCACGCTACAATCCCAGCCCCCGGCCTCGCCCGAACGACCAATCGACCCCGCCGTTGCTTCGCATGACGCCCGAAATGTGCTTGCCCATCTGACGGTCGAGCGACGGAGACCAGGGCACAAGCTGGAAACCAAGGCCATCGTCGATCATGGCGAAGCGGCCCGAGGCGAGTGTGATGCGCTGGCGCACCGTGCCCGCGACATACTCGCCGGCCTTGGACGGCGTATGCGGCAGACCGATCTCGACCGACAATTCCTTGGCGGCGGCGTCCAGTTCCCGGCGCTTGAGCGTATCGAGTAGATTGCGCGCGAATATGATCCGCTGGCCTTGCCTCCGCGCCAGCCCTTCGTCGGCAAGGTGTTCGGCGCGGGCCTCCATCGCGGCGCGCACCTCGGACCCGAAGCCACCGCCCAGGTCGCGGCCATCGCTCGACAGATTGCGGCGATCGAGCCAGGTGGCGCCGGGCGCGTGGACCTGCGCGGACAAATCCATGTCCGAACGCACGGCAAGCGCCACCCGCTGCCGGCCCTTGCGATCCTCGAAATGGCGCAGTTCGACAATCGCGCCGGGCTTGCAATCGCCGGTCGCCTCGATGTCGGAGAAACGGATGTGATGGATGCGGCCGTCGATGCCGTCCACGATCGCATAGGCGCTGCCGCTCAATTCGTCATGCAGGCCGCGATCGACCAACCTGCCGATGACGGGTTGAGTGGGATCGGCGTCGAGCACATAGCTCGCGAAACCACGGTCGATGCCACGGCCGGTCATCGCCTTGTGCATCCGTTTGATGATGTCGTCGCGCTCGGCCATCTCGCGCAATGCGGCCTGTGCGTTCCCGGCGATCGTCCACTGAGCGGGCGCGATCTCGTTGGCGAGACCAAGATGCTCCAGCTTGCGCAGCCGCCCCATTCTCAACACATGGTCGCCGTCCGGCTGCACGCCTGGCTCCGGTGCCATGTCGATGAACCCGTTGTGCTGCATGGTGCGTGACAAGTCGCGGTCGATCTCGGTCCAGCGTTCGGCCTCGACCTGCCGTTCCAGCGATCGCCGAATCTCAAGGTCGGTGCGCGGCCCCAGCTCGCGGGTGACGATCTCCCGCGCCGTCGCCCGCATCCCCTCGCGGATATAGTCGCGGGAAATGACCAGATCCCGCCCGTCGTCGGCAACACCGCGCACGATGATGTGGATGTGGGGATTGTCGGTGTTCCAGTGCTCGACGGCCCGCCAGGCGAGCCGGGTGCCCAAGTCCTTTTCCATCTGTGTCATCAAGTCGCGGGTGAAGCTCTTGAGGTCGCGCATCTGGTCCGCGTCCTCGGGCGACACGATGAAACGAAAATGATGCCGGTCGTCTTCGCACCGCGCCGCAAACTCGTTGCGGTCGAGGCCGTCCGCTTCGGCCCCGAACAGCACGCCCCGCTCGCCATCGCGGGTGACGCCATCGCGTTGCAGATATTTGAGATGGGCGGCAAGCGACGCACGGCCGAAGTGCCGAACGACACGCGCCTTGATGACCACCTGGCGCGATCGGTGGCCGAGCCGGTGGGTCGCGCGCACGCTCGCCACGCGGCCGCGCCCGAAGGTTGAGCGGCCCGGCGCAACGATCCTGCCCTGCCGCGAGATATGACCGCCTGCGCGCTGTGCGGCGGCGAGCGCCTGGGCGATGATCGGCCGTGCCCGTAGGCTGCCACGCGAACGGATGCGGCCAGGCCGGACACGAAAATCGTCGTCGCGGATCACGGCACAAAGCCGTGCGAGGTGCGCCAAACCCGGCGTTTCGCTGAATCTGTGCGCTTGCCGCACATCGCGCGATTTTCGCGCACATCGCGCAGCGATGTCCCAAAGCCTTGAAAATCAAGGCTACAACCGGGGCAAGAGGGCTTCGCACCTCGCCGCCTTTTATCTTGCCCTCGGCCTTCCCCCTTCAGAAAGACAGCCCTGCTCCCTTCCGGCGCTGCGAAAGCCTGCGCCGAAACCCGCCAGAGAGCGCGGGAGCCGCTCACGGCGGAGGCCGCCCGGAAAGACGGACGAACAGGCCGTTCGAGGTCGGCGGCGCGTCGGCCAAGACAAGCTCGGCGCGGTCGTCGGCCGGTCGTTCCGGCTGCACTTCGGATGCCGAGCGATCGGCCGATTGCGGCGCAGGCGACACCGCGCCCGGCCGCACCGCGAACAGCGCGGCGCGACGCCAGGCGAAGGGATCGGACGGCGGTGCGGCGGCAAGCCGAGTGTCGTCCGAACCGCCTGTGATCGACGCCAGCTTTGCGAGATAGGCGCGTGTCTCTGCGGGCAGCGGACGGCCGCGCGACAAATATTCGTCGTAGCGGCCCGGCCCCGCATTGTAGGCCGCCAGCATCGCCGTCGCGTTGCCGTAGCGGTCGTGCATCGCCCGCAGATAGGCCGCGCCCGCCATGATGTTGTCGCGCACGTCGAACGGGTCGGAACCGAGGCGATGGCGTGCGCGCAGGCCCGCCCAGGTGCCGGGCATGATCTGCATCAGGCCCATCGCTCCGGCCGTCGAGACCGCGCGAGCATCGCCGTTGCTCTCGACACGCATGACGGCCCATATCCAGCGCTCGGGGACGCCGAAGCGCCGGGCCGCGTCCGCGACGTGAACGGCATAGGGATGGCGCGCGGCCGAGCCCTCGGCCGCCGCGTCCTGCGCCAGCGCGGCGACGGGCGCAGCGCCCGGTGCGAGCAGCAGCAGGACCGCGAGCATGGCGGCCGGTCCACCCCCGCTCCGCCGCCAGCCTGCCAGCGTGCTCGCTCCGGTAAAGGGTGCGCGCGATGCGCCGGCCGGGGGCCGCCCTTGACCTTCGCTGCGCGCGCCGGCCGGCCTGCGACCGAGCGGGACGGAGGGATGAGACGGTCTTTCCGCGAACAGAGGGATGATCGGGGAAGGCACCGATCAGCTCCGATCGTCGCGGGGCCGGGGGCGTTTCCACGACAGCCTGAAGGTCCGCCCGTCGTCATCGGCGCGGAACAGCACCGGCCGGAACGGCGAGCTGAAAAGCGGGCTGTCGATCTCCAGCGCGATGTAGTTGCCGGCGCGTTCGCCGACCCGCTTCCACGCGCCGCCGACCTCGGGGCCGTCCTCGTCGTCGAGGTGGACGCGGTAGTCGGGCGCGTTTTCGGCGTCGCTCGGATCGAGCGCGACAAGCACGATCGCTTCGTTGATGCCGAACAGCCGGACGCGCCCGGCAAAGCCGTCGCTGATGGGTTCAAAGATATTCGTTTGCATGGCCGATCTCCTTGGCTTCGGGGGTGGAAGGCGTTGGGGACGGCGCGCGCAGATAGAGCGGCGTCGCGCGTCCGATGACGGACGAGGCCGGCAGCGGGCCGAAATAGCGGCCGTCCAGACTGTCGGGATGGGCGGGATTGAGCAGCAGCAGCTCACCCGATCGCAGCGTGCGGCACCCCTGCCAGACCGGCAGCGGACGGCCCCGGCCATCACGCGCGCGGGCGATGGCGACGCGCTGGGCATCGACGCTCACCACGGCGCCGACACGGCACACGCGCTGTCCGGCCCTCGCCGCGACATGCTTCAGGAGCGGCACGCCCTCGGGCAGATAGCCGCGCGCCGAAAGCCAGCGGGAAAGCTGTTCCGGCGGCGCGATGGCGACCAGCGCGCCGGTGGGCGGATCGCTCTCGGGATGGATGCGGTAGAGGCCGATGGGTGCGCTGGCGCTGGCGTTCCAGATGACGCGCGGGAGCGGATCGGCGACGGCGATGGCGACGAAGGCCGCGGCGAAGGTGGATGCGGCGATGGCCGTCGCCATGACGTAGCGGCGGCGCGTCATCCCTCGATCTCCCAGCGCTTGAGCCAGGCGTGATGGCGCTCGATCGTGTAGAGGCGCGGCTGATGGCCGGCGGCGATGCGGTTGTGGACGTGCCGCCAATGGTCGGCCGCCGCGTCGCAGGGAT
>NZ_LSJY01000087.1 GCF_001556865.1 Sphingobium sp. CCH11-B1 | reverse complement strand
TCGTCACGGTCCCGCGCGCGCTGCTGGCCGAGACCATCGACCTGATCGCCGTGCTCGTCCGCGACGGGCACGGCCGCCGCCTCGCCGAGCTGGCCCGCGTCGAAGGGCTCGACGCCGCGACCGGCGACTACCGCCTCACGCCGCTCACCACCCCCCAGACCGGAGACCTGCCATGACCAACGACGCCACGCCTCTCAGGACCATGAAGGGCCGCCTGCTCGGCGGCACCGTGCTCGACCGCCTCGGCCATATCGGCATCACCGCGGCCGGGCTGCTCTACGCGATGCCCGCCCATGCGGGCGGATCGTCGATGCCGTGGGAGGCGCCGCTCCAGTCTATCCTCGAAAGCATCGAGGGGCCGGTCGCCAAGATCATCGCGGTGATGATTATCATCGTGACCGGGCTGACCCTGGCCTTCGGCGATACGTCGGGCGGGGCACGGCGGATGATCCAGATCGTGTTCGGTCTGTCGATCGCGTTCGCCGCGTCGAGCTTCTTCCTCTCGTTCTTTTCCTTCGGTGGCGGAGCGATGGTCGCATGACCGGCGCGGCCGATCATGGCGAGCCCATCGCGGGCTACTTCGCGCCGGTCCACCGGGCGCTGACCGAGCCGATATTGCTCGGAGGCGCCCCGCGCTCGCTCGCCATCGTCAACGGGACGCTGGCAGGCGCGATCGGGCTGGGCCTGCGCCTCTGGATCGCCGGCCTCGCGATATGGGCGATCGGCCATGCGCTCTCGGTATGGGCCGCGCGGCGCGATCCCCAGTTCGTCGACGTGGCCCGCCGCCACCTCCGCTACCCGACATGGATGCAGCCATGATGAGCTTGCGCGAATACAGGAACGGCGCCGCGCATCTCGCCGACTTCCTGCCCTGGGCCGCGCTGGTCGGGACAAGCGTCGTTCTCAACAAGGACGGCAGCTTTCAGCGCACCGCCCGTTTTCGGGGACCGGACCTTGATTCCGCCACGCCAGCCGAGCTGGTCGCCACCACGGCGCGGCTCAACAATGCGCTGCGCCGTCTCGGCTCGGGCTGGGCAATCTTCGTCGAAGCGCAGCGCACGCCCGCGCTCGACTATCCGGAATCGGACTTTCCCGATCCGGTCTCGGCGCTGGTCGATATGGAGCGGCGCGAACAGTTTCGCGAAGAAGGCGCGCATTTCGAGAGCGACTATTATCTGACGCTCCTCTGGATGCCACCGGCCGAGGACGCCGCCCGCGCCGAAACCTGGCTCTATGAAGGCCGTTCCGGCACGGGCGTCGATCCGTGGGAATTGCTCCAGAGCTTTACCGATCGCAGCGACCGGGTGCTCAATCTGGTCGAGGGCTTCGTGCCCGAGGTTTGCTGGCTCGATGACGGCGAGACGCTGACTTACCTGCACAGCACGATCTCGACCCGGCGCCAGCGCGTGCGCGTGCCGGAAACGCCGATGCATCTCGACGCGCTGCTCGCCGACGAGCCGCTGACCGGCGGGCTGGAGCCGAAACTCGGCGACCATCATCTGCGCACGCTGACGATCACGGGATTCCCGAGCGTCACCTTCCCCGGCCTGCTCGACGAACTGAACCGGCTCGCCTTCGAGTATCGCTGGTCGACCCGCGCGATCATGCTCGACAAGACCGACGCGACGAAGCTGCTGACCCGCATCCGCCGCCAATGGTTCGCCAAGCGCAAAAGCGTTGCTGCGATCCTCAAGGAAGTGATGACCAACGAGGCATCGACGCTGCTCGACAGCGATGCCTCGAACAAGGCGGCCGACGCCGACACTGCCTTGCAGGAGCTGGGCGCCGACTACGCCGGCATGGCCTATGTCACCGCCAGCGTGACGGTGTGGGACCGCGATCCCGCCATTGCGGCTGAAAAGCTGCGGCTGGTCGAAAAGGTCATCCAGGGTCGCGACTTCACCGTGATCCCCGAGGGCATGAACGCGATCGAGGCGTGGCTTGGGAGCCTCCCCGGCCACACCTATGCCAACGTCCGCCAGCCTCCGATTTCCACCATCAATCTCGCCCACCTGATCCCCCTGTCAGCAGTATGGGCGGGGCCGGAACGGGACGAGCATTTCGGTGCGCCCCCCTTGCTTTATGGCAAGACCGAAGGCTCGACCCCGTTCCGGTTTTCCCTTCATGTCGGCGATGTCGGGCACACCCTCATCGTCGGGCCGACCGGCTCCGGCAAGTCGGTGCTGCTTGCACTGATGGCGATGCAATTTCGCCGCTACGAGAACGCGCAGGTCTTCGCCTTCGATTTCGGCGGCAGCATCCGCGCGGCTGCGATCGGTATGGGCGGCGACTGGCAGGATCTCGGCGGGATGCTCGCCGACGAGGCCGGGGACGGCGTGCAGCTCCAACCGCTCGCCCATATTGACGACCCAGCCGAACGCGCCTGGGCCGCCGAATGGCTGGCGGCGATCCTCGCATCCGAGAATGTGACCGTCGACCCGCAGGCCAAGGAGCATATCTGGTCGGCGCTGACCTCGCTCGCCACCGCGCCGATCGCGGAACGGACCCTGACGGGCCTTGCCGTCCTGCTCCAGAGCCAGCAGCTCAAGCAGGCGCTCGCGCCCTGGTGCGTGGGCGGAGCATGGGGCCGGCTGCTCGATGCCGAGACCGAGCGGCTTGGCGAGGCCACCGTTCAGGTGTTCGAGACCGAAGGCTTGATGGAAAGCGGCGCGGCCCCGGCCGTCCTGTCCTACCTGTTTCACCGCATCGCGGGGCGGCTCGACGGCAGCCCGACGCTCATCGTCATCGACGAGGGCTGGCTGGCGCTGGGATCGCCCGCGTTCGCCAAACAGCTTTCGGAATGGCTGGTGACGCTGCGTAAGAAGAACGCCAGCGTCATCTTCGCCACCCAGTCGCTCGCGCAGATCGAGGGCAGCACGATCGCGCCCGCCATCGTCGAGAGCTGTCCGACCCGGATATTCCTGCCGAACGAACGCGCGGTCGAACCGCAGATCGCGGTGATCTACGAGCGGTTCGGGCTCAACGCCCGCCAGATCGAAATCCTGAGCCGGGCGACGCCGAAGCGCGATTATTACTGCCAGTCAAGGCGCGGCAACCGCCTGTTCGAGCTGGGGCTTGGCGAGGTCGCGCTGGCCTTCGCCGCCGCCTCTTCCAAGACCGATCAGCGCCGGATCGCGGAGCTGGTGGAGGCGCATGGCGCGCCTGCCTTCGCGGCCGAATGGCTGCGTCACCGCGGCTGCGCCTGGGCGGTCGAGCTTCTTCCCGAACCTCAACCCGATCCGCTGGCCGGAAACCGGGAAGATACCGGCCAGCTCCCCCTTGCCTTGAAGGACATGATCCCATGAAAGCCACCATCCTGCGCCGCGCCATGCTGGCCGGCGCGATCGCCACGTCCGGCATGATCGGCACCACCGCCGCGACGCCCGCGCACGCCCAGTTCGGCGGGATCGTCTATGACCCGACCAATTACGCCCAAAACGTGCTGACCGCCGCCCGGTCGCTCCAGCAGATCAACAACCAGATTCAGCAAATTCAGCAGCAGGCGACGAGCCTCATCAACGAGGCGCGCAATCTCGCTTCGCTGCCGCTCTCGACGGTCGACGTTCTCCAGCAGCAGGTCCGGCAGACGCAGCAGCTGCTTAGGCAGGCCCA
This sequence comes from Sphingobium sp. CCH11-B1, assembly GCF_001556865.1. Classification (GTDB taxonomy): domain Bacteria; phylum Pseudomonadota; class Alphaproteobacteria; order Sphingomonadales; family Sphingomonadaceae; genus Sphingobium. The sequence goes on along the minus strand of NZ_LSJY01000087.1, from coordinate 17,151 downwards.
GCGCATCGCCTACGATGTCCGGGACATCCAGAGCGCCTTCACCGACCGTTACAAGGGCACCGCGCTCACCGGCACCAACGCCCAGATGATCGCCAATGCGAACGCGCGCTGGGAGGACAGCGTCGGCGCGTTCCAGGACTCCTTGCAGGTGCAGGCCGGCGTCGTCGGTAATATCGAGGGCGCGCGCACCACGATGAACAGCCTGGTCTCGGCCAGTCAGTCGGCGACCGGCGCGCTCCAGGCCGCGCAGGCGGGCAACCAGCTTCTCGCCCTGCAATCGCAGCAGCTCGCCGACCTCACCGCCGCCGTCGCGGCGCAGGGACGGGCGCAGTCGCTCGACGCCGCGCGGCAGGCCGCGATCGAGGCGGAGGGGCGCGAACGCTTCCGCCGCTTCTTCGGCCGCGACTGACAGGAGAAGCCGCATGTCGCGCAATGCAAAGATCGCCGGTGTCGCCGCGCTCGGCGGCATCATGCTGGCCGTGGCGCTCGCGGGCTCGCGCGAACCGCATGAACCGCAGCTTGAAGCCGTCCTGCCCGTCCTTGAAGAAGGAGAGCAGGAGAAGCGGCTGGCGCGCGAACTGGAACGCTGCGCCACGCTCACCATGCCGGATTCCGGCTGCGAGGCGGCATGGGCGGAAAAGCGCCGCCGCTTCTTCGGCAAGGATGCCGACGCGCCCGCGCCGGGCGAGCATCCTGCGCTTCCCGCCGCATATGACAGCGACGGCAGCCGGGCTGACGAGGCGATCCGGCCGGAGCTTCCCGGCCCCTTTGTCCCCGCCGATCAGGCCGGGAGCACCGCGCCGTGAGTGACACCGGGATCGTCGATACCTTCCTCGACACCTTCACCAGCTACATCGACAGCGGCTTTGGCCTGCTCGGCGGCGAGGTCGGCTTCCTGTCCTCGACCCTTATCGCGATCGACGTGACCATCGCCGGGCTGTTCTGGGCCTGGGGCGCCGATGAGGACGTGATCCAGCGGCTGGTCAAGAAAACCCTCTATATCGGCGCCTTCGCCTTCATCATCGGCAATTTCCAGACACTGGCGACGATCCTGTTCGACAGCTTCGCGGGGCTGGGGCTCAAGGCGAGTGGCGATGCCCTCAGCCTCGCGGAGTTCATGAAGCCCGGCACGATCGCTGCAAAGGGTCTCGATGCGGCGCAGCCACTGATCGACGCGATGGAGGCCTATAACAGCCTCTGGTCGGTGTTCGCCAATCTCGCGATCATCGCCGTGCTGCTGCTCGCCTATCTGATCGTCGTCCTCGCCTTCTTCATTATCGCCATCCAGATATTCATCACCCTGATCGAGTTCAAGCTGGTGACGCTGGCCGGATTCGTCCTGCTGCCCTTCGCCTTCTGGAACCGCACCGCGTTCATGGCCGAAAAAGTGCTCGGCCATATCGTCTCCAGCGGGATCAAGGTGCTGGTGCTCGCGGTCATCACCGGGATCGGCACGACCCTGTTCAGCACGTTCACGGCGACGGTCGGTCCCGAACCCGACGCGCGGCAGGTTCTGGCGATCGCGCTCGGCGCGCTGTCGCTGCTCGGCCTGTCGATCTTCGGCCCCGGCATCGCCAACGGGATCGTCTCGGGCGGGCCGCAGCTCGGCGCGGGCGCGGCGGCCGGCACCGTGCTGGCGGCGGGCGGCGCGCTGGTCGGTGGCGCCGCCGCCGCGAAGCTCGGCGTCGGCGCTGCCGCCTCGACCATAGGCGCGACCGGGCGGATGGGTGCGGCAGCCGCGCAAGGCGGCGCGCGCATGGCGGGCGGCGCGGCGGGCGCCTACAGCGTCGGCTCGCTCGGCAGGAGCGGCGCGGGCGCTGTGGCGGGCGGCATGGCCGCTGTCGGACAGACGGCGGCGACCGGCGCCGTCAATGCCGCGCTCTCGCCGCTGCGCCGGATGGCCGGCAAGGCGAGCGCATCCATGAAGGACAACTTCCGCACAGGCGCCCGCGCCGGGCTGGGCGTCGCTCCCGCATCGGGAAGTCCCGCGCCCGCGGCATCGCCGGCAGCCCCGGCTTCCGCGCCGCCCGCATGGGCCTCGGCCATGAAGCAGCGCCAGTCCGCGACCCACGGCGCGACCGTCCTCGCTCACACGATGAAGGCCGGCGACAGCCACGGCGGCGGCGGCGGTCCCGACGTCAAGGAAAGGGAGTGATCCGAAAATGTTCCGACGACCCACCATCCGCTACGGCCAGACCCCCGAACCCGCGACGCCCTACCAGCGCGCCGCGCAGGTCTGGGACGACCGCATCGGTTCCGCCCGCGTGCAGGCGAAGAACTGGCGCCTTGCCTTCTTCGGCGCGCTCGCCCTGTCCGGTGGGCTCTCGGCCGGACTCGTCTGGCAATCCGCCCGCGGCCATATCGTGCCCTGGGTGGTGCAGGTCGATCGGCTCGGCGAAGCGCAGGCCGTCGCTCCCGCCGAAACCGGCTACCGCCCGACCGATCCGCAGATCGCGTTCCATCTCGCCCGGTTCATCGAGCAGGTCAGGGCGATCCCGGCCGATCCGGTCATCGTCCGGCAGAACTGGCTCAGGGCTTACGATTTCACGACCGACAAGGGCGCACTGGCGCTCAACGACTACGCGCGCGCCAACGATCCGATCGCACAGGTCGGCAAGGTGCAGGTCGCGGTGGACGTCTCCAGCGTGATCCGTGCCTCCGGCGACAGCTTCCGCGTCGCCTGGATCGAGCGGCGCTATCAGGACGGCAGTCTCGCCGAGACGACCCGCTGGTCGGCGATCCTCACTGTCGTTGTCCAGACCCCGCGCACCCCCGACGCGCTGCGCAAGAACCCGCTCGGCGTGTTCGTCAACGCCCTCAACTGGAGCAAGGAGCTGTCGCAATGACACGCATGTCCGCCCGCCATGCCGCCAGCGCGGTTATGTTATTGTCCGCAACCGCGCTGGCCGGCTGCGCCACCTCATCGGCGAAAGCGCCGAGCATCGCTTACGATGATCCACCGCGCGAGATCGCGGCCACGCCGGCCGCACAACCGCCACGCGTGGTCGAGGTGGTGACTATCCCCGAACCGCTGCCGCTTCCGGGCCAGTTGAAGCCGGTCACGCAAAGCGCCTCGCCGCGAGAAGCGACCGATCCGCGCCGCCGCGTCGGGGCCGCGAACGCGGCCGCCCGCGTGCAACCCACCCGCGACGGCTATGTGAACGCCATCCAGCAATATCCCTGGACCGAAGGCGCGCTTTATCAGGTATATACCGCGCCCGGCCAGGTGACGGACATCGCGCTTCAGGAGGGCGAGCAGCTCGTCGGGCCGGGGCCGGTCGCGGCCGGCGACACCGTGCGCTGGATCATCGGCGACACGGTGAGCGGCAGCGGCGCGACGGCGCGCGTGCATATCCTCGCGAAGCCCACGCGGCCCGACATTTTCACTAACCTCGTCATCAACACCGACCGGCGCACCTATCATATCGAACTGCGCGCGACGGCCTCGACCTATATGGCGTCGGTGTCGTGGACCTATCCGCAGGACGCGCTGATCGCCCTGCGCGGCGCAAACGCCGCCGCTGCCGCCTCGGCCCCCGTCGCCACCGGCATCGACATCGCGGCGCTCAATTTCCGCTACCGGATCGAGGGCGACCGCGTGCCGTGGAAGCCCGTGCGCGCCTTCGACGATTCCGCGCAGGTGTTCATCGAGTTCCCGGCCGGGATCTCGCAGGGCGAGATGCCGCCGCTGTTCGTGACCGGCGCGGCTGGCGACGCCGAGCTGGTCAATTACCGCGTGCAGGGGCGCTATATGGTGGTCGATCGCCTGTTCGCCAGCGCGGAATTGCGCCTGAGCGACAAGCGCACCGAGCGGCGCGTGCGAATCGTGCGCGACGGCGCGGACACGTCCCGCAGGGGGCGGTGATGGCCGATCCCACCAATACGCCCGTCCAGCCAGCGCCGCAGGCATCCCCCCAACCCGCATCCGCGAACCCCGCCGCCTTTCAGCTTCGCGGGCCTGCGCCGCGCGTCATGCGCCTTTCGAGGAAGGCGCTGGCGACGCTCGGCGTGGTCGCGGGGCTCGGTATCGGCGGCTCGCTCTGGTATGCGCTCGCGCCCAAAGGAGAACAGGCGGCGAAGGAACTCTACAATACCGACAGCCGCGCCGCATCCGAGACCATCACCTCGGGGCCGAAGGATTACGGCCAGGTCCCGAAGCTCGGCCCCAGGCTTCCCGGCGATCTCGGCGGCCCGATCGTCTCGGCGCAGCAGCGCGGGGAGAATGTGCCCGTGCCACCGGTCGGCGCGCAGCCCGATCCGCGCATCCAGGCCGCCGAAGCCGCTCGCCAGCGCATCGCCCAGGAACGCGATGCAGCCCGCACCAGCATGGTGTTCCTCGGCGGAAGCAGCGCCGGGACCGGTGCGATGCCGTCCTTGCCGAGCCTCGCCATCGCAGCGCCGGAGGCCGCAGCTCCGCAACCGTCAGAGGCTGCGCAGGGCGACCAAGCCGCCAAGCGGGCGTTCATGGCGCAAGCGACCAATCAGCGCACTGTCAGCGCCGAGCGGCTGACCGCGCCGGCCTCGCCCAACATTGTCCAGGCCGGCAGCATCATCCCCGCCGCGCTGATCACCGGCATCCGTTCCGACCTTCCCGGCCAGATCACCGCCCAGGTGACGCAGAACGTCTATGACAGCATCACCGGGCGCATCCTGCTCATTCCGCAGGGCGCGCGGCTGATCGGCGAATATGACAGCGAGGTCGCCGCGGGGCAGACGCGTGTGCTGCTCTCCTGGGACCGCCTCATCATGCCGGACGGGCGCTCGATCGTTCTCGAGCGCCAGCCCGGAACGGACGCCGCGGGATTTGCGGGGCTACAGGGTCGCGTCAATCAGCATTGGGGCAATCTGCTGAAAGCCGCCGCCGTCTCGACCTTGCTCGGCGTCGGCGCCGAGCTGGGGGCCGACAGCGAGGACGACCTCACCCGCGCGCTTCGGCGGGGATCGCAGGACACCATCAACCAGACCGGACAGCAGGTCGTGCGGCGGCAGCTCAATGTGCAGCCGACGCTCACCATCCGGCCGGGGCATCCGCTCAGGGTCGTCCTGACGAGAGATTTGATCCTCGAACCCATCGGAGCAACGCGATGACCAAACTCAAGCTGGGGCAGATCCCCGAGGACAAGCCCGTCAAGCTCGCCGTGGAACTGCCCGCGCCGCTGTTCGAGGATTTACGGCGCTACGGCGAGATTCTCGGCGAGGGCAGCCCGATCCCGCCCGCGCGCCTGATCGCGCCGATGCTGGAGCGGTTCATGGCCACCGACCGCGCCTTTCGCCGGCATCGCGCGCAGGGGGACTGAAAGCCCGTTCGCGTGGTCAATTGCCAAAGAACTTCTTGTGCCGCGCTCGGCCCTCCGCCTCGGTCACGGCCATCTCGGCATTGAAGCATTCGTCGCCGCGCGTCGAGCCTTCCGCGCACTGTGTCAGAACCTGCCGGGCCTCGTCGAGATGCGCCGCGAAATATTGCTTGCCGCGCGGCTCCGCGGGCGCGGCGACGGGCACAGGACTCGCGACCGCTGCTGCCGGTTCGGCCGGCGCGATCACCGGGCGCAGAACGAAACCCGCTCCGAACCCGACGATCAGCGTGACCAGCACGATGATGAGTGTCTTTCCCTGCGTCATGACGGCTCCTTTCTCCGGTTGCAAATCAGGCCGGCCGTTGGTTGCGATCCCGCCTGTTAACGTCGCATGTCACTGTCTCGCGCGGTCACGGGATGTCGAAGGACAGCGCATAGCGGTCGCGCACGAAGGCGAGGAAACGCCTCAGCGCGGGATTGGCGTTGTCCTTTCGCCAGTAGCCCGAATAGTTGATGAAGGCCGGTCCCTGCTCGCCCTGGACGGGGCGATAGATGACGTCGGGATAGCGAGCGCCCGTCGCGCCCTCGCAGACGATCGACACGCCCAGACCGCCGCCCAGCACGCTCAGGATCGCCTCGCGGCTGGCCTGATGCATCCTGATATCGGGAGGCTCGCCCGCCATCATCAGGCGGCCGAGCAGCAGGTCGCGGATTTCCGGGCCGGGATCGGCGGCAGGCAGCAGAAAGCGCTCGCGCCGCAAATCGGTCCAATGAACGGCCTCGCTTGCGGCAAGGGCATGATCTGCCGGCAACGCGGCCATGACACGCTCGTTCCACAACCCCTCACGCCGGAATCCGGCATGGCCCGCTTCGCCGACCAGGACCGCGATATCGATCTCGCCCGTATCGAGCCCCGCGAGCAGCGCGCCCCGGTCGGCTTCCACGCCGTCGATCTCGACATCGGGATTTGCCGCTCGCCAGCCCAGTATGGTGGCGCGCAGATGGCCGGCCGAGATCGCGCTGTTGTGTCCGATCATAAGTCCCCCCGCGCGGCCCTGGCCCGCCGCCCGCATCGTTGCCACCATCTTGTCCGCGTTCGCCACCATCGACCGCGCCGCGCGGATGAACTGCGCGCCGGCGAGCGTCATGCTGACGCCGCCCTGCGAGCGGTTGAAAATCCGTCCGCCGATCACCCGCTCCAGCTTCAGGATGGCCCGGCTCAACGTCGACTGCTCCACGTCCAGCACCCTGGACGCGCGATAGAAGCTGCCATGATCCGCCGCGGCGATGGCGTAGCGAAGTTGGCGAATGTCGAAAGGCATATCTATTTCTTCAATCCGACATGGTCAGTACAATCTGAATGGCCGATACCGAGTATAACTCGGTATCGGCTGTAGAATCCCAAGGAAGGCACTCTGTTTTTATGCGCTAGATTAGCCGCTTTATGTCGGCATACTGGCCTTGAGTTTCCAGAAGCACGGTCACTTCGGCATCACCCCGATTGCGCCAATACCAACCATGATTGCCGTTAAACGCAGCCGTAATTACGCCTTCGCCCCTGGAAAGGCCGCGCTTCTTTTCGTAGCTGATCGATTGTCCGCCGCCGTCACCGTGGAGGTCGACATTCACGGCTCCGCCTTGAACGGTCCAGACGAAGCTCGCCTTTTCCCCTCGTTTCATCACGAGCTTCACCTCTGCACCCTCGCCGGGTTTCAGAGTGACGCTCATCCGATCAGTCCGGCCCGGCGCAGCGTCGACTGCGGGCGGGGCGTCGGCGCTCTGCCCAGGGGCGATGGTTCTTCCTGATGCAGCGGCCTCGATGATGGCCCTGCTTCTGGCATCATTCGCGGCGGTATCAACTTTCCTGTCCGCTTCGGCCTCTTCGGCGAGTTGGCGCTTTATATCCCCCATATCAGTGAAACCGAGCGCGCGGCCGATTCCGGTAGGATCGACACCATATTCGGCCGGGAGCACGATCGTGACGAGGAGCGCGACGGCTGTCACGGCAGCGATCACGGTCGAACGGATAAGCTGGCCGGATGACGGCAGTTCGGCTTGTGAGGGTATGGGCGAGTTATACATGGTTCAAATCCTTTGATCAGGCGACGACCCAGCCGGTGAGCTGATATCCGATCAGCACGAACCCGGCGGTCATCATCACGACGTTGGCGGTGTAGGCATGACGCCAGAAGCTCGGCGTTCGGCGCCAGAAGCCCATGATGATCAGAATGGCGGCGAGCGCGAGCAACTGACCGAGTTCGACGCCGACATTGAAGGCCAGCAGGTTAGGCAGCAGGCCGTCGGGAGAAATCTCATAGTCGATGATCTTGTTCGCCAAGCCGAAGCCGTGGCAGAAACCGAATATCAGCGTTGCAGCCTTGGTGTTCGGCTGGAAGCCGAACCAGCGTTGGAACGCCCCAAGGTTGTCGAGCGCCTTATAGACGATCGAAAAGCCGATGATCGCGTCAATAATATAGCTGTTGATGCCGAAGTCGAAGAAAACGCCCAGCAGCATGGTCGTCGAATGGCCGATCGCGAACAGGCTGACATAGATCGCGATATGCTTCATCCGATAGAGGAAGAAGATGATCCCGAACAGAAATAAAATATGATCGTATCCCGTCACCATATGTTTGGCGCCGAGATACATAAACTCCAGCAGGTGAACCCCGCTGATCTCCTGGATATAGCCCTTATCGCCTTCGGCGACGGCATGGGCGAAGGCGGTGCCGGTCCAAAGAACGAGGCTCAGCCCGGTCAAGAACAATAACAATAGGAGCCGGGAGGACGCACGTCGTCCGTGCGCCGGCTCAGTAAAAGCCTGTATCATGAGAATACCTGTCTATCTATGTGAATTGCCGCGCTGGCGCGGCGTCGCGGTCACATCGAGGACAGGTACTCCGGGGGGCGGTCCATAGGGTCGCTGTTGCGGCCGCTCAATATCGGTCCGGCCTGAGGTGGCCATCCCTGTTGCACAAGAGGGAGATCGACGCCTGACTGGGCAACACCGATAGGCGTATCATGGCTATGGTCGGCCGGGTTATGCCCATGCACATGGCCACGCACGCGCTCGCCATCATCGCCGTCGTCATGGATGTGGCCGTGGGCAGCGGATTGCTGCTTTAATTCGGCATGGCGTTCTGCCTCCGCAGCGAGCGTTGCACTAGGGGCGTGGCGTGCAATAGCCTGACAAGCGGAAAGTTGCACAGCAAAGGCGAGCAGGCCCAACAGAAAGCGGCGGAATGTTTGACTTGAAAACAGTGTGGACATGGCTCCGTCGCTGTTCTTTCCCGGCTGCGTCGGTTAGAGATATTTAGAGATAGCTTGAAACTCAGCCATCGCCTTTTCGCCGTGCGCCGGATCGCCACCGATGCAGTGGCTGAGGTGATCCTGGATCAAGGTTCGCTTGGCGGTCGCGATCGCCTTTTCGACCGCCTGCAATTGCATGGCGATATCGGAGCAGGATCGTCCGTTCTCGATCATGTCCACGATGCTGCGTAAATGACCGGTAGCCCGGTTGAGGCGTTTGACGATTGCGGGATGGGTCGAGTGAGGATGGGGATGGGACATCTTCTTATCATCGTTACCTAAGGTCATGCTGTCGAGACGTAGTTTTCGGTTCACCGACCGCCAGGTAGGAATTTGATCATGATGCCACCGACCGAAAGAGCGATCGACACCAGTCCTTTATTGACCTTTTAACCGCAACGAGGATAAAGGCAAGTATCCCCCTGGGGGGATATGCCCGACTCGTTGGAAACCATGCTCGCCGTTCTTGCGAACCGAACCTACCGGCATCTGCTGCTCGCCCAGGTCATCGCCCTGGTCGGGACCGGCCTTGCGACCGTGGCGCTCGGCTTGCTGGCCTACGATCTCGCTGGCGGCAATGCGGGCGCTGTCTTGGGAACAGCTCTCGCTATCAAGATGGTCGCCTATATCGGGATTGCGCCCATCGCCGGGGCCTTTGCTGATCGCGTCCCGCGCAGGGCGCTGCTCGTTTCTCTGGACCTCGTGCGCGCGGCCGTTGCGATCTGCCTGCCCTTCGTGAGCGAGATTTGGCAAATCTATGTCCTGATCTTCGTGCTCCAGGCTGCCTCGGCGGCATTTACGCCGACCTTCCAGGCGACCATTCCCGACGTCCTGCCCGATGAGCGCGACTATACCCGCGCGCTCTCGCTGTCGCGCCTCGCCTATGACATGGAGAATATCACCAGCCCGATGCTGGCGGCCGCCTTGTTGACCGTGATCAATTTCCATTGGCTGTTTTCCGGCACGGCGATCGGTTTCATCGGTTCGGCGCTGCTAGTCGTTTCGGTCATTCTGCCGCGCGCCGAGCGGTCAGCAGATCGGCAGGAAAGCCTCTATGCCAAGACCACGCGCGGGATGCGTATCTACCTCCAGACGCCGCGCTTGCTCGGTCTGCTGGCGATTACCTTGTCCGCCGCCGCCGCCAGCTCTATGGTAATCGTCAACACCGTGGTCATCGTCCAGAGCTTACTCGGGATGGCCCAACGCGACGTGGCGCTGACTCTGGCAGCTTATGGTCTGGGTTCGATCGCCGCAGCCCTGCTTCTGCCCCGATTGCTCGACAGGATCGATGATCGAAGGGTTATGGTCGGTGCAGCTGTCGCCCTGTCTGTGGGCCTCGGCGCAATGACCTGGATCAGTATCGCCGTTCCGGTCGGTCCTTCGTACTGGCACATGTTGCTCGCTGGTTGGGTCGTGCTGGGGATCGCATATTCGATGAGCGTCACGCCTTCGGGGCGGTTGCTCAAACGATCGGCCAATGCAGAAGACAGGCCGGCGCTGTTTGCCGCACAGTTTGCTCTCAGCCACATATGCTGGCTGATATGCTATCCGCTGGTTGGTCAACTCGGCGCCAATATCTCCATGACCGCTGCGTTCGGTGCGATGGCGATTTTTGCAAGTGCGGGCACGATTTTTGCCTTGCTATTTTGGCCGTCTGACGACCCCGATGTCGTGCCGCACGAGCATGACGATCTACCGAAGGATCATGAGCATATTCGTCTATATCATACGGGCGACGGTGCCGCACACGCCTATATGATCGACGATCTCCACCCGCATTGGGCGAGGCGGGCATGAGGGCCGTTCGCTGTCTTGCGGGAAGGTCGGGATTGCCGATTTGCGCATTTGCCGATAGTAAAAAGAAGATGCGCCTCGGCCAACGCCATGTCCTTCATGCAAAAGCCGCCAATCGATACCTCATCGTTGGCGCGCTGTTGGCCATGCTAGCGATGCTCAACGTGCTCGGCTTGAATGCTTGGCACAGTTCGATGGCCGGCCATGATGAGACGAGGATCGAAAGCGCTCTTGTCCAGCATGATGACGATAGTCCGTCCATGCCGGAAGTCGATCTTCATAAGGCGACCCACACGGTCATTCATGGGTTGGCGGACATCGTGCCTAGCACTGGCATGACTGCTACTTTCTTCGCCGTTTCAGGCGACTGGTTCGTTTCCAAAGACTTCGTCATCAGCGGTCTTTTACCGGAAGCCCTTCTGCGTCCCCCACGAGGCTGATGCCCGCGCGCCGACCGGCGTTCCGCAAGCATAACCTCAAGGAAAATCCAAATGACCGATTATATCGGCCAACGGCGCGTTCGCGTGGCGCTGTTTGGCCTGTTCACGGCGGCCGGCGGCCTGATGTGCACAAGTGTAAACGCGCAAACCGCCCCGCCTTTCGCAGAACTCTTTCGCGAGACACAGGAAGCGCCGCGTCAGGTGATCCTGGAAGCAGATGTCGAACGCGCCGAGGGCCTGGCCCGGCAAGCACGGGCACGGCCCAATCCCAGCATTGGGGTGATGACCGAGAACATCGCCGGTCAACAGCCCTATAGAGGTTTCGACCGGGCCGAGAGCACACTGCAACTCAACCAGGTCATCGAGCTGGGCGGCAAACGCTCCGCGCGCATTGCGGCTGGCGAAGCGGGAGTCGTAGCCGCTCGCGCCAGGAGCAGGGATGGTCGCCTGGCCTATGCCTATGATCTTGCCCGCGCTTACGGCGCGGCGGAGATCGCTGATCGACGAATCACTCTGGCGGAAGATGAAGTCGAGGAGGCCGAGACTGACCTGCGTGCTGCACGCGCGCTCGTTGGGGCTGGAAAGGAAGCGCGGCTGCGCAGCCTTCAGGCCGAGACCGAGGTCAATTCTTTACGGGCATCCGTGGACACGGCGAAGGCCGAGCGGGTCGGCGCCTATGCGCGCCTTTCCGCGCTTGCTGGTCAGACGACACCGTTCACTACCTTGTCCGAACCTCTCCTGGGAAGGTTCGAGGCGCGGTCCGGCTATGGTCCCGTGGACCCGATGCAGACCGCACCTTACCTCGCCGCCAAGGCTGAGCGAGAGGCGGCAGCGCATCGTGTGATCGTGGCACGGCGTCAAGCAGTGCCGGACGTGACGGCGTCAGTCGGCGTCCGTCGTTTGGAAGTCGACAAGGCCAATGCGATCATCGCGGGGATAACTGTCCCCTTTCCGCTGTTCGATCGCAATCGCGGGAACATTGCCGCCGCCCAGGCGGAGCTACGCGGCGCGGAAGCGCGGGCAAATGCTACCTTGCTAGAATTGGAAGCAGAAATCAGCGCCGCTGTCGCCCTCAACGAAGCGGCGGACGCGCGTGTCGCAGCGGCCGAACAGACGCTGCGAACGGCAGACGAGACCTACCGGCTTGCTCGCATCGCCTACGAGTCCGGCAAGTCGCCCCTGATCGAACTCATCGCGGCAAGGCACGGGCTGGGACTTGCGCGCGGGGTCGTTCTCGACGCTGCCGCTGCCCGCCTCGATGCCCGCGCCAATCTCGCCCGTCTCCAGGGCCTCACCATCACCGGAGAACCGGTCCAATGAACGACAAGAACCGCCTCTATGCCGGTGCCGCCCTTGGGCTGGTCGCCGCCGCCGCGCTCGGCTTCGGTGCCGCGCGCCTCACGCAGCCTTCCGCCTCTGCTCCGGCAGCAGAAACGGAGTCGCAAGCTTCGGCTGCACCAACCGATACGATAGCCATATCGCAGCAGGGCATCGCCGCGTCACAGATCGGCATTGCTCCCGCCGCGTCCGGTGAACTGGACGCGGCGATCCCGGCCGCCGCCACGGTTGAAGCTACGCCGGATGCCGAGGCGGTGTTGACCGCAAGAGCGCCCGGCACCGTGACCCGAATCTTCAAGCGGATCGGCGATCCCGTCGGGCAAGGTGAAACCCTCGCTCTCGTTGAGAGCCGGGATGCTTCGACGATCGCCGCCGATCAGGCGGCGGCGGCGGCGCGCGTCACGCTCGCCAACCGCCAGCTCGCGCGTGAGCGGGGCTTGCTGGCGCAAGGTGTGAGTCCGAGAGCTGACTATGAAGCCGCCGAAGCGAATCTCGCCGTCGCACAGGCCGATGCCCGCCGGGCGAGCGCGGCTGCGGGCGCAGCAAGGGTGTCGAGAGACGGCCGCTCGGTCGCGGTGGTGAGCCCGGTCAGTGGCCGCATCACGTCGGCTCCCGCCAATCTCGGCCAGTTCGTCGCTGCGGAAACCGAACTGTTCCGCGTTGCCGATCCGCGCCGTCTGCAAATCACGGCCAGCATTCCTCCGGCAGACGCCGGGCGCGTGCGCACAGGCGATCGCGTCGAACTCACCGTCAGCGACGGCCGCACCATCGAGGGCCGCGTCCGGTCCGCGACCGGCGTGATCGATCCGCAGAGCCGGGCAGCGACCGTCGTCATCGAGCCGAAGGGTGACGCGGGCTTGCTCGCTCCGGGGCAGCTCGTCCAGGCGCGCATTTTTGCGAGCGGCGGTGCCGTCAAAGATGGCGTTATGGTGCCGCAGGATGCCGTGCAGACGATCGGGGATCGCACCGTCGTCTTCGTTCGGACCCGTGACGGCTTCAAGGCGCAGACGGTCCAGGCCGGCAGCCGCAGCGGCGGGCTCGTTGCCATCGTCTCCGGCCTCAAGGCCGGGACGCCGATCGCCACCACCAACGCTTTCCTGCTGAAAGCCGAACTCGAAAAGGAGTCGGCGGAATGATCGCGCGTATCCTCAGCCTCTCGGTGAGGGGGCGATGGTTCGTCGCCTTCCTCGTCCTCATCATCGTCGGCATCGGCGCATGGCAAATCACCAAACTGCCGATCGACGCCGTGCCCGACGTCACCAACCGTCAGGTGCAGATCAACACCTTCAATCCGACGCTTGGTCCCGTCGACATGGAAAAGCAGGTCACGTTTCCGGTCGAAACCGCGTTGGCCGGTATTCCCGGCCTCACCCTGACCCGATCACTGACGCGCAACGGATTCAGCCAGGTGACGGCGGTATTCACCGACGACACCAACATCTATTTCGCGCGGCAGCAAGTGACCGAACGGCTCGCCCAGGCAAGGGATAGCCTGCCTGCCGGCGTCCAGCCCAATCTGGCGCCGCTCAGCACCGGCCTCGGGGAGATTTTCTTCTACTCGGTCGCCTTCCGCCATCCCGACGGGAAGGGCGTGAAGATCGAGAACGGAAAGCCCGGCTGGCAGTCGGACGGCAGCTATCTCACGCCCGAAGGCGAGAAGCTGACGACCGAACTCGCCAAGGCGGCTTATCTGCGGACGGTGCAGGACTGGATCATTCGCCCGCAGATGCGGACGGTGCAGGGCGTGGCCGGCGTCGATTCCAACGGCGGCTATGTGAAGCAGTATCTCGTCCAACCCAACCTCAATGCGCTGGCTTCCTATGGTCTCTCGATCACGGAGCTGGCAGACTCGCTGGAGCGGGCCAACCTCTCTGCCGGTTCCAATTACATTCGGCGGGCCGGTGAAAGTTTCCTTGTCCGCGCCGACGCACGCCTCAAGTCGATCCAGGACATTGAGGAGGCGGTCGTAGCCACGCGCGCCGGCGTGCCGGTGCGTGTGAAGGATGTCGGTCACGTCGAGATCGGTGGCGCGGTCCGCACCGGCTCGGGCAGCCGCATGGGATCGGAGGCGGTCATTTCGACCGTGCTGATGCTGACCGGCAGCAACAGCCGGATCGTTGCCACCAGCGCGGCAGACAAGCTCACGGAAATCAACCGGGCACTTCCACCCGACGTCTTCGCGGAGCCCGTTTACAATCGTTCCAAGCTCGTCAACGCCACCATCGCCACTGTCGAGAAGAATCTCGTCGAAGGCGCTTTGCTCGTCATCGTCGTCCTGTTCCTGCTGCTGGGCAATATCCGTGCAGCGCTCATCACCGCGGCAGTGATCCCGATCACCATGCTCATGACCGCTACCGGCATGAACAGGCTCGGCGTGTCGGGAAACCTCATGAGTCTCGGCGCGCTCGACTTCGGCTTGATCGTCGACGGCGCGGTCATCATCGTGGAGAACGCGCTCAGACGCCTTGCGGAGCGGCAGGAGCATGAAGGACGGCTTCTTACCCGATCCGAACGCATGGAGGAAACCACACTCGCCGCACAGGAGATGATCCGGCCGACCGTCTATGGCCAGCTCATCATCTTCCTGGTCTTCGTGCCGCTGCTCACCTTCCAGGGCGTCGAGGGTAAGACCTTCGCGCCGATGGCGATCACCCTGATGGTGGCGCTCGCGTCCGCCTTCGTGCTGTCGCTGACCTTCGTGCCCGCCATGATCGCGCTCGTGATCACCGGCAAGGTCAGCGAGACGGAGGTGAAGCCGATCCGCTGGTTCAAGGAGAAATACGCGCCACTCCTGACCAAAGCGGTGGCGCATCCACTGCCGTTTGTCGCCAGTGGCGCGGGCGTGTTCGTGGCGGCGATATTCGCCTTCGGCCTGCTCGGCGAGGAGTTCATGCCGCAGCTCGACGAGAAGGACATCACCGTTACCAACTTCCGCGTGCCCTCGGCCTCAATCGACCAGTCGACGCAGATGCAGCTTCAGATAGAAAATGCGCTGAAATCGCTACCGGAGGTGGCATTGGTCTTTTCCAAGAACGGCAACGCCGACCTTGGCACCGACCCGATGCCGCCCAACGCCTCGGACACCTATGTCATCCCCAAGCCCGAGGATGAGTGGCCGGCCGAGGTCAAGTCGAAGGAGGACATCCTTAAGCGAATCGAGGAACGGATGAAGCCGCTGATCGGCAATCGCACCGAGATTCAGCAGCCCATTCAGATGCGCTTCAACGAACTCATCGCCGGCGTGCGCGCGGATGTCGCGGTCAAGCTCTATGGCGACGACCTCGGCGCGATGAGTGCCCAGGCCAACCGGATCGCCGGTATCCTTCGCTCGATACCGGGCGCCGGTGACGTCAGCGCAGAGCAAACATCGGGTGCGCCGACCTTCGACGTTAAGATCGATCGGCAGGCTGCGGCGCGTTACGGCCTGTCGGTCGAGGAGGTGGCGAACACCGTCGCCGCCGCGCTCGGCGGGCGCGAGGCCGGGCTGCTGTTCGAGGGCGATCGGCGCTTCTCAGTGGTGGTGCGACTGCCGGACGCGCAGCGCGACGATCTGGAAACGCTTGGCGCGATTCCGGTCATGCTGCCCGCAGGACCGGGCGAGGTCGCGCGCTCGATCGCGCTGCGCGAGGTGGCACGGTTCAGCTACACACAAGGGTTGAACCAGATCAGCCGTGAGAACGGCAAGCGCATGGTCGTCGTGCAGGTCAATGTGCGCGGTCGCGATCTCGGGGGCTTCGTCACCGAAGCCCAGGAGAAGATCGGCCAGCTCAATCTGCCCGCTGGCATGTATACCGATTGGGGCGGCACGTTTGAAAGCCTCCAGTCGGCACGTTTGCGCCTGCTGATTGTGGTTCCGATCTGCTTCCTCGCCATTTACGCACTGCTTTACATGGCGCTCGGCGGCTTCGTGCCGGCGGCGATCGTGTTCTCGGCAGTGCCGATGGCGCTGGCGGGTGGGGTGTTTGCGCTGCTGTTGCGTGGCATACCCTTCTCGATCACGGCGGCGGTTGGGTTCATCGCCCTGTCGGGCGTCGCCGTGCTCAACGGCCTCGTCATGATGAGCGCGATCCGAAAGCGGCGTGACGATGGCGTCGATGAGGATGAAGCGATCATCGGCGGCGCGATGGAACGTGTCCGGCCAGTGCTGATGACCGCATTGGTCGCCAGCCTCGGCTTCGTGCCGATGGCGCTCGCCACGGGCACCGGCGCCGAGGTGCAGCGTCCGCTCGCGACAGTCGTGATCGGGGGCCTCATCACCTGCACGGCGCTCACCCTGCTGGTCCTGCCGGCGATCACTGCGCTCATGTCCCGCTACATGGCCGGGCGCGGGCAAAGGGATGAGCGCGCAGAGCCGCATGAGCCCTTGCCGGCCAACTAGCAAGAGGGGCCGGCGGCGAACCGCAAACGTCGTCGGCCCCTCGACACGAAACGAAGAGAGGACAGCGTTATGACAGCCAAATCCTATTCCTTGCTCCGTATCTTCACCGATGAACTGGCGATGAGCGGCGACCGTCCCGTGTTCGAGGTGATTCTGGAGAAGGCGAAAGCGCATAAACTGCTTGGAGTGACGGTCCTGAACGGGCGTGTCGGCTTCGGGCATTCCAAACTGATTCATGCCTCTGGCTTCCTCGATCGCAATGATCCCCTGGTCGTTGAAATCGTCGACGAAGACGAGCGCCTTCGGACGTTCGTGACGGAGATCAACACCATACGTAGCATCGGGCTCATCACGATCGCGCCGGTCGAGACATTGCTCGGCGCGCGCGACGATCAAGCCTGAAAAGGCCGTCGAGACGTCGGGAGCTGAGCCATGTTCACCGTCGAGAATGAAACCGTCATCCACACGTCGCTTCCGCGGGTTTGGACCGCCATCACGAGGTTTGACGATTACCCTCGCTGGCATCCTTTCGTCAGAATAACCGGTCACGTCCGTCAATGAGGTGTAATTTGGGGTGTGGTCACCGGGCTGCATGGTC
>NZ_LSJY01000086.1 GCF_001556865.1 Sphingobium sp. CCH11-B1 | reverse complement strand
CCCCGGCATGGACCGCCACAGCGCTTATGTCGGCATGTCGCGGCACCGCGACGGGGCGCAGCTCCATTATGGCCGCAACGACTTCGCCGACCAACGCCAGCTCGTCCGCGCCCTGTCGCGCGACCGGAGCAAGGACATGGCCGGCGACTATGCGGTCCCCGCGCAGGACCAGGCTCGCGTGTTCGCCGAGCGCCGGGAGATATGGGGCGAGATCCGGTTCCCGGAACGCGCGCGCCAAGTGGCGGAGAAGGTGCGCGACAAGGCGCGCGGCATGTTCGCGGGATTCCGGCCGAAACCGATGTCGGAGAAAACGACGTCGCCCGAGCGCGTCGCGGCCGATCGGCCGCTGGCGCCCTCGCAGGCCCGCGCGATCGAACGCTATGGGCGCGCCGCGGCCGATATAGGCC
>NZ_LSJY01000085.1 GCF_001556865.1 Sphingobium sp. CCH11-B1 | reverse complement strand
GCCTACCTCGCCGCCGAACCGGGCGCGACGACGGGGGCGGGCGCATAGACGGCGGCAGGGGCAGCGCCGGCCTTGCGCGCGACGCGGATTTTCCGGTCGCCATCCTCCACCTCAATCTCGGTCAGGTTGGTGTCGTCGAGCAGCGCGGCGAGATCCCGCACCAGTTGCACATCCACCTGCATCGCGCCCTTGTCATGCTTTTCGTTCATATGAAGTCCCTGAACGGTGAATATCGTTTCCGATCGCCGCGCCTATGCGCATTTGCGCCAAAGCGCAACTTTCGTGCGCCGGGCCGACCAAGGCTAAAGTTCCAGAGCTGCTTCCAGATCCGGCTCGCGCGTGCCCAGCATGTCGATGTTGGAGCCGTCAAGAACATAGATTCTGCGTGCGTCGCCCAAAAGCTGTCCCCTTCTGCGGTTGCGACCGGGGCGACCCCGCTCCTATATGCGCGACGATCTTTAGCCTTTCCTGTCTCGGCACGTCGAGACGCCTTCGTCAATCGGGACACGCATCGTGAGCATAGACGGCACCCTTTCCATCCGCATCAATGGCGAGCATCGTCGTGTCCGCGACGGACTGACGCTGGCCGATCTGGCGAGCGAACTGGGCTTCGTGCCGGAAAAGGTGGCGGTAGAGCGCAATCTGGAGGTGGTCCCGCGATCGACCCTGGCCCAGGTGAAGGTGGAGGATGGCGACGAGCTGGAGATCGTGCATTTCGTTGGCGGTGGCGACCATCCGGTCGCCGGGGGCGGTGGGGATGTGTCGCCGGCGGATGACGACAGCTGGACGGTGGCGGGCAAGACCTTCCGTTCCCGACTGATCGTGGGAACAGGCAAATATAAGAGCTTCGAGCAGAATGCGGCAGCGCTGGCCGCGTCCGGCGCGGAAATCGTCACCGTCGCGGTGCGGCGCGTGAATGTGAGCGACCCCAAGGCCCCGATGCTGACCGACTATATCGACCCGAAGAAGGTCACTTACCTTCCCAACACGGCGGGCTGCTTCACGGGGGAGGATGCGATCCGCACGCTGCGGCTGGCGCGTGAGGCGGGCGGCTGGGACCTCGTCAAGCTGGAGGTGCTGGGCGAGGCGCGCACCCTCTATCCCGACATGGTCGAGACGCTGCGCGCCACAGAGATATTGGCCAAGGAAGGTTTCAAGCCCATGGTCTATTGCGTCGACGATCCGATCGCGGCCAAACGTCTGGAGGATGCGGGCGCGGTGGCGATCATGCCGCTGGGCGCGCCGATCGGATCGGGTCTGGGCATCCAGAACCGGGTCACCATCCGCCTGATCGTGGAGGGCACCAGGCTGCCTGTGCTGGTGGATGCAGGCGTGGGCACCGCGTCGGAGGCAGCGCAGGCGATGGAGCTTGGCTGCACCGGCGTCCTCATGAACACGGCGATCGCCGAAGCGAAGGACCCGGTGCTGATGGCCGCGGCGATGAAGGCAGGCGTGGAGGCGGGCCGCATGGCCTATCGCGCGGGGCGGATGGGCAAGCGCATGTATGCCGATCCGTCCAGTCCGCTGGCGGGCCTCATCTAGGTGCGGCGCGCAGGTCCAGGCGGCTGGCGCGGTCGAAGACGGTGAGGATCAGCGGATCGGCTTCCGCCGCGCGGATCGCGGCGTGAAATTCGATTTGCGGCATGGCTGGCGAGTCCGGTAGCGGCGCGAGCCTGCCCTCCGCCACATGAAGGCGCACCATCGGTTGCGGGAAGATGCCGATGCCGCCGCCCGCCATCACAATATCGATCATCGCACGGACGTTGTTGCACAGGTTGACGGGGCAGTCGGCGAGCCGTGACGCGGCAATGGCGTCCTTCATGATACGGTAGAGCGGCGAGAGGTTGGACAGCGACCAGATCGGCGTGTCGCCGCCGATCGAGTCAAGGATGAGGGGCGAAGCCAGCCATAGCAGGTCAACGCCGCCAATGGGCATCGTGCGCAGCATAGGGTGGGCGACTCGCCCCGCGGCGAAGGCGATGTCGGCATGTCCGGATGCCAGCTGCTGGATAAGGTCGGCGGTGAGCGCAATGTCGATCTCAAGCGACACGCGGGGGAGATCGCGTCCCAGGGCCGCGACGAAGCCCGGCAGGCAACTTGCCGCCGCAATCTCGCCCGCGCCGATGCGCACCACGCCGGTCGCGCCGGAAATGTCGCTGCATCCCATCAGCACCCCTTGGAAACGCGCCCAGAGCGGTTCGCTTTCCCGCACCAGTTCGCGGCCCGCCGGGGTCAGTGCCATGGTGCGCCCCTCGCGTCGGAACAGGGCGGTGCCCAAATGACCCTCCAGTTCCCGGACGCGGGCGGAAATGGCGGGCTGCGTCGTGTTCAGACGCGCGGCGGCGGCGGCAAAAGTGCCCAGCCGCGCGATCCACAGCAATGTTTCCAGATGATAGAAGGCGATGCGATTGATAGCCATCGTTTGTGCTTAGCTGAAAAAACAAATCATTGGTATTGATCGGTTCGGGGGCTTACACCCTCGCCAGACTTTGGAGGATGCAGGCCGATGGTGAACAAGCTCTACCCCGATGCCGCCACTGCTCTGGATGGGCTGCTGTTCGACGGCATGCAACTATGTGCGGGCGGTTTCGGGCTCTGCGGCATTCCCGAGCGGCTGATCGATGCGATTCGCGATTCGGGCGTCAAGGACCTTATCATCGCATCCAACAATGCGGGGATCGATGGAGAGGGGTTAGGCAAGCTGCTGCGCACGCGGCAGGTGAAGAAGATGATTTCTTCCTATGTCGGCGAGAACAAGGAGTTTGAGCGCCAGTTCCTCGCCGGTGAACTGGAGGTCGAATTCTGCCCGCAGGGGACGCTGGCGGAACGCTGCCGCGCCGGCGGGGCGGGCATACCGGGTTTCTATACCAAGACCGGCGTCGGCACGCAGGTGGCCGAGGGCAAGGAAGTCAAGAATTTCGACGGGCAGGATTATATCCTGGAACGCGGCATTTTTGCCGACGTCGCGATCATCAAGGGTTGGAAGGCGGACGAGAGCGGCAACCTCATCTTTCGCAAGACGGCGCGCAACTTCAACCAGCCGATGGCGACCGCGGCCAAAATCTGCGTTGCGGAGGTCGAGGAAGTCGTGCCGACCGGAAGCCTCGATCCCGATGCGATCCACCTGCCCGGCATCTATGTGAAGCGCATGATCGTGGGCGCGCCCTATGAGAAGAAGATCGAGTTCCGGACCACCCGACCGCGGGAAGCCGCGTGATGGTTCGAGCGGAGCCGAGTTGCTGCGAAGGCAGGAACGCAAGGGATCGGATCGCTGCGTTTCCGCGCATCTGGGCTCCCGTTTTCGCGGGAACATTCGCGCTTTTATTGTCCGCCTGTGCGCAGACGCCGCCGGTGGCGACATCCGCGCCCGCGCCGGCCGATCCGCCGGCAGGGATGCAATATCTCTATGGGTCGGGCGAAGGAGCGGCGATCTCGGTGCAGGCGTGGCACGCGTTGACGGCCTTTGTCTCGGACAAAATGAAGACACGGCCCGCCGAGAGCGTGGTGCTGGCGGACGGGGCCAGCCTCACCGCCCCCCGTTTCGTCCCCTGCGGGGCGAAACCCTATGCGGCCGTCTTCGACGTGGACGAAACGGTGATGCTCAACATCGGTTTCGAATATCATGATGCCCGTACCGGCAAGGGCTGGAGCGCCGCCGATTGGGACGCGTGGGAGAAGACGGGCGAGGGCGCGGTCGCGGCGGTCCCCGGCGCAGCCGAAGGTGTCGCGAAGCTGCGCGCCATGGGCGTGACGGTGATATTCAACACCAACCGCGCCGCCGCAAATGCCGATGCAACCGCGCGCGCGATCAACGCGGCTGGTCTGGGCGAGGCCGTGCATGGCGAGACGCTCTACCTTGCCGGTGACGACGGACAAGGCAGTCGCAAGGATGGGCGACGCGCGACCATAGCGGCGAAATATTGCGTGCTGGCTCTGGGCGGCGACCAGTTGGGCGACTTTTCCGATCTGTTCAACGTCGCCGGGCAGGCCGTGGCGGCGCGGCGGGCGCTGACGACCGGTACGTCTGTTTCGACATTGTGGGGGCGCGGCTGGTTCGTGCTGCCGAACCCCGTCTATGGCACCGCCTTGAAGGGCGGCTATGACGATGTGTTTCCAATGGACAAACGGTGGGAGTTGCCCGCCGGTGGAGGGAAGAACTGATGCCCTGGACTCGCGACGAGATGGCCGCGCGGGCGGCGAAGGAACTGAAGGACGGCTTCTACGTCAACCTCGGCATCGGCATCCCGACGCTGGTGGCGAACCATATTCCAGCAGGCGTGGAAGTGACGCTTCAGTCGGAAAACGGGATGCTGGGCATCGGTCCCTTCCCCTACGAGGGCGAAGAGGATCCCGACCTCATCAATGCGGGCAAGCAGACGATCAGCGAATTGCCGCAATCTGCCTATTTCTCCAGCGCCGACAGCTTCGCCATGATCCGCGGCGGACATATTGACCTGACTGTGCTGGGCGCGATGGAGGTCGCGGAAAATGGCGACATCGCCAACTGGATGATCCCCGGCAAGATGATCAAGGGCATGGGCGGGGCGATGGACCTGGTCGCGGGCGTCAAGAAGATCATCGTCGTGATGGAGCATACGTCCAAGGACGGCAGCCCCAAATTCATTCCGGCCTGCACCCTGCCGCTGACCGGCAAGAATGTCGTGGACATGATCGTGACGGATCTGTGTGTATTCCAGCGTCCTGACCATGACAGCCCGTTCAAGCTGGTAGAGCTTGCCCCCGGCGTGACGGCCGAAGAAGTCGCTGCTAAGACGAGCGCCCATTATATCAGCTAGGTCGTGTATATGAGCCTCGATGGCACCTATGATGAGGGGAATGTCTTTGCCCTCATCCTTGCGGGCAAGATTCCCTCCACCCGGCTGTATGAGGACGAGCATACATTGTCCTTCCTCGACATCATGCCGCAGACGAAGGGACATGCGCTGGTCATCTCCAAATGGTCGAAGGCCCGCAATCTGCTCGATATGGAAGACGAGGCGCTGGCGCAGGTGATGGCGACCGCGAAGAAGGTCGCCACCGCTATCCGCAAGGCACTGAAGCCCGACGGCATCCAGATCGCCCAGTTCAATGGTGCGCCGGCCGGCCAGACGATCTTTCACATGCATGTGCATATCCTGCCGCGCTGGTCCGGCGATCCCACGGGTTTCGTCGCGCATGGGCAAGGAGCGCAGGCGGATGGCGGGCAGTTGCACGCGCTGGCGCAAGAGATTCGCGCATATCTCTGATGCGGGATTGCTTCGTCGCGAGCCTGTGCCAAAGGCGCTGACATGGTGTTACGTCCTTTTAACGCGCCCGGCGCGCGTCTGGCCCTCAAAAGCAAGCGTCCCGGCGCGCGTCCGACCACGCAGGCTGGCGAGAGCGAGGTCATCCTTGATGTTTCGCGCCTGCTGTCGCGCGCCTACCACCCTTCGCCCACGGGCATCGACCGGGTTGAATATATCTATGCCCGCGAACTGCTGGAGCGGATGCCGGACCGGCTGTCCTTTGCCGCCGTGCACCCGGCCGGCGGCTATTACGGCCGTCTGAATGCCGCCGCTGTCCGCCAGTTCCTGGCCTTCACTGCGGCGAAATGGCGCAATGCCGGTTTGGATGACGAGGGGGAAGGGCGGGCGGCGGTGATCCGCCACATGTTCGCAACCCGGCCGCGGCCGGTTCCGCGCCCCACACGGCCCCGCATCTATTTGCAAGTGTCGCCGCACCACCTGGACGACCATGATCAGGTGGGTGCTATCCTCCGGGCCGAGGGCGCCAGGCTGGTGACATTGGTCCACGACGTCATTCCGCTCAGCCATCCCGAATATGCGCGGCCGCAGGGAGCCGCCGAACATCGCAAGCGGGTAAGGACGATCGACAGCTTCGCCGCCGGCATCATCGGCAACAGCCAGGCTACGATCGATGCGCTTGCGCCGCACATGGCGCGCGGCATGGAGGGCCGCGTGGTCCGCGTTGCCCATTTCGGCGCAGATGCGCCGGACATTTTTGGTGCCAAGGGCGAGGATCTGCCGGACCGGCCCTATTTCGTCTACATCTCCACCATCGAGCCGCGGAAGAATCATCTGTTGCTGCTCAACGTCTGGCGGCGACTGATCGAACAGCAGGGCGACGCTGCGCCTATGCTGGTGCTGATCGGCCGGCGCGGTTGGGAAAATGAGAATGTCATCGACATATTGGAGCGCGGCGAGGCTCTGCGCGGCCATGTAGTCGAGGCAGGCGAGGTGTCGGACAATCGCATGCACGCCCTGATGGCCGGCGCGCGGGCGATGCTCATGCCATCCTTCGTGGAAGGGTTCGGCATGCCGGTGGTGGAGGCGCTGGCGGCGGGCGTGCCGGTGATTTGCAGCGATATTTCCGCCCATCGCGAGGTGGGGGGGGACGCGCCGGACTATCTCGATCCGCTCGACGGGCTGGGATGGATGCACGCCATCAACCGCTATGCACCGCAGGTTTCCCCCGAGCGCGACGCGCAGCTGGAACGGCTCCGGCACTGGCGTGCCCCGACTTGGCGGCTCTATTTCGACATAGTGGAAGAATTGCTGGAGCAACTCAATCTTTCCGCGGGTTGACCTTTGTTGATGCCGGGATCATGCATCTATTCATGGAAGTAACGATGCAGAATGGGACGGAAATGTCGTCGGTCCCGGATTGCAGATTTGGACTGCCGCATCGTTCGATACGAAGCCGCCTGCGAGGGTGATGAACCTGCTACCCTTCTTGCGCTCCCCGCCCTTTCCCGACGTTGCCGCCGACACCGCCGCGATCAGCGTGGATGCGGCTGACGCGGCGGAGGTTGGCGTTGCAACCGACGCCGTGCTGGCGGCCATCGCCGATGCGCGGGTGGGCGGCACATTCTGGGGAGAGCAGCCGCGCGGCGCCGCTGTCCTGATAGGTGCCGGGATCGTCGTGCGAGCCGATGGCCTGGACGGGACCGATCCCGACGATGTCGCGCTGATGCCCGGCGCAAGGTACGACCGGCCCGGCGTGCGCCGTCTTCCCATGGCGAGCGATCCATGGTGGCTGGTGTCGCAATGCGGCCAGGTGCATGCCGATCCGGATGATGAGCTGGCGCTGGTCGCCGGCCTCTGCAACGTGCCGGTATTCGGCGCGGACGGCGCGCCGGTCGCGCCTGACAGCCTGAGTGACGGGTTGCGCAGGCGCATCGCTGCGGCGCGCTATCGCGACTGTTTCACCGGTGAACCAGTGGATGTGATCCAAGCCCTGTCGATTCTTGCAGACTGGCGGCGGCATATCGACCGGAACAGGGGCATCGCGGCTGCCAGCGGCATGGCTTTTTGGAAACGCAAGGCGATCCGCCAGTTCCTGTGGGACGGCATAGGATCTCCCCCAATGATGTCCGCTGCGCCGGGTCTTCGCCGCGCGGTCAAGGAGGCCGGAGCGCTGGCGATATGGCCTTCGCGCGTATCCGCCGATCTGCCGGAACAGGCGGCGCGCGCCGATGTCCCGCTGGTGCGGGTGGAGGATGGCTTCATTCGCTCGCGCGGTCTTGGCGCTGGCCTGCATCCGCCTGGATCGATCGTGATCGACCGGTCGGGCATCTATTATGATGGCGGGCGCGCCAGCGACCTGGAGAGCCTGCTGGCGACACATGCCTTCCCGAAGTCGCTGACGGACCGCGCCCGCCGCCTGCGCACGCGGCTTTGCGCGACCGGCGTAACCAAATATGGCGCAAACGGCGGCTCCATGATCGAACTGCCCGTTGGCAAGCGAACGATATTGGCAGTGGGGCAGGTCGATGACGATCTGTCGGTCAAGCTGGGCGGCGCTGGGGTCAGCGGCAATCTTGACTTTCTGGAGCGGGTCCGCCGGGCGGAGCCGGATGCCTGGATCATCTATCGGCCGCACCCGGATGTGCAGGCGGGCCATCGCAAGGGGCATCTTCCGGATTCGGCCGTGCTGGCGCTGGCCGACACGATCGACACTGGCGCGCCGCTGATGGAACTGGTGCAAGCGGTGGACGATGTGCATGTCCTGTCGTCCCTGACCGGATTCGAAGCGCTCATGCGCGGCTGCGCCGTCACGGTTCACGGTATGCCCTTCTATGCGGGCTGGGGGCTGACGCGCGATCTGGCGCCGGTGCCCGCCCGGCGCGGGCGGCGTTTGAGCCTGGACCAGCTCGTCGCCGGTGCCTTGATTCTCTACCCCAGCTATCTTGACCCGATGACGAACCTGCCATGTGGACCGGAATTAATGGTCAATCGTTTAGCTGACGGGTTCACACCGTCCGCGACGTCGCTTATCCGGTTGCGCGCATTGCAAGGGAAATTAAGAAGATTCATGACCTTGTCCGCCGAGTTTCTTCATGGCTAAGCCAGTACGCAAGACGTTTCTGTTCCTGCAGGGGCCACACGGCCCCTATTTCGCCATGCTGGCGCAAGCGCTTCGCGCGCGGGGCCATGGCGCGCTGCGGATCAACATCAACGGCGGCGACAAGGTCGATTGGCCAGGCGACGGCGCGACGGACTATCGCGGTACATTTCACAACTGGCCGATGTTCTTCGACGATTTCATCGTCAGGGAAAACGTCACCGACCTGATCCTCTATGGCGATTGTCGTCCTTATCACACCACGGCGCACAGTATGGCGCGGCTGCGGGGACTGCGCGTCCATGTTTTCGAGGAAGGCTATATCCGTCCTGATTTTCTGACGCTTCAGAAGGACGGGGTGAACGGCAATTCGACACTACCGCTCGATCCGGACTGGTATCGGGAGCAGGCGCGCGGATTGCCCGACATCGATCCGGCAGCGCCGGCGATTCCGTCCACCTTCCGCGCGCGTGCGCGCAACACCATGCGCAATGGTCTGGCTTCGACGATCATGCGGCTGCGCTTCCCCTTTTACCGCACCCATCGGCCGCACAGTTTCCTGCTGGAATCCGTGTCCTGGTTCATCAAGTTGGTGATGCGGTCGCGCGACAGGCAGGCTTCGGCCGTCGCTTGGGAAGGCGTGAAGGACAGACGCTTCTTCACCTTGCCCCTGCAGCTCAACTCCGATTATCAGATTCGCGTTCATTCGCCCTTCGGCAATATGCGCGCCGCGCTGCGCTTCGTGATCAAGAGTTTCGCGCAATATGCCCCCGCGGACACGTATCTGGTGGTCAAGCGCCACCCGCTCGATCCCGGCCTCGTCAGTTGGAAACGGCTGACCGCGCGTCTGGCGCGGCAGCATGGCGTCGACGACCGGGTCGTCTATCTGGCCGACTGGGACATCGGCGCGCTGGTTGAGCGCTCGCTGGGCGTGGTGACCGTCAACAGCACCGTCGGCACGTTGTCGCTGAACGCGGGCAAGCCGGTGATGGTGCTGGGCGAGGCCGTGTACAAGGTGCCCGGCATTGTCCAATGCTCCGATCTCGATGAGTTCTGGCGCGCACCGCAATCACCGGACATGACGCTCTATTCCGCCTTTCGCCGGGTGCTTATCAATCAGTGCCTGATACGCGGCGGCCTGTTGAGCGAAGAAGGCCTCGCCATGCTGGTCAATAATGCGGTCACGCGGCTGACGGGAGAGCGGGTCCGGTCGGTTGTTCCGACGGTCCATCGCCTCGCATCCTGACACGGGGCATGGCCCCATTGCCCGGCTTACCCACGCGTCCGTGCGCCCGCGTCAGCCGCTCGGCTTCGCGTCCATCCGGACTATGGTGTCGGCAAGTTGATCGACATCGCTGCTGTCATGGCTGACCAACAGGATGGGAAGCGCGAGTTCTTGGCTGACCCGGCGAATGATTGCGCGAAGCGGGGCGCGGCGCGCTTCGTCCAGTGAGGCCAGAGGCTCGTCCAGGAGCAGGAAATGCGGCGAGGATAGAAGGGCGCGGCCGATCGCCACGCGCTGTGCTTCGCCGCCCGACAAGGTGGCGGGCCACCGGTCCAGAAGATCAGCGATGCCCAGCATATCGACCATCAGGTCGATGTCCATCAGGCCAGGCCCCCGCCGGCCATAACGCAGATTGGCGCCGACGCGCATGTGCGGGAACAAACGTCGATCCTGAAAGACATAGCCCGAACGGCGATCCGCCGCAGATAGATCGATCCGTCGATTACTGTCGAAAAGCAGGCAGCCTCCTGCCTCGACATGGCCGTGATCGGGTCGGAGCAGGCCCGCAATCATGTTGAGCACCGACGTCTTGCCGATGCCGGAAGGTCCGACAAGTGCCGTGATCCCGGATGGCGCGGCGAAACGCACGCTGATCCGTTTCGCGCCAAGTTTACGGGTCACATCGACGTCAAAGGACATGGTCGATCCGCCGCCAGCCGACGCGGCGTGCCAATAGTCCTGACAAGAGCAGCGCCCCCATCGACAGGAGGATGGACATGAGCGCGAACCAGGCAGCGCCCGTTTCGCCGCCGGGCATCTGCAATGACGAATAGATGGCGATCGGCAATGTACGGGTTTCGCCAGGGATGTCCGACACGAAGGTGATGGTCGCGCCGAACTCTCCCAGCGACCGCGCAAAGCCAAGGATGAACGCCACAAGGATACCGGGCGCTGCCAAGGGCAGCGATATCGTCGCGAAAATGCGCAACCGGCCGGCGCCCAATGTCTCGGCCGCCTGCTCAAGCCGCCGGTCCACCGCCTCGATAGACAGGCGCATGGCACGTACCATCAGCGGCAGGGCCATGATGGCGGCTGCCAACGCTGCGCCGGTCCAGCGGAAGAGCAGGGTGATGCCGAACTGGGCTGCCAGGAACCGGCCGACAGGGCCGTTTGCGCCGAAGAGGATGAGGAGCAGCCATCCGGTCACCACCGGAGGCACGATCAGTGGCAGGTGCACCAGCGCGTCCAGCAGGATCTTGAGCGGAAAGCGCCAGCGCGCCAATATCCAGGCCAGCAGGAATGCCACCGGCGTCGTCGCCGTCACCGCGACCAGGCCGACCTTCAGGGACAGGCCGATCACCGCCCAGCTATCGCTCGGCCAGTCGCCTGGCAGCATGTCGGCAATCATGATCGGTTCACCCTGGCTGGTCGCAAAGAGGCACGAGACGACGGGAAGGGGAAAGGGTTTTGTGCATTGCTCTAACGGCTCGCGAAGCCGTAGCGGGCGAAAATGGCTTTGCCGGACGGCGAAAGCAGGAAGCTGCGGAAGCCGTCTGCGTCCTTGTGCCGCCCGGCCTTGACGCGGGCGACGGGGTAGCGGATCGGCGCATGGGTGGACGATCGGAAGACCCCCACGACCACCACGTCGCGGCTTGCCCGCGCGTCCGTCGCATAGACGATGCCAAGCGGCGCTTCGCCCCGTTCAACGAAGACCAGCGCGGCGCGGACGTTGGCGGCACGGACCAGCCTGTCTGCGACTTCAGGCCAGACGCCAAGCGCGATCAGTGCCGCTTTTCCATATTTGCCGGCGGGCACTGCGTCCGGATCGGCCAGAGCAAGCCGGCCCGTACCGAGCGCCTTGCCGATCGGCATGCCGGTTACGATCCGTAACCGCGCAGGTCTCGCTCTCGGCGCGATGAGCACCAGACGATTGGCGGCCAGGTCGGCCCGGCTGCCCCGCACCAGCCGACCTGCCTTCTCGACATCGTCCATCCAATCTTCATCGGCGCTGACGAAGAGGTCGGCCGGGGCACCAGCCCTGATCTGGCGCGCCAATGCCGAGGAGGCGGCAAAAGACAGGACCGGGCGCGGATGGCCTCGCGCGGCCCAGGCGTTGGCTGCGCTGGTCATCGCCTCCTGCATGCTCGCGGCCGCCAGCACGACCGGGCCACGCGTCTGCGCGATGGCGTGAGACAGCGACATGGACAGCAACAGGCAGGTTGCAAGCAGGCGAAAAAAGGCGATCATGCCGCTTGTGTGCCGGGACGCCCCCAGGGTGACAAGGGGATTGTGGCGCTTTCGCCTTCCGTTTCGCTGCGATAGGGGATCGGCATGCGCCAACCGCAACCTCTCTCTTCCTGAAATGGCCATCGTCAGAAGCCAGTGCGGCGGGTGCAGTGTGGGCTGCGGCGTCCGCTGCGTGACGGGAGACGGGCGTTCGCTGATCGTCGAAGGCGATAAGATGCACCCTGCCAATGGCGGGCGATTGTGCGCCCGCGCCCAACGGCTGCAAGATGAGGCCGATCCGGCGGGTCGCCTCTCACATCCTATCGTCGATGGGCGGCGGCAGAAGTGGGATAGGGCGGTAGCGCAGGTGGCGCAACGCCTGTCGACCGCGATCGCGCGATATGGGGCAGGGGCCGTGGCGCTGCATGTTGGCGGCGGGTTGCTGACCGAAGATCTTTATGTCGCCAACAAGCTTATGAAGGGCTTTGTCGGGTCCGCTCACATCCATGTGCCGGGCGCGGAGACGGCCGCCGCCCTGCAGGCGGCAGCCTATGGCGAGGATGTGGCGCCGGCCGCGGCCGAAGATATCGATCAGGCCCGGCTAATCCTGATGATTGGCGATCGTCTTGCCGATCGCCACCCCATCCTGACCCAGCGGGTGCTGGCCGCACGCGAGCGGGGGGCGGTGTTGGCCGTTATCGCGGATGATGGCGAGAAGGGCGACCTGCCTTGCGATTTCCGCCTGAAGGTGGCGCCGGGCAGGGCGCATCGCCTCATCGCGGGATTGCTGTTGCATTGCCATGACACGGGCGTTCACGGTTCCGGTTCCGGTTCCGGTTCCGGTTCCGGTTCCGGTTTCGTGGTGCCCGACGATTATTGGGCCAGGCTGCGCGCTGGTCATGACCTTTGGTCGGTCGCCCGGGATTGCGGGCTTGCCGCCGCGGAGGTGCGTGGCTTTTACGAAGCCTGGGCTGGGCAGTCCGAAACCGTGACGATATATGGGGATGACGATGCAGAACTGGCTGCGGCGGTCATCGACCTTCATCTGGCGACCGGACGGATCGGGAGGCCGGGCGCGGTGCCCTATCCGTGCGCTGCGCGGCCCGACAGCATGAGTATCCGCGAAACCGGTTGTCTTGCCGGGCAATTGGCGGCGCATCTTCCCTTTTCCGCAGCGACGGTGGTTGCCCGCTTCTGGGGCGCGCGCTCCTTGGCGCAGCAACCAGGCCTTTCAGGCGCGGCGTTGCTGGCCGCCGCCGAGGCTGGACGGATAAAAGCGTTGTGGAGCATCGGCAGCGACACGGCCGACCGAGCCTGGCTGGACGCCATGCGCCGTGCCGTCCCCCTCAGCATTCGGTCGACGAGCAGCATGGCCGAAGCGGAAGAATCCGGCTGGTCCGTCCTGCTGCCGGCTCCGGTATGGACGGAGAAGGACGGAACACTGACCAGCGCGGACCGGTTGATCAGCCGGCATCGCCGGCTGCTGGACTTGGCCGGCGAGGCGAGGCCGGACTGGTGGGCGCTGACCAAGGTCGCGCAGGCCATGGGGTGGGGCGATGCGTTTCATTATGAGCGACCGGCAGACATCTATCGGGAGCATGCGCGGCTGACCGCCTATTGCAATGACGGCGGCCGGCTGTTCAACCTGCGGCGGCATGCGTCGATCTCCAACCCGGCCTATGACGAATTGACGCCATGGCGCTGGGGCGAGGTGCCATTTCGGGATGGTCGTTTTCCGACGCCCGACGGGCGTGCGCGCCTGCTTCCGCTTCAGCGGGACGCCGCGATGCCTTGAAGATGGGCGAGCAGGGCATCGCCATTGGCGGACCAGGTGAAGCGAAGCGCGGTTTCGCGCACCGCGTGCCGGTCCGGCGGATCGGCGAGCGTAGCATGGATGGCGGCGGCAATGGCCTCGGGCGTGCGCTCGACGATCCTGCCCGCTGCGGGCCGGTCCATCAGTTCACGCGCGCCGCCGACATCGGTGATGACCAGAGGCGTACCGCAGGCAAGCGCTTCGACCCATGCATTTGCCAAACCTTCCGATTCTGACGGCAAGGACATGACGTCGGCAGCCGCGAAGATGCGCGGCAGCTTGTGATGGGGGACGGAGCCCAGGAAGCCGATCCGCCGCTCGACTCCCAGATCCTGCGCCAGGCTTTCGAGCGTCCGGCGATAGGCCCCCTGTCCTGCCAGCAACAGCGTGACGTCGGGCAGATCGGGCAGCGCGCGTACCAGCAAATCCTGCCCCTTGCGCGGGATGAGCGCGCCGACGCACAGCACGACTGGGCCGGAAAAGCCCAGCGCCGCCTTGGCCGCTTCGCGATCGGCAAGATCGAACCTGTCGAGATCGACCCCGGTATAGTGGACGCGGATCTTCTCCGCATCGATGCCCATGCGCGCCATGGACCGGCGCATCGCTTCCGACACGGCAAGCAGGCCCGCCGCGCCTTCTGCCGCGCGCCGCACCAGCTTTCGGGTGGATTTGCGTGTGCCCCAATAATGGATATCTGCGCCGCGCGCCTTGACTGAATAGGGGATGCCGAGCGCCTGCGACAGGCGTTGCGCGACCGGGCCGTCGGGGTAGAAGAAACTGGCATCGATGACGTCGAACGGCTTTTCCGCATGAAGGCGCTTCGCCAACGGAAGGATCGCCTGGGTCATGGCCGCGACATTGGTGCGGCCGCCAAATTTGGGGATGATCCGGAAAGTGGGGCGGTAGACGGTCAGTTCGCGCCAGCGCTCCTTGCGGGGCAGGGCGCGGAGCGGAGCGTAGCGGCCGGCAAGCGACAGGGGCCAGGGTGGGAGGCCGACAGGGGCGATCACGGTCACGTCCGCTTCCGGCCGGCTGGCCAGTTCGCGCGCCTGCCGTTCCACGAACACGCCGAAATTGGGCCGGCTCATATCGGGAAAGAGGGTCGAGAGGGTGAGGACGTTGATCGTCATGGCGTCTCTTTTGACTGCGCAGCGTCTAAAAGATGGTTAAGATGGGTCAACCATCTTGACTAGAGGCGTCGGACCAGTTGCACCGCCACAGCGGCCCATGGCGGATCGGTGAGTACAAGCTGGCGTGTGCCCGGCCCAAGCGGAAGGATTTGAAGCCGGTCGCCTTCCCGCCCGATAAGCCGTCCGAAGAGGAAGCGCCCGGCCGGACGCGGCACGAGCAGATCGCGATTGAGGGCGGCCGAAAACTCCGGCGGCGCGACGCGGCGGCACCAGATGGCGTCGCCGCTGCGATAGTCGCCGATGCTGGCGCTGACATGTACGCCAACCATGCCTTCCGATCCCACCGGTGCGGGGAAGGCAAGCTGGCGGGTGGGCGCGCGGACGCCGTCCGGGCCAAGCAAGGCGGCGATAGGCACATCCGCCTGGCCCGGCAACGCGACCAGTTCCGCGGTAGTGACGTCAAGCGCCTGGGCGATGCGGTTCAGCCATTTGATCGATACGGTGCGCGTTCCGGTTTCCAGCCGGCCGATCGTTTGCGCGGTGGTAGGCGGATCGCACAGCGCTCCGACCTGCTCCAATGTCAGCCCCTTGGCCTTTCGCACGTCACGGATGCGGGTGATCACAATATGTCGTCCATAACCTATTTGGTTTAGTCTTTCCTACAATTTATCCGCCATGGCAAGAGGGCGCGACCATGGCGACGAAAGGTAACCGATGCGGACAACCCATATGGAGCAGATGATCGAAGGCCCGGACGGGCAGTGGCAAAAAGTGCTGGTGAATATGGGGGAATCTTCGCTGGGCTGGTTGCATGCACGGGGCCTGCTTAGCGATCGCCACTTCGCCGCTGGCGACATGTTGCGGCAGGATTGGGAGCGGGCGGGCCTTGGCGCGCGGGTCACGATGCGCTGGGATGCCGGGCCGCGCGACGGCGGGCGACGCGGGCCGGGACGCCGGCCGGACCCGACGCTGGGCCAAATCGCCGCGCGGGAGCGGTTCGACGGAGCGATCGCGGCTGCGGGGCCGGGCCTTTCCGACATATTGTGGCGGGTCGCCTGCGCCGGAGAGGGGCTCGCGGCGGCGGAAAAAGCGCTGGGCTGGCCCAGCCGGGCGGGCAAGTTGGTGTTGACGCTGGCGCTGGATCGAGTGGCGGGTTGGTATCGGATGGCGTGACGGGATCAGGCAGGTGCCATCATGCCCGCGCCGAGCAGCAGGAGCAGTTTGACGTCCATCGCGTAACCCTTTGCGCGCCACGCCGCGATCCTGTAGGGCAGGTCATCCAGTTTGACGCGATGGACTCGAATATCCTCATTGTCCACGCCGCCGCCGGC
This sequence comes from Sphingobium sp. CCH11-B1, assembly GCF_001556865.1. GTDB lineage: Bacteria > Pseudomonadota > Alphaproteobacteria > Sphingomonadales > Sphingomonadaceae > Sphingobium. The sequence continues at coordinate 48,992 of NZ_LSJY01000085.1, read as the reverse complement.
TCCCGTCTTTTGAAGGCCATGCGCACGGAACAGGGAGAAGCTCTCCGACACCATGCCGGGCGAGCTCCAAAATTGCCCCAGCGGTTCAAGGCGGGCCGGGCGATAGCCCGTCTCTTCCTCCAGCTCGCGGGCGGCGGCAAGGGTGGCGTCCTCCCCTTCCTCCTCATCCCCGACAAGTCCGGCGGGCAATTCGATGCAGCGCCGGCCCAGCGGCACGCGATATTGATCGACCAGCAGGATATGGCGACCGTCGGCAGCCTCGTCGATCGCAAGAATGACGGCAGCCTGGATGCCCCGCGCGCGGGAGACATATTCCCACTTTCCGCGCGTTTTCGCGGTGATGAACCGCCCCGTCCACATCACCTGTTCCGGGGATTCGTGATCCGGGTCGCTCATAGTTCAATCAACCTGTCGGGCAGTTCGTTGATGTCGTCTTCTTCCCGCGGAAAGTGCCGCGCGAGCACCGCGCCGATCTGGCGAACTGCTTCCGCCAGGCCAGCGCCCGGCTGACCGGCGCGGATCGCCTGGATCAAGGCCGCCATCGCGTCGCCCCAGATTTCCGGCGTGACCTTCTCGTTGATTGCGCGGTCGGCCACGATCTCGGCCCGATGTTCGTCCAGAGACAGATAGAGGAGGACACCGGTGCGCCCGCGCGTCCGCGCTTCGGCCGCGGTGCGGAACAGCAGGATGGCGCGGCGTCGCACCCGGCGCGCCTTGGTGGCGCGGGGGGTCGTCAGCATGCGCAGGGGCATGATGGCCAGCAGATAGCGCACGACCAGGAATTTTAGGATGAGCAAGCCCAGCAATCCGGTGAGCAGCTTCCAGTCGGCAAGCTCGTGGTCCCAGTCCAGCAGCAACATGGAGAGAAAGGCGCGCAGATGCGCCGGGAAGGCGGCCGTCAGCGCGAGGGCGACGAAAACCGCGGCTGCCGCCCAGCTGAGGCCCACGTCATGATAGCTGTCGGACCGACGCGCGACGATAGTGACGATCTCGCCCGAGGTTGTCGCCTCAGCCTCAGTCACGGCGGCGGTCACGAGTTCGCGGTCGGCCGGGGTCAGGCGCAAATCCATCACCAGTCCCCCGAAGCGCCGCCGCCGCCGAAGCTGCCGCCGCCTGAAAAGCCGCCGCCGCTCCAGCCCGATCCACTATCGCCGCCGCCCCATCCGCCGCCGCCTGAGCCCCAGCCGGATCCGGTACCCGGACCCCAGATGATGATCGGCGGCACGCCGCCGCCGCCGCGATAGCGGCGACCGCCGCGCGCGCGGGAAAGGAGCGGCAGGGCAACGAAGAAGACGACGAACAGGATGATCCAGAAAACCAGGACGCCCCCTCCGCCGCCGTTGTCCTGCCGGGCGTCCCGCTCCGCCTGCGCGGCGCGCTGGCGGGCCTCGTCCGGCGGCAAGGCGAGGAGGCTGGTGATCGCGTCCACGCCGGCGTTGATGCCGCCCACCATGTCGCCGGCCTTGAATCGGGGGGCTATGTCGTTGCGGACGATTTGGGAAGAGAGCGCGTCGGTCAATATGCCTTCGAGGCCATAGCCGACCTCGATGCGGATCTTGCGTTCCGTCGGGGCGACGATCAGCAATGCCCCCTGATCCTGCTTGTCGCCAATACCCCAGGCACGCCCCAGCCGATAACCATAATCGGCGATGTCATAACCCTGAAGATCAGCAATGGTCGCCACGACCAGCGACCGGCCGCTTGCCTTTTTCTGGGCGATCAGCTTCTGGCTGAGCGCCTGTTCCTGAGCGGGGTCGAGCAGGTTTGCCGCGTCCACAACGCCGCTGTCGTCGAACTTGGGAAAGCTCTGCGCCCAGGCCGCCGGCGCGATTGCCAGCAGCAGGAAGACAAGAAGGAGGCGGCGGAGCACCTAGATCAGTTGCCGAAATCGACCTTCGGCGCTTCTTCCGCGCCCGGCGTGGTCGCCTGGAAAGGCGCCATGGGCTTCGCGCCATGGATCAGCTTCGCACCGATGGCGTCGGGGAAAGTGCGGATGCGGGTATTATAGGCCTGCACCGCGCCATTATAGTCGCGGATCGCAACGGCGATGCGATTTTCCGTGCCCTCCAGCTGGGACTGAAGCTGCAGGAAATTCTCGTTGGTCTTGAGATCAGGATAGGCTTCGACCGAGGCGAGCAGGCGGCCAAGCCCCTGGCTCAGTTGCGCCTGCGCCGCCTGATACTGGGCGACCTTGGCGGGATCGGACAGGTCTTCCGCGTTGATCTGGATGGACGTCGCCTTGGCCCGCGCTTCGGTCACGCGGGTCAGCGTTTCCTGTTCCTGCTTGCCCGCAGCCTTCACCGTGGCGACGAGGTTGCCGGTCAGGTTCGCGCGACGCTGATATTGCGCCTGGACGTCCGCCCACTTGGCCTTCGCCTCTTCCTCGGCGGCAGGCACGCTGTTGATGCCACAGGCGGACAGGGACAGCGCGCCCATGATGGGCAGAAGCAGGGCATAAAAGCGGCGCAGGCGCGTCATGGAACATCCTCGGCTTTGTTTCGCCATGGAAATAGGGCGTTGCTCCTCGCGACGCAACGGGCCATCCTCAAGATTGTCATTCGCTATCGAAAGGGTGTCCAGTGGGGCTTGTTTCCGAATTCAAGACATTCATCAATCGCGGCAACGTGATGGACCTCGCGGTCGGCGTCATCATCGGTGGGGCGTTCGCCACGATCACGAAGTCGTTGACGGACGATCTCATCATGCCGGTGGTCGGTTTCATCTTCGGTGGAGCTGACTTTTCCGGCTATTTCCTGCGGCTGGGCGAGATACCCGCCGGGTTCAAGGGCAACCCGGACAGCTACGCCGATCTAAAGGCGGCCGGCGTTGCGATGTTCGGCTGGGGCGAGTTTCTTACCGTGTTCGTCAACTTCCTGATCCTTGCCTTCATCATCTTCATGCTGGTGAAGCTGGTGAACAAGCTGACGCACAAACCCGAACCGGAGGCCGCCGCGCCCGCGCCGACGCCGGAGGATATCGTCCTGCTTCGGGAGATCCGCGACTCGTTGAAAAAATAATCGTTTTTGCGACGAAACGAGCTTGCGGCGGGAACCATAGCGTGTTCGGCCGGTTGATCGGCGTCAGGGTTCGGGGTGGCGTGGCGCCGGCCGGACCCGGTGCCGAATGATGTCAGCCCCAGGGGGCATAACAGGAGAAATCGCCGTGAAAACCTTTGTCGCTGTCCTTGGCCTTGCCAGCATGGTTACCTTGGCCGCTTGCGATTCCAAGCAAGAGAACAAGGTCGAGAACGCTTATGAGAACAAGGCGGACGCGCTCGACAATCAGGCCGACAATATGGAAGCCATGGCCGACAACCTGACCGGCAATGCCGAAGCCGCGGCGGAAAATGCCGCCGACTCGCTGGAGAACAAGGCGGACGCCACGCGCGAAGCGGGCGACAAGGCCGAGGACGCCGTGGAGAAGAAGCAGTAAGGCTGCTTCCACAGCGAACGAACCGAAAGGCGCTGCGAGCGATCGCAGCGCCTTTTTCAATGTACCGCGCCTTTAACGGCCCCTTAACCACACCGCCGCCATGGTGCCTCGCGCGCATCCACAAGGCCGGCTGGAATGGACGATCTACTTCAGGAATTCATATCGGAAACGCAGGAGACGCTGGAAGCGCTTGCCGGCGAAGTCGTCGCATGGGAGGCCGATCCATCCGATAGCGACCGGCTGGACGCGATCTTTCGTTTCTTTCACACGGTCAAGGGCAGCTGCGGCTTCCTGAACCTGCCGCGGTTCGAACGGTTGAGCCATGCGGCCGAAGACGTGCTGTCCGACATAAGGGCGGGGAAAAGGACCGCTGACCCGGCGACCGTGAGCGCCGTGCTGGGCGTGATGGATCGCATCGGCGAACTGGCCGAAGCGGTGGCGGCGGGCGCTGCCCTGCCGAACGAGAATGACGATTTCCTGATCGCCGCGCTGCAGGCGAAGGCGGACGACAAACGCGATCGCGCATCGACATTGGCGAGCGAGCCTCAGGCCGTCGCGGCCGTAACGCCCCGACAGGGTGGCGTTCAGTCGGGGCCGCGCACCATCCGCCTGCCGCTCAGCCTGATCGATCAGTTGATGAACGGCGTGTCTGACATGGTGCTGGCGCGCAACGAATTGTCCCGCAAATTGCGGGAACGCGCCGCTGATCCCGAACTGGACAATGTCTTCGAACGGCTGTCGACCTGCGTCGCCGATATGCGCGACGTCATTTCCAAGACCCGCATGCAGCGGGTCGAGCGCCTTTTTGCAGCCATTCCGCGCATGGTGCGGGACCTGGGCCGCGAGCTGGGCAAGCGGATCGACCTCTGCCTTGAGGGCGGCGATGTCGAGATGGACCGGGAAATGGTGGAGATGGTCGTCGACCCTCTTACCCACATCGTCCGCAACAGCATCGATCACGGCATCGAAACACCCGAGAAGCGACGCGCGGCGGGCAAGCCTGAGGCAGGCAATCTGCGGCTGGAGGCCCGGCAGTCGGGCAACCAGATCGTCATCGCCATCGCGGACGATGGCGCGGGCATCGACACGAAGCGGCTGGTGGACAAGGCGGTCGCAGCCGGACGGCTGACCCCCGAAGCGGCCGCCCGCATGTCCGAAGCGGAAAAGCTGGACCTGATCTTCCACCCCGGCCTGTCGACCGCAAATCAGGTCACGGCGATTTCCGGCCGGGGCGTGGGCATGGACGTGGTGCGTGCCAATGTGGAGCGGATCGGCGGGATCATCGCGCTCGACAACCAGCCGGGCCTTGGTCTCACCATCACCCTGCGCGTGCCGTTGACGCTGACCATCATCCCGGGCCTGATCGTCCGTGCGGGCGGACAGCATTTCGCCATTCCGCGCGCCGCCGTCATCGAAATCCTGCACGACAATAATGACATGCTGAACATCAGCCATGTCGGGGGCGCGAAGATCGCGACCATCCGGTCCGTGCGTCATTCGATGCTGGACCTGGAAGATGTTCTGGGCCTGGAAAAGCCCGTTCAGTCCGGGCCGCGCGCCATCATGGTGGTGCGATCGGCCACCGGCACGCCCTTTGCCATGGGCGTGTCCGCAGTCGATAATCATGAGGAACTGGTCATTCGGCCGGCATCGCCGCTGGTGATGGCGACGGGCGTCTATGCGGGCATGACGCTGCCTGACAATGGCAGGCCGATGTTGCTTCTGGACGCGGCGGGGCTGGCCAGCGCGGCGAACCTGCCGGACATGGCGGAAGACCGCACGGCGCGGCAATCGGAGGAGCGTGCCAATGCCGAAGAGGGCGCCGAGATGGTGGCCGCGCTTCGGTTCGAGGAATTGTCGGGTGAGCGGCGGTTGCTGAAACTGTCGCTGATCGAACGGGTGGAGGATATCGACGCCAGCCTTTTCGGCCGTTCCGGCGGGCAGGCGTTCGTTCGGCTCGACGGCCGCCTTGTGGCCGTGGCCAACGGCCTGCACAGGTTCGACCGCGAGAAAATATGTGCTCTCAGGCTGCGGGACGACCGCAGCGAGGCCTGCTATCCCGTCGCGGCCGTGCTGGACATCGTCCAGATGCCTGCGGTTCCAGACATGGTCGCGATGCAGGGCGTCATCAGTGGCGTCGCGGTGATCGATGGAGAGCATCTGGAGGTGCTCAATCCCTTTGCCCTCTTTGCGGCTCTGCCTGACGGCGCCATCGTCGAGCGGAACCAGGGACGCTGCTTGCTCGCCGACAGCGAAGACGGTTGGACCCGCGAGATATTGGCGCCGCTGCTGCGTCAGGCGGGTCATGAGGTGATGCTGGGCCTGCCTGCAGACGGGGCGGTCGATCCGGGGGACGTGGTGCTGTGCACCGACCCCAATGCCGCGCAGGCGGCGGAGATGATCGGATGCCGGGTAGTGCATCTGCGGGCGTCGCCGCGTCCCGCCGGTCCGCAGGAGGATGGCAGCATATACCGTTATGATCAGGCTGCCTTGATGGCGGCGATCAGCGGGCGTCGGGCATAAGGAGGCGGTTCATGAACAATCTCTATCTTCTCGCGACCCTGGCCGGCACCCGCATAGCTGTAGAGGGTTGGGAAGTCGAAGCCGTGGTTCGCCTGACGGACATTTCGCCGGTGCCCGGCATGGGGGCCCATGTCGCCGGCCTGTCCGCACTGCGAAGCCGGGTGTTGACCATCATCGATGTCGCGGCTCTCATCACAGGCACGTCCACGCCTGAAAGTCAGCGGGGCTTGGCGGTGATCGCGAATATCAGCGGGCACAGCTACGGCCTGATGGTCGACAGCGTATCCGACATATGCCCGGTGGCGGAGGGCGAACTGCCTCTTCGCGGGCAGCTGGAGCGGGCCTGGGCGCCCTATGCCCGTGCCATTGTCGAGCATGACGGGCATCCCTGGTTGCTGGTGTCCCTTGCCGCCTTCATCGAGGGCGGGGCGATGGCGCAGGCTGCCTAGAACGATCCGATGCTTGTTTACCAAATACTTGGCTTTGCCGTTTAAAGCCATGAACACGGCCGTAATCTGAAGGACTTGTTATGAAAAACTGCCTTGTCGTCGACGATTCGAAGGTGATCCGCAAGGTCGCCCGACATATCCTCGAATCGCTCGATCTGACGGTCAGCGAGGCTGTGGATGGCCAGGACGCGTTGACGCAGTGCGAAGCATCGGCACCCGACGTGGTCTTGCTGGACTGGAACATGCCCGTCATGAGCGGCATGGAATTTCTCCAGGCGCTTTCCACCGCCAAGATGACGGCGCGGCCCAAGATCATCTTCTGCACCACGGAAAATGGCATCAGCCACATAAAAGCCGCTGTCGAGGCCGGCGCGGACGAATATGTCATGAAGCCTTTCGACAGGGAAACGCTGGAAAGCAAGCTGGCGATCGTCGGGGTGATCTAACCGCTGCCGAGCGCTGCCCGCATCCTATGTCCCCCTCGCCACGCTTCCTGCCCAGAGAACCGATAAGATGAACGCCATGACCCCGATCATGACCAGTTGCAAAAGTGGGGACAGGCCCGTGCGCACGCTGGTCGTCGATGATTCCGTGGTCGTGCGGACGGTCATTGAACGTATCCTCAATGCCGATCCGGGCTTTTGCGTCGATCATAAGACGAACAGTGCGGAGCAGGCGCTGGAATATCTGGCAGGACATGATGTCGATCTGGTGCTGCTGGACATAGAATTGCCGGGGCAGAGCGGTCTCGCGGCATTGCCGCATATCCTGGAGACCCGGCCCAATGCGAAAGTGGCCATCCTTTCGGGCAAGTGCGAGGAAGGCAGCGCCGCCGCGGTCGAGGCGCTGGCGCTGGGCGCAAGCGACATCGTGTCCAAGCCGGGAAGCGGCAGTTTCGGGGAACAGTTTCCCCAGGCGCTGATCGGGCGGCTGACTCGCCTGTTCGAAGACGGACCCTTTCCCACCTCTGTGCCGCGTGCGGCCGCGCCTGGCTTCGTGGAGCCGTCCGCCGCACCGCTGGCCTGCCTCGGCATAGGGGCCTCTACAGGCGGCATCCATGCATTGGGACAATTATTCGATGGGCTGGAAAGCCCCCTTGGCGTCCCCATCCTGCTGACGCAGCATCTGCCCGCCAGTTTTACCGTCTATTTCGTTCAGCAGCTTTCGCGGATGACCCGCCTTCGCGTCAAGGTGGCGGAGATTGGCGACACGCTCGCGCCCGACATCGTCTATGTCGCGCCAGGCGACGCCAATCTTCTGATCCGCAAGGGCCTGCATGGCCGCGTCCATGTGACGCTCGATCCCGAAAGGACGCCGGCCGGAAACCTGCCGGGCGTGGACCCGATGCTCACGAGCATGGCGGATGTTTACGGGGCGGGCGCCGCCGGGATCATATTAACCGGCATGGGCCGAGACGGAACCGCAGGCGCGCGAGACGTCGTTGCGGCAGGAGGATGGATCGTGGCGCAGGATGAAGCGAGCAGCGTGGTGTGGGGCATGCCGGGATCGGTGACGGGCGCGGGACTGACCTGCGCAGTCATGGCGCCTTCCGCCATCATGAGCTTCGTCGCGCGTCGCGCCAAGGCGGCCGCTTGATGTCGGCGTGCAATCAGGGCCCGGAAAGTTTGCAAGGCGCGGCGCGGGTCCTGTCCGGCCTGCTGGAGGCGAGAACCGGGCAGACCGTATCGGAAAGCCGGGCGTGGCGAATGGAGACGGCGCTGCGGCCCATCCTGCGCGCGCACGGGCTGCAGGACATCGACGAACTGGCGGCGCGGCTTTTGCGCGACCGTTCCGGCCCGCTGGAAACCGATGTGGTGAACGCCCTGCTCAACAATGAAAGCAGCTTCTTCCGCGATCTCCAGATTTTCGACATGATCCACCGGCAGATTCTGCCGCGCGTCCAGCAGGAAAAGACGGACCGGACGCTCCGCATATGGAGCGCGGGCTGCTCGACCGGGCAGGAGGCCTATTCGCTTGCCATCCGGCTGCGCAACGAGGCCGCCCGCTGGCAGGGCTGGCGGGTCGAGATACTGGCGACGGACATTTCGACCGCCGCGATCGATCAGGCGCGATCGGGCATATTTTCCCAAATGGATGTGCAGCGCGGCCTTGCCATCGGCGATCTGCTCAAATGGTTCGAGCCGCATGGCGAAGACTGGCGAGCCAGCCCCGACCTGCGCCGGATGATCGATTTCCGGCACGACAATCTTTTCGACGCGCGCCAGCCCAGCGGCCAGTATGACCTGCTTCTTTGCCGCAACGTCCTGCTCTACTTCACGCCGGATCGGCGGCAATCGGTGCTCCGGCTGTTGGCGGAGCATAGCCATGTCGGATCGGTGCTTCTGCTGGGCGCCGGGGAAACCGTGATCGGGCAGGGCGACGATTTTGTGCCGCATCCCGATTTTCGCGGCGGTTATGCGCGCAAGAGCACCGCCGGCGGTGCGATGGCGGTGGCGGCGCGACGTATCGGATAGGCGACCTGGCTGACCGATCCCCCACAGGCTTATGTTAACCCTGCTTGATTGCCGCGCATGTCTCGGCCATGGTCCTCTTGCGCGCCGGAGGGCGGACGGACTGGCATGATGATCGAGCTGCGAGTGACTGGCTTTCCCCGATGAACGACATGCCGATGATCGACACGCCGTCGCCCAATTATGATGATCGCAGCCTGCCGATCACCATGCTGGTGCTGCACTATACCGGCATGCCGGACGCTGCGAGCGCCATCAACTGGCTGGCCAATCCGGAATCGAAAGTATCCGCCCATTATGTGGTGACGGAGGACGGTCAGATCATCCGCATGGTCGACGAGGCCAAACGGGCCTGGCACGCCGGCCGTTCGCACTGGCGAGGCATAGACGATGTCAACTCGGCGAGCATTGGCATAGAAATCGTCAATCCGGGGCATGAATGGGGTTACCGGCCCTTTCCCGAGGCCCAGATAGGATCCCTGATCCCGTTGATTCACGACATCGTCAGTCGTCACCGCATTACGCGCGGCAATATCGTGGGGCACAGCGACGTGGCGCCCGCGCGCAAGCAGGATCCCGGCGAGCTATTTCCATGGGGCCAGCTGGCGCGATTGCGCCTGGCGTTGCCGCGCCCGACCAAGAATTTGATGGACCCGCACTGGACAGACGGCGGTTTCATGCTCGCGCTCGAACGCTTCGGCTACGACATCGCGGACCCGCAGGCGGCGGTCGTCGCGTTTCAGCGCCGATTCCGGCCCGAACGGATGGACGGAGTGATCGACGGGGAATGCCGCGCGATCCTGCTGGCCTTGCTTCTCCCTAAGCCGCAGGGGGATGACTAAGTCCTTGGGACGCGCTATGGCGCTGCCTGCCAGAGGGCCGGGCGGCCGCGGCGTGGCGGGTAACTTCCACGGCGAGGAAAGTCCGGGCTCCACGAAATGACGGTGCCGGCTAACGGCCGGCTGGAGTGATCCAAGGGACAGTGCAACAGAAAGCAGGTCGCTCAGGTTTCGGCCCAGTGACATTGAAAGGGTGCGGTAAGAGCGCACCGCGTCTGCGGCAACGCAAGGCGGCACGGTAAACCCCACCGGGAGCAAGACCGAATAGGGGCGGCGCGCGGCTTCATGCCGCTAGGCTGATTTCGGCCGAGACCGTCCGGGTTGGTTGCTGGAGGGCCGGAGCAATCCGGCTCCTAGAGGAATGGTCGCCCATCTCCCGCGAGGGAGTGGACAGAACCCGGCTTACAGGCCCTCTGGCACATTTTCCTTTTGCTGACCGGTCAGCCGGGGTGGCGTTTTGCCGATGCAATCCCTACTCTGCGACAATGGCAAGACAGAGCCGATCGAATGACTGGGGCTTTCCCCGCTGGCGCAGCTATGGTGCGACGCGTGAGGCGCAGCAGGTGCGCTTGTGCGACCGGCATGGCTGCGACCGGCCGGGCGATTGCCCCGCGCCCAAGTCGCCCAATAGCCCTGAGCGCTGGTATTTCTGCGCTGATCATGCCGGCGAATATAACCGGAACTGGGATTATTTTCAGGGACTGGACGCCGAAGAACGCGAACAGCGCGCGCGCGACGAACGACGCGACGCGGGCGCATATCAGTCCAGCGCCTATCATGGCTGGGGCGGGCCGGGAGACGGCAGCCGGTCGCGCGACGAACTGCATGCGCTCAAGGCGCTGGAGCTGGAGGACGACGCCGATTTCGAGTCCGTCAAGAAAAGCTGGCGCCGATTGGCCAAGGAGCATCATCCCGACGTGAAGCCGGGCGATGCGGAGGCGGCCGTGCGCTTCCAGGCGATCCAGGCGGCCTATGAGGTGCTGCGAGCGGCGGAGGAACGGCGCAGCTGGAAGCCGCGGGACGGTGCGGCTTGAAAGACCATGTTCGCGCCAACTGGCGCAACATTGTCCTGGTATGCCGCAAATGTTCGAAGAAGCTGGACGGCGGCTTCGGTCCGCATGGGGACGAACGGCTGGCGAAGGCGCTCAGAAAGCATCTCGCCTTGAAGAAAGGCCGAAAGGCCAAAGCCGGCATTGTCGAGGTGAATTGCCTTGGCGTGTGTCCAAAGGGCGCCGTCACCGTGGTGGACGGCGCGGACAGTCGGGAATGGCTGCTGGTGAAGCCGGGCAGTGACCTTGGCGAACTGACCAGCATGTTGCACCTTGGGGAAGGTGATCCTTAATCCAAAACTTACCACTCCCTCCTAAATGGAGGCGATGAGTTTGCAGTCTTCCCTGCGACGGCATGCCGTCCTGCTGGTCCATTGCAGCCTGGTGCTGATCGGCATTGTGGCTCTTTACGCGGTACCGCCTGTCCGCGGTCCCATGTTGCTGGTGCCGATAACGAGCACGGCGCGGCAATCCGTCGCAGTGCGGGCGGTAAGCGGCGGCGCGCGGCTGATCGCCGCCGGGCCGTGGAAAGGCTCCCTGCTGGTGGACGGTGAGCGTCGCAGGCTGGGCATCGCCCTGCTGCGCGCAGGCATCGTCCCGCTGGCGGCCCGCGCCGGGGGTTGCGAAGGATTGATCAGATGAACGCCATAACCAGTCTGGATCGTCTGCGCCTGCATGGCCTCCAAATCCTGGTCCTGTCCAGTTGGCTGTGGACCTTTGCGATAGGGGCCGTTGGCATGCTGTTGCATGTGGAGCATGTCGGGCGGGCCCTGTTCCTGTCCGCGCTCGTCAACGCCCTGCCGACCGTGCAGATCCTGTGCAAGCGCCGCGACCTCGACGTCCGCCTGGCCATGGGCACGCTGGCGGCGGTGCAGCCTGCGATCGGCCTTGTCCTGCTGTCCGGCCATCCGTGGCAGATGGACGGCCATATGTATTTCTTCGTCGCCCTTGCCGGGCTGACGCTGCTCTATGACTGGCGGCCGATCGTGCTGGCAGCGGCGCTGACTGCGGCCCATCACGTGGTGCTGAGCTATCTGGCTTCCGCCTGGGTGTTCCCGGAACAAGGCGATTGGGGGCGGATTGCGGTGCATGCCGTTGCCGTCTCTGCGCAGGCGGCGGTGCTCAGCTATGTCACGATCAGGCTGCGGACCATGTTGGAGGCTCTGGACGATCACGTCGCTCGCTCCGAAAAGCTTGCCGAGCAGGCGCAGGACGGCCGCCTGGCCGCGGAACAGGCGATGGCTGCGAGCCAGCAGGCGGATGCTCGCGCCGCGACCCTGCGTGCGCAGCAGGAAGAAGACAAAGCGCGGATGGCGGCGGAGCGGCGTGCCGCCACGCTGGAACTGGCGCGCGCTTTTCGACAGTCCGTGGCCGACGCGGTGGGCGCGGTCGGCATGGCGGCGCGGGAACTGGACGAATCGGCGCAGCAGCTTGCCCGACTGGCGCAGCGCGCAAGCGCGGGCACCGGCGAGACGGCCGCCATCGCGGAGCGATCGTCCATCGACGCCGCCTTGCTGGCGAAACGGATAGAGACATTGTCGGATTCGATCGTCGCCATCGCTTCGTCCGCGCAGCAGCAGGCGGCGCTGGGCGGGCAGGCGGAAAAGGTGTCGAGCAGCGGGCAGGACGCGGTCAGCGCGCTGCACGGCCGCACGACATCGATCGCCAGCTTTGCCGATTCGATTGCCGACATCGCGACGCGTACCAACCTGCTGGCGCTTAACGCGACCATCGAAGCGGCGCGCGCCGGTGATGTCGGGCGCGGCTTTGTGGTTGTGGCGGGCGAGGTGAAGCAGCTTGCCGGGCAGGCGGCTAACGCCACCAGTGAAATCCATGCGCTCGCCCGGTCGGCGCGGGAAGGGGCCGGGATCGCCCAGGGCGCCCTGTCGGATGTGGCGGCGGCCGTGCAGCAGCTGGCCAAGGCGGCCGATGACATTCAGCGTGCGGTGGCGGACCAGCGGGACGCTACGGCGGCGATCGGCGAGTCCGCCCGCGATACCGCGCAGGGCGCAGCGATGATGACGCGCCAGCTGGAGGAAGTCGCGGACGTCGTGCGGAACAATGAGAGCTTGTCGGCCCGCGTGTCGAGCGCGGCCTCCGGCCTGTCCCTGACCGCGCAGCGGCTGGAGCGGGCGACGGACCAGTTCGTCGCGCAGCTGGAAGCCGCCTGAACGACAATCGGCGGCGCTCGCACGCCGCCGATCCTTCTATCGATTAAGGCGCTGGCGGGATGTGCCCCGCCATCCGCATCAGGCCGGCTGGTCAGCGCGGCTGGCGCCTTGGCCATCCAGATTCTGGGCTGCGAAGTCCCAGTTGATCGCGTCCTTCAGCACGCGATCGGCATAGTTGGGGCGCGCATTGCGATAGTCGATATAATAGGCGTGTTCCCACACATCCAGGATCAGCAGCGGCGCGTGGCCTTCATGCGCGACCGGCGTGTCGGCGTCGTGATAGCTGGTGACTTCCAGCTTGCCGTCCTTCAGGATCAGCGCAGCCCAGCCGCTGGCGAAATGGCCGACGGCTTCTGCCTTCAGCTTTTCGATCAACGCGTCCACCGAACCGAAAGCTTCCTCGATCTTGGCGAGCAGCTCGCCGGTCGGCGCGGTCTTCGTGGGGGACAGCGAGTTCCAGTAGAAGGTGTGGTTCCAGATCTGGCCGACCTGGTTGAACAGGCCGCCTTTGGTCGACTTGATCAACTCGACCAGGGACTTGCCCTGTTGCGAAGCGTCGGCGGCGATCAGTTCGTTCGCCTTCACGACATAGGCATTGTGGTGCTTGCCATGGTGATAATCGAAGGTTTCGGCGGACAGAATGTCGCCAAAGGCGTCCTTGGCATAGGGCAGATCGGGCAGAACAAAGGCCATGGCAGAACTCCTCGGGTTCGTGATGGGGCGGCCACTCAGGGGATGGAGCGGCCGGAAGGATCATATGTCCGGGCGTGGCTGTAAGCCCGCCGCGCTTCCCATATGCGCCTGCCGGCGCGGATTGGAAGGGGGATACGCTTATTGCGAAACGATCTCACTTAATGGGCGGCCGGTGATCGCTTTGGCAGTCGATCTTGCATGCCGCTCTTCGCGCCAGGCAGAGCAGGTTTCACCCTTGCGGAGGGCTCGTCTCGCCAATTTCCTCGGCCGCCGGTTCTTCGCCCAGCGTCAGGCCATGCCGCATCAGCATCGGGATGTTGGCGGCGGCGAAAACGACCGAGACGATGGTGACGCCCCAGACCTTGACCGCCAGCCATGCGTCGAAGCTCATCGTCCGGCGCATGGCTTCGTTGGCGATGGCCATCGCCACGAAGAAGAGCGCCCAGTTGCGCGAGAGCTTGAGCCATCCTGTCTCCGTCAGGCCATCATAGGCGGCCTGCAACAGATATTTGAGCAGCGGCTTGCCGCGCATCAGTCCCGCGAAGAGCATCAGCGCGAAGAAGGCGTAGATGATCGTGGGCTTCAGCTGAATGAAGCGCTGGTCATGGAAATAGATGGTGAGGCCGCCGAAGAAGAGGATCAGCATCGCCGACAGCCACAGCATGGGGGAAACCCGGCCCAGCTTCACCTTGGACAGGATCACGGCGATGACGATGGCGGCCATGAAGGCGGCGGTGCCGAAGGTCATGGCAGTGATCGGGTTGCCTGCCCCCCATATCCACCCGGCGCCCTTGTAGGTGAGGAAGAAAACCAGCAGCGGCCCGAAGTCGAGCGCAAGGCTGAGCGTGCCGCCGTGGGCGGGTTTCGCCTTAGCGGGCATAGGCCGTCCCCGCGATCGCCTTGGCCATGTCGCCTGGATCGAAGGGGCGCAGATCCTCGATCTTTTCACCCACCCCGATGGCGTGGATGGGAAGGCGATATTTCTCCGCCGCCGCGACCAGCACGCCGCCGCGCGCGGTTCCGTCCAGCTTGGTCATGACAAGGCCGGTGACCTGCGCCGTTTCCTTGAAGACTTCGATCTGATTCAACGCATTCTGTCCCGTGGTGGCATCCAGAACCAGCACAACGTCATGGGGTGCGGCTGGGTTCAACCGGCCGAGCACGCGGCGGACCTTCGCCAGCTCGTCCATCAGCTCGGTCTTGTTCTGCAGGCGGCCGGCGGTGTCGACGATGAGGACGTCGATGCCCGTCGCCGTCGCCTGCTTCACCGCGTCGAACACGATGCCGGCCGCGTCGCCGCCTTCCTTGCCTGCCACGATCGGGACGCCCAGCCGATCCGCCCATATCTTGAGCTGGCCGATGGCCGCGGCGCGGAAGGTGTCGCCCGCCGCCAGCATCACGCCATAATCCTGCTCCAGGAAATTATTGGCGAGCTTGGCGATGGTGGTCGTCTTGCCCGAGCCGTTGACGCCGATAACGAGGATGACCTGAGGCCGGGGAAAAGCCTCGATCTCCAGCGGCTTGGCGACCGGGGCCAGCACTTTTTCTATCTCCTCCGCGATGATCTCGCGCAGATAATCTTCGGTGATCTCGCGATTGTAACGGCCCGCCGCCAGCCGGTCGCGCACGCGCGCGGCCATGGCGGGACCAAGGTCGGTCATGATCAGCGCTTCCTCGATCTCGTCGAGGGTCTGGTCGTCGAGCGCGGCCTTGAACAGGCCCGACAGATTCTCGCCGAGCCGGTCGGATGTGCGCTTGAGGCCGCCAAAGAGACGGTCGCGCCAGCTGTTGCCACTATTGTCGGTCATTGGCCCGCCTCTTGCGCGATCAGGACGCCCTTCTCAAGCCCTGTAATGGTGGCGCGGACGATGGACGAAGGGCGCTGCGCCGTCATGAAGCGCGCCGGAGCGAAATTTTCGGCGTGGCCGGACAGGCCGCTGCGCTCGACCAGGATCGATTGCGTCGTGCCGATCAGATCGCGCAGCCAGGCTTCCCGCCGGTCGGCGCAGGCAGCGCGCAAGCGGGCGGCCCGGGCCTTTATGGTGGCGCGATCGACCTGCGGCATGCGCGCGGCCGGCGTGCCGGCGCGGGGCGAATATGGGAATATATGGCCGTGGACGATGTCGCATTCCTCCACCAACGCCAGACTGTTGGCGAACATCGCCTCATCCTCGGTCGGAAAGCCGGCGATGATGTCCGCGCCGATGGAGATGTCCGGGCGGATGCCCTTCAGGCGCTCGACCATTCGAATGGCGTCCGCGCGACTGTGACGGCGCTTCATGCGCTTGAGGATCAGGTCGTCGCCAGCCTGCAGCGAGAGGTGGAGGTGCGGCATCATGCGCGGTTCGTGGGCAACCAGGTCGAAGAGCCGATCATCGATTTCCACGCTGTCGATGGAGGAGAGGCGCAGGCGGGGAAGGTCGGGCACATGTTTCAACAGACGTTCGACCAGCAGCCCGAGCGAGGGACTGCCGGGAAGGTCCGGGCCATAGCTGGTCACGTCCACGCCCGTCAGCACGATCTCGCGATAGCCCGCCTCCACCAGTTCCCGCGCCTTGTCGATCACTGCGCCGGCGGGCACCGACCGGCTGTTTCCGCGGCCATAGGGAATGATGCAGAAGGTGCAGCGATGGTCGCAGCCATTCTGCACTTCCAGAAAGGCGCGGGCATGGTCCGCGAAGGCGCTCGCCATGTGCGGCGCGGTGTCGCGCACGGTCATGATGTCGGCGACCTTGACCCTGTCCGGCGTCGGCAGGAAGGACGCGGCCTCCATCTTCTCGCGGTTGCCGATCACCGCGTCCACTTCGGCCATGGCGGCGAATGTCTGGGGTTCGGTCTGGGCGGCGCAGCCGGTGACGAGGATGCGCGCATCGGGGCGTTCGCGGCGGGCGCGGCGGATCGCCTGGCGGGTCTGGCGCACGGCCTCTGCGGTGACGGCGCAGCTGTTGACGACGATCAGGTCGTCCAGTCCCGCCGCCATATCCCGGATCGCCTCGCTCTCCGCGATGTTGAGGCGGCAACCCATGGTGATGATGTCGGGGCCGGGCATCTTCAGAAGCGCGACCAGTCGGCCTCGCCGTCGAAGACGTGGGTGGCGGGGCCGGTCATCTGGATATGGCCGCCCGGCTGCCAGTCGATGACGAGGTCGCCGCCCGGCAGGCTGACGGTGACGGGGCCGCTCATCAGTTTGCGCCGGATGGCGGCGACGGCGGTGGCGCAGGCACCGGTGCCGCAGGCGCGGGTGAGGCCCGCGCCGCGTTCCCAGACGATCAGGCGGATATGATTGTCGCCCGCCACCTGCGCGAAATTGACGTTGACGCGCTGCGGGAACAGCGGGTCATGCTCGATGAGGGGACCGAGCCGGGCGGTATCCACCGCATCGAGATCGTCCACGAAGAAAACGACATGCGGGTTGCCGACATTGACGGCGGCGGGGGCCGGGAGGTCTTCCCAGCTCGCGCCCATGGTCAGCGCGTCCATGGCGTAGGCGAGGGGGATGGCATCCCAGTCGAAGCGTGGAGCGCCCATGTCGACGCTCGCCCCGCCTTCTATCAGCCGGGCGTCGAGCAGGCCGGCCTTCGTGCGGATGGTCACATCGCGGCCGACGAAAAGGGGGACGCAGCGCGTCGCGTTGCCGCAGGCCTCCACCTCGCTGCCGTCGGCGTTGAAGATCTGCATCGACACGTCGGCGTCGTCCGCTTCGCCAATGACGATCAGCTGGTCGCAGCCAATGCCGGCATGACGATCCGCGATGGCGCGCGCGCGCGCTTCCGTCATGGCGATCGGCTGCGCGCGCGCGTCGATCACGACGAAGTCGTTGCCGAGCCCATGCATTTTCGAGAAGCGTCCCATGATGGACGCGCATGTAGTGCGGATACGGGCAAAAGGCCAGCGCGTCGCCTATCGCGCGACAGCCGCCCGCCGCTGCCCGTAGAGGAAATAGACCGCCAGCCCCAGCGCGTTCCAGGCGGCGCAATAGGCGATGGTCTTTATCGGCAGGCTGGCGAAGAGATAGGCGCAGCCCGCTACCGCGCCGATGCCCACGATCCAGGCGGCAGGCGTGCGGAAGGGACGCTTCATGTCGGGCGCGCGCTTGCGCAGGATAAGGAGGCAGAGGCCGACAGCGGCGAAGGCGATGAGCGTGCCGGCGTTCGCCAGCGCGGCGATCTCGTCGATGGGGAGGATGCCAGCGATGATCGCGACGAGGATGGCGGTGACGGCAGTGATGCGCGCGGGCGTGCCGCGTTTCGAGATGCGGGCGAGGCTTTGGGGCAGGAAGCCGTCGCGCGCCATGACGAGGAAGATGCGGCTCTGGCCGTAGAGGAAGCCCAGCAGCACGGTCGGCAGCGCGATGACGGCGGCGATGGCGACGATGCGGGCGACGCCGCCCTGGCCCATTTCGCGCAGGATGAGGGCCAGCGGCTCGGGACTGTCGGCGAAGCGGGTGAAAGGCAGCGCCCCGATCGCCGCGGCGGCGACGAGGACGTAGATCAATGTGCAGACCACCAGCGAGCCGACGATGCCGATGGCAAGATCGCGGTCCGGGTTCTTGGCTTCCTCCGCCGCGGTCGAGATGGCGTCGAAGCCGTAAAAGGCGAAGAAGATGATCGCGGCGGCCGCCATCACGCCGCGCTCCACCCCGTCCGGCCCCATATGCTTGGCGAAGCCGAAGGGCATGAAGGGCTCGAGGTTCGCCGCGTCGAAGGCGGGCAGGGCGTAGGCGACGAAGAGGCTCAGCGTCACGATCTTGATGAGGACGAGGATGGTGTTGAGCCTGGCGCTTTCCTTCGTCCCCACCATCAGCAGCCCGGCGACGATGCCGATGATGAAGATGGCGGGCAGGTTGATAAGGCCACCCAGTTCCGGGCCTCTGGTGAGCGCTTCCGGGAAGCCGAACGGGGTGAGCAGCGGCGCGGCATAGCCTGACCAGCCCACCGCCACGGTCGAGACGACGAGGCTATATTCGAGGATGAGCGACCATCCGACGATCCAGGCGATCCCTTCGCCCAGCACGACATAGCTGTAGCTGTAGGCGCTGCCCGCCGCTGGCATCATCGTCGAGAGTTCGGCATAGGCGAGCGCGGCGCAGGCGCAGATCGCGCCGGCTATGGCGAAGGAGAGGAGGACGGCGGGACCGGCCCGATCCGCGCCGACGCCGATCAGCGTCAGGATGCCGGTGCCCACGATGGCCCCGACGCCGAGCGCGAGAAGATGCGGCCAGGACAAAGTGCGCGCCAGCCGATGGCCGCTATCCTGCGGCACCATCGCGTCCATCGGTTTGCGGCGTGTCCAGCTCATGATCGTCAAAGGCTCCCCTCTATTCTCCCCTTAGCTTCGCATATTTCCCGCAGAATGCGACATAAAATTACACGGCCTTGATCCTATCGGAAAGTGGAGGCTTGGGCTGGGCATCCTGGCCTGGAGCTTACCAAA
The DNA here is from genome assembly GCF_001556865.1 of Sphingobium sp. CCH11-B1. GTDB lineage: Bacteria > Pseudomonadota > Alphaproteobacteria > Sphingomonadales > Sphingomonadaceae > Sphingobium. The sequence goes on along the minus strand of NZ_LSJY01000085.1, from coordinate 29,932 downwards.
GGGGAGCGAAGTAGGAGAGATATGTGTGCTGACGACCATTTGCAGACGCGAGCGTGATGGCGAATAAGATGCTGCTATGAGACGTAGCGCATTAATTCTCGCCCTTGCCGCAATACCCCTCTGTGGTTGCGAGCCGCTGCGAGGTGTCGTGTCCGAGAGAGATCTTCACACGCCCGCCGACATTGGATGCGTGGATAAGACGCTCCGAAAGGCCTTTGGAAAGATCGAACGGTGGGATTACGTTGATGATGGCAGCACCTTTCCGAAGGGCACCAATGTAGCGCAGTTCGCCTATTACAAAACCGAGAACAGCGCAGGCTGGGCGACTTTGGATATCGGACGAGTGAATGACAAAACGCGTGTAACTCACTCGTTCACTGGCATTGGGGCCGAACTCCCGCAGCAGTCTTTCCCCCCTGCCATACGCGCAATGGAGAAGGCAGGCCGCGTTTTGAAGGCGGATTGCAATCTCGATCTATCTGGCATGGAATTGAAGGCTGTAGGGCAGAGTGTCGAAGCCTTGAACTGAAAGCCGCCAGTCCGCTTCCCACCCAAATCCGCCTCCGTCCCTCCCGCTTGCACTTTTCCCTGCTTTCGCCTAAGGGCACCCGCAGCATCGGGCGGCGGGCCGTTCGACTCTGACGACTCCAGGATGCCCAGGAGGGGCATCGGATGGACGCTGGCCGGCGAGGTTTCGCCCGCCGGCGATTTTGTCGTTTGGGGGTGCGAGTGTTTTTGATGGGGCCGCAACGCTCCGATTTGAGGTGATGATGTTCGATTCGCTCAGCGATCGTCTAGGCGGGGTTTTCGACAAGCTGCGGGGGCGCGGCGCGCTCACGGAGGACGATGTCCGCGCCGCGATGCGCGAGGTGCGGATCGCGTTGCTGGAGGCCGACGTGGCCCTGCCGGTGGTGCGCCAGTTCGTCGACCAGGCGACCGAGCGCGCCGTGGGAAGCGACGTGCTGCGCTCCGTTACCCCCGGCCAGATGGTCGTCAAGATCGTCTCAGACACGCTGACCGAGACTTTGGGGTCGGACACCAGCGACCTGCTGATCGACGTGACCCCGCCCGCCGTCATCATGATGGTCGGCCTTCAGGGGTCGGGCAAGACAACGACGACCGCCAAGATCGCCAAGCGCCTGAAGGAAAAAGAGCGCAAGAAGGTGCTGATGGCGTCGCTCGACGTGCAGCGCCCGGCCGCGCAGGAGCAGTTGGCGGTGCTGGGCACGCAGACCGATGTGGCGACGCTGCCCATCGTGCCTGGGCAGCAGCCGGTCGAGATCGCGAAACGCGCGCTCCAGTCGGCGAAGCTCCAGGGCTTCGACGTGGTGATGCTCGACACCGCCGGTCGCCTCCATGTCGATCAGGCGCTGATGGACGAGATGAAGGCGGTCGCCGACGCCGCCAACCCAGCCGAAATCCTGCTCGTCGTCGATTCGCTGACGGGGCAGGACGCGGTCAATGTCGCGACCAGCTTCACGAGCCAGGTGCCGCTGACCGGCGTGGTGCTGACCCGGATGGACGGCGATGCGCGCGGCGGCGCGGCGCTGTCGATGCGCGCGGTCACGGGGCGGCCGATCAAGTTCGCGGGCACCGGCGAAAAGCTCGACGCGATCGAGCCTTTCCACCCCGCGCGCGTGGCGCAGCGCATCCTGGGCATGGGCGACGTTGTGTCGCTGGTCGAGCGCGCGGCCGAGACGATCGACGCCGAGGAAGCCGACAAGCTCGCCAAGAAGATGGCCAAGGGTCAGTTCGACATGAACGACCTGCGCGCGCAGCTGAATCAGATGCGCCGCATGGGCGGGCTTGGCGCGCTTGCCGGAATGCTGCCGGGCCTCAAAAAGGCGCAGGCAGCGATGGCGGCGAGCGGCGCGAACGACAAGACGCTGATCCATCTCGACGCGATGATTGGCTCCATGACGCCCAAGGAGCGGGAGAAGCCCGCACTCATCAATGCCAAGCGCAAGATTCGCATCGCCAAGGGCTCCGGCCGCACGGTGCAGGACGTCAACCGCCTCCTGAAAATGCATCAGGAGATGGAAACGGCGATGAAGAAGATCCGCAAGATGGGCGGATTGAAGGGCCTCGCCAAGATGTTCGGCGGCGGCGGTGGCATGGGCGGTCTGGGTGGCCTTGGCGGACCGGAGGGCGGATCGCCGCCCGACCTGTCGGGGCTCGGCGGCCTGGGCGGCCTGGGCGGCAACATGCCCAAGCTGCCGCCCGGCTTTCAGAATTTCATGAAAAAGTAGTCAGTTTCAACCAATTGAATTGTAAGTAGAAAGGCAAGAATTTCCATGGCAACCTCTATCCGTCTGTCGCGCGGCGGCTCCAAGAAGCGCCCCTATTACCGCATCGTCGTGGCCGACAGCCGCGCGCCGCGTGACGGCAAGTTCATCGAACGCATCGGCAGCTACAACCCGCTTCTGCCCAAGGGCGACGAGAAGCGCGTCGTTCTGGACACCGAGCGTGCGAAGCACTGGGTCGAGGCCGGCGCGCAGCCGACCGACCGTGTCGCCCGTTTCCTGGACGCCGCCGGCGTGAAGGAGCGCAAGGCACGCAACAACCCGAACAAGGCCGAACCTGGCCAGAAGGCCAAGGATCGCGCCGAAGATCGCGCCGCCAAGCTGGCCGAGGCCGAGGAAGCCCGCAAGGCTGCGGAAGAAGCCGCCAACGCGCCGGCTGAAGAGCCCGCTGCCGAGGAAGCGCCCGCCCAAGAGGCTCCCGCTGAGGAAGCTGCTGCCGAGCAGGCCGAGGGCTGAACCCTTTGACCGACAAGCCCGTCACCCTGGCCGTGATCATCGGCGCGCATGGCGTGACGGGCGAAGTCCGCCTGAAGCTCTTCGGCGAAGGGGTGGAAAGCCTCAAAGCCTATAAGGGCTTCGATGCGGCAGGACGTACCCTGACGATGAAGTCGGTGCGTCCTGGCCCCAATGGCGCGGTCGCGCGCTTCTCCGAAATCGGGGATCGCAGCGCGGCCGAAGCGCTGCGCGGCACTGAATTGACGGTGCCGCGATCCGCCCTGCCGCCGCTGGCCGAGGGCGAATATTATCATGCCGACCTTATCGGCCTGCCCTGCACGTCAAGCGAAGGCGAGCCGCTGGGCGAAATCGTCGCGGTCGAGAATTTCGGCGCGGGCGACATCGTCGAGGTCGAGCGCCCCGCGGCAAAGGGAAAGAAGGGCAAGCGCTTCATGGCGCCGATGCATGTCGTCACATTGGGCGAGAACGGGGCGGTGATCGACGCCGCCTTCGTCTCCTGACCGGAATCGACATGGCCCGAATCGTCACCGCCGTCTATCTGATCTTCATGCTGGTGGCCGGGTGGCGCCTTCACGCCATCGGCTGGTCGCGGCCGGCGAAGCTGGCAACGGCGGTTGCGCTGATACTGCCCGTCCCCCTCATGTTGCTGATCCCGGCGCTGGCGCATCCAGAGAGGCCCTTTGCCGACATGCTGCGCGCCATCGGCATCGCGCTGCTGATATGCGGGATATTGTGCATGGTGGGCGGCTGGTCCGCAGCGCGGTTGCGGGCACGACGGCGGTGAGCTTTACCGCGCAGATACTGACCCTCTATCCCGAGATGTTTCCTGGGCCGAGGGGAAGTGGGCCTGCGAGCCGATCCATATTCGCGACTTTGCCACTGACAAGCATCGCACCGTGGACGATACGCCCGCCGGCGGCGGCGCGGGCATGGTGCTGCGCGCAGACGTGCTGGCAAAGGCGGTCGATCATGCGATGGAGGCGCGGCCCGACCTTCCGGTGCTGGCGATGACGCCGCGCGGCGCGCCGATAACGCAAGCGCGGGTGCGGGCGCTGGCGGAGGGGCCAGGCGCGACCATCCTGTGCGGCCGGTTCGAGGGGTTTGACGAACGGATTTTCGATGCCCGGCCGATCGAGCAGGTCAGCATGGGCGACATCATATTGTCGGGCGGCGAGATGGCGGCGCTGCTGCTGCTCGATGCTTGCGTCAGGCTGCTTCCCGGTGTAATGGGCGCGGCTTCCAGCGGAGTCGAGGAGTCCTTCGAAACGGGGCTGCTCGAATATCCGCATTATACCCGCCCGGTGGACTGGGAGGGGCGCACGATCCCTGAAGTGTTGCGATCGGGGGATCATGCGAAGATCGCCGCCTGGCGGAAACAAAGGGCGGAAGATGATACACGGCTAAGGCGGCCGGACCTTTGGGAACGCCATATCGGCGTTCGGGACCAGCCGCCCTCTGGTGCGCGACGAACGACTTGAGGACTGCGTTTAGACATGAACATCATCCAGCAGATCGAGGCGGAAAACATCGCCGCCCTCGCCAAGGACATTCCCGATTTCCGCCCCGGCGACACGCTGCGCGTCGGCGTGAAGGTGATCGAAGGCGACCGCAGCCGCGTCCAGAATTATGAAGGCGTGTGCATCGCCCGCTCGAACAAGGGCATGGGTTCGAACTTCACCGTGCGCAAGATTTCGTTCGGCGAAGGCGTGGAGCGCGTGTTCCCGCTCTATTCGCCCAACATCGACAGCATCACCGTGGTCCGCCGCGGCGTGGTGCGTCGCGCCAAGCTCTACTATCTGCGCGGCCGCACCGGCAAGCGCGCCCGCATCGCCGAGCGTCGGGATAATCGCGAAGGTTGAAAGGCCGGAGGTTGAAGGCGCCGCCAGCGCCTTCTGCACCGCTTCACAATCGGACATAAAAATCGGGCGCCGAAAGGCGCCCGATTTCTTTTTGCGTATCGCCGGCTATCAGATTTTCACCTTCAGGCGGGCGTACCAGAAGCCGCCGTTCGCGCCGAAGGGGCCACCGCTGTTGGGATAGACCTGCCCGTTCGACAGGCTGTTGGTCAGCACGTAGATCGGGTTTGCGGCCGTCGCCTTGATCTTGTCGGGATAGGTGTTGAACAGGTTGGTCGCACCCACCGCCAGCGTGTAATGTTCGGCGATGGTGTAGCTGACCTCTATGTCCGTCGTGAACTTCGAACCGAAGGTCTGTCCGGGGAAAGCATCTTCCAGACCAAATGGACCATAGAAGTTTTCACGCCCGGTGATCGTGAAGTCGCCGATCGCATAATTGGCGGTAAAGGTCGCGCGATGCTTGGGAATAGTGCCTTCGATATCCTTCTTCTGCGACGCGCTGATGATGGCCGGATCGAACTTCGTAACCTTGGTCTCGTTATAGTTGTAAGCGAGCGTCAGGTTGAGTTTGCCATCGCCAAGGGTGGAGCGGTAGGTGCCGACAAAGTCGATACCGGCCGTGCGCGAGTCATAGGCGCTGGTGGGATATTGCACGTCGCCACCTTCACCCACGGCCAGAAGGGCCGGCTGAGCGGCAATATCCGCCGCAGTGACATTATATGTCTGCGACGTTCCGATGCGATCCTTGATCTTGATCCAGTAGCCGTCCAGCGTGACGGTCAGCGACGGCATCGGCGTAAAGACGAAGCCAAGGCCGTAGTTGGTCGATTTTTCCGGCTTCAACGCCGTCGCGCCATAATATTGCGCGATCGGATTGGATACCGGATAGGTGCCGGTCTGCACCTGAAGACCGTTGGTGAAGGCGGTCGTCAGGATCTGGACGTTGCTCTGCCCCGGCGAAGGCGCGTGGTAGCCCGTGCCCACCGTGCCGCGCACGGAGAATTCGGGCGTCACTTTCCACAGCGCGTTCACCTTGCCAACCGTGGTGCTGCCGAACGTGTTGTAATCTTCGTAACGGCCGGCCACGCCCACGGAGAATGTGTCGGTCAGGTCGGCTTCCACGCTGAGGTAACCGGCGATGTTATGCTGCGAATAGCTGGCTGCGGCGTCCGGGCTGGTGCCGCCATAACCGCTCGCGCCGACGGGCATGGTGACCGTGGAGTCAGGAGCGAACACGCCTGGCGCGGTCTGCACATACAGAGCCTGGCTGTAATAGGGTCCGATGCCATAGGATTGCGGATCGCCTTCGGTCGCTGTGTAGGTTTCCTTGCGATATTCGGCGCCAAATGCGATCGTGACCGGACTGGAGAGCCCGGCATCGAGCGAGTAGACGAAATCGGCATTCAGATTGGTTTCCTTCTGAATGAGCGATCCGAACTCGAACGAGGTCTGCGAATCCGGCCCGTAGGACGGGCTGAGCGAGTCGAACATCGACAGGGTGAGCGCGTTGCGGCTGAGCGAGCCCGACACGTCGAACGTCAGATTTTCGAGCAGGTCGCCCTTGATGCCCGCCACGCCGAACGCCTGATCCTTCACACCGACGAACTGCGGCGTGAAACCGGCGGGATAGAGGCTGGAGAAGGAATAGGTGTTGCTGTCCTTGACGAAGCCGCCTGCGGGGCACGTGGCGTTGCCAGCAGGGCAGGGCGTCAGATAGATCGGGTGAGCAAAGGCGCTATTGCGCGTCTGGGGGCGCACGACGCCGGCGGTGTCGGTCGCCGCGAAGGTTTCCACGGGGCGGTAGTTGAAGCTTTGGGTAATCTTCGAATGCGCGAAGTTGCCGAAAGCGTAGATCTTGGTCGCGTCGGTCACGTCATAGCTGGCGTTGACGGTGGCCTTCCAGCCTTCGGACGGAGAATTGCCGAAGATCTGCACCGGCTTTGGATAGTTGGGAAGCTGGGAGGCCAGTTCGGGGTGCGCTTGCGCGAACAGCACCGCGCTTGGACGCGTCGCGTTCCGGATCGTGCCATCATCCTTGTTATATTCGCCCGCGAACGAGATGAAGCCGCGATCACCGAGCTTGAAGCCGGCATAGCCTGCGATTTGACGCGCCTTGCCGTCGCCGCCGCCGTCATAGAATTGGCCGTAGCGGGTGCTGAATTCGAAGCCTTCATCTTCACGCAGCGTGTAGTTCAGCACGCCGGCAATGGCGTCCGTGCCATATTGTGCGGTGGCGCCTTCGCGCAAAATCTGGAGGTTGCCAAAGGCGATGGTGGGCAGCACCGCAAGGTCGGCGCCTTGCGACAGATTGTTGGTCGGGTCACCCGCTGCCACCTGGACCAGCGCGGAGCGGTTGAGACGCTTGCCGTTGATCATCACCAGGGACATGTCGCCCGCCAGGCCGCGAATGGACGGCGAGCGGACGAATGTCGAAGCATCGGAAATCGCGTTCTGCGGGACATTGAAGCTGGGAACGATATTCTTGAGGACTTCGAGCATGTCCGCTGCGGGCTGGGTCTTCAGCTCTTCGGCACCGATGACGTCGACTGGCGAAGCGGAGTCGGTGATCGACCGGTCGGCACGGCGTGTGCCCAGAACGACGATCGTGGAGCCGGCATCCCCTTCCGCCGCCGCTTGCGGGGCTGCGGTAACTTGAGAGAAGGCCGGGGCCGTAATGGCGGCAAGCGCGGTGGTCGCCAGCAGCGCCTTGGTCAGCCCACGAGCAAGTAAATGTTCGATCATCGAAAGCCCCCTAGATTGGTTTATGGGCCTTTCCTTCATCCCCCCTGGCAATCGGTTTTATTGCTGACGTGTGAAACGGATCGCGCGGCATGACCCGCCATGCCACAGGACATCGCGTGGCAGATTTTTTCTGGTGTAACATAAACGACACACTTTTCCCGATTTTCGGCAAGCTATTGTCGACGGAGATCGTAGCGGGATTGAAAAGGCGCGGGGATTATGCAGCACGAAATAGATGCCGCTCACTTCCCGCCTCGCCACCCTCGCCGACGAGCCGGCGCTATCTGCCCTGATGACGCTGGCGATCGACCGGCTGCAGGACGGTTTTCTCACCCCCGCGCAGGTCCGGGCGAGTCACGGCTTCATGGGGCTGGACCGGCGGCTGATCGCGGATGGCACCTATTTCGTCGTGGAGCGGGACGGCGCGATGGCCGGCTGCGGGGGATGGAGCCGGCGGGCGACGCCCTATGGCCACGACGGCAGCGGCGGGCGCGACGACCGGCCTCTCGATCCCGCGACCGAGGCGGCGAAGGTCAGGGCGATGTACACCCACCCCGACCATGTGCGCGAGGGCGTGGGGATGCTGATCCTTTCCCTGTGCGAGGCGGCAGCGCGGGCGGAAGGCTTTTGCGCGCTCGAACTGTCCGCGACGATGGCGGGCGTTCCGCTTTATCGCCATTTCGGCTTTACGGACGTGCGCGCGTTCGAGGACAGCGGCGTGCCGCTGATCCTGATGCGCAAGGCGATCTGACGCTTCAGGGGTAGCGGCTGGTCCACCACAGGCCGGCCAGGCTGATGGCCGCGGCGACCGACATGTAGAGGCCGACGAGCGCGACGCCCTGCGTGGCGATCAGCCAGGTCGCGACGATCGGCGCCAGCGCGCCGCCGAGGATCCCGCCAAGGTTGAAGGCGAAGGACGCACCGGTATAGCGGAGCTGGATCGGGAAGAGGGCGGGGAGATAGGCGCCCAGCGGCCCATAGACGAAGCCCATCAGGAACAGCGCGAGGCTGAGCGCGAGGAAGATCGGCAGCAGCGTGCCCATGCCGATCAGCGGTCCGAAGACGAGGCCCATCAGCACCGCCCCGGCGCAGCCCCACGCCAGCACGCGGGTGGGGCTGGCGCGGTCCGCCCACCATCCGGCCAGGACGATGCTGACCGCCATGAACAGGATCGCGCCGAGTTGCAGCGAGAGGAAGGCGCTGCGGTCGATGGCAAGTGTTGTGGTGCCGTAGCCAAGCGCGAAGGCGGTCGCGATATAATAGATGGCGAAGCAGGCGGCGCAGGCGAAGGTGCCGGCGATCGCCGCGCCGAGATGGGAGGAGAGCAGCGTCGCGAGCGGAACGGCGGGCGGCGGCGCTTCGGCCTTTGCGGCGGCGAATTCCGGCGTCTCGGTAAGCTTCAGCCGCACCCAGAGACCGAGGAAGACCAGCACGCTGCTGCCAAGGAAGGGCAGGCGCCATCCCCAGGCGTAGAAATCCGCGTCGGACAGCGCCGTGCCCAGGATCAGGAACAGGCCGTTGGCCGCGATGAAGCCGACCGGAGCGCCAAGCTGCGGAAACATGCCGAAGCGCGCGCGCCAGCCGGACGGGGCGTTTTCCACCGCCAGCAGCGCCGCGCCGCCCCATTCGCCGCCAAGGCCGAGGCCCTGCCCGAACCGCAGCAGGCAGAGGATGAGCGGCGCCCAGAAGCCGATCTGCTGGTGCGTAGGCAGGAAACCGATCGCCAGGGTGCAGCCGCCCATCAGCATGAGCGACGTCACCAGCGTCGCCTTGCGCCCGATACGGTCGCCATAATGGCCGAATATCGCAGCGCCGAGCGGACGGGCGAGGAAAGCGAGCGCGAGGCTGCCATAGGACGCCATCAGCTGCGCGCCGGGGGAGGAAGAGGGGAAGAAAAGCGCGGGGAAGATCAGGCTGGCGGCCGTGGCGTAGATGTAGAAATCGTAGAATTCGACCGCCGTGCCGATCAGGCTGGCGGCCAGCACCCGCTTGTGCCGCCACATTGCGCCGATGCCGCTTGTCCCCGCCATGTCATTCCCCCGTTCGGTCATGCCAGCAAAACCTGGCCTCTCTTCTTTCTCTCGCAGCAAAAAGCGAGATCCCGGCTTTCGCCGGTATGACGATGATCTAGGACTTTCGTCTTTGGTTCAGCAATTCATAGGCCATGACGGCGGTCGCCACCGCGGCGTTCAGGCTGTCCGCCTTGCCCAGCATCGGCATCTTTACCAGAAGGTCGCATTGCGCTTCATATGCTTCGGGCAAGCCCTGCGCTTCGTTGCCGACGAGCAGGAAGGACGGGCTGCGATAGCGCGGCTGCTGATAGTCCTGCGTCGCCTTGAGACTGGTGCCGATCAGTTCGCCGGGGCCAGAGCGCAGCCACGGCAGAAATTCGTCCCATCGCGCCTGCGTGATCGATTGGGTAAAGAGCGCGCCCATGCTGGCGCGAACGGATTCGACCGAGAAGGGATCGACGCAGTCGTCGATGAGGATGAGGCCGCCCGCGCCGACGGCGTCGCCGGTGCGCAATATTGTGCCGAGGTTGCCGGGGTCGCGCAGCGACTGGGCGACGATCCAGATGTCGGCTTTCGTCCGGTCCAGCGCGGCGAGCGGGGTGAGGCGATCACGATAGACGCCGACCACCGCCTGCGCATTGTCCTTGCCGCTGATCTTGGACAGGATGTCGGGCGTGGTTTCGATGACGTCGCCGCCGCCCGCTTCCATCGCGGCGATCAGATCGACCGCCAGAGGATGGGTGGACCCGGCGTGGAAGAGCATGTCGGGCAGCACGCCTTCCTCGCGCGCTTCGGTCAGGATGCGCAGCCCTTCGGCCAGGAACAGTCCTTCCGCCTTGCGGAACTTCTTTTCCCGCAAGCTGCGGACGCGCTTGACCAGCGGGTTGGAAAATCCGGTGATTGCGCGCGCCACGTCCGCCTCATGCTCCGATCGCCAAAGAGGCGGCATCTCTAGCGGCGCGGGCGGGAAAAGGACAGTGGCGATGGAACCGCTTGCTGCGCCATGGATTTGCGCTGCGAACTTGCTTACGGGGGTGAAATGACCGGACCTAGAACGCACCGCATCGAGGATGGCTTTTTCCTGAGCGTCGTCGTGCTGGTGTCGATCGCTTTCGCGGCGGTGCTGGAGCCATTCTTTGCGGCGGTGCTGTGGGGCGTGATCGTCGCCATCCTGTTCTGGCCGGTGAACCAGCGGCTGCTAAGGGCGATGCCGACGCATCGCAACAGCGCGGCGTTGATCAGCCTGACGCTCATTATCGCCATCGTGATCGTGCCTGCGATCTTCCTGACCTTCGCGCTGGTGCAGGAGGCGGCGCATTTTTACGGCTTGATCCAGTCGGGCCAGATCAATTTCGAACGGATGTTCGGGCAAATGGTCGCGGCGCTGCCGGACTGGACGCACACCACCCTGCGACGGATGGGTTTCAGCAATTTCGACGCGGCGCGGATCACGGTGACGCGGGGCCTCACCAGCAGCTTTCGCTCCTTCGCCGGGCAGGCGCTGCTGATCGGGCAGGGCGCCTTCAGCTTCGTCATCGCGCTTGGCGTCATGCTCTATCTTGCCTTCTTCCTGCTGCGCGACGGAGACCGGCTGGCCCAGCGCTTCGCCGAGGCTGCGCCGCTGCGCCCGCACCAGCGCGAGGCGCTGCTCCAGCGTTTCGTGGTGGTGATCCGCGCGACGGTGAAGGGCAGCGTGGTCGTCGCCATTGTGCAGGGGCTGATCGGCGGCGTCGTGTTCTGGTTGCTGGATATTCCGGGCGCGCTGCTGTGGGGCGTGCTGATGGGCGTCTTCTCGCTGCTGCCCGCCGTGGGCGCGGCGATCGTCTGGGGACCGGTGGCGCTCTATCTGTTCGCCACGGGCGCGATCTGGCAGGGGGCGGTCGTGATCGGATCGGGCGCGGTCATCATCGGATCGGTGGACAACCTGCTCCGTCCGATCCTGGTCGGGCGCGACACGCGGATACCCGACTATGTGGTGCTGATCTCGACGCTGGGCGGCATTGAACTGTTCGGGTTCAATGGCATCGTGATCGGGCCGGTGATCGCCGCGCTGTTCCTGGCGACATGGGAAATTTTCACGGAGATGCGCAAGGAAGGGGAGGTCGGGAGCTGAACGCTCATTCCTCGCCGAACTTGTCCTCGACAAGGGTGACGAGCTTGTCGAGCGCGTCGGCGGCTTCCGGCCCGGCCGCCTTGATGACGATATGGTCGCCCATCGCAGCCCCCAGCATCATGAGGCCCATGATCGACGTGCCGGTGACATGATTGCCATCCTTGCTGACTGTGATGTCTGCGGGCAGGCCGCTCGCCAGCGTGACGAACTTCGCACTGGCGCGGGCATGAAGGCCGCGCTTGTTGCTGATCCGCACTTCCTGGCTGATTTCGTTCATGTGGTGCTGCCCAACAGTTCTGATGCAACGCTGATATATTTCTGACCGGCCTCGCGCGCGGCGGCGACGGCGGCGCGCACGTCCATGACCTTGCGCGCGCTTTCCAGGCGGATGAGCATGGGAAGGTTGATGCCGGCGATCACCTCTATCTCGCCCGCCTTCAGCAGCGAGATGGCGAGGTTGGAGGGCGTGCCGCCGAACAGGTCGGTCAGGAGGATGACGCCCGATCCGTCATTCACGCGGCCCACGGCCGCCGCGATGTCCGCGCGGCGCAATTCCATATCGTCTTCCGGCCCGATGCAGATCGTCGCGATCTGCTGTTGGGGACCCACCACATGTTCCATCGCCACGACGAATTCCGTCGCCAGCGAGCCATGGGTGACGAGTACGAGTCCGATCATCTGCTTCTTCGGCCCACCTTTGTCATGATTATGCTTTCGGGCCTCCCGGACGGCGCTTCTCCAGACTGTCCTGGGGCGCCGATTCAATATTGCGGTGCAAGACCGTGGGCGAAAAGCCGGCGGCTTGCAAGTATTTCGCGACGCGTGTGGCGACGTGAACGGAGCGGTGCTTGCCGCCCGTGCAGCCGAACGCGACGGTGATGTAGGTCTTGCCGCCCTCGGCATAGCGGGGCAGGAGGGTGACGAGCAAATCCTCGATCTTGCCCACCGTCGCCTCATAGGCGGGGTCTTCCCGGATATAGTCGGCGACGGCCGCATCCAGGCCGGTCAGAGGCCGCAGACGGTCGTCCCAATGCGGATTGCGCAGGAAGCGCATGTCGAACATCAGGTCGGCATTTCGGGGCACACCGCGCGAATAGCCGAAGGAGAGGATGGTAAGGACTGGTTCCGACAGCCCTTCGCGCGAGAATCGGTTGCGGATTTCCTGTTGCAGGGCGTTGGTGGTGAGCCCGGTGGTGTCGATCACCTGGCTTGCCCAGCGGCGCAGCGGTTCCGTCAGCTCGCGTTCGCGGGCGATGCCGTCGGCGGCGGGCCGGTCAAGCGCGAGCGGATGACGGCGGCGCGTCTCGGCGAAGCGGCGCTCCAGTTCCACGCCCGAACAGTCGAGGAATAACGTTTCGATGTCATGGCCGTGCCGCTGGCGCAGCGACTTGATCCGCTTCACGATGGCTTCGGCGTCGAAGCCGCGCGTGCGTGCATCTATGCCAAGCGCGAGCGGCCGTTCGTCCTGCGCCTCATGGCCGGCGGGAAGGGGCGTGTCGAGCAGCCGGTCCAGCAGGAGCAGCGGCAGGTTGTCGACCACTTCCCAACCCATATCCTCCAACGTCTTGAGCGCGGTCGTCTTGCCGGCGCCCGACAGGCCGGACAGGAGGAGGATCGTCTTGGGCTGGGTCATGCCGGCCCCGCGTCCTTCAGCCCGAGCGCCTTGAGCGCCAGTTCGACCTTGATCGCGGCGGATATTTCGAACGGTGCGACCCGCGCTATGGGCACGTCGATCCCGGCCAGCGTCCGGCGCCGCATGTCGAACGGCATGCGATCGATGGTTTCGAGGAGGTCAATCAGCAGGGCGACCGGCGCTTCCCCGGCGGTTGGCAGGTCGACGATGCCGATGCCGCGTACCTCCATCTTGCCCGCGATCGTCGCCGGGGCGGTGGCGATCAGGGTGCCGTCCACGCGCTTCACCAGCGTATAGTCGTCGCTGACCAGCATGGCGCCGCGGTCGATCAGGCGCAGCGCGAGGTCGGACTTGCCGCTGCCGCTTGGCCCCATCAGGAGCACGGCGCGGCCGTCAATGGCCACGCTGGTCGCGTGAAGCGTTTCGGATGAAAGTGCGCGTGCCATGCCCCGGCCAGTTCTAGCCGCTCCCCCGGCGGAATGGAATGCCGATCAGGGCGGGGCAGTCCTATTCCGACACGATGCCCGGATCGCGCGCCACCGCCATGGGCAGGCGGACGACGAAGCGCGCGCCGTCCCGGGCATCCTCCCGATCCCCTATCGCGATGTGGCCCTGATGTCCTTCCACGATCGAACGGGCGATGGCGAGGCCAAGGCCGGAATGCTTGCCAAAGGCTTCCCCTTCCGGGCGCACGCTGTGGAACCGGCGGAAGATATGCTCACGCTCCGATTCCGGGACGCCCGGCCCTTCATCCTCGACCGCGACGAGCACCTGGTCATCGGCAACCGTGGCGATGATCTGGACCAGCCCGCCGTCAGGCGAGAAGGACACGGCATTGTCGATAAGGTTGTCGAGCACGCGGATGAGGCGGCCTTCCTCCCCCAGCACCACCGCGATATCCTTGCGCGGGCGGGCGAAGGCGAGCCGGATCCCGCGCGGCACGCCGCGCGCCTCGCGGGCGATCACCATGCGTTCGATCAGCATGCCAAGGTCGATCGGCTCGAACCGGGTGCGCGACAGTTCGGCGTCGACGCGGGACGCTTCGGCGATATCGGTGACGAGCCGGTCGAGCCGCAGCACGTCGTCCTGCGCGATCGCCATGAGCTGCGCGCGCAGGTCCGGCCGGTCGACCCGTTCGAGCGCGTCCAGCGCGGAGCGCAGCGAGGCGATTGGGTTCTTCAGTTCGTGGCTGACATCTGCGGCGAAGGCGTCGGTCGCGTCGATCCGCTGGCGCAGGGCGTGGCTCATGTCGGACAGGGCGCGGGCGAGCATGCCGATTTCGTCCCGCCGTTCGGGCAGGCGTGGCACCGTCACTTCCCGCGCGCGGCCAAGGCGTACCCGGACGGCGGCGCGGGCAAGGCGCTGGAGCGGCTGGACGATGGTGCGGGCGAGGAACAGGGACAGGAGGATGGACGCCAGCACGGCGACGGCAAGCACCATGCCGAGGCGCAACCGTTCGGCCCGCACCGTGCGGGTGATGTCCCGCGCATTTTCCGTCGCGAGCAGCATCGTGCCGTCGCGCAGCAGTGCCGCCGCCGAGATCATGAAGGTGCGGTCGGGCGCGTAGCGGTTCATCGCCTGCGGCCGGCCCGTCTTGCGCGCCAGCATCAGTTCGGGCCAGGCCTGCGCGCGGTCGATCGCAGGCTCCTCGAAATCGGGCGGGCGATCGGCCGACACCACCTTGTCCACCACCTTGTCGAGGAAGCGGGCGACATGGCGTTGCCATTCCTCCTGCGCCGGCGAGCGCAACTCATAGCGAGGGCCGCCCAGGGCGAAACTGTCCGCCACCAGCCGCCCGTCCGCCGCGTAGCGCCGCACACGGTCGCCGGTTTGGGCGGCATAGTCGGCAATCAGCGGCTCGGCGCGGTTGGCAGGCGCGTTTTCAAGGCCGATCGCAAGCAGGTTGAGCTCCCGCGCGGACTGATCCAGCCGGGCGTCGACGATGCGCGTGCGATAGCTGTCGAGATAGAAGAAGCCGCCCGCGAGCAGCGCCAGCGCGAAGACATTCACCGCCAGGATGCGCGGCGTCAGGCTCAGCCGGCCCGACCAGCGCACCGCCAACGGGGCGTCCTTATTCTTCCGAGAATCGGTAGCCGGCGCCATAGAGCGTATCGATTGCGTTGAATTCAGGGTCCACCTCGCGAAACTTGCGGCGCAGTCGCTTGATGTGGCTGTCGATGGTGCGGTCGTCGACATAGACGTCGTCCTGATAGGCGGCGTCCATCAGCTGGTTGCGGTTCTTGACCACGCCGGGCCGTTGGGCGAGCGTTTCCAGGATCAGAAATTCCGTCACCGTCAAGGTCACGTCGCGTCCGTCCCACTTCACGCGGTGGCGGGCCGGGTCCATTTCCAGCCGGCCCCGCTGGATCGGATCGGCTACCGGTTCGTCGGGCGTTTCGGGCGCGGCGCGCATTTCGGATCGGCGCAGGATCGCGCGGATGCGGGCGATGAGCAGGCGTTGCGAGAAAGGCTTGGCGATATAATCGTCCGCGCCCATGGCAAGGCCCAGCGCCTCGTCCAGTTCGTCCGCCTTCGACGTCAGGAAGATGACCGGCATCTGGCTCTTTTCCCGCAGGCGGCGCAGCAGTTCGAGACCATCCATGCGCGGCATCTTGATGTCGAAGACGGCAAGATCCGCGGGATTTTCGATCAGCGCCTTCAGCGCGCCTTCGGCGTCGGAATAGATGCGGGTCAGAAAACCCTCCGACTGGAGCGTGATCGAAACCGAGGTCAGGATATTCTTGTCGTCGTCCACCAGGGCGATGGTTGCGGTCATGCGGCTTCCCGAAGGGCGGATAGAAGTGTCGCTCCAGCGTTAGACGAGGACAGGCGGGGCCGCAAGGATGCCGCTGAACAGGGATTCCTTAACCTGGGTGCACTAATTCGGTACGATCCCGGCCATGCGCGCATTTGACGCTGTGCGCACAACCCCCTATGCCTAGCATCGTCTGCGTAGAATGACGCTGCGACACAGCGCACAGAGCGGAACGGATGCGGTCGACAGCGATCGTAGCCGATAACCATATATCAGGAGCAAAGGCGTGCAGGCCGTATCCTCTATCACCCTGGCCGACCAGGGCATTTCCACCCATGCCACCCAGCATTGGAATTTCGGTACCGCGGCGCTCGTGGAGGCGGCGGTCCGCAATGGCGAAGGCAAGCTGTCGAAGGACGGACCGCTGGTCGTCAAGACCGGCAAGCACACCGGCCGCAGCGCCAAGGACAAATTCATCGTCCGCGACGCCGAGACCGAAAGCACCGTGTGGTGGGGCAACACCAACGTCCCGATGACGCCCGAGCATTTCGCGGCGTTGAAGGAGGATTTCTTCAAGGCGCTGGGTGAGAAGGACCAGCTTTATGTTGCCGACCTGTTCGGCGGGTCGCAGCCAGAACATCGCGTCAACGTGCGCGTCATCAACGAATTCGCCTGGCACAACCTGTTCATCCGCACCCTGCTGGTTCGTCCGACCGCCGATGAACTGGCCGGCTTCGCGCCCGAATATACGATCATCGACCTGCCGAGCTTCCGCGCCGACCCGGCGCGCCATGGCAGCCGCACCGAGACGGTGATCGCGGTCAACTTCACCGAGAAGCTGATCCTGATCGGCGGCACGGCCTATGCCGGCGAGATGAAGAAGTCGGTGTTCGGCATCCTGAACTATCTGTTGCCGGTGAAGGGCGTGATGCCGATGCACTGTTCGGCCAATATCGGGCCGGACGGCGACACGGCGGTGTTCTTCGGCCTCAGCGGCACGGGCAAGACGACGCTGTCGGCGGACGCCAGCCGCACCCTGATCGGCGACGACGAGCATGGCTGGTCCGACACGGCGGTCTTCAATTTCGAGGGCGGCTGCTACGCCAAGATGATCAACCTGTCGGCCGAGGCCGAGCCGGAAATCTTCGCCACCACCAAGCGGTTCGGCACGGTGCTGGAAAATGTCGTGATGGACGACGAGACCCGCGCCATCGACCTGGACGACAACAGCCTGGCGGAAAACAGCCGCGGTTCCTACCCGATCGACTTCATCCCGAACACGTCGGAAAAGAATCTGGGACCGGTGCCCAAGAACATCATCTTCCTGACCGCGGACGCCTATGGCGTTCTGCCGCCGATCGCGCGGCTGACGCCCGAGCAGGCCATGTACCATTTCCTGTCGGGCTACACTGCGCGCGTCGCGGGGACCGAGATCGGCGTGACCGAGCCGACCGCCACCTTCTCGACCTGCTTCGGCGCGCCGTTCATGCCGCGCCACCCGAGCGTCTATGGCAATCTGCTCAAAGAGCGGATCAACAAGGGCGGCGTCACCTGCTGGCTGGTCAATACCGGCTGGGCGGGCGGTAAGGCGACGATGCCGGGGATCAAACGGATGCCGATCAAGGTGACGCGCGCGCTGCTCAACGCGGCGCTCGACGGGAGCCTTAACAGCGCCGAATTCCGCATCGATCCCAATTTCGGCTTCGAGGTGCCGGTGGCGGTGAACGGGGTCGATGCGACCATTCTCGATCCGCGCGCCATGTGGGCGGACAAGGCCGCCTATGACGCGACGGCGGCGACGCTGGTCAAGGCATTCGTCGACAATTTCGCCCAGTTCGAGGATCATGTGGACGATGGCGTCCGCAGCGCGGCGCTGGTCGCGGCCGCCTGATCCGGCACACGGGACACACGAAGGGGCCGGGGGCGCATGTCCTCCGGCCCTTTTTTCGTCGATGCTCCGGTCATCTTCCCCGGCGGGGGAGGATGAGGCTTTTGCGTCCAGGCTGCCACCCTGCTAATCTGGGTCTTCACAATGCGGGAGAACGGACATGTTCGACGATCTGATCGGGAAGCTGGGCGGGCTGGAAGCCGTGGCCGCGCAGGTCGGGCTGGAGCCGGCACAGATGCAGGCGTTGATGAGCGAGATCGCGGCGAAGATCGGGTCGGGCGATACGAGCGTCAGCGCGCTGGCCGAAGTGGCGGCGGAACATGGCGTGTCGGCGGACGCGCTGCAGGGGCTGCTCGGCAACCTCACCGGGCCGGAGGGCTTTCTGGGCCAGCTGGGCGGGATGTTCGACCGGGATGGCGACGGCAATCCGCTCAACGAACTGGGCGGCATCGCCAAGGGGCTGTTCGGCTGAGAGGGGCGGCGGTTTAGCGGCCCCAAGTTTTTTTGGCCTTGCCTTGGCGGCGCGGACGGGCCAATTCGCGGACATCATTATTATTGCGAATGATCCGCAACTGGCCGCAGGACAAGCGGCCGGCCCAAGTGCGAGGACAGACCTGTTGACCGACGTGACGACCGACAAGCCGGCATTGGAACCGACCGGCGCGCTTTCTGTGGAGACCGTGCTGTCGGTCAAGCATTGGAACGAGCATCTCTTCAGCTTCCGCATCACGCGGCCGGCGAGCTTCCGCTTTCGTTCGGGCGAGTTCGTGATGATCGGCCTGCCCGGCGACAACGGCAAGCCGCTGCTGCGCGCCTATTCGGTGGCGAGCCCGAGCTGGGACGAGGAGATCGAGTTCCTGTCGATCAAGGTGCAGGACGGGCCGCTGACGTCGAAGCTGCAACTGATCCAGCCGGGCGACCAGATTTATCTCGGCCGCAAGCCGACCGGCACGCTCGTCACCGACGCGCTGCTGCCGGGCAAGCGGCTGTTCATGCTGTCGACCGGCACGGGCCTCGCCCCGTTCCTCAGCCTGTCGCGCGATCCCGATGTCTATGAATTTTACGAGCAGGTGGTGATCGTCCATTCGGTGCGCCGCGTTTCCGACCTTGCCTTCCGCGAGGAGCTGGAGGGCAAATGGGCGGAAGATCCGCTGGTGTCGGAACAGGCGCCCGCGCAGTTCCACTATGTGCCGACCGTGACGCGCGAGCCGTTCGAGGGCAACACCGCCCGCATCGACAAGCTGGTCGAGAGCGGCGCGCTGTTCAAGGGCATTCCGGGCGCGGCGAAGTTCGATCCCGAAACCGACCGGATCATGATGTGCGGCAGCATGGAGATGATCAAGCAGTTCGCGGCGTATTTCGAGGGCGCGGGCTTTACCGAAGGCTCCAATGCCGCGCCGGGGCAATTCGTGATCGAACGGGCGTTCGTCGGGTAAGGCCTGACGATGCAGGGATAGGGAAGGCCGGGGGAGCATATCCCCCGGCCTTTTTGTGTCCCCATTGACGGGAGGTGGCAGTCAGCCCTTCCGCCCCTTCACCCATGCGTCCACATTCGCCGCCAGCACCGTCATCGGTACGCCGCCGCCCTTCACCACCGCGTCGTTGAACAGGCGGAAGTCGAAGCGGTCGCCGAGCGCCTTTTGCGCCATTCCCCGCAGGCGGACGATCTCGCCATGACCGACCTTGTAGCCACAGGCCTGGCCGGGCCAGGCGCAATAGCGGTCGACCTCGCCCTGGACGTCTTCGACGCTGGAGCCGTTGGTGGTGGCGAACCAGTTGATCGCCTGTTCCCGCGTCCAGCGCTTGGCGTGCAACCCGGTGTCCACGACAAGGCGGCAGCAGCGATAGGCGATGGACTGAAGATAGCCCAGCCGCCCGGCGACGTCGCCATCATAGGCGCCCAGTTCGTCTCCCAGCTGTTCGGCATAGAGCGCCCAGCCTTCCGAATAGGCGTTGAAGGCGAGGAGCGAGCGGATCAGCGGCAGCTTGTAGGTATATTCGCCCTGCCAGATATGGCCGGGTATCCCCTCATGATAGCAGAGGGTCGGCAGCGAATAGCGCGGCCAGATGCTCGTATCGCGCAGGTTGATATAATAGTTGCCGGGCACCGAACCGTCCATCGTGCCCGCGCCGGCATAGGCACCGGGCGCGCCCGCCTCGATCTCCACAGGCACGCGCTTCACGATCAGCTTCGCCGGCACCAGCGTCGCAAAGGCGCGGGGCAGGCGGGCGCGGATGTCGGTCAACCGGCCGTCGATATAGGAAAGGATCTGCGCGCGGCCCGTATCGTCATTGGGGAAGAGGTAGTGCGGATCCTTGCCCATGGCGGTCATGCGCTCGCCCACGCTGCCCCTGGTCATCCCCAGGCTCTTGAGCAAGCCGTCCATCTGGCCCTGGAGCGCGGCAAGCTGGCCAAGGCCAAGTCGATGCACCTCGTCCGGGGTCATGCGGGTCGTGGTCCCAGCCTGAAGCGCCCAGGCGTAATAATCCTCGCCTTCGGGCAGTTTCCATACGCCCGCGTCCATCGTGGAGGTGGCGCGCTGGCGCTGGAGTTCCGCCATCTGGGCGGCGAGGGCGGGGGCGACCTTGTCCTTCACGATGGCCGCGGCTTTCGCGGCATGGCCGCCGGCCATGTCCTGCGTGCGGCGGGCGATGGATGCGACCGGCACCGATTGATCAATCGGCTGCGCCTGCACGGCGTTCATCTGCTTCAGCGTCTTGTCGAGCAGGAAGGCGGGCGCGATGACGCCGATGCCCGCGTCATGCTTCAGCCGCTGTGTTTCCCCGTCGAGATTGGCGGCATAGGCCGAAAGCCGGGCAAGATAGGCGTCGGCGTCGGCGCTTGTCCTGATGGCATGGTTGCTGTCGAGGAAGTCGGGCGTCTCTATGAAGCTGCCGGTATTCTGCGCGACGGAATAGGGGCTGTTGCGGTAGGACCAGTTGCTGTTCATCATCGCCATGTCGCCGAAGGGGAAGGCAAATCCCCGGTCGGCGAGGTCGTGGGCGGCGAGGACGACATCCACATCGTTGCGGACCCCGGCGGAGAGCGCGTTGCGATCGACGGCGCGGAGACGGGCGAGGCGATCCTTCACATGGGCGGCAATCCGCGCCTGACCGGCGGGGCTCTTGTCGCCAAGCCGTCCTTTCAGCGCGGCGCGCGCGCCCGTGTCGATGCCAAGGCCGCTGGCGGTTTCGGGCGCGTCGGCCAGCATCGCTTCGGCCATGTCCGCCAGCATCGCTTCCGCCTGGCCGTCCGGCGTATCGGTCGCGGCGGCGAGGCGGGCGGGGAGGGCGGCAAGGGCGAAGGCGGACGAGCCGGCGATCAGGAAGTCGCGGCGATTGGTCGACATGGGAAGAGGCGCTCCGTAGGATATCGTCCCCTTAACTTCGCATATTTCCCGCAGAATTCGACATAGAATTTCCTACCGGCGACAGATTGTTACATAGGCTGCCGAGGAGGTTCTTCCCCGATGGCGGTCGCGAGTTGCGGGCCGAGCATCGCCCATTCCTCCGGCGAGAAGGGGCCGGCGTCGAGCAGCCTGCGCACTATGTCGCGCAGGCCGATGCGCTGGCGATGGGGCATGGCGGCGCGATACCCGCTGCGTTCCGCGTCCAGCGAACGCATCGCGGCATAGAGCAGGCGCAGGTCGGTATCGGTTCGCACGCCCACCTGCCGTCCGCGCCGCATGATCGGCCGTTCGCGCCGCCCCTTCGCCAGAGCCACCGCGCGCGCCCGGCTTTCATCAAGGCCCATTTCCAGCGCCCAGTCCCAGGCGGCGGCGAAACTGTCCGCGCCCGCCCTCTGCCGAAGATGATAGGCCGAACGGGGCGAGCAGCCGACGCTGCGCGCCGCATGCGCGACGACGCCGCAGCGGGCGAGCATGGCGATGAAGGCGCGCCGCGCCGCGTCAGTCCAGCCGCTGGCGCGGCGCTGGTGAGGGACCGGGGTGAAAAGGAGCGGGTCTGTATGGGTCATGGGGGACAGGCTACCGCAGGCGGCAGGCGATAGGACAGCGCGGCGGGCAGCGTCGCACGCGGAAAAGGCTTTCCCTGCGCGGCGGGGCCGCTAGGACGGGGAGCCCGAGCCAAGGAGAGACGAGATGCTGCTGCGCCACGCCCGATCGCTGCTGTTCCTGCCCGCGTCCAACGCGCGCGCCGTCGCCAAGGCACGGACGCTGCCGTGCGACATGGTGATATTGGACCTGGAGGATGCGGTCCCCGACGACGCCAAGGAAGCGGCGCTGGACGGCGCGGTCGCGGCGCTGGCCGAAGGGTTCGGCGGGCGACTGGCGGCGGTGCGCATCAATGTGGAGGGCACGCGCTGGCACGGGCCGGAAATGGTGGCGCTCAAGGGCACGGCGGCGGACTATGTCGTGCTGCCCAAGGTCGAGCACCCCAGGCAGGTCAGGGACGTGTTCAGCGTGGCGCAGAAGCCGGTGATCGCCATGATCGAAAGCGCCAAGGGCGTGCTGGCCGCCCCTGCCATCGCGGCGGGGGAGGGATGCGCCGGGCTGTTCATGGGGGTCAACGACCTGCGCAGGGATCTGGGCATCCCGCCGTCCGCCGACCGGACGGGCCTGTCCCACGCGATGCAGGCGGTGGTGCTGGCGGCGCGCGCGGCCGGCATTGCGGTGTTCGACGGCGTCTTCAACCGGCTGGACGACGAGACGGGACTGGAAACGGAATGCGCCGAAGGGCATCGGCTGGGCTTTGACGGCAAGACGCTGATCCACCCCGGCCAGGTGCCCGTCGCCAATCAGGTCTTCGGCCCGGACGCACAGGCGGTGGCGGACGCGCGGCGGCTGGTCGAGGCAGCGACCGGCGGCGCGGAACGGTTCGAAGGCCGGATGATCGAGACGATGCATGTCGAGGAAGCACAAGCGCTGATCGCGCGGGCAGAGGCTGTGTCTGCGCGGTAAGCAATATGTTGCGCGCAGGTTACAGCGCTGGCTGAAAAGTGACGCTTTGACCCTCCATTCGTCGATGGCGGGTTGACCCTGACGCGCGCTTTGGGCGTTTTCGAAGCATCGAGTTCTCCCCCGAACTCCGAAGAAAAGGGTCTCATCATGAATCGCACCACGCTTGTGGCGCGCCGGCTGCTTGCGGCCAGCGCGCTCCCGACGCTTTGCCTCGCGCCTGCCTTCGCGCAGGATGCAGCGCCCGCCGACGAAGGCGACACCATCGTCGTCACCGGCAGCCGCATTCAGCGTAGCGATTATAACATTCCCAACCCGCTTGTGACCGTCACTGCGGAAAATCTGGAACAGGCGGGCAATGTTCAGTTGGTCGATACGCTGCGGCAGAACCCCGCGCTGATCGCGTCGTTCAGCGGGGCGCAGACCTCAGGATCGCTGGCCGACTTCGGCGCGGTGGGCGTGCAGTTGCTCAACCTGCGCGGGCTGGGCGAAAATCGTACGCTGGTGCTTGTGAACGGCCGCCGCCATGTGTCGAGCATTTCCGGTTCCGCTGCCGTTGACGTCAACACCATCCCCAACGACCTGATCGAAGGCGTGGACGTCCTGACCGGCGGCGCATCCGCCATTTACGGCGCGGATGGCGTGTCGGGCGTGGTCAATTTCCGCCTGATGCGGAACTTTGACGGATTCAAAGCCAGCGGCCAAGTCGGCATTTCCAGCCGCGGCGATGCGGGTCAGCGTTATGGGTCGCTCACCTATGGCAAGAATTTCAGCGACGGGCGCGGCAATATCGCGCTGTCCTATGAATATCGCGATCAGGATCGCCTGAGCAGCGCCAACCGTTACCGCACCGGCAATCCGCTGGGCACCTACGGCATCGTGCGCGATCCCAATGACATTCCTGACGATCCGACCCGGCCCGATCGCGTGCCGACGAACAATCTGCGCTACGCCGACAGTTCGCCCGATGGTGCGGTGGACCTTGACCTCGACGGCATTCCCGACTTCACTGGATCGGGCAAGGTCTATGATCGGGGCCGTCTGCTGCCATCATCGGGTGGTTTGACGCAGGGCGGCGACAGCACGCAGCTGGCCGGCTATCAGGGCGACCTTCAAGCCTATAACCGCGTCCACAATTTCAACCTGCTGTCGCATTACGACTTCAGCGACGCGTTCAAGGTCTTCGTCGAAGCCAAATATGTGAAGAACCGCACCTTCACGCTTCAGCAGCCCTCGTTCGATTTCTTCACCTATCTCTCGCCCGACAATCCCTATTTGCAGGATCGCTACGCGGGCATTGCAGACACGTCGCAGGGCGCTCTCATTTCGCGCGACAATTATGACCTGGGCGTGCGCGGCGAGCGGAACGATCGCGAAACGATGCGCTTTGTCGGCGGGTTCGAGGGGCGCATTTCCGAACATGCGAACTACGAACTGTCCTATACGTTCGGCCAGACCAAATCGAAGGTTCTGCTGACCGACTATCGCATTGGCGACCGCTACTGGGCGGCGATCGACGCGGTGCGCGATCCGGCGACGGGCAATATTGTCTGCCGATCGACGATCGATCCCACGGCGAACATCAATCCCGACAATTATGACGCGCCGGCAAGCAGCTTCACGCCCGGCGCGAACAGCGGATGCCGTCCGCTCAACCTGCTGGGCAACGGGGTGCGGGACCAAGCGGCGCTCGATTGGGTGAATGCCGATATCCTCAACCGCGCGCGGGTGCAGCAGCATGTCGTGTCGGGATCGATCTCGGGCGATTTCGGCCAGTTTTTCGAACTGCCCGGCGGCCCGGTCGGCTTCGCCATCGGCGCTGAATATCGCAAGGAGAAGAGTCGGTTCATCCCCGACCAGCTCTTGCAGGATGGGGCGCTTCAGGACTTTTCGCTGCAACTGCCCGAAAGCGGCAGCTTCGATGTGAAGGAGGTGTTCGGCGAGCTTTCCGTGCCGGTGCTAAAGGAAGTGCCCTTCGCCTATAATCTCAGCTTCGGCGCGGCGATCCGGCTGTCGGATTATTCGACGGTGGGCAAGACGACGACGTGGAAGGTGGACGGCACCTACGCGCCGATCCCCGACCTGACGCTGCGCGGCACCTGGTCCGAAGCGGTGCGTGCGCCCAACATCACCGAACTGTTCGCACCGCGCAACGGCGGCTTTTCCTTCATCACCGATCCGTGCGATCCGGTGGCGCTGCCCAACGGCACCCAGTATCGCGCCGCCAATTGCCAGGCGACGCTGGCGGCGGCGGGGCTTTCTCCGGCGCAGATCGCGGCCTTCAATCCGGAAAACGATCCGACCGCGACGGTCAGCCTGCCGGGCTTTTCCGGCGGCAACCGCGACCTGCGCGAGGAAACGGCGCGGACCTGGACGGCGGGCGTCGTGCTGCGGCCCCGTTTCATTCCGGGGCTGACTGCATCGTTCGACTGGTACGACATCAAGCTGAAGAATGCGGTGAACACGCCCACGGCTGAGGAACTGGCGCAGCTGTGCGTAGACCAGCCCAGCCTGGACAATGTCTATTGCCAGAACATCACGCGCGCCAGCGGCACCGGCTATATCAGCAGCTATTTCGTCCAGCCGCAGAATGTCGCCAATTTCCGGACGGCAGGCGCGGACTTCAAGCTCAATTACGGGTTCGACACGGCGAAGATGGGCAGCTTCGCCATCGGGCTTGTGGGCGGCTATCTCGACCGGCTGGAATTCATTCCGACGCCGGGCGCGACCGTCAATATCGACCGGGGCGAGGCCTATTATCCCAAGTGGAACGCCACCGGCGACATCACCTGGAAGCTCGACAGCCTGACCGTCAATTATGGCATCAGCTGGTTCAGCAAGACCGACCGCTACACGCGCGAGGAACTGGCGGGCAATCCCGACATCGCCGCCCCCGAATATCTGAAATATAAGGAGAAGTGGCAGCACGACCTCTACGTCGCCTATGACGTCGACAAGCGCTTCCGTTTCTACATGGGCGTCAATAACCTGTTCGACCAGCAGCCCTCGATCGCTTCGGCAAACTATCCGATCAGCTTCGTGGGCCGTTACATGTATGCGGGCGCGAAAATCACGATGTGAGGGGGCGGCCGCTCGGCCGTTTCCGGTCGTCCGCACTCTTCTCCAGTCCGTCCTTGGGGAACGGACCGCGTCGCGGGGCATTGGCATCGCGACGGGGAGAGTGCGGATGACTTTCGAACGCAGGATGACGCTGCCCAGCCTGTTCCGGTGAAGGTGAAGGCGGCGGGTGGGACGATCAGCCCTTGTGGCGGGCGGTCAGCAGGTAGTTGATCGCCCTGTTGTCCGACAGGGTGAAGCCGCGCGCCGGGTCGAAGGCGAGGCCGCTCCCGTCGATCACGTCAAGCCCTGCCCGTTCGAGCAGGGCGGTGAGTTCTTCGGGTGTCAGGAACTTGCCCCAGTCGTGCGTGCCCTTCGGAATGCCGCCGATGCTTTCCCCGATGGTGATCATGGCGAGGCGGGAAAGCGGCGTGCGGTTGGGCGTGGAGAGGATGAGCAGGCCATCGGGCGCGAGCGTCGCGGCAAGGGCGGCGACAAAGGCGGCGGGATCGGCCACATGTTCGATCACTTCCATCGACGTCACGAGATCGAAGCCGCTGTCCGCCAGTTGTTCGACCGGCGTGGCGCGATAGTCGATGGCGA
Organism: Sphingobium sp. CCH11-B1; assembly: GCF_001556865.1. GTDB lineage: Bacteria > Pseudomonadota > Alphaproteobacteria > Sphingomonadales > Sphingomonadaceae > Sphingobium. The sequence goes on along the minus strand of NZ_LSJY01000085.1, from coordinate 3,598 downwards.
GACCCTGCCCCTGCGCATGGACCTTGGCGGCGGCGATATTTTCGGGCGCGGCATCGAGGCCGGTCACGCGCGCGCCGAGGCGGGCGAGCGGTTCGGTCAGCAGGCCCGCGCCGCAGCCGACGTCGAGCGCGCGCCTGCCTTCGAGCGGGCGGAACTGTTGCTCGCGCCCCGGCCAGTGGCGGTCGATCGCGGCGCGGATATAGGCCAAGCGCACCGGGTTCAGCTTGTGCAGCATCGCGCTCGACCCGGCGGGATTCCACCAGTCGGCGGCCATCTCCCCGAAATGCGCGGCTTCCTTGGGGTCGATGGTGGCGGTGGTCTCGGTCATGAGGCCCTTTATAGCGGCTTGACGCCCAGTGCCTAGCGGTTGCCGGCGCTAGCTGGCGCCAGCCCCTAGCTTCCGCCAGCCTTGTCCTCCGCATTGAGTTGCCGATGCAAGTCGCGCGTCGCCTGTTCGGTGCGGGCGATGTCGGCCGGGCTGTTCTTGCGCTTGTTGCTCAGCATGACGAAGATCAGCATCAACCCGAGCAGGATCGGGCCGCCGATGATGACGAAACCCCAAAAGCCTGTTTCCATCCTATCCTCCTATGCCATGGAGAAGGGAAAGATCGGCGCGGCGCGAGGTTCCCGATGACGGGCCGTCAGGGCGGCGATTGCTTGCCATATCCGCCGCGGCTGCTAATAGGAGCGCCATTTTTGCCCCTTCGGGACATTTTCTTTCACGCAACTAGGGTGGTTCGACAAGCAAATGGCGCGCATCGTGATGAAATTCGGCGGCACCTCCATGGCGGGGATGGAGCGAATTCGCAACGTGGCGGCGCGCGTGAAGCATGTCGTCCAGCAGGGGCATGAGGTCGCGGTGGTCGTGTCCGCCATGGCGGGGGAGACCGACCGGCTGGTGGGGTTCTGCAAGGAAGCATCGCCCCTCTATGATCCCGCCGAATATGATGTGGTCGTGGCCAGCGGCGAACAGGTGACGAGCGGCCTCCTGGCCATGACGCTGAAGGCCATGGGCGTGGACGCCCGGAGCTGGCTGGGGTGGCAGTTGCCGATCCGCACGGTGGAAGCGCATGCCAAGGCGCGTATCTCCACGATCGAGACCGACGCCCTGGTCGCCGCCATGCAGTCGGGACAGGTCGCCGTCATCCCCGGTTTCCAGGGCATGATGGCGGATGGCCGGGTATCGACGCTGGGTCGGGGTGGGTCCGACACCTCGGCGGTCGCGGTCGCGGCGGCGGTGAAGGCCAACCGCTGCGACATCTACACCGACGTCGACGGCGTCTACACCACCGACCCGCGCATTGTCGCGCGCGCGCGCAAGCTGGACCTCGTCACCTATGAGGAAATGCTGGAACTGGCGTCGGTCGGCGCCAAGGTGCTCCAGACCCGGTCGGTCGGCCTCGCCATGAAGGAAGGCGTGGTCGTGCAGGTGCTTTCTTCCTTCGATGATCCCACCCAGGACGACCTCCCCGGCACGCTGATCGTGAGCGACGAGGAACTGGACGCCAAGCTCAAGGAAACCAAGATGGAACGGCAACTCATCACCGGCATCGCCCATGACAAGAATGAGGCGAAGATCATCGTCACCCGCGTGCCCGACAAGCCGGGCGCGGTCGCCAGCATCTTCACCCCGCTGGCGGACGCGGCGATCAACGTCGACATGATCATCCAGAATGACAGCAAGGACAATGAAGAGACCGACGTCACCTTCACCGTCCCGCGCGCCGATCTCGCCCGCAGCGTCGACATATTGGAAGCGAACAAGGATGCGATCGGCTTCCGCCGCATCATCACCGATACCGAAGTCGCCAAGATCAGCGTCGTGGGCGTGGGCATGCGCAGCCACGCGGGCGTCGCCGCCACCATGTTCAAGACGCTGGCCGAACGCGGCATCAATATCGAGGCGATTTCGACGAGCGAGATCAAGGTCAGCGTCCTGATCGACGAGGACGAGACGGAACTTGCCGTGCGCGTGCTGCATACCGCCTATGGGCTGGATGCGCCGGCCGCCTGACCGATATTTGGCTGATGCCGGGCTGCAAGTGCCGCCTTTCTGCGCTTCCGGTGCTCACGTGCTTTAAGCACGCTGCGCGCCGGGTCCTCGAAAGGCGACATTTTCGCCTCGGCCTGAGCCAAATTTTGGTTATGCCTCGAGTCGCGCAATTACCATTCGAGGCAACGCATGTCTGAAGCGATCCAAATCAATTGGGATGTTTGTGGCCGTCCAAAGGACTATGGACCACAGGTCTACGATTTGCGAAAGCTGTACGGCTACGACATCATGGCGTGTAAGACATGCTGCTCTGCTAACGACGATGGTTGGGGACCATTCCTCGAACCAATAATCCTGAAACGACTTAAAGAAAAAGGCATCGAGCCTCCCAAGCGGAATGCGAAGGGTTGGCTGCCTTTGGAGTTCTTCCGACCATGACTCATTCCAAGCTCGCTTCCCTCATGGCCCGTGGCGCTGAATTTCTGGGCTGCGACACGGCGATCCTGTGCGGGGCGATGAGTTGGGTCAGCGAGCGCAACCTTGTCGCGGCCATATCCAACGCGGGCGGGTTCGGCGTGATCGCGTGCGGGGCGATGACCCCCGACCTGCTGGACAAGGAGATCGCGGCGACCAAGGCGCTGACGGACAGGCCCTTCGGCGTCAACCTCATCACCATGCACCCGCAATTGTTCGACCTGATCGACGTGTGCGCCCGGCATGATGTCGGCCATGTCGTGCTGGCGGGCGGCCTGCCGCCCAAGGGCAGCATCGAGGCGATCAAGCAAAAGGGCGCGAAACTCATCTGCTTCGCGCCGGCGCTTAGCCTGGCGAAGAAGCTGGTGCGATCGGGCGTCGATGCGCTGGTGGTGGAAGGCATGGAAGCGGGCGGCCATATCGGCCCGGTGTCTACCAGCGTACTGGCGCAGGAAATCCTCCCCGAAATGGCGAGCCAGCTGCCCGTCTTCGTCGCGGGCGGCATCGGCCGGGGCGAAGCGATCGCCGCCTATCTGGAAATGGGCGCGGCGGGCGTGCAACTCGGCACCCGTTTCGCCTGCGCGAGCGAGAGCATCGCGCACCCCAATTTCAAGAAGGCCTTTTTCCGGGCGTCGGCGCGCGACGCGATCGCCAGCGTGCAGATCGACCCGCGCCTGCCGGTGATCCCGGTCCGCGCGCTCAAGAATGCGGGAACAGAAAGCTTCACCGCCAAGCAGCGCGAGGTCGCCAACCTGCTGGACAGCGGCGCCATCGAGATGATGGAGGCGCAGTTGCAGATCGAACATTATTGGGCCGGCGCGTTGCGCCGCGCCGTGATCGACGGCGATGTCGAGGGCGGGTCGCTGATGGCGGGCCAGTCGGTCGGCATGGTGACGAAGGAAGAGCCGGTCGCGGCGATCATCGCGCAGCTTATGGACGAGGCGGAAGCGGCGCTTGCGCGGCGAGCCGCCTGAAGAGTTGCGACGAACCGAGCGGCAAGGTTATTTCCTCCGGCGCGATTGCCCGGCATGACGGCCCTTACCCCTTCGGAGAAGTTGATGTTCGCAACACGCCGTTTTTTCGGGCGAATTTCCCTGGTGTCCCTGGCGGCGATCGCGGCCTGTTCCACCC
>NZ_LSJY01000084.1 GCF_001556865.1 Sphingobium sp. CCH11-B1 | reverse complement strand
CCCCCTTTGATCTCCACCGACGCCTGGGGCGCGTTGGCCGAGTAAAGCGGTCGGATCGCAACCACCTGATCTAGTTTCACGCTGAGGGCGCTTTTGTCGGCGAGCGTGAGCGTAACGAGGCAACCACCTTTCACTCCTACGCTCGTGATCCTGCTGTTCCGCACGAAACCCGGCCAAGGCTTTGCGACGGCTGTGCCGCGGGTCAGCATGTCCTGGACGAACTTCGACGCACCCGCGGCGGTTCGTGGTTTGGCGGGCACCACCTGCTGAGCCGCCACGGGCGCTGCGCTTCCGAGCGAAAGTGCGTAGATCAATAGGTCAGGACGATGGGGCATCAGTGAACTTTAGCCGACCTTAGTCCTGCGTGGCGATAGGCGGAGGCGGCGCGGGCGCCTGATGCCGGGCGGGAAACAACGGCACGCCACCCCTATGATGGCCGTAGCCGTAATCACCTACGTCGAGCTGGAGAAGGCAATTCGCATAGCTCTCCGTTCCAGGCTGGAAGCCGTAGCTCGCACACGCCGCCCGATGGCGAGCGGCCATTTCTCGCGGACTGACGCAGCCAG
>NZ_LSJY01000083.1 GCF_001556865.1 Sphingobium sp. CCH11-B1 | reverse complement strand
CCCGGCTTATTCACCGGCGGGGGTCTGAAGGTTGGCGGGAGTGGCATAAGCCTCTGATCTGAATTAGGAACTGGGTGTCAAAGCCGAACCTGCCGCAGGGCAGAAAATGCCACAGGCCACACCCGCCATGAACGATGATATCGCAAGCTCATTCCGATTCCCAGCAGTCGGCGGGAAGAAAGTCACAGCCGCGTTCGACGGTGGTCGGCTGACCTCTGATGGAGGGGTTTTGCTGCTGACGCAGGCCGAACGCACGATGGGGATTTGCCGGAGGCTTGCGGCTTGCATCGCCGATCCGCGTGACCCGACACGGGTGATCCATCGCCTTGATGACATCCTGCGTGCCCGCGTGTTCGCGATCGCCTGCGGCTACGAGGATGCCGACGATCTCGACACCCTGCGTGACGATCCAGGTTTCCGCCTGGCGCTGGGCAAGTTGCCGGGATCGGGCGCCGGGCTGGCCAGTCAGCCGACGATGAGCCGCTGGGAGAATGCACCGACCATGCGCGAGTTGGCCAGGATGCTCGCCGCGATGATCGACATCTACTGCGCCAGCTATCCGGCCCCTCCGACGGCGGTGACGCTGGATATCGATGACACCTGCGATGTCGTTCACGGCTACCAGCAACTCTCGTTCTGGAACGGGCATCACGGCGAGCGCTGTTTCCTGCCGATCCACGTCTACGACACCGCGACCGGCCGGCCGGTCGCCATGCTGCTGCGCACCGGCAAGACACCGTCAGGCGCTGAAGCGGCCGGCCATATCCGGCGCCTGGTGCGCCATATCCGCCGGCACTGGCCCGATACCCACATCACCATGCGCGGCGACGGCCACTATGGCCGGCCCGAGGTCATGGCGTTCTGCGAGGCGCACCGTGTCGACTACGTGTTCGGCTTGCCGACCAACGCTGCGCTGCGCGCCGATCCGGCCATCGTCACGGCCGCCGATGCCTGTGCGGTCAAGCGGGCCGAGGAAGGCCGTGTGATCCTGCGCAGCTATGCCGGGACCCGCTACGGTGCGAAGAGCTGGAACTGCCAGCGCCGCGTCGTCGCCCGGATCGAGGCCAGCACGCTGGGCATGGATATCCGCTATGTCGTCACCTCGCTGGCCGAAGGCTCGGCCGAGTATATCTACGACACGCTCTACTGCGCACGGGGACAGGCCGAGAACCTGATCAAGATGCACAAGACACAGCTGGCCAGCGACCGCACCTCGTGCCGCTCGGCCAACGCCAACCAGATGCGCCTCATCCTGCACACCGCCGCCTACTGGCTGCTATGGCGCATCCGACAGAAAATCCCCAAGGCCGCCGCGATGGCCGCTGCCGAGTTCGCGACACTGCGACTGCGGCTCATCAAGGTCGCTGCCCGCGTCATCGAGACGACTACACGTATCCGTATCGCCTTCGCCTCAGCCTGCCCGGATGCCGACACGTTCAAGGCCGTCGCCACCGGTCTTCGGCCAGTACCAACATAGCTGGCGCGGCCGTGCCGCCGAACCCCGAGACCCCCTCCATCAACCCTTAAAAGCCTCTCGATCCTGCTGCGGTGAAACACCGCCAGACGCGCTCGTCCAGATCACATGGCTGACAACGCACCACCACTCAAAAAGCCCGGAGCCTCAGTCTCGTGAATAAGCCGGGTTA
>NZ_LSJY01000082.1 GCF_001556865.1 Sphingobium sp. CCH11-B1 | reverse complement strand
CCCCCACCCTGCCGAAACCCTAGGTTTTCTGCGGCCTGTCACCGGATGCTGAAGCCGGTACGCCATCCCCCACCCCTCCAGCCATTAGGCATTGGACAGGGATCAGCCGGTCTCATAGCGTGTACACACAGACATTAGGGGCGCAGTGTTTGGGTTTCAGAAAGGCATGACCCCTACGCGTATGGGCCGAGGGACCTAAGGCCCTCGCAGTCTCTCAAGGCCCCTCACCGTCCCCGCACGATCCCCTCGCCGCCCTCACCCACTGGACCGGCAAGCCTCCAGCATGACCCTACTGTGTCCTGAAAGACACAAAAAGACCCGATTACGGACATTCTGCATTTGCGGACGATAAGCGCTTGCGGACGTGTACACATGGTGACATAAGCGTTCTCAGAGAGGGACGCGAAGCGGACAAAATGTCCTCCTAGCCGGCTCTCTCCATCGGCTCTTTGACATTGTGAGACAAAGCGAAACCGGGCGGGGCCTTAGTGTCCCGCCAGTTTCCCGAGGGCCTGCGAGGGCCTTCCGGCAACTGAGAGGAGGAAGAACGATGACAGACGCTCAACAGGCAGCACGTAGCCGCATGATGGCTGCAATGCAGGAAGACGCCGCAGCCGCCCGCCGTGCCTTGGTGCAGCCCTCACGGGAAGCCGAACGGGCCGTCAGGGCCACATGGGCCAAGGTGAAGGTGACACAGGCAGAATTTCAAAAGGAGATGGCAGCATGACCGACCATGACGCCCACGTTCGGCGCTGGAGGCAACACCTTCAGGACCGCATGTTCATCGCATGGTGGCGCAGCGGCGCTTGGTAACTGATCGGACCCGAGGGGCGACCTAGCGCCGCCCTTCCAGCCCGCTCTGTGACTGAGTGGAACCCATCCGGCCCGATGGTCGGATAGCTGCCTAGCGCTCTGCTAGGTAACGAGAGGGTCTCGAATGAGACTGAAGCAAAGGCAACTGGCTCGGTGGTTACACTGGGCTGGAATGGTGGCGACCTCCGCCAAGATAATCGCCACCGTCCTAGCGATCCTGAAGGAAAGCTAAGCTGAAACCTCCGGCCGATCCTAATCGGGTCGGTCGGGGGCCTCTCCTCAATATCACGCTGAAACCTGAGGAGCAATCATCATGGGCACCATGACCCAAAGAGACCTTTACGCGGCCGTCAAGGCACTGCCGCACATGACCATCACCCGGACCGAGGATGGCGAATACCGCGTGGCCTACACCATGGCCACCATACAGGCCGCTAAGCCCGAGTGGGGCCGCACGCGCTGCGAGACGCACCAAGAGCGGACCAGCTATTACACAGACGACCGCGAGGACGCCTTGGGGTCCGCCAAGTCCCTCTCAGCCCACATGGTCGGCCTACTGGCCCGCGTGGCCGCCAACGAGTGCTCTCCGTGCCGCTGGTCGGAACTGACGGAATACGAAAAGGCCGAGGCGACCTCACGGGGTTTCCCGAGGGAAGCGGGCGTCCGCTACGTCACGAAGATCAAATACGACATGGGGCGGCGGGAGCTCTCGCTGGTCCGCTGGTTTCGTCTGGCCGGAGAGGACTGAGGCATGGATATGAAAGCGATACAGGGCACGCCCGAATATAGGGCGGCGGCGGACAGAGCTTACCAGCGCAACAATGTCGCCTACCGGCGCGTGATGGCCCGGATAGAGGCCAAACGGACGAAGCTGGAGGACCGGCAGGCAGCGGAGCGCCGCGCCTTCAACCAATGGGCCGACGATCAGCTCCAGGCCCACAGAGAGGCGATGCAAGCCGCCGAGGCTAAGGAGTGGCCAAAACTCATGAAGAAGCTGGGGCTAGACCAATGACGGCACCCAAGCCCCCTCCAGTCCCTCGCCGTCTCTGCCCGTCCATCGGCACGGCGAGAAGAGTAGCCGGGACCATCACGGCCAGAAGATCGGCCCAGAGCCCCCAGACATTCACGAGGAACCCCGCACGATGACCGAGGCCCTAGAGCGCTTCATGGCCCGCCAATGGGGCCGCAAGGCCCGCGAGGCCGGACACACGATCAAACAGAACCCCTATCGGAACTATGAGACCCGTTTGGCCTGGTTACGCGGGTTCAATGAGACGCCAGCCAGACAGGAGGCCACAGCATGACGAACGAACGCACCCGCGAAGCATGGCTCCAAGCCTTCACGAACGCCGCCCGCCCTAAGTTCAAGGATGTGGGCGCGAAGCTCCCCGAGGCCATCCGGGTCTCTGTCGGCCACCCGAGCAAGGGCATCCGGTCCAAGGTCATCGGCGAGTGTTGGGCAGACTTCGCGAGCGAGGATGGGGCCGTGGAGATTTTCATCCGCCCTACCCTCCAATCCGACAGCGCCCGAGTGGCGGACGTACTCACCCACGAGCTAATCCACGCGGCCCTAGGGAACGAAGAGGGACACGGGCCCAAGTTCCGGGTGACCATGAAGCGCCTAGGCCTCACCGGGAAAGCTACGGCGACCGTCGCTGGGCCCGAATGGCACTCGTGGGCCGATCCGATCCTTGCGGCCCTTGGGCCTCTCCCCGGCGCGAACCTCAAGGACATGTCGTTGGCCGGAGGGAAGAAAACCCAGACCACGCGGTATCTCAAGGTCTCTTGCAGCATGTGCGAGTGGCAGGCCCGCGTGACGGCCAAGCATATCGAAGGGCGGACCCTGCGGTGCCCCGATGACACTTGCGAGGGACACCTAGAGCGGGCAGAATGACAGCACAAAGGAGAGCATGAGGGGGCACATTGTCCCCTCCCTGATTTATGATATGCGATGAAGTGAGCGAATAGAGCGACAGGCGGAAGGAGGAAAGATCAATCCTTGTTAATTTTGAGGGCTTAACGCCCGCCACACGGGCCACGGGGGATGCTAATTTGTCCCCCAAGGCCACGGCGGTTGGCTTAGCGATTAACTGGAGTGTTCGCGGGATTTGAAGGACATAGTTTATAGTCAGGCCTTCCAAGTGGGGGGTCTCAGTGTCGCGCGGCATCATCAGAAAATCGTTAGTCGTCCGCCAGCAATCGGAGAGTTATCGCGTAGTATCTGCACGGACGCTGAAGTATTCGCGAGGTTCGGAATGACCCCGCCAAGTATGACAGCCGAACGTGCTAGAGAAATACGCGAAGGCATAGGGATGTCTCAGCAAGCCCTAGGCACTCTCCTGCGTCTCGGAGCCCACGGGAAACGTACGGTAGCCCGCTGGGAGTCCGGGGACGTTGTAATCCCTGGTCCCGTCCAGATTGCCCTTGAGGCACTCAGCGACGGATGGCGTCCAGGCGATCGCCACTGGCAGGAACTTAAAGACGAATACGAAGGCGTCCTAAATGGCCTCTCAGAGGCGATCGCCCAGGCCCGGTCCAGGATAAAAGCAAAATGAGCGACTGCGCTTTTGGGACTAACTGGAATGAGACAGGAAAGAATAGAGGCCGACCCGACCGTTAAGGAGGCCCTGCTAAAGGTCGAACTTGAGGACGGGTACGCGGAATGTATGGGAGAAGGATTGTTTATTGTCTTCCAGGAACATGAAGGGGAGACCCACTCCCTGGTCCTCAGTCGCGAGGACCTTGCCAAGCTGCTAGATCAACCGCTTTGAAATACTCAAAGGGCCACCGGGGAAACTCAGTGGCCCTTTTTATTTGCCTAAGTGTGTACACGGTCGAGAAAATACCCCCGAGCCCCCGTGAGGAGACCCGAGGGCAATTCTTAGGCGTACGCGGCCGACCAGTAGCGCTTGACGCCACGCCAGTTATCGCGGGCGCAGTCGCGGGCCTCACGGTAGAAGGCAACGGCGGCGTTGGCGATCACAGACATGGGCACCAGGAACGGGCCGGCTGCCAGCACAAAGGCGCGGCGACCGATCAGCTTGCGGTTGGCCTGTACGGCCACAAGGGCCCGCAGGACAGCCCGCTTCGCATAGCGATAGGTGATGACGCCCAGGAAGATCGGGAAGATCGCGATCAGGCCAGCGAGGAGACCTAGTACTGACGTGATGATGAGTACGGCCGCCATGGCCGTGATAAATCGCTTATTCAAGGCTCGGGGCCCTTTCTGTTGCGGTTGGAGATTATGCGTTTCGTGAGGGCCGCCAGCTTGGCCTTCTCAGGATGCTTGTGGACCCATTGGCCGGTATAGTCGGCGAACTGGTCCCGGAAGAACTTGTCGAGCTTAGGGTGGCCGGTGGAGACGCTCGGGTCCACGGCCTGACATTCCCGGTCAAAGGTCTCGTCGGAGACCAGGGAGACGTCTAGGACCTCATAGGCGTACGCCCACACGGCCACCCGGATACGGCGGCGGCGCTCTACTTCCTCAGGAGCGCCCCAAGCGGGAGCCGGAGAGGCCGCGAATAGGTCACCCTGCATCGCCCTCGTCGGGCCAGGGGTTCGCTATCGCGCCGTCCACTATCCGCTGGAGGAGAGCCGTAGCGGTCACGAATGTCCCGCCCTCGTGCCAATGATCTTCCAGCGTCCACTCGACGGTATGAGGAGACCACGCCTCCACCGCCTTCTTGCGTAGGGCCGCGTAGGCGTCCTGCCGCTTTATACGATCCACGGAGGCTTGCGTCTGGAAACCGAACTCCAAGCGGAAGCGCCCTGCGGAGAGCTTCAGGTGGTGCATGAGGGTGACCGTTCGGTCCATGTCGGTCGATCGGTAATATGACAGCGGGCCGAACGTGCGAGGCTTCATGCGGTAGCCCCAAGGAACCCCGGAGGAGCCCCTACAGACGCTCGGGACAGCGGATAGCCCGCCTCCATCTCCAGCTCGGTCTGGAGCATCGCCAGGGCCCGCCAAGCGAGCCGCGCGGTATGTCGTACGCCCCGGCCGTCGAACTTCCCCCGGTCCGTCAGGTGCCGCATGATCTTATCGGCATGATCGGTGGACTTGTCGCGGGCCCAGTGCATTTCCATGCCGGGATTGTGCTGGTCGTTGCCGATCTTCGAGACCCGCGAGACTTCAGCCAGGGCAGCCGGGAAATAGTCCAGGAGCCCCGACGCCATCGGAAAGGCACCCCGGAGCTCGTCGGCATCCGGAAGGGTCAACGTGGGGTCCAGTACGGGCTCGGGGGGACCGTTGTGACCGATCGGCGCGACCGGGACAGCTTCCACATGGGCCGCCTCAGGGTCGCCCGCCAGCTTCAGCGGGACCGTGGACTGCTGATAGCGCTGATAGGCCCCAGCCGGGCCGCAGGAGGCGCAGCGGGTAGGATGGAGGCCCTGCCGGAAGACGCAAGAACCGCAGATAGTATTACTCAAGAATTTTCTCCAGGTAGGCCTTCAGGGCCTTTGCTTGTTCAAGGCCAATGATGACATTGTGGAAGTCGTCGCCATCCGACACTTGCGAGAGGGAAACTTCGCTGCCCAGGTCGATTACCGTAAGGGCGTCACAGGCTTCCTCGGTAAACACTTCGACTTTGTCGGTAGGGTTCAATTGGGTCATAAAGCTCATTTCATCTCTCTGTTGCGGGCTGTCGGTTAAGCGTAATTTGTGCGGAGCTTTGCGGCGTCCCGCTCAAAGGCGTCTGCGTCCTGGTCCAGGTGCAGCGAGGTCAGGGCGTTAAGCTCCATCACTTTGCCGCCCACCCGGACCTTCAGGGGCTTGCCGTTCCTCCGGAGCCATTCGGCTTTCTCCCGGAGGCGGCCTGCGACGATGTCGAGATTACGGGCGCGGACTTGCGGGATCATATGCGGGCACCTCCCCGACACTGCGGAGCATGTAGAAACCTGCGATCCCGCAAGCGAAGGCAAGGCCACTGAAGACCCCTGCGACGTACCCGGCGATCATCGCGGGGCATCCAGGGCCAGGAAGTGCTCCACCAATCGGTCAGCGAGGTCCTGAGCCCAGGCGTTGAAGCGCTCGCGGATCATGCGGAACATGGGGTCGCCTCCAGCATCGCCTTGAGGGCCGTGCCGGTTGCCTCAAAGTCCCCGGTGTGCAGGATTGCGCGTCCTCCGGCCTTCTCCCAGGCCGTCGTGTTGCGGGCGAAGTCGTCGATCAGGATGTCCCCCGGCGCGTGCATGAACAGCGGCTTGGAGGACCCTCCGGCGACCGGGAGGACGGTAAGGGACGGCGAGAGGTGTTCACGGACCCAAGCGCGTTTCTGTCCCGCTACATGGGCGTAGGCGGACTTAGGGCAGGCCGTGAGGACCGCTACGCTCGCCAAAGGCCAAACGGCGTCCACTTCCCAGTAAAAGGACTGGGCACTGGGGCAGACTGGCATGTCCCGGAAGAATGTCGGCATGGAGTGGATTTTACCCCACAGCTCATCGTCGGGGATCGCCGGATGATAATCGCCGAACAGGTCCGCATAGTGCCGATCGAAGTCCGCAAAGACCCCGTCGAGGTCGAGATAAAGGCGTGTCATGCTTCAGGACTCCAGAGGATCGGCCGCCGTGCGTTGCCGTCCCAGTCAGTGTGTCGGAGGATGCGGGCGAGCCGCGCATTGAGGAGCGCAAGGTCCTCGGGGGTCTCCACGCCGGCCTTTTCGAGCGCTTCCGGTTTCTTCCGGCAGCCGTCCTCGTAGGCCTGTAGGATGTTCGCCCAGGGGTCGCCGGCCTTCGCCAGGACCTTCTCGGCACTCTTGGGGCCGATGCCGGGGCAACCGTGGTAGCCGTCCGTTGTGTCGCCCATGAGGGTCTGCAAGCGCCAGAAGTGATCGGCGCTGTCCGCGTCGGTTTCGATCAGCCGTTCCTGCCGCCAGATTTCCACATTCGGGAGCGTCTGCATGTCCTTGTCTTCGGACACGATGACGCGGCGAATGGGGCTCGGGCGGGTCGCCAGGATGCCGATGTAATCGTCACCTTCCAGGCACGGCTCGGAGACCACGCGGTACTTCCCGGCCTGCCGGTGATGGTCGATGATCGCCCAATAACAGGCGGGCTTGGGTGCCGTACGGTCCGCCTTGTAGAGCGGCCAGACATCCTTGCGAAAGTTGGCGTCCCCGCTGAAAATCAGGATCGCTTCATCGGCGAAGAGCTTGCCCATGTAGGAGCTCACAGACCCTTCAAACTTTTCTAGGGCTTCATCGTAACTCGCGGAAATTGTGTGGACCTTCTGGCCCGCATCGTTCGGCCAAACGTGTTCCCGCTGGGCACCCGCGCAGGCGCGATAGAGCACAAAGTCGGCATCTATGAGGAGCTGAGTCGTCATCGTTTGTTCTCATTATGTTCTATCCGCACCTGTAGGAAAGAGGAAAAATCCTATCCGGATGTCTCAGTCTGGCGCAGGGGCTCCGGCTTGGTTTCCGGGCTGGGATTGATGGGGGCCGGGAGGCACTTGCGGGGCTCGCCGGGGGTTACGGTGTACACGCCTTCAATAAGGCTGGTGGAAAGCGGAGGACGGGCGAGCGACAGAGCGCCGGGGTAGAGAGCGCCCATTAGCTGCGCCTCTCGATGATCTCAGTCGTCACGCGCTCTATCTGGGCCCAGCCGTTCGGCTTGGTCCGCTGAAGGTTCGCGAAGGCCCTTGCGTGCTTCTCGGGGTCCTCGCCCTCCAGGCGATCGAATGGCTTCCGACCGCCCCCGTAGCGGACCTCATAGCGCACTGAGGGGCCGCGCTTCTTCGTGGAGGACAGGAGCATCAGAAGCGGCGGCGACCGAAGGAGCTGCGGAAGGTCGAGCGGCTGCTGTACGAACCGTACGACGGGGCACGATACGACGGCCGATAGCTCGGGCGCGGGCTGTAGTAGTGCTTCTCCACGGTCGTATGGGTCGAGCGCGAGGAACCGCCGCCCATCATGGAGCCCAGGAGGTAGCCGCCGACGCCATACAGGAGCGCGTCGTTATTGCCGGACGCGGAGGCGGCCCGCGTGGCCTCGCACTGCTTCACGTCGGGAGCCGACAGACATGGGTCCACCTCAGGGGCTCCGCCGCAGGCAGCAAGGGACAGGGAGACGGTCGCCAGGGCCGCCAGGACAAACTTCTTCATGTTGGGAAACTCTCGTTATTCGGTGATCTGAGGGTGCTGGAGACGTTCAAAAGTGGTCGTCACCGTCTGGCGCAGCCGCCCGTCCCCGCCGCATATTTGGCAGGAGGAGAAAACCACGTCGTACTCGCCCCGGTGATAATCCGTGCACTCGTGCCGGGATTTGTGCCCTTTCCCTCCGCAGCCAGGGCAAAGGACGATTGAATAGGCGTACTGCGGGGCTTTCATGCGGCCAGCTCGACTTCGATGCGGCCGACGATCTGACACAGGCGATACATGAACCGCTTGTGTGTGCCGTCGTCATGGGACTGGAGGATGTAGAAGAACTCCCGATCGTTGTCGGTTTTCAGTCCCGTAACGGTCTTCCCGCATGGCCCTAGACCGAGCTTAAACTCGACAGTCTGAGAGCGCTGGACAGTGGCGAACGGCGTACCCATGGGCGCGTCCTGCCAGACTGACGGGAATTTTATCGAGACAATCATTTCCGTTTCTTCCCGGTGATGGCCCGTTCGGCTTCCTGGTCCCGCTTCTCGCAGGCCTCCACGATCTCGATGGCCGCCCGCTTGGTCACGTTGGCCTTTTCGAGCTGGCCCGTCTGGGCATCGCCGAAGACGACCCATGAGCCTTGGGAGCCGTCAAGGGGCAGCGAGGCCCCGTCCGTGTCAGCTCGGAGGCTGGACGGGATCAGCGTGGAGCAACTGCTCGCAGGCCGGTTGTAGACGGTAGGTGTCGCGCAGGCAGAGAGCGCGAAGGCCGGTGTCGTGAAGATCAGTCCCCAGCGCTTCAGTCGCGCCAGGAGCGGCAAGTATTGCATCGCGGTTTCCTTGGGTGACGACGTCAATGCGACCTGTGACGGCCTGCGTATCGACGGTGATTTTAAGGGCGTCCTGGGCGGCCTTCATGCCGGCTTGGGACGTGGTGGCACTTGCGGAGGCCTGGGCGGCTTCCTGTCGGGCCCGTTGGGGTCCGGTGACGAAGTGGTAGACCCCGAAGGCGAGCGCGAGAGTGCCCAGCGGGATCGCTAGGAACCGTGCGGCGTCCTTCCAGTTGACTAAGGGCGTCGGCATTTTCTGTTCCTTGTCTGTTCTCACCGCGCTAAAGAGGCGGGATGAACCTGAGAGAAGCTATCGAGATTGTGGACCGGGCCGCCGATCAGGCTGGAAGGAGCTCCGGCGCTGGCGCTCAAGTGGTGCAGGCCATGCGGTTCCTGCGGGACTGGGGGGTCGAGCGGGAGACCCTGGTGTGGTTCTGGAAATCGCTACACGCTGAAAACGACATAGGCCGATCTCAGAACGCGAACGCCGCCCGCAACCGCATCCGGCAATTGCTCATGCGCGGGATAGGAAATCCACCAGGGCCTTCGGGTCCGCCGCAAAGTGCGCCCCGGTCCTCGCAGCGTCCCGCTCAAACAAAAACGGCCCCGAAGCGATAACTTCAGAGCCGTCTAAATAGATGCGGTAGCCGTAATGGCCGGAGGGATGCCGGTAGGTGTCGGAGGTGACTTTAGGCGACGAAATGCGGCGCTCCCGGCTTCACGGTCCAGGACAGATGCAGCCAGCCAGCGGGCACGTAATGCGAGCGGCCGTCTGCGTCGATCAGCCGGTGCGAGTGTGACGGGCTGACATGGAGCTTCTCGGGCTTGTCGATCGTCACGGTTCCGGTCGGGAACGTGTAGGTCCGGGAGACCTCTACCGAAACGTCGATGAACTCGAAGGGCTCTGCGGGGGCCACAGGTTCCGCCACGTTGCGGAGGTTTGGGAGCTCTTCGAGCCAATGGACGCCGTCAGGGCGAAAAACGCGGCCGGTTCCCGCACCCGCGATAGTCACAACGATGTCCCCGTCATGGTCAAAACGGTTGAAGGTAACGGGGCGGCCATCGGCCAATTCTAGGGGCTTGGTTACGTCGATCATTCGTCGGGTTCCGATTTTCTGGTGATCCAGACACCAAGGCCGCCCGCCGTGAGGACGAGCCCCATGCCGGTGCCGAAGTCTGTTGATGAGAAGGCCTGCCCGAGGACGGCGGTGTGCCAGATGCTCAGGCCGATCTGTGTCAGGGCCGCGAGGCACCAATAGACCCGCGCGGGCGTATAGGTCTCGCCGTCCTTAGCGGTCAGGAGGTGCTTTACGGCCCCGCCGATCCGATGGAGCCGCAGGAGCATCAGGCCGCCTCGCTGGCTTCCTGGGTCAGCGTGCCGACCTGTCCGGCCTTGAGGGCCGCCAAGAGGACCTGAGTGTCCACCAGGACGCGCGGGCCATTCTCTTCAGTGTCCACGATGACGATGCCGGCCGCAGCCAGGGAGCTCTCGCAGGCCTTGACGTAGCCGACGACTTCGAGGGTCTCGCCGGCCTGCTGTTGGGTGTCCGTGCGGAGCTCCAGGATTTCGGCGGCGAGCTCTTCGTTCGCCTGCTGGGCGAGCTGGAGGGAGGCATCATTGGCCGTGATGACTTGTTCGGCCGCCATGAGGCAGGACACGAGCTGGACGCCCACGGCATCGCGGAGGGCGATATTGGCCTTCAGCTCCTCGCGCTCGATCATGAACGCTTCGTTCGCCTGTTCGGTGACGTCCAGTTCGGTAACGACGTCATTGTAGAGGCAGCGCCACTTGTCGCTGAGGGCGATGATCTCGAAGCCAGCGGCACGCTGCTCATTCCGCAGGGTACGGACGGCCGAGCGCAAGGCGCGGTTGTCGTCACGGATGAGGACGTTGCGCTCCTTCAGGCGGGCATTGGCGGCCACGAGGGCGCGGATACGAGCGAACGGATTATAGAAACGGGGGAACTTCATTGGGTAATCTCCCAGGGGGTCTCTTGGATCGCCAAGAGGGAGAGGCCGCGTGCGGTAATGCGCCACGATCGGCCCCATGTTGCGGGGTCGTGCCGGACCGTTAGGAGGCCCAGGCAGGATGCGATGGCGACTTCGTCCGCATGGGCGCGGGCGAAATCGGAACGTGTAAGGAAGGGGCGCTCCCAGGCCCGTTGAAGGACCGGAAGGAGCGCCGGGGGGATGTCAGGAGGCAGAGCCACTTTGTATGACGCTGTCCTTATATTGGTCCCAGCGGGTGGCCTTGCGGGGCTCGCGTGTAGAACCGAGCGACAAATTTGAGCTATCAATCTCGGAAGACGGAATGACCCAAATGTCAAAGCCGTGAACGATCGCATAAAGGTCAGCGACGTCTACAGGCTTCCGTGTTGCGCCTGCTGGGGTATTGGGCCGGATACGGCATTGGAGATATGAGTACGGTGGGGATGCTTTATTCCATCCCGCAGTCTTCACTTGGACGGAGCCGTAATCCCGCCCTTGCCGGACCACGAAGTCGGCCGTCCCCTGCTGTATTGCAGGCCAGAAAACCTCGTAGCCCCGCGACATGAAGTAAGCGGCAGCGAAATGCTCACTGGCAGCGCCGGTAAGGTGCTCTGGGCGCATCAGTGGCACGTTGCCCAGTCGGTTCCTTGCTTGACCTCCACGTCCGTGGGACACTTCCACGAAGCGAAAGGGTCGCCGGCTTTCCGTCCGGCTTCAATCAGGATCGCGGAGACTTGCTCTTCCAGGCCATGCCTCACGGCGACCTGTAACTCATCGTGGACCCAACCGAGAATGACGACATCGGCGTCTGCATCCCAGTCCTCTCCGAGGCCCTCGGAGACCTTGAGACCGGCATCCATGATCGCCTTTTCGGCCTTGGTGATCCAGCTCTTACAGATGACGGCCCCCGCCGATTGCAGGAGCGTGTTAAGGGCGGCGTGTTCGCTGCGGATGGGCAGCTTGCGGCCGTCAAGGCCCTTCAGCCAGCCCTTCTCGGCTGCCGCCTTAACAGCCTTAATGAGCCGTGCGAGCGCCGGGAATTTCTTGAGGAACCGAGCGCGGAGCTGTTCGCCCGCCTTGCGGCCCTTGCCGATGATGGAGCCGAGCTTGGCATCCCCTGCCCCATACAGAAATGCGTAAATGAACGTCTTGGCGACGTCGCGCATCTTCTCGTTTTTCGGGATGGCAATGCCATGACCGTCCGCGTCGAACTCTTCGTAGCGGGGGGTATTTTCGGGGAGGCCGAAGAGGGCCTTGGCGTTCTCCCAGTGGATATCACCGTGAAGAACGACTTCGATGTATTTGCCGCCGTCGAAGGCAGCCATGAAGCTGCCAAGGCAGCGAAGCTCTAGGCCGCTTTGGTCTGCGCCAAGTTGGGTCCAGCCTGCGGGGACATGGAACAGAACTCGACAGTCCCGTCCATATTTCGCACGTACAGCCGGGACCTGGGCGATATTGGGGCTGCTATGTGTCGCGCGGCCCGTGAGAGCGCCGTTGCTGTTGTAGCGTGCATGTATCCGACCTTTCTTGCTGACTTGCTTTAGCCAGGCCTGACTGCCCTCTCCGACCTGCCCGAGCCGTTTCTGGATCAGGAAGTATTCGGCGAGGATTTTGGCTTCTGGATATGGGAGGCGCTGTAGGACCTCATCGTCCACTTTGGCGGAGCCGCCATCGGTAAACTCAGTGGGCTTCCAGCCATACTTGTCGATCAGCCGGTCCGCGATGTGATCTCGCGAAGCCGGGTTGAACTCTCGGGTTTCCCAGCGTTCTACTGGGACGCCCGCGAGGTAACCTTTGGACTTATTGTTCCGCTTGGGGATGAAGTCTTCCAGCCGGACCCGCCAGGGCGGAAAGGCTGCCACGAGTGCTTTCTCAAGCTCCCTGCGGCGAGCGCAGAGTGTCGCGTAGAGCTCTTCGGCCTTCCGGACGTCCAGCGGCCACCCGTTGCGCTCCATTCGGCAACACAGGGCTTGGCAGGCCATCTCAAGGGCAACCGCGAGGGGCGAGTAGCCTTCCTGCGCGATGAGATGCTCATAGAGGCCCACGTTTACGCGGGCGTCCTGAAGCATGTACTCAAACATGGCTTCGTTGAACTCGGCCCAGGGGTCCAGCCCCTTCGCCTTCATCTCTTTGGAGTAGTCGCCCTTCTTCTCGTGGCCCAGGCGGTAACCCCAGGCCTCCAGCGAGTGGGACCCGACGAACTGGCCGGGGAACTCCTGAGGGGCCTTACTGGCGTAGGGGTACTGGCCGTCCGGATTGCGGGACTGCCACTCCTCCAGGGCCTGCTTGTACTTCTTCCAGGCCTTGGCCCTCGGGAAGTCGTCCTGCTTTATGTCGCTATAGATCAGCCGGCCCAGCGGGAGCGTGTCGATCAGCTCGCAGTCGGCATTAGGGGACAGGCCGTACAGCTTGGCGATGACGGGAACGTCAAAACCGATGATGTTGTGGCCGACCAGGAGCGTGGCCGATCGGTAGAGCTTGAGAAACTTGCCGAGGTCTTTGGGCCGGAAGCCCATAAGCTCATGCGTATCGAGGTCATACAGGACCGCGCAGTGTACACGGGTGACCTCTCCCAAGAGGCCGTTGGTCTCCAAGTCGAAGACGTAGCGGCCCCTTGAGACAGGGGTATTCAATAAGTCCAATGTGGATGTACCTGGGCGTCTCGCTGGACGCCATGTCACGCCCCCGCTAAGAGCCTATCGGCCCTACAGAGGAGGTCGTTTGATGTTGATTGATGGTAAGCCCGTTTATTCTTCAGGAACGTTGATCGTCCCGCACGGGCGATCCGGGGCTATTTCCGTAGACGGAAAGATTGTAGACGTGACTTTCTCGGACGGCCCCCTATCCGCAGCCACGGTAGGCGGAAATCTCGTGTTCACGGGGTTTGACAATCCGTTGGGGACCTCGGGCGTGCTGCCTAACTTCACCGTACGCGGCGCTCCGGCCGAATTCGCCTTCGTCATCTACACGATTGGCTCTGGGGCTGCTGTTACTCGCATCCTTCACTGGTCCGTCTACCCGGTCTAAATCCCGAGAGCTTTGGCGTCTTCCTCAGTATAGGCGTCGAAGCCGGGGGAGCCCCCACGGGGGCCCTTGCTGTTCGCTTCGTCGGTGTAGCCTTCCGGGAACTCGCTTTCGACAAGCTGCCCGGTCTCCCGCACGAAGCGGAGGCACATTGTGTTGCCGTTGGCGCGGCCCGTGTATCGGTCCTTCACGCAACGGAACGTGGAATAATTGCGCATCTCGGGGTCCGAGTGCTGAGTGTTCCGCTCCAGGCCGAAAGCGTAGTGCGGCCACGCTCCCATGGCGCGGGAGCCCTTGAAGTGCTTCAGGCTGACATTGCCCCCTTCCTCGTGCGGTTTCCCGTCCGGGGTCGCCAAGTGGCAAAGGAGGATGATGTTGATTTGGAGCTCCTGACAGAGGAGCGCCATGGCCTTGATAATGCCTTCGACGGACGCGCGTTCGTTGGTTTCGTCCACCAGCGCCGTGAGGTTGTCGAGGTAGACGATCTTTACCCCGTGAGAAATCACGAGATAGCGGATTTTGGCTTCCACGTCGGCCCATTCGGTAGACGCGAAGTCCCCGCCGAATATCAGGTTCGGTGAGGCCTCCAGGGCATCTAGCGCGGCGTCGAGCTCCTCTTGGGTGTACCGCTCGTGTTCGTCGAGAGCCTCCATGGGAATATGGAAGGGCTTGCCCGCGAACTTGCCGGCGAGGCGCTTGAGGGTCTCCACGGGGGGCTGCTCAAGGTAAATGACGGCCGTCATGATCCCGAGGACCAAGGCGTCATAGGCGATGGACTGCGTCGTCCAGTCGGTCTTGCCGATGCTGTTGCCGGCCCCAAGCGTGTACAGCTCGCCAGCGCGGCGGCCGAAGGTCCACTTGGTCAGCGTAGGGCTCCACCAGGGGAACCCCATGTTCACCGGAGCGCGGGCCTTGTCGATCAGGTCCGAGACGCGGAAGATGCCGTCCGGCTTGTACTGCGAGCAATTCCAAAAGGCCTGTTGGATGGCCTTAGGGTCGTCCGCCATGAGAGCCTCGCGGGCGTCCTTGTACCCCGGCACCTCGCCAATGAAGGCCTTGCCGGGAGGAAGGAGCGCTGCGGCCCTCTTGGCCCACTCGCGGCCCGTTGCGTCCCCGTCGAAGACCAGTACGATCTTATCGAATTGGTTGAGCCAGTCGTACCAAGCGCGGATGGACTCTTCGGCACCCTTGGCACCGTTGGGGAGTGAGACGCATGGGTACTTGCCGCCTGTGACCTCATAGTAGGCCGCGCAGTCGCCCTCGCCTTCCCAGACGGTCAGCGAGCGCCGATCGGTCCCTTGGGTCCACTTGTGCATCAGCCAGAGCGGTGGAGCCTTGGAGCCCTTGGCGTGGGGAAAGCGGAACGTTTTGTCGTCCTCCGCATCCTCCGGCAGCTTGTATCGGATCTTCTGGCCCCAGAGGGTCCCGTCCGGAAGCCGGTAGTCGAAGGCCATGCAAGCCTTGCGGGGATAATCGACCCCCAAGTGGGACACACCCATGGAGACCAGCCCCATTCCGAGGGCGCGGCGGGTGGCCGTCGAGATACCGTAGGCACGGGTCAGCTTCTCATCCCCCACGTCGGAGGGGAGAGCGTCGTAAGGTTCAGTCATTCGGGTCCTGGAGGCCGCCGATCGGGCAGGCCGGGGGTTGTCGGGGTCGTCGTCCGGCCACTCGATGGTCTTTTGGCAGCCGTGGCAGTAGAGCCGCCCAGAGGCGTAGCGGGCCGCGTTGTCGCGGGAGCCGCACACAGGGCAGGACTCATGGCCCACGAAGGCGCTGTCATCGCGCTCGCGTTCGTTCATGGAGGTACTCGGGATTAGGTGTCCTCCCCTTCCCGCTCTCCCGGCCACCTATGCAGGCACTAAGGAGCCCCCGGAGTTGAACCGGGCGGGGTTGGATACGGAGGGAGGTTTAGGATTAGAGCCGTGCGGCCCTCTGAAAGCCCCAGCGGTAAAGGAGGTAAACCCGCTGGAGCCATCGGAAGGTCGATGCTATGGTTCGCCAAAAGGGGAACCTATGGTCTTGATTATACTGGCTGCGGCCTCATCCTTCTCGGGGATCGCGGCGTACAACGAATGTCTACACAAGGAGGTGGCACGCTTGGAGCCCTCCGGCGAGAGCGCGGGGACGATCGCGTCTGTCGCCGTCAGCCGTTGCGAGGCCTTCACGTTCCTAGCGTCGGGCGAACTCCGAGGTCTCCGCCCAAGCCTTATGGAACTTCCAATGGCGGCAGCGGATAAGGAAGTGCGCCAGAGCGGTCGGATTGAAGCAATGGATGCCGTAATGTCCATCCGAGCCGCGCGGGGCCAATAACCGCAAAGGGCCGGCGTGAAGCTTTAGGGAAAAACGATGACCGTACGCATTAGAGTAGTGTTCAATAACAACCTGGATGAGAAGCGGGATTTACTCTTCGCATTGCCTATTAAAACCGGAGACAAGTTTTCCATCCTTATTGAGGAGAAAGCGCGGTTCTTTGAATTTGAACTTGTCATGCAAGTGCCGGGAGTTGTGGGAGACGGCGAGGAACCCTCACTAATTGGCTGGGCCAAAGATATTGAAATGCCGGATCGGCCAACGCCTAGCGACTTTTCTTGATAAAAAGGGGCCATAACGAAACACTTGGTAACGATATGGCCCCTTAGGGGTCAGCGGCGGGTCAGCGAATAGAGCTGCTCGCCCTGGTAGAGGACACGGAAGTCCTCAAGGGTGACGGTGTGGACCGTGCGGCCCTCTTCCGACTCCGCATAGGCGTTCGCGGCCTTCACGAAGGAAGCGGCGGCGTCCTTGAGCGCCTCCAGCGGCGACTTCTTCAGCTTCGCGTGGGACTTGTGGGCGGCCGTGTCGGTCACTTGTGGGCCCCGTACGTGTACACCTTGTACAGGCGGCCACTCACCGGATGCTTCTTCGTCTCCGAAGAGATGCGGTAGCCGGCGTCCCGGAGCTCGGTGATGCGGCGGGTGAAGGAGCCGCTGTTGATGTCGATGTCCAGCAAGGCCTCGCGAGGCGATGCGGTGCCCTTGGTCTGGAGATAGTCCAGGACCTCTTTGGCGCGGGGAGTCAGTTGGGGCATGGTCGTCGGTCCTATTAGAGGGTGGCGTATTCGCGCTTGGCGTCGAATGAGGGGCAGGCCTTGGCGACCTTGGGGAAATCTCGGTGGCCCTGGATGATGGCCTTGGGGTGCTTGGCCTTGAGGTGGCGCAGGAGTTGGACCAGCGCGTCCTTCTGTTCCGGGGTGCGGGTGTCCTTGGCCGTCTTGCCGTCCGCAGCGAGGCCGCCGATGTACACGACCCCAAGGGCCCGCGAGTTGTAGCCAGCCACATGGGACCCCACGGCATCCTCGGGACGCCCGGTTTCGATCGACCCGTCCAGGTGGACGACGTAGTGATAGCCGATGCCCGCCCAGCCTTGGTTCAAGTGCCAGCGGTCGATATTCGTGGCGTCGTAGGTCTGCCCTTCGCGGGTCGCGGAGCAATGGACGACAATGAAGTCCGTGGAGGGTCGCTTGGTCGTCTTGCGGCCTGCGGGCCACTGGAAAATACGTGTCGTCATCGGGGGTCCTTTGGGGCCCGAAAGCCCCTGAGGGACCTCAGGCGGATGCGTTGGAAATTGCGGCATGTCTCGCGGGGTCGTCGGGTTCGTCGATCCACGCTTGAGGGATAGCCTTGTCGGCGTAGGGGATGCCCAGCTTGGCGCACCAGGACCCGTAGGTGGTCTTGGAGCCTTTGCGGATCGGCGAGGCAGACCGGGAGAAGACGAAGCGAATGTCGAGAGCCGGGTGTTGCTTCCGGATCAGCTCATGCTTCTTGCGATCGTCGCTATCGAAGAGGCCTTTGGTCTCGACGATGACGCCATTGGGCAGGATGAAATCGGGGGTGTACTTGTGGGAGCTCGCGGGCTTCTCGTAGGAAACCCGGACCTCTTCGTATCGGAAGGGGACCCCGCGCTCTGCGAGGTCCGCCATCGTCTTATCTTCGAGGCCCGAGCGGCCGTGGAGCTTCACTCGACCCTTAAATGTCGAGGACGCCACCATCATCCTCGGGCTGATCGTCGCCAGCGTCACCATCGTCGCCGATGTTCAGGCCTGCGGCGTCTTCGTCGCTCATGGTCCAGCCATCGCCGTCGTCGCCATCGTAGGCGTCGAAGCCCTTGGAGCCGAAGCCCTTGGCGAGGCGGATGATCTGGACCCCGGTGAGCGTGAAGGAGATGCCCGAGACGGTCACTTCTTCGATGTTGCCGTCCGAGTCCTTGACCTTCTCGGTCATTTCGTACGGGGACAGGAAGCCCTGGACACGAGCGAGCGTGCCGCCCTTGATCTCCAGGCCCTTAGGGTTGATCTCGCGGCCCTGACTGTCGAACACGGCAGGCGGGCGCTTGCTCTTGCTCTTCAGTACGAGCTTGCCGGTCGCAACCTTCTTCGGCTTCTTGGCCGTGGCGGGTGCGTTCGGGTCCTTGGTCATCTCTTTGACCAGCGGGAGCTTGGCGTCACTGTCGAGCTTGAAGGTCTTCATGGCGTCGGCGAGGATTGCCTTGGCGGCTTTCATCGCGGCGCTGTTCGGATCATCGACACCGTTAGCGGTGTACACGTCATACTTGTCGTCCGGTTCGGTCACGTTCGGGAACGAGAGCGGGAACGGGCCGAAAGTGGCGTCGATAGTCGGTCGTTTATTTGCCATAAAGGCGTAGGATATTCCGTGGGAGGCGGGTGCCAGCCCGGTAATCTGTATTAGCGGACTGTCCGCAATTGGATCAGAAAAAACCCGCAGAGGCCGGTGAGGGCTTCTACGGGTCAGGTAAGCAAAGGAGGTGCATGGCCGTGGGACGGTTATGCATAAGTCCGTACTAATACCGCATTGGCGGATTTTCCGTATTTGCAGACATTCTAGGCAAAGGCGTACTGGGACTCCAGGACCTCACGCAAATCCAGGGTGCCGCGCTCCGGGATCGCAAGGGCGGCGAGCTTCTCCTGGCCCTCTGCGGACAGGGCAGAGTTGGCGTATTCCGTCAGGGCCTCAAAGGGGCAGTAGGTCTCATACTGCTCCACGAAGGCCTCACGGATGATACGGAAGAACCGAGCGGTCCGGCCCGCGTGAGTTGCGAAGCTGTCATGGATGAACTGGAAGTGGATGATACCCTCCTCCCCCGCCATGACCGCGACCCGCTGGAGGTGCGCGGCGTCCAAGCTATGCACCACGTTAGGCGAGATAGCCGACCGAGCCTTCTTCTTATCGATGCGCTTCGTCGGGGCCTCCCGCAGGAGACACTGGACGCGCTCCAGGACGTTGCCCTCCTCATCGGTCTTGTTGTCTAATTGATTCCTGCATTGCTCTTCCTTTTTCCCGTTCGCCAATGGTTG
>NZ_LSJY01000081.1 GCF_001556865.1 Sphingobium sp. CCH11-B1 | reverse complement strand
GCGATCAGGTCGATGGTCTCGGCCAGCAGCGCGCGCGGGACCGTGACGACGGCCTGCTGAATAAGCTGCTCCATGCGGCGCAGCGCCCCGAGGGCGGTTCCGGCGTGGATCGTGCCGATGCCGCCGGGGTGTCCCGTCCCCCAGGCTTTGAGGAGATCCAGCGCCTCGGCCCCGCGCACCTCACCGATGGGAATGCGATCGGGGCGCAGGCGCAGCGAGGAACGGACAAGATCGGATAGCGAGACGACGCCATCCTTGGTCCGCATGGCGACAAGGTTGGGCGCGGCGCATTGCAGCTCGCGCGTGTCCTCGATCAGGACGATGCGGTCGGCGGTCTTCGCCACCTCGGCCAGCAGCGCATTGACCAGCGTGGTCTTCCCGCTGCCGGTGCCGCCCGCCACGAGGATGTTGGCGCGAGCGGCGACGCCATCGCGGCATGCCGCCGCCTCGGCCGCCGACATGATCCCGGCGGCCGCATAGTCGTCGAGCGTGAACACCGCGACGGCGGGCTTGCGGATGGCGAAAGCCGGGGCCGCGACGACGGGGGGCAGCAACCCCTCGAACCGCTCGCCGCCTTCGGGCAGTTCGGCCGAGACGCGCGGGGACCGGGCGTGGACCTCGACGCCGACATGATGCGCGACCAGGCGGACGATGCGCTCGCCGTCAGCGGCGGCCAGCGTCATGCCGGTGTCGCTGATGCCCTCGCCGAGCCGGTCGACCCACAGCCGTCCGTCCGGGTTCAGCATCACCTCGATCACGGCGGCATCGTCGAGCCAGGCCGCGATCGA
>NZ_LSJY01000080.1 GCF_001556865.1 Sphingobium sp. CCH11-B1 | reverse complement strand
ACCGTGGTGGTCACGACATTCAGGCTGCCGGCAGGGGCAGGGGGCGGTGGCGCCGATTCCGTAGCGTCCGGCGGCGGATTGCCCGCTCCGGGTGGTGCCGCGCCCGCTCCCGGCTGGGCCGCGCCGCCCGCGCCAGCCGCGCCGCCACTGGCCGGCTTGCCATCCGTGGAGCTTATCGATTCGATCTTGCCCGCGCTGATCGCGCCATTCACCAGTTCCAATATGTGGCCGGGCGAACAGATGGACTGGTTGTTGATCAGGTAGATCACCGCCTGGGAATAGCTCAGCGCCTCCCGATTTTGCTGCGCTCCGCCCCGCGCGTTGTCGGCCTGGATCTGCTTGGCCACCTCATCGGTCTTGCGCAACGCTTCGGCGGCATTGTCGGTCAGGGCGGTCAGGATCAGCCGCCGCACCGAATTGACATTCTCCGCCCCGAACAGGAACCGCTGCTCGTAGATGCGGAAACCTGCGCTGGCGGCGGTCGTGCCCAGCGACAGCGCCGTCAGCACATCGCTGTCCACGCTGTCGCCGCTGCTCACCAGCGCCACGATGCCCGTCGCCAGCGCCGTGATCGGGGCGAACGCGTCGCGCGTCACGTTGACGCCGCGCTGCCGGTCGGACTTGGCGAGGATATAGCCGTTGCACCGCGCCAGGATCAGCGCGAAGCCAGCTTCCATGAAGGCGCGCTGCCGCGCGGTGTTGGGCACGCTCAGCTGGCCGCTGACCAAAGTTGGCTTGGCTGCATCCGCCGCCAGGCTGAACTGGTAGAGCAGCCCATCCCCTGTCTGCCTGTTCCCCTTGGCGTCGAACACTTCCTTGCTCACGCCCCGGTCGGACAAAAAGGCTGGCCGCCCCTGCTGCTGGTTGCAGGCACTCACGACAAAACATAGGGCCGCCAGACCCCCTATTCTTTTCCTGTTCATACTGGTCCCCCGACCCCCCAGGGATGAATATTGCCCAGGTCCAGCTTTTTCACAACTTTATTATCGATCATCCTCCATAATGACCGAATTACTTGCATACCGCCGCGACCGCCCCGCCGCCCGATGAAATGCCGCCCTTTTCCTTCGCGGCTTCGCTTCCTATCTTCCGCTCTGGATTCCCGCCAGGAACGAAGATAGAACATCGCCCCATGAGCCTTACCCATATCCAGAAGCAGAGCTTTAGCGAATGCTGACCCACATAAGCGTGCGGGGCGCCCGCGAGCACAACCTCAAGGGCGTCGACGTCGATCTGCCCCGCGACTCCCTCATCGTCATCACCGGCCTTTCCGGCTCGGGCAAGTCGAGCCTTGCCTTCGACACCATCTATGCGGAGGGGCAGCGGCGCTATGTGGAATCGCTTTCCGCCTATGCGCGCCAGTTTCTGGAGATGATGCAGAAGCCCGATGTCGAGCATATCGAGGGCCTCAGCCCCGCCATCTCCATCGAGCAGAAGACCACCTCGCGCAACCCGCGCTCGACCGTCGCGACCGTCACTGAAATATACGACTATATGCGCCTGCTCTGGGCGCGCGTCGGCATCCCCTACAGCCCGGTCACGGGCGAACCGATCAGCGCCCAGACCGTCAGCCAGATGGTCGACCGCGTGATGCAGTTGCCGGCGGGCACCCGCTTCTACCTGCTCGCCCCGGTGGTGCGCGGCCGCAAGGGGGAATATCGCAAGGAACTCGCCGAATGGCAGAAGGCGGGCTACACCCGCGTCCGCATCGACGGCGAAATGTACGGAATCGAGGACGCGCCCGCGCTCGACAAGAAATATAAGCATGACATCGAAGTCGTGGTCGACCGCCTCGCCGTGGACGCGGACATGGGCACACGCCTTGCCGACAGTTTCGAGCAGGCACTGAAACTGGCGGACGGCCTCGCCTATGTGGATCTGGCGGACGGCGTCGTGCCGGGGCGGGAGGACGAAGCCGCCTCTACCGACAAGAAGATGAAGGGCGCGGGCATCCCCGCCAACCGCATCGTCTTTTCGGAAAAATTCGCCTGCCCCGTCAGCGGCTTCACCATTCCCGAAATCGAACCGCGCCTCTTTTCCTTCAACGCCCCCATGGGCGCCTGCCCGGCCTGCGACGGGCTTGGCGAGCGGCAGGAGTTCGACCCCGAACTGGTCGTCCCCAACGAAGCCCTGTCCCTGAAGAAGGGCGCGGTCGTCCCCTGGGCGAAATCCAACCCGCCCTCGCCTTATTATATGCAGGTGCTCGGCTCCCTCGCGCGCGAATATGGGTTCAGCCTCGACACGCCGTGGCAGGATCTGCCCGGAGAGGTGCAACTCATCATCCTCCACGGCACTGGCGGCAAGCCGGTCACGCTGCGCTTTCAGGACGGCCGCAAAAGCTACGAAGTGAAAAAGCCGTTCGAGGGCGTCATCGGCAATCTCAATCGCCGGCTCCTGCAAACCGACTCCGCCTGGATGCGCGAGGAACTGAGCAAGTATCAGACCGCCATGCCCTGCGAGACCTGCCACGGCGCGCGGTTGAAGCCCGAGGCGCTGGCGGTCAAGATCGCAGGCGAGGACATCTCGGTTTCCACCCGCCGCTCGGTGGTGGACGCGCTGGGCTTCTTCTCCACCCTCCCCGCGCACCTCAACGATCAGCAGAACCAGATCGCCCGCGCCATCCTCAAGGAAATCGTGGAGCGCCTGGGCTTCCTCAACAATGTCGGCCTCGACTATCTGAACCTCGACCGCACCAGCGGCACCCTGTCGGGCGGCGAGTCCCAGCGCATCCGCCTCGCCTCCCAGATCGGCAGCGGCCTCTCGGGCGTCCTCTACGTCCTCGACGAACCCTCGATCGGCCTGCATCAGCGCGACAATGACCGCCTGCTCGTGACCTTGAAGCGCCTGCGCGACCTTGGCAACAGCGTCATCGTCGTGGAGCATGACGAGGATGCGATCCGCGCCGCCGACTATATCGTGGACATGGGGCCGGGCGCGGGCGTCCATGGCGGCACCATCGTGGCGCAGGGCACCCTGCCCGAAATCCTGGCGCACAAGGACAGCCTGACCGCCGATTACCTCAACGGCACCCGCCGCATCGACGTGCCGGTCAAGCGCCGCAAGGGGTCGGGCAAGAAGCTCACCGTCCACAACGCCCGCGCCAACAATCTGCGCGGCGTCACCGCGTCGATCCCGCTCGGCACCTTCACCTGCATCACCGGCGTGTCGGGATCGGGCAAGTCCAGCTTCACCATCGACACGCTCTACGCCGCGTCGGCCCGCGCCCTCAACGGCGCGCGGATCGTCGCGGGGCCGCATGACAAGGTGAGCGGC
Source organism: Sphingobium sp. CCH11-B1 (assembly GCF_001556865.1). Taxonomy (GTDB): domain Bacteria; phylum Pseudomonadota; class Alphaproteobacteria; order Sphingomonadales; family Sphingomonadaceae; genus Sphingobium. Next base: position 52,661 of record NZ_LSJY01000080.1, on the reverse strand, counting down.
CTAGACCATTGCGACAAGGTGATCGACATCGACCAGTCGCCCATCGGCCGCACCCCGCGCTCCAACCCGGCGACCTATACCGGCGCCTTCACCAACATCCGCGACTGGTTCGCCGGCCTCCCCGAAGCCCAGGCGCGCGGCTACAAGCCCGGCCGCTTCAGCTTCAACGTCAAGGGCGGCCGCTGCGAAGCCTGCCAGGGCGACGGCGTGCTCAAGATCGAGATGCACTTCCTCCCCGACGTCTATGTCACCTGCGACGTGTGCCACGGCGCGCGCTACAATCGTGAGACGCTGGAGGTGAAGTTCAAGGGCAAGTCGATCGCCGACGTGCTCGACATGACGGTCGAGGATGCGGTGGAATTCTTCAAGGCCGTCCCCCCCATCCGCGACAAGATGGCGATGCTCGCGGAAGTGGGCCTTGGCTATGTCAAGGTCGGCCAGCAGGCGACGACCCTCTCGGGCGGCGAGGCCCAGCGCGTCAAGCTCGCCAAGGAACTCTCCCGCAGAGCCACCGGCAACACCCTCTACATATTGGACGAGCCCACCACCGGCCTGCATTTCGAGGACGTCCGCAAACTCCTCGAAGTCCTCCACGCCCTCGTCGACCAGGGCAACAGCGTGGTCGTGATCGAACATAATCTCGACGTCATCAAGACCGCCGACTGGATCATCGACATGGGACCGGAAGGCGGCGTGAAGGGCGGCGAGATCGTCGCTGTCGGCACCCCGGAGCAGGTGGTGAAGGAACCGCGGAGCTTTACCGGGCGGTATCTCGCTCCGTTGCTGGGGCTGGAGGCTGTGGCGGCGGAGTGATTAAGCTGTCAAATTTCCATCGTCTTGACGAGCACAATCGCGTCACCCAAGGCAGCGTCAAAATCGCCCGCTTCGATATTTTTCGCTAGCCTCGGCACCTGATCATCGTTGGCCACGCCGATCAAATCTGGATACCTATCGCCTCTGTGAAGTGAAAGGCGAAATTTGTCGAGCGACAAAGATACCCATAGCGGTGTGTCCAAAGGCAAGCTGGGATCTTCGAACTGATGATCGGCAAGTTCTGCCAAAGCCAATCTACCGGCCATTATGAAAATACCCGCAGCCCTTTCTATTTTATGATGCTTTGCTTCAGACAAGGGAAATGCTTGAAAAAAATACTCGAGCGATAAAGCGATAGCTGACTGAAATGCTCTCAAATATTCTCGGCGCTGAGCATAGCTTCCGAAAATTGCGGCGCAGGCGGTCGCCGCGTCAGCGTCGGCATTAACATCTAGCCGGACCATAGCAGAGGGAGTTGCAAGCCCCTTAAGCCTCGATACCTCGTCCAAGTGTTCTACGCCTTGCGTGCGATGGCGCAACTCATGCATGACAAAAGTAATGAAGACTTGCTGATAAACCGATCTAATTTCCTCGACGGAAACGATCACTTGGCCCTTAGAATGGCGACGCATCATTTCGACGTTAACGGCGTCGATGATCCGAACGACGTGATTTTCGGAAACGATCAGTTCGTTACGATCAACCCTGAAGGCGCCCGCTGTCTCAACAAGTGGTTTAATCGAAACCGTCTTTATGTCTGAAATCGCGCCTGTGTAGGCCTTCTTCAATCTGGAAGGCACCATTCCATCTTCGGCCATAATCGCCGAGACTCGCCTTAAGGCATCCTGAGCAAACTCAGCTAGTTCGTTGCTGGAGCAACCCAAAAAAGGGCTTACCTGCTGCCTAAGGTCAATCGTGGTCACACCGATGGTCATGGGGGCCCCCTCATGTCGATTTCACCCCGCGTCGGGATACCTAAGTACCCATTAAGCAGTCCCAGGGCAAGACTGCCAAGCTTTCGTTTGGACGCGTAAAAAGCACTTTTCGTCGCGGAAAGCCCGATTTATTAACGTTCATTGATTGACAAGGGCCCCTAAAGGTACCCCATATAAATGAAGATAATCCGAACCGACGGAGAGGCTAGACTAGCCTCTCCGTCGTTTTTGTTGTGAGTGAAGTTCCGCCGAAACTATCGGCTATCACGAGAGGGAGAGCCCCATGCTAGACGCAGGCCATCAAGCCTCTGACTGCGTCCATTTTGAGGAGGAAGAAGGACGCCCCGTCAGAAGACAATATACTCTCAAAGGCATTGAGTCTGACACTATTAATCTGATGCGAGCTGCAGCAGGACAGGAGGGTATGAAAATAAACTCTTGGGTGTCGATGAGGCTTAGAGAAGCCGCAATGAGAGCATTGGACGAAATTTCTACAGAGAAATCAAAATCAAATAGTGATAATTCTGATTCTTCGTCGACCATTTCAGATTTGCTGTTTGAAATGTCGAAGCAGCGTAGAGAATTTGAAGATCATGTCCGTAGGCTGGAGAGAGAGATCCACGAATTAAACAGCGGCCAGCGAGTCATATTAACCAGCATTTTAAAGTTGACAACTTAGCAATGTAAGTGATTGGTGGGGAGGTTACTCCCCACCAATAGGTTGCAGTAGCGGGAAATTGGATGACCAAACTCACCCCCATCGAGTCCGAATTTGCGACGACCGAGGAAGCGGAAGCCTATGACGCGTGGCTCCGCGCGGAGGTTGAGGCGAGCCTTGCCGATCCGCGCCCCAGCATCCCGCACGATCAGGTCATGGCCGAACTGCGCGCGCTTATCGAAGCCAAGGCGGCAAGGCGCGCCTGATGCCGCATGTCGTCTGGCGCCCGAAGGCGCGGCAGGACGCGCGCAATATTCTCGACTATATTTCGGACCGTAATGCTTCTGCCGCGCTCCGCCTCGCCGATCTTTTCGAGCAAGCCGCCGAAAAGCTGACCGATCACCCCTATATGCACCGCCCCGGCCGGGTAGCTGACACGCGCGAAGCAATCGTCACACCCAATTATCTTCTGATTTACCGGGTGACGGAGGACAGGATAGAAATCCTCGCCGTCAAACACACCCGCCAACAATATCCCTAAACCTCACCCCCTGTCCTACACCCCCACCGCTCCCTTACCCTCCCGGCAAACCCTTTCCATCCGGGAGCGCACAGCCATGACCTTCCACGACATCACCCTTCCCGTCGCCGCGCAGCAGGTCCGCGTCGATGGCTGGTCCCCTGCGCGCCAGCGCCTCTTCGTCGAAACGCTTGCCGCCACCGGCATCGTCCGCGCCGCCTGCGAGGCGGTGCATATTTCCGAGCGCGCCGCCTATGCCTTGCGCCTGCGCCGCGAGGGCACCGCCTTTCGCCTGGGGTGGGACGCGGCGATCCTCATCGCCCGTGCGCGGCTGGCCGACACGCTGCTCGCCCGCGCGCTGGAGGGGCAGGAGGAGGTCATGACCCGCGACGAGGACGGCACGGAAATGCGCCGCCACCGCCATGACAACCGGCTCGCCATGTCGATGCTCGCGCGGCTGGACCGCATGGCCGATCAGCCGGCGGAAGGCTCCGACGCCGCGCTCGCCCGCATCGTGGCGCAGGATTTCATCGCCTATCTCGACCTGCTCTGCCCGCCGCCCGATGCCGCCCCACATGCACCCGAAGCCGCGCCCGCGCCCGACGCGCAAGCCGACCCCGCCGCGCAGGAAAGCGCCGCCGCCTCAGCGCCCAGCTTCGCCACCACCGCCAGCGTCGCGCTCTTCATCGCGCAGCGCGTCGCCCTCCTCTCCTCGGCCGCCAACATCCCGCAGATTTCCGACGCTCAGGAACGGTGTGAACTTCCGCCCGAACCGCCCGTCCGGCTGATGGAATTGCCGCCGGAGGAAGCGGCCGACCGGCTGCGCGGCGTCTGGTTCGACGATCGGCTGGGCCGCCAGCGCACCGATTTCCCGCCGCCGCCCGGCTTCGACGGGGATCAGAGCGAGGAACCCTATGATCCCGATTTCTACGAACGCGACCTGACGCCGGAGGAAGAGGCGGCGCTGGACGCGCAGGAGGCCGTCGCCCGCCTGCCCTATGAGATCGCCGCGATGCACGCCCGCAACGCCTTCTTCGCCCCGCCGCAGCCGCTCGGCCCCCACGCCGCCGCCGGCTGACCTGCCCGGCCGTTGAGCCGAGCCGTGCGCGGCCGGCGTCGAAACCGCCGGAACCCTTCGCCGCGCGGCCGGTTATTCCCCCAAACCCTTCAAGGAGACACCCAATGATCCGGACCCTGATCTTCGGCGCGATCGCAGGCTATGTTGGCAAGAAACTGTATGACGAAGGCAAGCTGACCGAATTCAAGAACGACCTGGTCGGCCGCTACAATGAAGCCAAGGTGAAGCTGGACGAGCAGCGCGCCGACAGCGGCTCGTCCTCGACCAGCCCGGTCGTCAGCAGCAACACCGCGCCCGGCGTGCCCCTGCCCCACTGATAAGGGCCGCGCTGGTAAAGCCGCGCTGGTAAAGCCGCACTGGCACTGACAATTTTCTCTCCGGCGGCGCATCCCCCCCGCATTGCCGCCGGTCACCGCCCGCCCGCTGCCGCGTCCCCCCTCTCACGGCAGCAGGCGGGCGGTTTTTCATGCCCTGGCAACATAGTGGGCCGGCGGGGGTTATCCTCCGGGGCGAACCAAAGATAAGAAGGAGACATTGGATGCGTACCCCGATGATGATGGCGCTGATCGCCGCGATGCTGCCGCTGGGCGCGTGCGGGACGGACGATTATGGCGGCGGCTACGGCTATGACCGTCCCTCCGACCGGCGCGGTCCGCCCCGCTACGACCGCTCGCGCGACCGGCGCGACGGCCAGCGCTACGAACGGCGCCGGCTGGGGGACAATGACGCCATCTATCGCGACCGCGACGGCCGCTATTATTGCAAGCGGGATGACGGCACCACCGGCACCATCGTCGGTGCTCTGGCGGGCGGCGTGCTGGGCAATGTCATCGCGCCGGGCGGATCGAAGACGCTGGGCACCATCCTGGGCGGCGCCGGCGGCGCGCTTGCCGGACGCGCCATAGATCGCAACGACATCAATTGCGAATGACGTGAAAAAGGGCACGGAAACGGATTTCCGCGCCCTCTTTCCTACCCGACGAAGATCGGGTTAGAGCTTTTCGGTGAGTTCCGGCACGACCTTGAACAGATCGCCCACCAGGCCGACATCCGCCACCTGGAAGATCGGCGCATCCTCGTCCTTGTTGATGGCGATGATGGTCTTGCTGTCCTTCATGCCGGCCAGGTGCTGGATCGCGCCGGAAATGCCGACCGCGACATAGACTTCGGGCGCGACGATCTTGCCGGTCTGGCCGACCTGATAGTCGTTGGGGACATAGCCCGCGTCGACCGCCGCCCGGCTCGCGCCAACCGCGGCCCCCAGCTTGTCGGCGAGCGGGAAGATGATCTGCTCGAACGTCTCGCTGTCCTTCAGCGCGCGGCCGCCCGACACGATGATCTTGGCGCTGGTCAGCTCGGGGCGCTCCAGCTTGGCGATTTCCGCGCCGACGAAGCTGCTGAGGCCCTTGTCCCCGGTCGAGGCGACCGCCTCCACCGTGCCGCTGCCACCGTCACGGGCCGCCTTTTCGAACGCGGTGCCGCGCACGGTGATGACCTTCTTGGCGTCCTTGGACTGGACGGTCGCGATCGCATTGCCCGCATAAATCGGCCGCGTGAACGTGTCCTCACCCTCGACCGAAAGGATATCGCTCAATTGCATCACGTCCAGCAAAGCAGCGACGCGCGGCGCGATATTCTTGCCGTTGCTGGTGGCAGGCGCGACAAACGCGTCATGGCTGCCCATCAACTCGACGATCAGCGGCGCAACATTCTCGGCAAGCGCATGGCCGAACGCGGCGTCGTCGGCCACATGGACCTTGCCCACGCCAGCGATCTTCGCAGCTTCGGCGGCGACACCGTCCACGCCCTGACCGGCGACCAGCAGGTGCACCTCGCCCAGTTTCGACGCCGCCGTGACAGCGGACAGCGTGGCATCCTTGACCGCGCCGCCCTCATGCTCAACCCAAACAAGAGTCTTCATCAGATTGTCCTTTCAACCCCGTGCGGGAAATCAAGCCGCGACGCCCAGCGCCTTCAGCTTCGCCACCAGTTCGTCCACATCGGCGACCTTCACGCCGGCAGAACGCTTGGCCGGCTCCTCGACCTTCAGCGTCGACAGGCGCGGCGCGATGTCGACGCCCAGATCGGCGGGCGTCTTGGTCGCCAGCGGCTTGCTCTTTGCCTTCATGATGTTGGGCAGCGACGCATAGCGCGGCTCGTTCAAGCGAAGGTCGGTGGTGATGATGGCAGGGGTATTGAGCTTCACCGTCTCCAGTCCGCCATCGACTTCACGGGTGACGTTCACCGTGCCGCCCTCAACCTCGACCTTGCTGGCAAAGGTGCCCTGCGGCAGGCCCAGCAGCGCGGCCAGCATCTGGCCCGTCTGGTTGCTGTCGTCGTCGATCGCCTGCTTGCCCAGGATGATGAGGCCAGCACCTTCCTCTTCCTGAACCTTGGCCAGCAGCTTGGCGACGCCCAGCGGCTCCACCTCATCGTCGGTCTGAATGAGGATCGCCCGGTCAGCGCCCATGGCAAGCGCGGTACGCAGCGTCTCCTGCGCCTTGGCAACGCCGATCGACACAGCGACGATCTCGGTCGCCACGCCCTTTTCCTTCAGGCGAATGGCTTCCTCGACCGCGATCTCGTCGAACGGGTTCATGCTCATCTTGACATTGGCCAGGTCCACGCCCGTCCCGTCCGCTTTCACCCGCGGCTTTACGTTATAGTCGATAACCCGCTTCACGGGCACAAGGATCTTCATCTCCAACATCCTCCATTATCAATGCCAGCGCGGGCGCGGGCGGCCCGTTTCCGGACCACCCGCACCCTCGATTTTTCCGTTCAGGCTGGTGAGAGCGTCAGGCCGCCTTCCTCACTTCTGCCACGATCTTCTTCGCCGCGTCGCCCAGGTCGTCCGCCGGAACGATGGGCAGCCCCGAATTGGCCAAGATGTCCTTGCCCTGCTGAACGTTGGTGCCTTCCAGACGAACGACCAGCGGGACCGACAGGTTCACTTCCTTGGCGGCGGCGACAATGCCGTTGGCGATGATGTCGCATTTCATGATGCCGCCGAAGATGTTGACCAAAATACCCTTCACCGCCGGGTCTTTCAGGATGATCTTGAAGGCCGCCGTCACCTTTTCCGTGGTGGCGCCGCCGCCCACGTCCAGGAAGTTGGCGGGGAATTCGCCGTTCAGCTTGATGATGTCCATCGTCGCCATGGCGAGGCCCGCGCCGTTCACCATGCAGCCGATGTTGCCGTCCAGCTTGATGTAGGCAAGGTCGTACTTCGACGCTTCGACTTCGGCCGCGTCCTCTTCGGTCAGGTCGCGCAGTTCGGCGATGTCCTTGTGGCGGAACATGGCGTTGCCGTCGAAGCCCACCTTGGCGTCGAGCACGAGGAGGTTGCCCTGCTCCGTCAGCGCAAGCGGATTGACCTCGATCTGCTCGGCATCGGTGTCGAGGAAGGCGGCATAGAGCGAGGCAGCGACCTTGGCGGCCTGCTTCGCCTGATCTCCGGTCAGGCCCAGCGCGGCGGCCACGGTGCGGCCATGGTGCGGCTGGAAGCCCGAAGCCGGATCGACCGAGAAGCTGTGGATCTTTTCGGGGGTCGAGTGGGCGACCTCTTCAATGTCCATGCCGCCTTCGGTCGACACGACGAAGGCGACGCGGCTGGTGGCGCGATCGACCAGCAGCGCGAGGTAGAATTCCTTGGCGATGTCCGCGCCATCGGTGACGTAGAGGCGGTTCACCTGCTTGCCCGCGTCGCCGGTCTGGATCGTGACCAGCGTGTTGCCCAGCATGTCGGTGGCATGGGCCTTCACTTCGTCAAGGTTGAAGGCGAGGCGGACGCCGCCCTTCGCATCGGGGCCGAGTTCCTTGAACTTGCCCTTGCCGCGACCGCCGGCATGGATCTGCGACTTCACGACATAAAGCGGCCCAGGCAGTTTCTTGGCGGCCTCGACAGCTTCGTCGACCGAGAAGGCGGCATAGCCGGCTGCGATCGGCGCGCCATATTTCGCCAGCAGTTCCTTGGCCTGATATTCGTGAATGTTCATGGGTCGGGCCCGTCCTTTTGCGATGAAGCAGATGACGGATCGATAAGCACAGGCGAACCCGGCAGGCCAGCGCAATTTGCAAAATCACTTTGCAAAATTGCAAATTTCATTCCTGTGAACCAGAGGAAAAATCGCAAAATTACGTCAAAATGCGCAAGCGACGGCGGCCCGTCCGGTGACTGCGACGATCTCCGGATCCTGCAAAGCGCGCAGCCTGCGCAGCAGTTCCGCTATGGTCAGGCCCTGCCTGTGCGATTTGCGGATTCCGCCCAGCGACTGAAGCCGGCGGAGTTGCAGGACGCTGAGGTTCCTCGCCATCGGCTTTGCCATGCAGGACGCCATCGGCTCAGACAGGCCGGCATTCATCAGCCCTGCTCTGACGCGCGACTCGGGGGACAGGGACGCGCAGCCCGCCAGGCAAAAGGCAAAAAGGCTGAACGCAATCGCGAAAAGAGCGGGTCTCATGCCATGCTTTCTGTCGCTCCTGCAGATAGGGCGCAAGAGCGGCAGCGGTGCGATGGTCGGGACTGCCACCCGGCGTCAATGGGCCGGCAGGATCATCCTCTGGTTCGCCTGCCGGTAGGCGTCGATCCGGCTTGCATAGCCGCGCGCCAGCCCTTCATAAGCTGCCTTGCCCTGTTCCGACTGGCTGCCCTGCGCCCGGATGAGCGCCATTTGCTGCCGATGCAGCAGATAATTGACATCCGTCTCCATATCTCGCCCTCCTCCTCTTTGCGTTCAGAAGTGTGGTCGATTGGACGATACCCGCTGTCGGCGCCCTCATGGGCTGGCCGTGACATGCGGAACGTCAGGGGACTCTATAGCACGGCAGCGGCCCCGTGGCGACCGCAATCGGCTCGCCCGGGCAACAGACCGCCCTGCCGCGGCCTCGTCCGGCCGCCCGCCAGGCCTTCCCGGCTGCAGTCGCAGGACCGCTTTTCGGTAAATTGCGTAAAAGGCTTGGATGCGCGCTGCGTAGATGCCAACATCTGCACGGAAGAAGCTGGGGGGCGTTCGGCTTGGGCGATACGTTGGCGGCTGGGCTGCAGGCAATTCATAGCGAACTGCTGCTTTTCGCCATGGTGGGCCTGTGGATCGGCGGCATCGACGATCTGCTCATGGATCTCCTTTTCCTCGTGCGGAAATATTGGCGCGACCTTTCGGTCTATGCGCGCCACCCCCGCATGACGACCGCGACCCTTCCTGCGGCGGCCGCGCCCGGAACCATCGCCGTCTTCATCCCCGCCTGGCGCGAAGCCGAGGTGATCGCGCCCATGCTGCGCCACGCGCTCAGCCAGTGGCAGGACGCGCGCTACCGCATCTTCGTGGGCGTCTATCCCAATGATCCCGATACCGTGACGGCCCTTACCGCCGTGGCCGAAGGGGAGCCGCGCATCGTCGTCGCAGTCAATCCCCGCCCCGGTCCGACCACAAAGGCCGACTGCCTCAACACGCTGTGGCGGGCGATGAGGGCATGCGAGGCAAGGGAGGGCTTAACGTTCAAGGCTGTCCTGCTCCACGACGCCGAAGATGTCGTTCATGCGGACGAGATCCGCCTGTTCGACTTCATGATCGACCGCTTTGCCCTCGTCCAGTTGCCGGTCCTGCCCCTTCCCGGCCGGGGCGGCTGGTTCAACCGGGCGATCGCCGATCATTATTGCGACGAATTTGCCGAAAGCCATGGCCGGCTGCTCACCGTGGGGAGGCGCTGGGCGCGTCCATTCCCTCCGCCGGGGTCGCCTGCGCCTTCGAACGAGCCATATTGGGGCAACTGGTCGATGACCGCCACGGCGGTCCGTTCGATCCTTCTTCGCTCACCGAAGATTATGAGGTCGGCCTTCGGATCAGCGACATGGGCGGACGCGGCGTGTTCGTGCGGATGCGCGACCAGCGCGGTGGCCTGGTCGCAACCCGCGAATTCTTCCCCGACACACTGCACGAAGCCGTCCGGCAAAAGGCGCGCTGGATGGTCGGCATATCGCTGGCGGGTTGGGACCGGCTGGGCTGGCGGGGCGGCCCGGCCGAATGGTGGATGCGCATCCGCGACCGACGGGCGACGATGGCGGCGCTGATTCTCTGCGCGGCCTACCTCTCTTTCATCCTATGGGCGGCCATGCTGCTGATCGGGCTGCTGGTCGCGGTTCCGCCGCTCCATGTTTCGCCCTTCATGAAATGGCTGCTGACCGCCAACCTCATGCTGATGACATGGCGGATCGTCATGCGCGCACTCTTCACTGGTCGGGTCTATGGTTGGCGGCAGGGTCTCAGCGCGATCCCGCGCACGGTCATCGCCAACTATATCGCGATCCTGGCCGCGCGCCGCGCGATCTTCCTTTACGGCAGGTCGTTGTTCGGAAAGCCGCTTCGCTGGGACAAGACCAGCCATCGATTCCCCGACATGCAGGCCGACGCATGATCGGCGCCGTCCACAGCCGCCCCTTGCGCTTCCTTCTGCTCATGATGTTGAGCTGGGTCGGACTGCGCGTCGCCAGCGAGCAACTGCCGCGCATCGGGCCCTCGCCCGCGCCGTTGGCTGCCGCTTCACCCGTTCTCGCCGCATGGACACCGCAAACGGGTAAGCGAAGCACCCCGTCTGGGCGCGCGACCATAGTCGCGCTGTTCCCGCCAGCCCTCATCCCGGTCCCGCCGCCTTCGCCCAGCCTTCCGGCTCCCGCCCGGCGGCCAGACATCGCAAACCGCCCCGACGCCAGCATCGACCTGTTGCAATTCATCCATTTCTCGGTCGGTTTCGCCAATCGCCGCTACGGCACGACCCGCCACGGCCTCCCCGCCTCCCAGCCTGTCCTCCCTGCCCGCTCAGGACCGATGGCGGGCGAGCAGCTGGGTACTTTGGCGCGACGGCAGCACCGTGCCGTCGGACGCCGCGGCGGTCGGGCGGCTCGGCGGATCGCAGGCGGGCATCCGTGTTGAGTATCTACTGTCCGACAGGGGATCGGCGCGCATGACCGCCTATGGCCGCCTCACCAGCGCACTCCAGCGGCCGGCCGCGCCCGAAGCGGCGGCGGGCGTCGCATTCCAGCCTGTGCATACCATCCCCGTCACCATCGCCGCTGAACGCCGTATCGCGCTCGGGGCCGGAGCACGCAACGCCACGGCCATCATGGCCGTCGGGGGCTTTGGCCCGATGCCTGTCGCAAAAGGGCTGGAGGCGGAAGCTTATGCGCAAGCGGGTGTCGTCGGCCTCCGCCGCACGGACCTGTTCATCGACGGCAAAATGTCGCTGCTCGCCCCGGTTCGGGGTGCCCCTGTCCGTGTCGGCGCTGCGCTCTCGGGGGGCGCGCAACCGGGTGTCAGCAGGCTTGACGCCAGTCCCGAACTTCAGCTGCGCCTGCCCCTCCCCAACGCCAACGCCCGCATGTCGCTCGAATGGCGTCAGCGAATCGCCGGCGACGCCCGCCCGGCATCCGGCCTGGCGCTGACGTTGGGCGCCGATTTTTGAGCGAACGAGGCTTTCGCCTTTATGCCGGGCGTCTTTGGGGTTAACCGAAGGCCAGCATGGATCTTTATCTGCCCATCGCCAACCTTTCGGTGAACGCGCTCGTCATTGTCGCGCTGGGCGGGGTCGTAGGACTGTTGTCGGGCATGTTCGGCGTCGGTGGCGGCTTCCTGACGACGCCGCTCCTCATCTTCTACGGCATCCCGCCGACCGTCGCAGCCGCCTCGGCCGCGTCGCAGGTGACGGGCGCCAGCGTTTCCGGCGTCGTCACCCACATATCGCGCGGCACGGTCGACTTCCGCATGGGTGGCGTCCTGATAGCGGGCGGCATCGTGGGCGCGGGGCTTGGCGTGCTGATCTTCCGGCTGCTCCAGCATCTGGGGCAGATCGATACCGTCATCGGCATCCTCTATGTCCTGATGCTCGGCGGCATCGGCGGGCTGATGGCCAAGGAATCGATCCAGGCGCTCGTCGCGCTGAAGACCGGCAAGCGCGCGCCTGCCCGCAAGCGCCGTCACCATCCGCTCGTCGCCGCTCTGCCGATGCGCTGGCGCTTCTATCGCTCGGGCCTTTATATCTCCCCGCTCGCGCCCCTGCTGCTGGGCGTGGCCACCGGCATCCTCACCATGTTGCTGGGCGTGGGCGGCGGCTTCATCCTCGTACCCGCCATGCTCTATCTGCTGGGCATGACGACGCAGTCGGTGGTCGGCACGTCGCTGTTCCAGATTCTCTTCGTCACGATGGCGACCACGATGATGCACGCGATGACGACCAAGGCGGTCGATCTGGTGCTGGCCATGCTGCTGCTGGTGGGCAGCGTCACCGGGGCGCAGATCGGTACGCGCCTTTCCATGACGATCCGGCCGGAATATCTGCGCGTGCTGCTCGCTGCCATCGTGCTTCTGGTCGCCGCGCGGATGGCGCTGGGGCTGGGCTGGCGGCCGGATGCCATCTACACGATAGAGCTTGGCTGATGCGCAAGGCCGCCGCCCTGCTCCTCGCGGCCGTCGCCCTGCCGCTGGGCGGGGCGGACGCGCCCCAACTGGTGCCAGACGTGTCGCAGCGGGACGTGGAGATCCAGTACAGCTTCACCGGCGCTGACCTGCTGCTGTTCGGCGCCATCGTCTATCCAGACGGTCGTCGCCCGGAAAAGCCGGCCGACATCGTCGTGGTGCTGAAGGGACCGGAACAATCGGTCATCATTCGCGAAAAGCAAAAGGTCGCCGGCATCTGGGTCAATGCCGACACCGCGCGTTTCCGCTCCGCGCCGAGCTTCTACGCCATGGCATCGTCGAGGCCGATCAACCAGATCGTCGATGAACGCACCGCCGCCATCTACGAACTGGGCGTGGACAAACTGCAACTTTCCCCCTCCTCGCTGAACGACAGCGCCGAACTCAGCCGCTTCGAAAATGGCCTCGTCGCCCTGCGGGAGCGGTCCGGCCTGTTCGTGGAGCGCCCCGGCACGGTCGAGATCAGCGACGGCGTGCTGTACCGCGCGCGGCTGCCATTGTCGGCGCGCGTGATCGTGGGCGATTACACCGCGGAGACATTCCTGGTGCAGAACGGCCGCGTCGTCGCCGCGGCGGTACGCGACATCACCGTCCGCAAGTCGGGCTTCGAACAGTTCATGGCCAGCGCGGCGGAACACTGGTCCTTCTTCTACGGCCTTGCCGCCATCGCGCTTGCGGTCGGCATGGGCTGGGCAGCGGGCGCCATCGCCAAACGGATTTGACTTTCGCCCCCTTTATGTCGGACTAATGCGGCGAGAGGGGCAAAGGGGGGCAGGTCGGATGAGCGGGACGGAAGGCGGGCAAGCACATCCCTTCTACCGGCTGGACGCCCTTAGCCATCCTTTGCGCGCCTCGCTCTCGCGCGAGATGCATGTGCGCAAGATGCCCCGCCTTGGCACGCCATCCCGCGCCGTCCAGTTTATGCTGATGGTCGATGAGGAAGAAGCCCGCGCCAGCATCGCCGCGCTCGACAGCCTGCTCCCGCCGGAGGTGGCGCGCCCGCACGAGGGGGACCGTTTCTTCGCCTGCCCGCTCGACACGCTTGGCTTTTCCTGGGAACGGCACAGCGAATTCATCACCTACAGCTTCATCGTCGCGACGGACGGCCTGCCCTTCGACCTGGCGCCCTTCCACGGCGTCGGGCCCTGGATCGACCAACTGCCCGGCCGTATCATCCGGTCGACCCAGATCGCGCTGGTCGGCGACGAACCCGACGGCGCCACCATCGCCGCGCATTTCGCGTCCGACGACCTCATCATATCGGACGTAGCGCAGGGCCGGGCACGGATATGGAGCGACTTCCGCTTGCACGACTGCGGCTTTGGGCGCTTGCTCATCCATGATCGCGGGCTGGAGGGCGCCGAAGCCGCCCTGTTGGTCCAGCGCCTTCAGGAACTCGGCAATTACCGCAAGATCGCCCTGCTGGGCCTTCCCGAAGCGCAACAGGCGACGCCCGCCGTCGCCGCTCTGGAACGGCGTCTGACAGAAGTCACGGCGCAGGTTGCGCAGCCCAGCGCGGACGCCGACGCGGTACTGGAAAAGCTATCGGCGTTGAGCGCCGAACTGGCCCAGATCGTGGCGCGAACCCGTTATCGCATGAGCGCCACCCGTGCCTATGCGGAGCTCTGCCTGGATCGCATCCGCCGGCTCGATGTCGCGCCGGTGCGCGGCTATCGATCGCTGGACGACTTCACCGAGCGGCGTCTGCTGCCGGCGATGCGGACCTGCGACGCGTTCAATCGGCGGCTGGAGGATCTGTCGCAACGCACCGCCTGGACCAGCGCGATGCTGCGAACCCGGGTCGATACCGCGCTTGCCCGGCGCAACCGTGACCTTCTGGCGTCGATGGACCGGCGCACCGGGCTGCAATTGCGCCTTCAGCACACGGTGGAAGGACTGTCGGTCGTCGCGATCAGCTATTATGCGCTGGGCCTGTGGCATTATTTCAGGGAAGCGCTGGAGGCGCAGGGCGCGCATCTGCCCGGCTGGATCGACCTGGCCCTCATACCGGCGATCGTCGTCGCCGTCTGGGCCGGGCTTCGCCAGCTCAAGAAGGTGAAGCGGCCGCGAGGCAGCGCCCCTGCCGATCATTGATCCGTCACCCGCCGCCGACGATCGCCGCATAGTCCGCGCCGTCGACATTGCTCCCCGACATCACGACCACGCTTGCGCCGTCGTCCTGCGGCGCAAGGCCCGCCAGCATCGCCGCCAGCGCGACCGCGCCGCCCGGCTCCACCACCAGCTTCAGCGTCGAAAAGGCGAACCGCATGGCGTCGCGCACCTGGTCGTCATCGACCACCAGCCCGCCGGAAACCAGCGCCCGGTTGATCGGGAAGGTCAGCGCGCCCGGGCTGGGCGACATCAGCGCATCGCAAATGGTGCGCGCATCGGGCCGCACGCTTTCCCGCACGCCGCTCGACAGCGACCGGGCCGTATCGTCGAACCCGGCAGGTTCGACCGTGTAGATGCGGGTAGATGGCGCTCGCGCCTTGACGGCAGTTGCGATGCCGGCGGTCAGGCCGCCGCCGCCGCAACAGACCAGTATCTGCCCCACTTCGACGCCGGCCTCCGCCGCCTGGTCCAGTATCCCCCGCCGTGCCCTGCCCGGCGATGATGAAAGGATCGTCGAAGGACGGCACCAATGTCGCGCCGCGTTCCTGCGCCAGCGCGGTGGCGATTTCCTCGCGGCTTTCCGTATGACGATCATAGGTCACGACCTGCGCGCCCAACGCGCGCGTGTTGGCCAGCTTGATCGCGGGTGCGTCGGCCGGCATGACGATGACGGCGGGCATGGCGAGCAGGCTGGCGGCCGCCGCCACACCCTGCGCATGGTTGCCCGAAGACCAGGCGACGACGCCCGCCCGCCGCTCCGCCGCGTCGAGCCGCGCCAGCCGGTTATAGGCGCCCCGGAACTTGAACGATCCCGTGCGTTGCGCGCCCTCGAACTTGATCAGCACGCGGCGACCGCAGCGCTCATTGAACGCCGCATTTTCCAGCAACGGCGTCCGCACGGCGGCGGGCGCGATCATCCGTGCGGCGTCCAGGACATCTTCGACGGTAATGGCGGGCGTGTGCGGCATGACGGGCCTCCTTTGCCCAGCCCCCTAGCCGCTCGGGAGAGCGCGATGAAGCGCCAATGGCGGCGGCGCGGCCTGCTTGCTCCTCCTCATAAACATGATATAACTATGATATCATGTTTATGAGGAGGAGCGTGCCATGACCCTGCTTCAGGCCACCCGCGAAAAAGAGGCCTCGACCGCCAGTGGCTATATCATGCTTCTTCTGCTTGCATTCTGTATAATCGGGGCGCTGGCCGGGCTCAGCCTGATCGGTTCGGAAGGCAGCGGCACGCTCGGCGCGATCCTCCTCCCGCTGTCTATTTCGCTGTTCATTTTCACGGTGCCGGGCTTCTACCTGATCCAGCCGAACCAGGCCGCCGCGATCCTCCTGTTCGGCGATTATCGCGGCACCGACCGAACCGCCGGCCTGCGCTGGGTCCTGCCCTGGCTCAGCCGCCAGAAAGTCAGCGTCCGCGTCCACAACGTCACCTCGGAAAAGCTCAAGATCAACGACAAGCGCGGCAATCCCGTGGAAATCGCGTCCAATGTGGTGTGGCGCGTGACCGACACCGCGCAGGCGCTATTCGACGTGGACGATTATAAGGCCTTCGTCGAAATCCAGATCGAAAGCGCTGTCCGGGCAATCGGGTCGCGCTATCCCTATGACGATTTCGACCATGAGGAAAAGACGCTGCGGGGCGACGGCGCCCATGTCGCGGACGAATTGCAGGCCGAATTGCAGGAGCGAGTCGCGATCGCCGGGGTCAGCATCGACGAATGCCGCCTTACCCACCTCGCTTATGCGCCGGAAATCGCGCAGGCGATGCTGCGCCGGCAACAGGCCGAAGCCGTGATCGCCGCCCGGACGCGACTGGTGGAAGGCGCCGTGTCCATGGTCGAACTCGCGCTGGAGCAATTGTCCGCCAAGAATGTGGTCGAACTGGACGATGAGCGCCGCGCCGCCATGGTCAGCAACCTGATGGTCGTGCTGTGCGGCGAGCGCGATGCCCAGCCCGTAGTGAACACCGGCACTCTCTATCAATAGGTCCGCGGTGCCAACGGATGCCCCCTCCGCGCGCAAGGCCTTCCCGTTGCGACTCGACCCGGCGCTTTATCGCGCATTGGAGCGGTGCGCTGCAGCAGAATTGCGCAGCGTCAACGCGCAGGTGGAACTGCTTTTGCGCGAATCCCTGGCCCGGCGTGGCGTTGCCCTGGCGGACCCGGCGATGCGTCCGCGCGGTCGGCCACCAAAATCAGGTTGATCGTCAGGGCCTTATATCGTGCGACGGAAATCGGAACTGGACTAGTCTGCCTCCCTTCCGCTGCTGAAGCGGTCGATCAATAGGGCGAATAGTGATCGTTTTTATCGATCTTCCCGTCCGAGAAAACCAATTTCCCATCCCCCCGCCGAATTCATACATGCGGCATTGCAACGCCAACCTCTCAAGCAAGGAACTGGATAGCCCATGGCTCTCATCAACACTCCCCTTCAGCCCTTCAAGGCCACCGCGTACAAGGAAGGCAAGTTCGTCGACGTCACGGACGCCGATGTGAAGGGCAAGTGGGCCGTCTTCTTCTTCTACCCGGCCGACTTCACCTTCGTCTGCCCGACCGAACTGGAAGACCTGGCGGACATCTACCCCACGCTGCAGGGCATGGACGTGGAAGTCTATTCGGTGTCGACCGACACGCATTTCTGCCACAAGGCCTGGCACGACACCTCGCCGGCCATCGGCAAGATCAATTATTACATGCTGGGTGATCAGAACCACGCGCTGTCGAACCAGTTCGGCGTGCTGCGTGAGGGCGTCGGCCTCGCCGACCGCGGCACCTTCGTGCTCGATCCCGAGGGCGTGATCCAGCTGGTTGAAATCACTCCCGAAGGCGTCGGCCGCAACGCCGCCGAACTGCTGCGCAAGGTGAAGGCGCTGCAATATTGGGCGAGCCATCCGGGCGAAGTCTGCCCTGCCAAGTGGGAAGAAGGCGCCGAAACCCTCGCGCCGTCGCTCGACCTGGTCGGCAAGATCTAAAAAGACCGGCGCCGCCGGGGTGAGGACCATCCACCCGCTCCGGCGACGCCATGAGGTTGAGACTGGCCTACTCCTGCAAAAGCAGGGGCCAGTCCCGCCTGGGAAGTCGGCTCCTGCTTTTGCAGGGGTCCTTCGCGAAAAGTCATAACCGCATCCGCCGGGCCTTCGGGTCGCACCGTCCGGCGCATGCGCCTCCGCGCCGCACGAACGGGCGCGCCATCAACGGAGCTACGATCATGTTGGACGCAAATCTCAAGGGCCAGCTCAAGGCCTATATGGCGAACATCACGCAGCCCATAGAGCTGGTGGCGTCGCTTGACGATAGCGCAAAGTCGCGCGAGCTCAAGGAGTTGCTGGGTGAGATCGCCGAGCTGTCGGACAAGGTGAGCGTCACATCGGGCAGCGGCAAGCGAGTCCCGAGCTTCATGATACGGCGCGTGGGCACGGACATCGGCGTCACCTTCGCCGGGCTGCCGATGGGACATGAATTCACCAGCCTCGTGCTCGCGCTGCTCCAGGTCGGCGGCCATCCGTCGAAGGCGGCGCAGGACCTGATCCAGCAGATCCGCGACCTCGACGGCGACTTCGCGTTCGAGACCTATTTCTCCCTGTCCTGCCAGAATTGCCCGGACGTGGTGCAGGCGCTGAACCTTATGAGCGTATTGAACCCCCGGATCAGCCATGTCGCCATCGATGGCGCGCTGTTCCAGGAAGAGGTCGACGCCCGCAAGGTCATGGCCGTACCCACTGTCTTTCTGAATGGCGAACCCTTTGCCAGCGGTCGCATGGAGCTGGAGCAGATCGTTGCGAAGATCGACAGCGGCGCGGCAGCGCGAGCCGCCGAAAAGATCAAGGCCCAGGATCCGTTCGAAGTGCTGGTGATCGGCGGCGGCCCCGCTGGGGCGGCGGCGGCGATCTATGCGGCGCGCAAGGGTATTCGCACCGGCGTCGCGGCGGAACGCTTCGGCGGACAGGTGCTCGACACGATGGATATCGAGAATTTCATCTCGGTCAGCCGCACCGAAGGGCCCAAGCTCGCCTCAGCACTGGAGGCGCACGTCAAGGAATATGACGTGGAGATCATGAACCTCCAGAAGGCGGCAAAGCTGATCCCTGCCAGGGCCGAAGGCGGCTATCATGAAGTCGTGCTGGAAAATGGCGCGTCCTTGAAGGGCAAGACCCTCATCCTCTCCACCGGCGCGCGCTGGCGGCAGATGGGCGTTCCCGGCGAAGACGAGTATAAGAATAAGGGCGTGGCCTATTGCCCGCACTGCGACGGTCCGCTGTTCAAGGGCAAGCGCGTCGCGGTGATCGGCGGCGGCAACAGCGGCGTCGAGGCGGCGATCGACCTCGCCGGCATCGTCGCCCATGTGACTCTGATCGAATATGACAGCCAGTTGCGCGCCGACGCCGTTCTCCAGCGCAAACTCGCCAGCCTGCCCAACGTCAAGATCATCACGTCGGCGCTGACGACGAAGGTGGACGGCAATGGCGAGAGGGTGACGGGCCTTAGCTACAAGGACCGCAACCACGGCACCGAGCATGACATCGAACTGGAAGGCATCTTCGTTCAGATCGGCCTTGTCCCCAACACTGAATGGCTGAAGGACGCGATCGCCCTTTCGCCACGTGGCGAGATCGAGATCGACGCGCGCGGCGAGACCAGCCAGCCCGGCATCTTCGCGGCGGGCGACTGCACGACCGTGCCTTACAAGCAGATCGTCATCGCCATGGGCGCGGGATCGACCGCGGCGCTTTCCGCCTTCGACTATCTCATCCGCCTGCCAGCGGTGGAAGACGCCGCACAGGCAGCCTGACCTTCCCAGCGGGCGTTGGACGGGCGGCCGGTCTCCTGATCGGCCGCCCGGATGCTGCGCGGAAAATTCTGGCCAGCGATGCTGGTCAGCGACGTCTGAGGCGCATCCCGAATATCGCCGGATCGACCTCCAGCATCGGCACCTCGGCCTGTCGGGGCGGTTCCGTCACTGCCGCCTTCTCCTGGCGAAGCGCCGTCCCGAAAGTCACGACCGCGCTGGCCGGATCGGCCGCCACCAGCGCATCCAGCTTCAGCGCCGCCGTCAGCCGATCCTGCGTGACGGCGACCGGCGTACCGATCGCCGTCAGGGCGAAAAGCTGCCGGGCAAAGGCATAGGGCAGGCGGATGCACCCGTGGCTCGCCGGATAGCCGGGATCATGCCCGGCGTGAAGCGCGATCCCGTCCCATGTCAGTCGCTGCATGAAAGGCATCGGCGCGTTGCTGTAGAGATTGGATCGATGCCATTGGCGTTTCTGAAGGATCGGAAACTCGCCGGTCGGCGTCCGATGTCCCTTCGTCCCGGTCGAAACCCGCGCGATGCCGATCAGCCGGTCTCCGTCATAGACATGGACCCGCTGCTTCTCGATGCTGATGATGAGGTATATGGGCCCATCGAACGGTCCTTCCGCCATCCAGCGATAGGCGCCAGGCGCCAGGCGATCTTCCTCCCCCTGCGCCCCCGCCTGCCCGGAGCCAGCAGCCATCGCGGCGGAGGCCAGCAGGATGGCGGCATAGTGCAGCAGGGATCGCCTCAAGGTCGGCATAACCCTTCCTTAACCATGATCGGCGCGGATGTCAGGCCTGTTACGGTCCCACGTCCCGCGCTGGCACATCGCGCCGCCTGCGTAACAAAAGGAATGCTGCGGAGCCCTTGGAAGCACGAAAGGCGAAATAGGCCAGGCGGCAGGAATAATATGTTTCACACTAGGCCGCATGGCTGTAGAGGAGCCGCTTTCCCCCTCGTCAAGGACCGTTCCAGATGCCTGCCTATCGTTCCCGCACGACCACCCACGGCCGCAACATGGCGGGTGCCCGGGGCCTCTGGCGTGCGACGGGCATGAAGGACGAGGATTTCGGCAAGCCGATCATCGCAATCGCCAATTCATTCACCCAGTTCGTGCCCGGCCACGTCCATCTCAAGGATCTGGGCCAGCTGGTCGCGCGCGAGATCGAGGCGGCGGGCGGCGTCGCCAAGGAATTCAACACCATCGCGGTCGATGACGGCATCGCCATGGGCCATGGCGGCATGCTCTATTCCCTGCCCAGCCGTGACCTGATCGCCGACAGCGTCGAATATATGGTCAATGCGCACTGCGCTGACGCCATCGTGTGCATCTCCAACTGCGACAAGATCACGCCCGGCATGCTGATGGCCGCCATGCGCCTCAACATTCCCGTGGTCTTCGTGTCCGGCGGCCCGATGGAAGCGGGCAAGACCGTGGTGCGCGGCAAGAAGGTCGCGCTCGATCTGGTGGACGCGATGGTCGTCGCCGCCGACGACAGCTATACCGACGAGGAAGTGGAGACCATCGAGCGGTCCGCCTGCCCCACCTGCGGCAGTTGTTCGGGCATGTTCACCGCCAATTCGATGAACTGCCTGACAGAAGCGCTTGGCCTGTCGCTGCCTGGCAACGGCTCCGTGCTCGCCACCCATGCCGACCGCGAGCGTCTCTTCCGCGAGGCCGGCCATCTGATCGTCGACATCACCAAGCGCTATTATGAGCAGGACGACGCCAGCGTCCTGCCCCGGTCGATCGCGAATTTCGCCGCGTTCGAAAATGCGATGAGCCTCGACATCGCGATGGGCGGCTCCACGAACACGGTGCTTCACCTGCTCGCCGCCGCCTATGAGGGCGGCGTCGATTTCACCATGTCCGACATCGACCGGCTTTCCCGCCGCGTTCCCTGCCTGTGCAAGGTCGCGCCCGCGAAGAACGACGTCCATATGGAGGATGTCCATCGTGCCGGCGGCATCATGGCGATCCTGGGCGAACTGGAACGCGCGGGGCTCGTCGACGCCTCGCTGCCGACCATCCACAGCGCCACGCTGCGAGACGCCCTTTCGCGGTGGGACATTACCCGCACCAACAGCGACGATGTGCGCACCTTCTATCGCGCCGCACCCGGCGGCGTACCGACGCAGGTCGCCTTCAGCCAGTCGGCGCGCTGGGAAGAACTGGACACCGACCGCGAAAATGGCGTGATCCGCTCGATCGACCATCCCTTCTCGAAGGATGGCGGCCTCGCCGTGCTATTCGGCAATCTCGCGCCTGAAGGCTGCATCGTGAAGACTGCTGGCGTGGACGAAAGCATCCATGTCTTCCGCGGCACCGCGCGCGTTTATGAAAGCCAGGACGCGGCGGTCGCCGGCATCCTCGGCAATGAAGTAAAGCCCGGAGACATCGTCATCGTGCGCTATGAAGGGCCAAAGGGCGGACCGGGCATGCAGGAAATGCTCTACCCCACCAGCTATCTGAAATCGAAGGGGTTGGGGAAGAGCTGCGCGCTCATCACGGACGGGCGCTTCTCCGGCGGCTCGTCCGGTCTTTCGATCGGCCATGTCTCGCCCGAGGCGGCGGAAGGCGGCATGATCGCGCTGATCGAAACGGGCGATCCGATCCTGATCGACATTCCGGCGCGAGCCATAAATGTGGAACTGGACGACGCGGTGCTGGCCGCGCGGCGCGAGGCCATGGACGCGCGAGGGCCGAAGGCGTGGAAGCCGTTCGGCCGCAAGCGCGAGGTCACGCCGGCGCTGCGCGCCTATGCGGCGATGACGACCAATGCCGCCAGGGGCGCGGTGCGCGACGTCAGCCAGATCGAGAAATAGTGCTCGCCTAAGATATGATCTTTTATTTTCCGCATTTCTTCCCCAGGCAGCGGCCGATGCCGTCCGCTTCCAAAATGCTCTAGTCCAGGACGTTCGGCAGATCCTTGAAGCCCTTGTGCAGGGCGGCGCCCCAACTGTGGGAAATGCGCGCGAACTCCTCATTGTCGGCTTCGATCCGGGTGCGGACGCGGAAGTCGTAAATGTCCGTCGGTATCACCGTCAGGTCGAGGGGCATGCCCACCGAAAGATTGGAGCGCAGGGTCGAATCCATCGACACCAGCACCGCTTTCACCGCATCTTCCAGGCTGGTTTCGCGGCGAATGATGCGGTCGAGAATGGGCTTGCCATATTTATGCTCGCCGATCTGGAAGAAGGGCGTGTCTTCGGTCGCCTCGATGAAATTGCCGGCGGAATAGACGAGGTATAGGCGAGGCTTGCCGCCCCGCCGTTGACCCGCGATCATGATGGACGCGCCCGATCCCGATCCGCCCATCTCGATGCTTTCCCGGTACCGGCTCTGCATCGCGCGCATCGCGTCACCCACGATCTGCGCGGCGCGATGCATGGTGTCGCAATTGAGGATGGTCTCCACATCGGGGTCGAGCGCGGATTCCTTGATCGCCTTGCTCAGAACCGCCTTCACGCCCTGGGTGATGGACAGGTTGCCCGAACAGAGCATTGTGATCGCCCGTTCGCCCGGCACATGATAGGTGAAGCTCTTCCGGAAGCGCGCAATATTGTCCATTCCCGCGTTGGTGCGGGTGTCGGACAGCATGACCAGCCCCTGGTCCACGCGCACCGCCACACAATAGGTCATGGCCCCCCGGCCTCCTCACATTCTCGTTGGCGCGTTCGCGGCGCCGGACGTCCGCCCGGTACGCGATCGCTGGGAATCGGTCCTGTCGGGTCTAGGGCCTAGTCTGTTGCTGCTGGCGCTGCAACTGCCGTTCCTCGACGCCATCCTGCGCCACCGCGATGCGGACATCCGCGTCGATGCTGATGTCGCCCGCTACCGTGACCGAGCCACGGATAGGCGCGGCATCGTCGGCATCAAGGCCGCTCGCCAGGCGGAGATAACGGTCGGTGACGCAGACGCGGTTGGACGGATCGAAGCCGATCCAGCCGAGATCCGGCAGGAAAGCTTCCGCCCAGCCATGGGTTTCATGCAGCAAATCACCATCGCCCGCGAGCAGATAGCCCGAGACATAGCGCGCCGGCACGCCTAGCGAGCGGGCGGCGGCGATGAATATTTGAGCATGGTCCTGGCAAACGCCCGCGCCGATGGCGAATGCCTGCGCCGCGCTGGTTTCAGCGCTCGTGACACCGGCGCGGTAGGCGACGGCATCGCGGACCGCACCAGACAGGGCGTGGAGGCGATTGAGCGGTCCGCCCTCTTCCGGCAGATCGCTGGCAAGGGCGGCTATCCCTTCCGACGCACGGGTCAGCGGCGTGTCGCGCAGATAATAAGCGGGCGGCACGCGACTGGAGAGATGACCCACTATGCCGTGCGTCTCGCGGGTTTCGACCAGCCCTTCGGCAACGATGACAGCGTCGTCGAGCCGATCGTGGCGAATCCAGACCGCCTCCATCTCGCCATAGCTGTTGGAGCGAAAGCCAGTCAGCGGATCGCCGTTGACGCTGACCTGCCAGTCCTCGACCGTCTGCATCGGCGTATCCACTGGCATCAGCTTCAGGCGCATGGCGACCCGTCCCGCCGATGCTGCGTAGCGATAGACAGTCTGGTGACGGACCAGCAATTTCATGCGAGCGCGCCCCTCCCCGCCTGCCGTCAGCCGAAATGATAGGCCTGGGCGATCTCATGCCCCAGGCGATTCGTCATCATGAGGCCACCCTGCACCGTTTCATGCAGGCCCCGCCGGAAAATCTCACCGCTGTCCTGCGCCTCAAGGCCCGCGACCAGTTCCTGCACCGTATCATGGCAGGCGGCACGCGCATCATGCCAGCCCGCAAGCCGGTTGAGCCGGTAAGCCAGTTGATCGTAACAATAGGCGACGCTGCGCGGGAACAGTCGGTTCAGCATCAGGAAATCGGTGATCTGCCAGGGCGTATAGGTGCCGCCATAGACATGATGATAGGCGCGCGCGCCCGACAGGGCGTAAAGCACCGACGTCCATTGATAATGGTCGCGATTGCCGCCGATCACCTCGGTTTCGGGCAACAGCACATAATATTTGACGTCCAGCAGGCGCAGCGTCATCTGCGCCCGCTCCAGCGCGGAGCCGGTGCGCAGGAAGTCATGCCCCTCATTGCGCAATTGTCCCGAATGGGCCGCGCCGCGAAAGGTCATGACGCGGGTCTTCACCCAGTCAATCAGCGCCGGCAACTGCTGCCGCGCCTCAGCCACGTCATAGCTGTCGAGCTTGCGCCAGCCTTCGTTCAGCGCTTCCCACATGTCCTGGGTCAGCATGGTGCGGGCAGATTTGGCGTTGGAACGCGCCTTGAGCAGGCAGGAGCGGATCGAGCTGGGATTGTCGAGGTCGAGCATCAGCCAGGCGACGACATCGCTTTCGGTGACGGTCTTGCCTTCGGGGAAGCGATGCTCCGCGCCGGTCGCGCGCGCGACCGATCGCCATTCGTCGCGGTGATGCGCGCCAGGAAGGATCGCCATTCGCTGCCCCATGGTGAGCAGCCGGGCGGTGGATTCTGCGCGCTCCATATAGCGCGCCATCCAGAAGAGATTTTCTGCGGTCCGGCTCAGCATGTCATCAATCCTGCAGGACCCAGGTGTCCTTGACCCCGCCACCCTGGCTGGAATTGACCACCAGCGATCCTTCGGTCAGTGCGACTCGGGTAAGACCGCCGGGGACGAGACGAATCTGCTTGCCCACCAGGCAATAGGGGCGAAAGTCCGCGTGGCGACCGACCACCGCCGCTGGGCCGAGCGTCGGGACGGTGGAAAGATCGAGCGTCGGTTGCGCGATGAATTCGCCCGGATTGGCCCTGATGCGATCGGCATAGGCGGCGATCTCGTCCTTCGTGGATTTTGGCCCGATCAGCATGCCGTAGCCGCCCGATCCATGCACTTCCTTGGCAACCAGTTCGTGGAGGTTGTCCAGCACATAGGCAAGTTCGTCAGGCTTGCCGCACTGCCAGGTCTGGATATTGTCCAGGATCGGCTTTTCTCCCAGGTAGAAGCGGATCATCTCAGGCACGTAGATATAAACGGCCTTGTCGTCCGCGATGCCCGATCCGGGCGCCGACGCCAGCGTCACGCCGCCATTGCGATAGACATTGAAGATGCCGGGCACCCCCAGCAGGCTGTCAGGCCGGAACACCAGCGGATCGATATATTCGTCATCGATGCGGCGGTAGATGACGTCGACCGCTTTGGGGCCCAGCGTCGTCTTCATCCAGACGCGGTCGTCTTCAACGAAAAGGTCCGCAGGTTCGACCAGTTCGACGCCCATCAGGTCGGCGAGGAAACTATGCTCGTAATAGGCGCTGTTCAGCGAACCGGGCGTAAGGACGACGACCACCGGATCGCCCTTGCAGGCGGGCGGCGCGACTTCCTTCAGCGACTTGAGCAATTCGGCAGGATAGTCATCCACGGGTGCGACGACGCCCTGGGCGAAAAGCTCCGGGAACATGCGCGTCATGATCTCCCGGTTTTCCAGCATATAGGACACGCCCGAGGGGGTGCGGCAATTATCCTCCAGCACCTCGAAACTGCCTGGCCCGGTTCGCACGATATCGATGCCGACGATATGGCTGTAAACCTTGCCCGGCGGCGTGAAATCCGCCATTTCGGCCAGATAGGCGCTGTTTTTATAGATGATGTCGGCAGGCATGATGCCGGCCTTCACGATTTCCCCGCGGTGATAGACGTCATGCAGGAAGGCGTTGAGCGCGCGCGCCCGCTGGCGGATGCCCTTGTCCAGAATACGCCATTCCTGCGCGGTGAAGATGCGGGGCAGCAGGTCGAAGGGGATCAGCCGCTCGGGATCGCCCCCTTCCCCATATACCGCGAAGGTAATGCCGATGCGGCGGAAGATCGCTTCGGCCTCGTCCATGCGGCGATTGAGCCCGGCGATGCCGGTTCGTTCCACCCATTGCTGCACTTCGTCGTAACAGCCTCGGATCGAACCGTCAGGCTCAAACATCTCATGGAAGGGCAAGTGGACAATCCTCCCTCGGCCGTCGGGCCGGTTGTGCGTTGCAACAGTAGGGCGCGGCGACGCCGCGATTGCAACAGAAAAAATGCCGTCAACGCCGCCTTGCTTGCCCTCCAACGTGCGGAGGCCCACAAAGACGCCATGACGTCAGGTATTTTCCGCCGCGCGGGCATGTCGGCAGCGCTATTCCTGACGCTCGCCGGATGCGCCGGCACCATGCGACACGGCATCTATCACGCGGACGGCGCGCCGGTCGATGTGGCCGCCTTCACGCGGCACGCGCCACGCCCTCTGCGCGTGACCGGCGAAGATGGCCTTGCGTTGACCGGCTACTACTGGCCGGGCGATGCGAGCGATCGCGACGTGTTGCTCTTCTTCCATGGGCGTGGGTCGAACCCGGGCATCAGCGCGCGCTATGCCGAATATCTGACCGGGCACGGCGACCATGTGATCGTCGTCTCCTACCGTGGCTTTGCCGGCAATCCCGGCAAGCCGACACAGGCGGGACTGGTCGCTGACGGGCGCGCCTTCGTCGCGCAAGCGCGCCGACTGGCAGGACCGGACGCACGGGTCTTCCTGATCGGTCATTCGCTGGGCGGTGCCGTCGCGCTGCATGTCGCCGCCGCGCTGAGGCGGGATGGGCAGACCGCGCCGGTAGCGGGTGTCGTGACGCTGTCGACCTTCGACAGGTTGGCGGGTTCCGCACCGGCGGGGATCGGCGGCCTGCTGCCCGACAAATGGAACAATCTGGACGCCGTGCGAACGATTGGAGCCCCGTTCCTCATGTTGCAGGGCACGGCCGACGATCGCGTGGACATGGGTCAGGCGGCGGCGCTTTTCGCCGCGGCTCAAGCACCCGCGGCCTGGATCGTCGCACCCGGCGCGGGCCATAATCCGGATATGGCCCGGATCGGTCCGCTTGTCAGCGCCGCTGTGGAGGCGATCGACGCGCATGCCCTGTCGCACTTTGCCCCATCCCTTCCGGCAGGGTGGCAGTTGCGGCGCAAGTAGCGGATCAGCATTTTTGCCCATCCCGCAAAAGGCCCGTTGACCGTTCACCATCGCCTGCGTATAGCGCCGCCTCACCACGGGGCCATGCCCCGGTAGCCCCAGGGGCGGAGTAGCTCAGCCGGTTAGAGCAGCGGAATCATAATCCGCGTGTCGGGGGTTCGAGTCCCTCCTCCGCTACCAACCCGGATTGTCCACCAGTGACCCACTGAGGCCACTGGCAGACATTTTTCGAGGAAAATCAAATATTTTTCGCGTCCCGTTGCGTACGCCGGCGTCCCGGTGCGACCGGCTGCGGCCACCCACGGCGATTTGGATTGGGGGTATTTTGGGGGTATTTTTCGGCTGTCCCCAAAACAGGCGATACCCCCAGATGGCTTTGAAAGAACTTGAGGTCAAATACGCCACCAAGCGGCAGCGCCCCTACAAGCTGTCCGATGGAGAAGGCCTGCACCTGCTCGTCCAGCCGAACGGATCGAAGCTCTGGCGCCTGAAATACCGCTTCGACGGCAAGGAAAAACTGCTGAGCTTCGGCAAATATCCGACCGTCACGCTGGCGATCGCCCGCGAGAAGCGGACCGAAGCCAAGCGGCTGCTCGATCAGGGTGAGGACCCCGCCGAGGCCAGGAAGCGGGCGAAGAAGCAGAGGGCCGCGCTCAAGCTGTTCGAAGAGATTGCGCGGGCCTGGCACGCCAATCGTATTGAAGGGCTGGACTCGGCCCATGCCCTGCGCGTCATCAACCGGATGGAGCGCGACGTCTTTCCGGTCATCGGGAAGCGTCCGATCACGGAAATCGACCCGCCCGAGATTCTCGAGATGATCCGCGCGGTCGAAGCGCGCGGCGCCCTCGATATCGCCCGTCGCCTCAAGCAGAACGTCAGCCAGATCTATCGCTTCGCGATCGCGAGCGGCTGGGCGACCATCGATCCGACGCTCGGCCTCAACGATGCGCTCAAGCCCAAGCCGCCCGTCAGGCACATGGCGCGCGTGCCGCTCGCGGAGTTTCCGAAGCTGGTGCGAGCGATCTTCGCCTATGACGGCGAGGACACGCCGCGCCGCCGCGAGATCACCCGTGACGCGCTGCTGTTCACCTTGCTCACATGGGTCCGAACCAGCGAAACCCGCTTCGCGGCCAGGGACGAGTTCGAGGATCTCTATGGACCGAACCCGCTATGGCGTCTGTCGCCGGAGCGCATGAAGATGGAACGTGAGCATCTTGTTCCGCTGTCCCGCCAGGCCGCAATGATCGTTCAGCGCCGCTTGCAGGCGACGAACGATGCGTTCCTCTTTCCCGGAGCCAAGCCTGGAAAGTCTATTTCCGAGAACACCATGATCTATGCCTGTTATCGGATGGGGTATCTCCATCGGCAGACGGTACATGGGTTTAGGGGGCTCGGCTCGACCTGGGCGAACGAAGCCGAACGCTACAAGCCGGATTGGATCGAGATGGCGCTCGCTCACGAGGACGAGGATGAGGTGCGCGGCGCTTACAACAGTGCGCTCTATCTCACACCGCGAAGGCGGATGCTCCAAGACTGGGCCGACGTGATCGACGCGGCAACCGCAGTGTCGAATGTCGAGAAGAATCCTATCGAGTTCTCACAATTCATGCGCTGTTCCGCTCCCATCCAGCACCTGCCACCAAGCGACCAGAGACAGCCGTATTGGCAACGCCCCCTTCGGGCGGCTTCGCGATGAGCCTCAAAAGTCAGAACCGCCGATTTAGAGGCGCGGTTTTCGCCATAGTTGTTAGAAATATCAGCTACTTAGATGCATCCGCGAATAGTAGAATGAACTCCAAGAAACCGTATCTCACTACATCTCATCATAGCTGATTCCCCTTGCAACTCGACAAGGGAAACCGCCGGGACCGCCAATTACGCCGATACATCGTCTGGAAGGGCTCGATTGGGGCGAGCAGAACGCGCGCATCCGTCCCGATGGACGCGCTCAGCGTGACTAATTCAATGAAATATATGGGGTTATTTGCGTCGCCACGAAGCGTCAGCGGTGCAGGCTCATCAGTCCTTAATCAATGAGTGGGAGGAATAGTTCGCCAACAAATTGAATTGGACGATGAGCCCCAAGGCGCGGCAAATGGCGCCAAATCAAAAAATGCCGTGGGGAGGACAGTCATGGTCACAGCCTTTAGGACAAATTTGCTTTGTGCCACCGCGCTATCGATCGCGTGTGCGCTTGCAGTGCCGGCACATGCCCAGGACGCTGCATCGCAGGGCGAAAAGCCCGAGGCGCAGGAAGGTGGCCTTGAGACAATCGTCGTCACGGCGCAGAAGCGCGAACAGAATTTGCAGGATGTTCCAGCCGCCGTTTCCGCCATAGGCGGCGAGACGCTGCGCACGCGCGGCATCACGGAGACCTCAGACTTGATGGGCGCGATCCCCAGCCTGCAAGTCACCACTCCCTATGGTCGCACCCAACCGAATTTCTCGCTGCGCGGGATTTCAGTGGCGAACGAATTTTCCGCCTCCACTGCGTCGCCGGTTGGCGTCTATGTCGATGAAGTCTATCAGAGCTTCCGGGCGAGCCATGGCCTGCAACTCTATGACATCGACCGGGTCGAGGTACTGCGCGGACCGCAAGGAACACTCTACGGTCGCAACACCACGGGTGGCGCGATCAGCTTCTTCACGCGCAAGCCGGATCTGGGAGAGGCCAATGGCTATCTGACCGCCGGCTATGCCAATTACGACACTTTCACGGTGCAGGGCGCCGCTGAAGCGACGCTGGTTCCCGACATCTTGGGCGTCCGCGTCGCCGGTACTTTTGCAAAAGGGGATGGTTGGCAGCGCAATGTACTGCCTGGGAATGAGCGCGACCTAGGGACCACCGATACGATCGGCGGTCGCATCTCGATCCGCTTCCGGCCCGATCCCGATCTCGACATCAATTTGAAGCTCTATGCCGCGAAGGACGATCCATGGGGCACCGCGCCCTATGCAGGTGGTCAACTCGCGGGCGGGCAGGATGCGCTCGGCTATTCGCGTTACGATCCGCAACCTTTCCTAGGCGGGCGGTTGCTGCGTGACAATGAGGTCGCAGTTGATCGGGTAGGTAAGAACATCAGCAAGTCGAAAGGGATAGCCCTCAACATCAAATGGGATGTCAGCGACCAATTCTCCGTCACCTCGATTACCGGCTACGACACCGGCGACTATATCAACAATCCTGATGATTGCGATGGCGGCCCAGCCGATCTCTGCTCGATCGGCCTCACGTCGACGAGCAAGAATTTCAACCAGGACCTGCGTTTCAGCTATTCGAACGACCGCCTCGATATCATTGCCGGCCTTTATTATGGCAGGGACAAGGTCAAGACGGTCAACTACCCGGACTTTTTCGGGGCGCTGAGGCCGCTGCTGCTTGGCGCCGGTCTTCCGGGCAGCTACAATAACGCCGCAATCGGAACGCCCGACGCGATCCGCTATATCCCAGCCTTTGCCGCCAATCCGGCGTTGGGGCCTGGCGATGCCGGATTCTGCGACGCGATCGAGATCAATCCCAACGGCTTCCTTGATGCACGCTCGCTGATTGCACTCCAGACCGACATCGCGATCAATAATACGGGCAATGGCGGCATGGGGGGTAGCTTTTCGGCGGGCTGCGCCGGGGCAGGCGCGCCTCCGTTCACCCCGATCCTCGGCGAACAGCGTTTTGACGTGTCGCGCCCCTCGAAGGCGATCTACGGCGACGTAACCTGGAAAGCGACCGAGCGGCTGACCGTGGCGGTGGGTGCACGCTACACCCAGGATAAGGTCAATTACCTTAACGGCAGCACTTTCCTCTATGCGCTCGACGGTACGACGCCGGTTGTCAACCTGATCCCCTACAGCAATCCATACAACCCCAATCTCGCGCCGCTTGAGCAGCGCGAAAAGGCAAACAGGCTAACCGGCCGTATCAATGTCAGCTATGAGTTCGCCGATGATATCATGGGCTATCTCCAGTACAGTCGCGGTTACCGCAGCGGCAGCTTCAACGGGCTTGCCTATCAGGGCGTCAATCAAGTCTATTATATCCAGCCTGAAAAGGTGAATGCATATGAGGCGGGGCTCAAAACCCGGCTGTTCGATCGCCGCGTCCAACTTAACCTCGCGGGCTTCTACTACGAGTATTCGAATCACCAAGTAACGCAGGTGGTCGGCGCTACAACCTTCACGCGCAGCGCCAATGGTCGCCTGTTCGGTGGCGAGGCCGAACTCGCCTGGCAGGTGGCCGATACGTTGCGTTTCGATGCTTCGCTGGGCTATCTCAACAGCAAGTACAAAGGCAATGTGATCGATCCGGCAAACCCGGCCAGCCCGACATTGAACGTCAACGGCAATCCCTTCCCGAACGCGCCGGAGGTTACGTTCCAGGCCGGATTCGACTGGGATATGATCGATGACGGCACCAACAAGCTGACCTTGCGCGGTGATGCGTCCTACATGGGCAAGTACTATTTTGATCCGTTCAAGAATTATGGGCAGACACCGTGCGATACACCCCCAGCGGGATCGAACATAACGCTCGCGGGTAAGGCGATTACATGCGCAAATCCGGGCTACTGGCTCGCCAATGCGCGATTAACCTATGCGCACGACAATATGTCGGTTAGCTTGTGGGCGAAGAATCTGTTCGACAAATATTACTACACCTACGGCCTCAACATCAACGTGTTCGGCTACGATTATCTGAACCGCGGCATGCCGCGCACTTATGGCGTCGAAGCGACAGTCAAGTTCTGATCGCTGCTGCGACGGGGGCGGCGGGCATCCTCTCCCGCCCGCTGCCCCCGATTTTTTCGACCTGACTTTCAGACCGAGGAGCATCCATTATGCGTTCCACCGGCAACGGTCCCTCATTCATCGGCACGGCGTACAGAATCGAGCGCGCTGTGATCACTGAGATCGGCGCAGCTGAAAGCACCGCCCAGGCGAGCAGCGCCGAGCGGCCAGCGCGCCTCCGGACGATTTAACGTGGATGCGTCTCGGAACAGAACTGAGCTGGAACGAATTTTCGCGACCCAACGCGAAGGGACGCGTGAGCAGGTTTCGCGCAGCTACGAAGAACGCATGGACCTGCTCGGGCGCCTTGGCCGGATATTTGAGCAGCACAGAGACGAATTGGTCGATGCCGTTGCCGCCGATTTCGGCATTCGATCCCGCTACGAGACTATCCTGCTCGACCTGATGCTTGGCATATCGGAAATTAAATTTGCGCGCCGCAATCTGAAGACGTGGCTGAGGCCGCGGCGGGTGAAGACTGACATCTTCGGCCTTCCCGGTTCATCGCGCCTGGTCCCCCAGCCCCTAGGTGTGGTGGGCGTTCTCGGCACGTGGAACTATCCGCTCGGCACCATATTCGTTGGCGCGGCCGGTGCATTGGCGGCCGGCAACCGCGTGATCGCAAAGCCGAGCGAAGTTTCCGCCAACGCCGCCGAAGCCAGCGAGCGGCTTGTGCGCCGGTATTTCGCCGAAGAGGAATTCGCGATTGTCCAGGGCGGGCCCGACATGGCACAGGCGATGACGGCCCTACCTTTCGACCATATTCTCTTCACCGGTTCACCCGCGGTTGGCCGCAAAGTCTATGAAGCGGCGGCTGCCAACCTTACACCTGTTACTCTGGAACTTGGCGGCAAATGCCCTGCCATCGTGGGCAAGGGTGCATCGCTTGCACAAGTCTGTGAAAGCTTAGTGTTCGGCAAGCTGCTCAACGCCGGCCAGACCTGCATCGCCGCTGACTATGCCTTCGTCCATGTCGATCAGATGGAAAGCTTCGTCGCCGCACTCCGCGCTCAGGTTGCCAAATGCTACCCCAACGCGGCAAGCAACCCCGATTTCACCAGTATCATCAATGACCGACAGTTCGCGCGGCTCCAAGGTTTGCTCGATGATGCCGAAGCCAAGGGCGCGACGGTGCTCAACCTCTCGGACAACGGCGATGGAACGCTTCCTGAACGGCATCGGATCGTGCCGTTGGCGGTTCTCGACGTTACCGATGACATGGCGATGATGCAGGAGGAGATTTTCGGACCGATCCTGCCGATCATGCCATATCGCTCCGAAGACGAGCTCATTCGCTACGTAAACCGGCATGAGCGCCCGCTGGCGCTCTATTATTTTGGCGACGAAAGTGAGGAACGGCGCAAGATCATTTCCGAAACGCACGCTGGCGGCGTGACTCTCAACGGCACGGTCATGCACGTCTTCCAGCGCCGGCTGCCTTTCGGTGGCATCGGACAGAGCGGCATCGGTGCCTATACCGGCGTCGCCAGTTTCGAGCGCTTCACTCATTACAAGCCGGTGTTCTCTCAGCCGAAACTCAGCCTGCTTGGTCAACTTCTGCCACCCTATTCGAGCAAGACCGAAGGACTACTCAACATCTTCGAAAAGATCCTCTGACGTGGCTGCGGCGGTTGATGCTGGCATGTTGCATGACGCCGGGTCGCCAGCATGGGTCGAATGACAAGGGAAGCAAATGGCTGACTATGTAATTATTGGAGGTGGGTCGTCGGGCGGCGTTATCGCCAGCCGGTTGTCCGAGGACCCCGATGTCACCGTTTGCCTGCTCGAGGCAGGCGGCCCAGGCACCTCGCCGCTTGTGTCCACGCCCGGCGCTTTTGCGGCGCTGATCCAAGACTATCGGATCAATACGCTCAACTGGCGGTTCAACACCGACCCTTCAAAGGCGCTCAACGACCGCCGCCTCTACAATCCGCGCGGGAAGATGCTGGGTGGATCGAGCGGTATGAACGGGATGGTCTATATCCGCGGCGACCGGTCGGATTTCGACCACTGGGCCGAACTCGGCAACGACGGCTGGGGTTACAACGATGTCCTGTCCTATTTCCGCAAGGCTGAGAATAATGAGCGCGGTGAGGATGAGTTTCACGGCTCGTCGGGACCGCTTCACGTATCCAACGGCAAGCGCGAATTCGATGTCTATGATGCTTTCATCGAGGCGGCGACTGGACTGGACCATCAAGCCAATCCGGACTTCAATGGTGCCAGCCAGGAAGGTGTCGGCATCTATCAGTTTACCGTGAAGGACGGGAAGCGCGCCAGCGTGAAGGCGTGTTACCTTGATCCGGTGATGGGCAGGCGCGGCAACCTCCGCGTCGAAGTACATGCCCGCGTCCATCGTATCAGGTTTGAGGGCAACCGCGCGGTGGCAGTCGAGTATTCCCAGGACGGGCAGTTGAAGACGATCCCGTGCGAAAAGGAAGTCATTGTCAGCGCCGGCGCCTATAATTCGCCCCAACTGTTGATGCTTTCCGGTATCGGACCGCGTGATGAGTTGGAGAAGCATGGAATCGAAGTGATTCATGATATTCCCGGTGTCGGCCAGAATCTTCACGACCATCCTGACCTGATGCTGGTTTACCAGTCGAAGAAGCGGCTCGGGATCGCACTCAATGTCGTTGGCGCGCTCAAGACCGTGCGAGACCTATTCCAGTATCTCACGCAAAGGAAAAGCTGGCTGGCATCGCCGCCCACGGCTGCAGGCGGTTTCTTGCGATCCGCGCCGGGGCAGAACCGGGCGGACTGCCAGGTCCATGTCGTGCCGCTCGCCTATCGCGACCATGCGCGCGACTACAAGCTGATGACGAAATGGGGCTATACGATCATTCTCAATATTGGGCGCCCAAAGAGCCGCGGCTGGGTTGCCTTACATGACTCAAACCCCGAATCCGATCCCAAGATGGACCTCAATCTCTTGAGTCATCCCGACGACCTCAAGACGTTGCGCAATGCCTTCCGTGTCGTGCAGGAGATCCTGCATTCGGATCGCATGAAGGCGATGATGAAACGGCCTCTCTATCCTGACCGCTACCTTGAAACTGATGAAGAGATCGACGCCTATATCCGGGCAGAAGCCAATCATGCTTATCATCCGGTGGGAACATGCAAGATGGGCACCGACGAGATGGCGGTGGTCGACAACCGCCTGCGCGTTCACGGCCTCGCAAATATCCGCGTGGCCGATGCCTCGATCATGCCATCAGTCGTCAACGGCAACACCAATGCAACCTGCATCATGATCGGCGAGAAAGCCGCCGACATGATCCGGCACGATAATATGAGCAGCAAGAATAGCATCGCAGAATATTGAATTGGACGATTGGATCAATGCTGCAGACACAGATGCTTACGAAAAGAAGTCCGGAGAGGCCTATCGCATGTCAGTTTATTATGTGTCGACTGCGCCATTGTGGGCGAGCGCCTTAGAGGAGCGCGGCTGATGGACGTCCGTACGCAAATACGTCGCGCCGCACGTTATTTCGCCCAGCAAGAGGCTCTCGTTCACGGCCACAGGCGGTTGACTTTCTCGGAAGCCTGGTTGCGCGGCGTGAAGCTCGCAAATGCTCTTGCGGAGTGCGGCCTTCAACCGGGTGACCGGATTGCTACGCTGGAGAAGAACTCCATCGAGGCCGCCGACATCATACTGGCGGCTGCCATTGGAAACTATACGCGTGTTCCTCTCTATGCGCGCAACCGATGTGAAGCGCACGCCCATATGATCGCGAGTACCGGATCTCGGTTGGCGCTGGTCGATGAGGCATTGGCTTCGGAGTTGGCGGGGCTGGATGCCCAAGCTCCGACGCTTGAGCGGATCATTATCCGCGATCACAACTATGAGAATTGGTTGGCGACAGCCTCGGACCGGGATCCCGATCCCGTCGTCGCGCCGGAGGACTATTGTGTCATCCGCCACACCGGCGGCACGACGGGCAAACCCAAGGGCGTTGCCTATCGGCACCGTTCATGGATGACGATCTCCGCCGCATTTTTCAGCATCGGCCCCCAAGTGGCTCCAGGGGATGCCATTCTGCATGTCGGCCCGTTGTCCCATGCATCGGGCTTCCTGTTCGTGCCGGCCTGGTATTGCGGCGCCCGCAACGTGATGATGGACGGCTTCGATCCAGCGTCCTTTCTTGACACTCTCGAGCAGGAACGGATCAGCCATGCCTTTGTAGCCCCCACCATGCTCAATGCCATAGTGCATCACGACGGGGCATATGGCCGCCACTTTCCGAATTTGAAGTTTCTGCTGAGTGCTTCAGCGCCGATCTCCGAGCCGACGCTTCGCAAGTCGTGCCAGATATTCGGGAATCATGTTCTTCATTCGGGCTATGGACAGACCGAAATCCTGCCCATCGCGTCTATGGGGCCCAACGAGTGGTTCGGCGAATTTGAAGGTTCTGCCCCAATTCGGGCGGTCGGACGTCCCATGAGTGGCGCCGATATCGAAATCCGTAACGAGGACGGAAAGGTGCTGGGACCAAACGAGCCCGGCGAGATCGTCGCACGGTTCGAAAATGGCCAGATGGAGGAATTCTGGAACGATCCGGAGGAAACCGCCCGGCGCATGGAAGATGGCTGGGTCAAAACCGGCGATGTCGGCATGATCGACACAAACGGATTTTTGTATCTGCTCGATCGCAACAACGACATGATCGTGTCAGGCGGCTTCAATATCTATCCCACCGAAATCGAAAACGTAATTGCCGACCATCCCGGTGTACTCGAGGTCGCGGTCTTTGGCGTGCCCCATGAAAAATGGGGTGAAACGCCGCTTGCAATGGTGCGTGTCAAGCCCGGAGCACAAATCACGGAGACCGAGATAATAGATTTGGTGCGCCAGCGTCTGGGCTCCGCAAAAAAGCCAAGCAAGGTCGTTTTTACCGCCGAGCCACTGCCGTTGAGCAATGTCGGAAAGGTGCTTCGTTCAAAGCTTCGAGAGCCCTATTGGGCGGGCCAGGACCGGCGCATTTCGGGGGCATGACCGACGCAGCCATCCTAGCCACATCCTCTATTCCGGTGACCGCCTGCCGG
Organism: Sphingobium sp. CCH11-B1; assembly: GCF_001556865.1. Taxonomy (GTDB): domain Bacteria; phylum Pseudomonadota; class Alphaproteobacteria; order Sphingomonadales; family Sphingomonadaceae; genus Sphingobium. The sequence goes on along the minus strand of NZ_LSJY01000080.1, from coordinate 15,476 downwards.
CGCGCGGGAGACTGCAATGGACTATGAATACATCCTGGTTGAGCAACGCGGCCCAGCGCTTTGGGTGACCCTCAACCGGCCGGCAGCGTTGAACAGTCTGTCGTTGGCTTTGGCCGAGGAACTCGCCGCAGCGATCGAGGCAGCGGAAGCAGATGCGACGGTGCGCGCTTGCATTCTTACCGGCGCCGGACGGGCGTTTTGCGCTGGCGCGGATCTGCTCGCAATTGGCGATGGAACAGGCGGACAAACTCTCGCCGAACGCTTAAATCTGTTTCTGCCGCCGCTCGGTCAGGCTTTTAACAGGATCGAGACGTCGCGCCTTCCGATAATTGCGGCGGTCAACGGCCTTACGCTCGCCGGCGGCTTGGAACTGGTGTTGTGCTGTGATCTCGTCATTGCCGCGCACCCGGCCAGATTTGGCGACGCCCATGCAAATTACGGCCTGTTGCCCGGCGGTGGAGGGTCGGTTCGACTCCCTAGGAAGATCGGCGAAGCGCGTGCGAAACATCTGATGATGACCGGCGGGACCATCTCGGCTGCCGAGATGAAGGAAGCCGGACTCGTGACCCAACTGGTTGCTCCCGAGGATCTCATTGCGGCAGCGCAAGCGCTGGTAGAATCTCTTGCAGAAAAGAGCCGGCCAGGGCTCGCCTACATGAAGCAGCTAGTCCGCGCTGCGCAGGATAGCTCGCTCGAAGTCGGGCTGCGTCAGGAACTCGAAACCATGGCTGCTTACGCCTTGTCCAACGACATTGTCGAAGGACTGGCGGCATTCCGGGAGAAGCGGAAGCCCGATTTTTCCGACCGGTGAGACCTGATCGGATGCGGAACACATTGGAAGAATGGATCAACGAATGACCGACATATTCGTCATGGGGGTTGGGATGACCCCGTTCGGAAAACAGTTCGACAAGAGCCTGAAAATGCTCTGCGCCGAAGCTTCGTCGCAGGCCTTTTCCGACGCAGGATGCACCGCCGGCGATGTCGAAGCCATCTTCTTCGGCAATTGCGTCCAGGGGCATATGGAGGGCCAGGACATGATCCGCGGCGAAATCGTGGCGCGAGCGATGGGCATCTCAAGCGTTCCCGTGGTGAATGTCGAAAACGCATGTGCGACGGCTTCCACGGCCTTGCACATGGCCGCCGCCTATGTTCGATCGGGGGCAGCGGATGTCGTACTCGCGCTCGGCGCGGAGAAGATGTACTCGCCCGACAAGGCGCTCATGTTCAGTGCATTCGATGGCGCTTGGGACGTGCATGAAACCGAGTCGGGCCGCGCGCAGCTGCTGGCCATGGGCAATGGCGTCGATGTTCCGGAAGGAACGACATCGAGTCAGCCTTACAGCGTTTTCATGGATGTATACGCCGCGATGGCACGCGCGCACATGAAGACCTACGGCTCGACGCAAGCGCAAATCGCGGCCGTCTCGGCGAAAAATCACATGCATTCGACGCGCAATCTGCTTGCCCAGTATCGCCTCCCATATACCGTCGAAAGTGTACTCGCTGCGCCTCCGATCGTTTACCCGTTCACACTGCCGATGTGCTCCCCGATCAGCGACGGCGCCGCCGCTGCGATCATCTGCAGCGAAGCCGGTCGGCGCAAACTGTCGGCAGCCCCGGACAGGGCGCTAAGAATCCTGGCGTCTGTGCTGCAAACCGGCGCCGCGCGCGATCCCTTTGATTATGACCACCATGTCAGCCGCCTTGCGGCGAACCGGGCCTATGCGATGGCCGGCGTGGGGCCAGAAGATATTGGCGTCGCGGAGGTGCATGACGCCACGGCGGTTGGCGAGATCATTGAAATCGAGGCGCTCGGCCTGACGCCGCCTGGCGAGGGCGGACTCGCGGCAGAGCGCGGTGAGACGGCGCTGGGTGGGCGTATTCCGGTAAACACGTCGGGCGGGCTTGAATGCAAGGGACATCCGATCGGCGCCACCGGGCTCGGCCAAATCTACGAGCTTGCGCTGCAATTGCGCGGCGAGGCGGAAGATCGACAGGTTCCGAATGCCCGGTTCGCGATCGCGCAGAACGGCGGAGGTGTCATCGGGGTGGAAGAGGCGGTGGTCGCCGTCACGATCCTGGGCCGGTAGTTGTCAGAGCGCGCCTAGGGAAACACGGGGTCACGATATGAACTTTGAGCTGTCCGATGAACAACGCATGGCGGTGGAAACCGTCCGCCGCTTTCTCGACAACAAGCTTGAGCCGGAAATCCGCCGGCATGGGGAGCGATTCATCCCCAAACCGCTCATGAAGGAATGGACTCAAGCACTGACCGGCTATGGCCATATTACCGCACCGCATCAGGAGCAATGGGGCGGGCTTGATATGGGATGGCTCACTCATCTGCTCATTTTCGAGGAGATCGCCTATTCCTCGCTCGATGTGGCCATACCCGGCTTCATCAACGCGGTTGGCGCAGAACTCATCCGCCGCTTCGCCCCGGAGACGATCAAGCAACGCTATCTTGCCGACCTCGTCGCGGCCGAGAAGTTCGTTTCGCTCGGCATCTCGGAGCCCGATGTCGGCTCGGACGTCGCCGCCATCAAGACACGCGCCGTACGAGACGGCGATTTCTGGGTCATCAATGGCGAAAAGACCTGGATCACCAACGGAGCCTACTCGGACATCTTCATCTGTACGTGCAAGACTGGCGAAAATGAAGTCACTCACATCCTGGTCGATCGTGACGAGAGTGAGTATGAGGTGCGCGATATCCAGAAGATGGCGCTCAACGGCCAATCGACTGCACAGATATTCCTGTCCGATTGCCGCGTACCGGTGGCAAACACGATCGGCCGGGTCGGCGATGGATTGCGCAATACGTTGCAAGTGTTCGAGATTGCCCGCTGCCATATGGCGATGTGGAGTATCGGCATCGCACGGCGAGCAATGGATGAGGCGATCGCGTACGCTCGCGATCGCGCGCAGCATGGCAAGAAGATCGCCGGCCATCAGCTGATCGCCGACAAGATCGCCATCATGGCGACCAAGATCGACGCAGCCCGTCTGTTGACGCACCGGGCAATATCCCTCGTCCAGGCGGGCACGCGCGCAGAGACGGAATGCTCGATGGCCAAGTGGTACGCCACCGAAATGGCGATCGAAGCGACGCGCGATGCGCTTCAGATCCATGGCGGCAACGGCGTCACCCGCGAATTCATCGTTGAGCGGCTGGTGCGTGAGGCGATCATTTGCCCCATCCCCGATGGCACGACGGAGATTCAAAAGCTTGTTGTTTCGCGCGCCCTGACCGGCATTCAAGCCTTTCGGTAAGGCTCAGACGAAAACGACAGCGTCGACGGAAATGGAGCCGCGTGCCTGACTCGCACAGGATCAAATGCGCAGATGCGTCGCTCAGGTAAAAGAGGCAGACAAGCGATGGACGAAGAGCTTCGTTTCGATGGCAGGGTAGTGGTTGTGACCGGAGCCGGAGGCGGACTTGGGCGCCAGTACGCGCTGATGTTTGGCGGGCGCGGAGCCAAGGTGGTGGTGAATGATCTGGGTGGCGACGAGAAAGGGAGCGGCAGCTGCTCCACAGCCGCTGACAATGTGGTCGACGAAATTCGAGCCACGGGCGGTCAGGCGGTGGCAAATTATGCGTCGGTCGAGGAGGGCGCGCTGATCATCCAAGCCGCGGTTGACAACTTCGGAACCGTTGACGTCGTCATCAACAATGCCGGCATCCTGCGCGATGTGAGCTTCCACAAAATGACCGACGAAGACTGGACACTGCTTCAGCGGGTCCATCTGAATGGGACGCGGGCAGTGACGCAGGCAGCATGGCCGATACTGCGCGACAAGGGCTATGGCCGCATCGTCATGACCACGTCTGCAGCCGCAATCTACGGCAACTTCGGTCAGGCCAACTATGCCGCAGCCAAGCTCGGAATATTGGGGCTTGCGAACGCGCTGGCGGAGGAGGGGCGGTCCAGAAACATCCAGGTTAATACGATCGCCCCAATCGCCGCATCGCGTATGACCGCGACTGCCTTTCCACAAGAGTTTCTCGCCAATCTCAGAGCGGAAGCGATCAGTCCATTGGTCGGTTGGCTTGCGCACGAGAATTGCAGCGAAACCAAAGGGCTTTTTGAAGTTGGAGCCGGCTATATCGCCAAGCTTAGGTGGGAGCGCGCGCTTGGGCACGCCTTCGGAGCGGACAGGGCGTTCACGCTCGATGATGTCGCCCGGCACTGGGGTAGAATTGTCGACTTCACGGATGCCGAGCACCCGCTCGGGCTGAATGACAGCCTTGAGGCGGTAGAACGGGCGCTGAGAGCGTAATCAACCCGATGAATTACCATGATATTTTTGAGCGGCCGTCGGGCTGCCGATGGCGTCGTGCTGCCGCCAGATATCGATGAGCAGCAGGAATAGTTCTGCAGCGAATTGAATTGGACGACGGCCCTCAAATGCCGCCAAACGGCATGAACTACACAATATCTCCTGGGAAGAGAGGATCAGCCATGAGAGGATGTCTATTGGCTTCTGCCGCGTTGTTGTGCTCGGGAACAGCATTTGCCCAGGAAGCAACGCCCCAGGCGAACGACCAAACCGGGAGCGCCACGGAAGCGCTGGCTGAGGACATTGTCGTTACCGCCACCAAAAAGGGCTATGGCGAAAGCGTGCAGAAAGTACCGATGGCGGTCACGGCTTTTGGTGAAGCGCAGCTGGATGCCAAGTTCGTCCAGAATCTTCAAAGTCTGAGCTACGACGTTCCCAACGTCCAGCTCGAGGATGTGGGTACGGCACCGGGCTATGCCAATTTCACTATCCGGGGCCTCGGCATCAACAGCACGATCCCATCGATCGACCCCACCGTAGGCGTTTTCACTGACGGTATTTACCTCGGCATCAACGCTGGTGTCGTGCTGGACAACTTCGACCTTGAGGGGATCGAAGTTCTGCGTGGACCGCAAGGCTTGCTTTTCGGTCGCAACGTTACCGGCGGTGCCGTGGTTGTGCGGACCACGCGGCCCAGCTTCGATTTTGGAGCCAAAGCCAAGCTATCCATTGAAACGGGACTGAAAAAGACCGTAAGCGGCACGGTTACCGGACCTATCGTCGATGACGTTTTGGCTGCCAAATTGGCCGTCTACTACAGCGACGACAATGGCTGGTTTCGCAACCGCTTCGACAATCGCAGCTTCGGTAAATCACATGACCTTATCATTCGCCCGGCACTTTCGCTCAAGGGTGGCGACCGCTTCCGAATGGATCTCCGCTATGAGCATGGCGATGTCGAAAGCGATGGAGCCCCTGTCCAGAGTCACGCGCTGTTTCCCCGCGACAGCTTCAGGTTTTCGATCAATTTCCCAGGTTTCTATGATGCCAAATGGGACCAGGCGATCGTGGAAACCAACATCGATGTCGGTCTGGGCGAAGGCGTCTTCACCAACATCGCTGGCTATCGGAAATTCCGATCCTCCGCGGGCGCTGATATCGATGGAACACCACAGTCCTTCTTTCATGCCTTTTTCGAAATCGACCAGGATCAACTCAGCGACGAACTTCGTTATGCCGGAAGGTTCGGTGACGTCGAATTGACAACCGGTCTATACTATTTTTCCCAGGATCTTCGTTACGCCGAGCTGCGGAATCTTTTGGGCGGTGCTCGGATCGTTTCCGGTGGGGGTACGCAAGACCAGACAACATGGGGCATTTTTGCTTCGACCGACTGGCATTTCACCGATACGCTGACCTTGAATCTCGGCGCGCGGTATAGTTGGGAACGCAAAGCCGTTCGGGTCTCGGCCTTACGCGCAAATGGTTGCAATCTAGACACGCTGATCTGTGCAACCAATTTCGCCGACGCGGCAAAATGGCGAGGGTTTACGCCGAAAATCGGCCTTCAGTGGAAGCCGGATGACGACACGCAGATTTATGGCCTTTACACGCGCGGGTTCCGCAGCGGCGGATATAATTTGCGCAACACCGATCCCGCTGTGCCGCCGGGGCCATTCAATCAAGAGACCCAGGACAGTTTCGAACTCGGCGCCAAGAAGCAATTCGGGCGCCACCGGATCAACCTGGCGGCCTTCTACAATCGCATGAAGGACCTGCAGCGCGAGATCAACCTGCCCGGACCGCTTGGCGTCAGCCAGGTCATACGGAACACCGCCGACGCCACAATCAAAGGCGTCGAGGCCGAGGGGCAGTTTTTTCTTTTGTCCAACCTCGTGATTTCGGGTCAGCTCGGCTACGTGAATGGCCAGTATCGCAACGTCCAGTTCGACCTCAGCGGTGATGGCGTCATCAACGATGTGGATCGTGCGCTCAAATTGCCAAGGCTGTCGCCATGGACCTATGGCGTGGGGCTGACTTATGATCAGCAGCTTGGCGAATTGGGGACAGCAACGGCGCGTGTCAGCTTCACGCATCGCGACAAGGCGGCATTCACCGACAACAACGTCGGCTTCCTTCAGGGCGCCGATATGCTCGATGCGAGCCTCACATTGGCGACCGACAACAAGCACTGGCGCTTCTCCATCTATGGCCGAAACCTCCTGAATGAGGTGACGATTGGCGGCGATACACCTTTGCCGGCGGCCTTCGGGGGCACGGGTGCAAGCCTTTCACCGCTAAACAGGGGGCGCGTCATCGGCGGAGAAGTGGCGATTAGCTTCTAGGCCATTTTCGAGGCGAGTGGAATCACCCGCCAACTCGGAAAATGCCCAAGATCAATTTGCTAGAGCATTTCCTGCCGGAAAGCCGGTTCCCACTTCTGCGCGAAATGCTCTAGCTGATCGCGACGGATGCAGCGGATTTCCGATCGCACCCCGCCCCCTTGCCGTTAATCCGATGATGCGGTGCGCCATGCCTGACGAACAAGGCTGACGAGCGCACGGCCAGCCGGTTTTACCTGCCAGCGGCTACGCACAGCATAACAAAGCGTCAATGGATCGAATAAACCGATTCCCTCCAAGGCCACGAAATTGGCGCGAAACCATGAGTTCTCGGTGAACTGTTTTGCAACCATCCCGATAGCATCGGATGTGGCAACGATCCGTCGAACCAATTGAAAATAGTCTGTCATGTGGATCCAGTCAGCGGGACGCTTACCGCTTTTTTCGTACATCTGCTGAATGATCGATGTGTAGGGTTCGGAAGATGAGGGCACTACGAATTCGAACTGGACCAGCGGCTCCTTGCTGGTCGGGTTTATCCCCAGAATGGGATGATTGTTCCGCACAAAAGGCAGTATTTCGATCGAGGCGACCCGCTCGCACTTGAATTCCGGCCAGCGTGCAAAGGCCGCTTCAAGTCCAAAGGCGACATCGATATCGCCGCGCGACAGGAGTCGCACGCCCCTTTCGCTGTTGCCCGAAACGACTTCGACGCGCACTGCCGGATGGCGCCGCAGCAAAGAAACCAGAGGTTGGGTGAGCAACCAGTCGATTGACCCTGGGAACAGTCCGATTCGAAGCGGGCCCGCATAGGCGTCGGCGCGGCGGGCTGTATCTCCGAGTAGTTCAGCTGCGTCGGCAAGCAAGCGCGCTGCGCGATCAATAAATTCGCGTCCCTCCTCTGTCGGCATCGCGCCCCGTGAGGTCCGATGGAAAAGGGAATAGCCAAGATGCCGTTCGAGTTCAGCGACACTCTTGGTCACCGCCGACTGCGTGACACCAACCGCATCCGCTGCCCTGGAGAAGGAACGAAGCTGACCAACCGCGACGGCATGCTTGAGGCGAGAATCGAGCATGGACATGCCCCACAGGAATAATTGCTCCAGAGAATGAATTAGGCGAATCAAGGTCATTTTGCCAATCTTACTTTCGACACTGCCGCCCAGCACGACTGCAACCCGTCTCGAAATCTGGAGCGGCGAAACGGCCTGGATCAAAGCGCCAAGGTCTCAGACGCAGGTATGCCTGAATGACGAAAACTGGTCCGCTTGCAGGCCTCAAAATACTCGAAATTGCGGGCATCGGCCCGGCGCCGTTTTGCGGAATGCTGTTGGCCGACCTTGGCGCCGATGTCGTCGTCATTGAACGCGTAAGCCCTAACTCCGAAAATATCGATCTTGGCAGCGGCGCCATTGTGAACCGCGGGAAACGTGTAATTGCCTTGGATCTGAAGTCCCCCGAAGGCGTCGCGCATGTCCTGGATCTCGTCCAAAGGGGCGATGTACTGATCGAAGGCATGCGGCCTGGGGTGATGGAGAGGCTCGGCCTTGGTCCCGAGGTTTGCCTAGCGCGTAACCCCCGCCTTGTATTCGGTCGCATGACGGGTTGGGGGCAGCAGGGACCTCTCGCCCAAGCGGCCGGCCATGACATCAACTATATCGCGCTGTCAGGAGCCCTTTGGTATGCTGGGCATCCCGGTGAACCGCCAATGGCGCCGCCAAGCCTGGTAGGCGATATTGGGGGTGGAGCGCTCTATTTGGCCATCGGCGTCCTCGCAGCGGCAATGCACGCGCGGGATACCGGGAATGGGCAAGTGGTTGACGCCGCGATCGTCGATGGGAGCGCTCACATGATGAACTTGCTCCTGAGCCTGAAGGCCGCCGGCCAGGTTGCCAGCATACGCGGCTGCAGCATCCTTGACGGCCCTCACTGGTACTCGACCTATCGGTGCGCCGACGGGAATTTCATCTCAGTCGGATCACTCGAGCCCAAGTTCTATGCGCTGCTTTGCAAAAAGCTGGGGTTGGCCGGCGATAGCAGTTTTGACGACGGCTATGATCGTGATGCCTGGCCCGAGCTCAAGCAGCGTTTTAGCGAGATATTCGCCATGCGGACACGGGAAGAATGGCGCACACTGCTGGAAGGCAGCGATGCCTGCTTTGCCCCCGTGCTTGATCCGGACGAAGCGGCGCGCCATCCTCATATGGCAGCGCGAGGCGTCTATCGGGAGATCGACAATATCCTCCAGGCAATGCCGGCGCCACGTTTTTCGGGCTCGTCACTACCGATCCCCGGACCGATCCCGCTGCATCATGAAGATCCGAGTACAATTCGGCGGGGCTGGAGCAAACCGGACCGCTGCGGGATTACCGCCAGAACCGACTGTTGCGAGTAGTCGGTTGGCATGGTGGGCGGCCAGCGGCCCGACACGAACGGTGATTTCATAACTATGAACCAATGCGACGCTCCGCTTCGCTGCGCTGCATTCAAATCAAAGGAGACAACGACACACAGGCACGTCAAACTATCCGATGATTCCTGTACGCCACGCCGGAACGGCGATTGCGGACGTGTCCACGGGACGTTGTTCGCATCGTGATTCGCTCGGCGCTTGAAATCAATGCTCGCCCCGGATGTGACGACGCCGATGGGATTTCCACTGCGGCGTCCACGGCCAATGTCCTGGCGTGAGGGCTTCGGTCATCGACCGATTCGACCGTCCGAATGCGGTCTTTTGGCGCGCCTGAGAATCCGCATCAGAGTTGAGTGCGCGTTGTTCGGGAATCTCATTTAAATATTTGTAAAAACGTAATAATATAGATAATAACTCCAACCTGTATCCAGTGTGGAGTAATGGTCGCAGGGCGTGAACTTACGCCCTTATGGATGCGTCGAAGTCCTTCAGTTTGAATCTCAGGAAATTGCGGCTTGCGATGCGCATCACGCAAGAAGCGCTCGCCCATGATGCGGGCACGAGCAGCTCTTATCTGAGTGCGATCGAAAATGGCCGGTCGAGCCCGACGCTGAAAGCAATGGAGCGGCTCGCGAAGGCACTCGGCGTTAATGCCGTCTATCTCTTGTCCGGCCGGATATCGATCTCGATCGTTTCGGACGACGAACTGGAAATCGGCGCGATACTGGCGCGCCCGGCGGTGACGCTCCGGCGCCATCCGCACAAGCCGACGGGGCGGCCGAGCAAGACCAAGTAAATCATCGGGGGCTGCACGCGCGTGGGCTGGAACCACGCGCCCGATAGACGCGCCCGCAACGCGCGCGTCGAAAGGAGTGCCCCTCGGTGCCGTTTCGCGACCTCGATGCCTATATTAAGCAGGCCAGGCGCGCGAACAGTGATCGCGAGCTGTTCAGTTGCAGCGAGGCCGCCGCACGCCAGCTCGGCCTCCCATGGCTCGCGATCGTCCAGAGCATGGCCTTCTTTCAGCCCGGTGGGCGATATTTCCGCATGGACAATTTCCAGAGCTGGGGCGACGTTTTCGTCGCCGAAGGCTATTACCGCGACGATCCCGCCTTGCTCGCGGCGCGCTCGACAAGCCGGGCGTTCTGCTGGCACGAAATGGAGCGACTGCTGGGCGGCTTCACGCGGCGACAGGCGCGCATCGTGCGCGAAGCCGCGCGTCATGGCCTGCGCAACGGCCTCACCGTTCCGATTGGCGTCGCCGGCGAGCCGCCCGGATGCTGTACGTTCGCAACGCGCGACGGGCAATTGCCGCCATCGCATATCTGCCGGATCGCGACGCTGATGGCGAGCGAGGCGTTTACCGAGGCGCGGCGCTTGCACGGCTTTCCGGCGCGCCCGCTGAAATTACCCCATCTCAGCCCAAAGCGGCTCGAATGCTTTCGCTTGGCGGCGATGGGCAAGAGCGACGTCGAGATCGGGATCATGATGAACATCGCCCCGACGACAGTGCGCACCTACATGCGTGACCTGCGCGAACATTTCGGAATCTATTCCCGCGCGCAGCTCCCGGCGATCGCGCTCGCCTGCGGAATCGTCTGCATCGAGGAGATCGTCCCGCGGTTCTGAGCGGGATCGCCGCATCCTCAATATTGACGACTGTTTGAGCCCTTCATCTCTGCTCCCTTCGCGACTGTTCAATTTGAACGGGAGCTACTGCCATGATCCATATTGTCAAAGGGTGCTCGCTTACCGATGCGCGCGCCGCCTCGATGTTCGAGGACCGCAAGACCCTGTTCGTCGATCTGCTGGGCTGGGATGTTCCGGTCGTCGGCGGCCGCTATGAAATCGACAGCTATGACGGCGACAAGGCGGTCTATCTGATCGCCACCGACGATGGCTGCATTCACCAGGGGTCGATGCGGCTGCTATCGACAGAGGGCGCACATCTTCTCGCCGATCGTTTCGCGTCGCTCTGCGAGTGCGATGCGCCCCGGGGGGAGCAGGTTCGCGAGATTACGCGACTTTGCCTGCCGCAACGATTGGGCGCCCCCGGACGCCTGCGTGTCCGCAACCGGCTCATCTCGGCGATGGTCGATCATGCGCTCGGCAGCGGAATCACCATGCTAACCGGCGTCGTGACCGCTGCTTTTCGCGAGGAGGTTTTGGCGATGGGCTGGCGCGCAGCGCCGCTCGGCCCCGCGCGCCGCATCGATGGCGCGTTCCTTGGAGCGTTCCGCATCGAGATCTGCGCCGGTACGCCTGCGCTGCTGGCGTCGAACGGCATCTATGTACCGGGTGCGATCACTCCCGATGCGGCGGCAAGAGCCGCGTGAAGGGAATGGCGATGCACGACCCCGCCCGCCTCGCCGCGATGCTGCTCGCCGACGGTTATGTCATTGTCGATAACGCCGTGCCGACCGAGCTAATCACCGCGCTCGAAGCCGAACTCGCACCGCGCTTCGTCGCCACGCCCTTTTGCGAAGGCGGATTCTACGGAGCCCGCACCAAGCGCTTTGGCGCGTTGTTGCGGCGTTCACGGCATATCGCCGGCCTTGTGCTGCACCCGATCATCCGCGGTATCGCCGAAACGGTGCTCGGGGAATGGTGCGATCGTATCGTTCTCAACCTCACCCAGGCGATCGAAATCCATCCCGGCGCGCTCGCGCAGGTGCCGCACCGCGACCAGGATCTCTGGGGCGGCGTCAAGACCGGGATGCACTATCAGATCAACGTCATCTGGCCGATCGATCCGTTCACGCTGGAGAGTGGCGCGACGCTGGTCTGGCCGGGCAGCCATCACGATGCGGCATCGCAACCGGGCGATGCACGTCCGGTCGCCGCCGAAATGCCACCCGGCTCCGCGCTGCTGTTCCTCGGATCGATCCTGCATGGTGCCGGCGCTAACCAGTCCGATCATGTGCGCCGCGCGGTCATCACCTCCTATTGCCTCGGATGGCTGCGGACGTTCGAGAATCAGTATCTCGTCTATCCGCCCGCCATCGCTCGAGCGTTCGATCCCGATCTGGCCGCGCTCATCGGCTATGCCCAGCATCGCCCCAATCTCGGCAATGTCGAAGGCCAGTGCCCGTCCGTGCTGCTTCACCGGGACGATATCGACGGCCTCCCTGCGATCGACGCGCTGCTCCCCGGCCAGGCCGACATGCTGGATGCCTATGTCGCCGAACAGGAAGCCGCGCGTGCGGGCCTGATCGGCGGGTAACGCGGGTTCGTCGGACCGGGCGCTGCACTCATGACACACGATCCAAACCCCGAAGCAGGCGGCGGCGCGCGAACACGGATCGAGGCGGATTCATCCGCTGTGGACGGTGGAGCCACGGCGTCGTCGGCCGCGGAGCGCGCTCGGCGGGCACGCGAGCATTGCCCGTTTCTGACAACCAAGCAGGCCGCGTTCCATCTCGGTCTCGCGGGGGACACGCTCAAGAAGATGCGCCGGGAGCGGCGCGGCCCGCCGTGCCGAAAGCATGGCACCGTCTGGCGCTACCATATCGACGATATCGAGGCCTGGTCGCGCGCGAACATGCGGGAGGGAGGCAATGGCTAGGCTGCTACCCTCCCGTCTGCCGGCTAAACCCACCGCGCTGATCGGTCTCGGCGCGGCCGCGCTGGCGACCACGATCGCGCTGCCGCCAACGCCGTGGCTGGTCTGGAACGCATCGGCCAGCGCGCCGATCGGTCTCTATGCCGTCAGCGGACGGCAGGACATCGCATCGGGCGACATGGTGCTGGTCCGGGTGCCCGACCGCTGGCGCCGGCTCGCCGCCGAGCGGCGCTACATTCCGATCAATATCCCGCTGGTCAAGCGCGTCGCGGCCGCGCCCGGCGATCGCGTCTGTGCGCGCGGGCGGGAGATCTATGTCAACGGCCACCCGGTGGCCGAACGCCGCGAAGCCGATGGCCGCGACCGTCCGATGCCGTGGTGGAATGGCTGCGTGATGTTGCGTTCGGGCGCATTGTTCCTGCTGATGGACAGCCCGGATTCGTTCGATGGGCGTTATTTCGGACCGACATCGCGCGGCGACGTCATCGGCGAGGTGCGACTGCTGTGGCTGGGCTGAGGGTCGCCATCACCGCCCTGGCGCTGCTGGCGGCGGCACCGGCTGACGCGCTCGATCCATTCTACCGGCACGCCGGCGCGATGGGACTGATGCAGCTCATGCCCGGCACCTGGTCCGAAATGCGCGCGCGGCTCGGGCTCGGACGTGATCCCCATAGCCCGCGCGACAACATATTGGCGGGGACGCTCTATCTTCGTCTGATGTATGACCGCTTCGGTTATCCCGGACTGTTCGCAGCCTATAACGCGGGACCGGCACGCTATGCCGAGCACGTGCGGACCGGCCGCGCGCTGCCCGGTGAGACCCGCGCCTATCTCGCGAGCGTCGCCGGAGTGCCCGTCAATTCCCGGTCGGCTGTCACGGCCGCCAGTGCAACGCCGCGTACCGTCAATGCCATCTTCTTCGCGATCGGCGACCGGCCCCCTGCCGGCCGGAGCGAAGCCGGTGCGGCCACGCTGTTCGTCGCGCTGCGATCGACGTCGCCCGAGAAGAACGCGCCAGACCGCCCATAGTGCGAGCCGATCGGGGCTTCATGCCGAATCGTGTTTCTGCTATGTTCCGAGCCTATGGAGTTGGTCGTGATGTTGCTCGGTCTGATCCTGTCCGCCACCGGCATCGTCCTCTTCGCCTGGGCGATGTTCCGGCTCGCCGTCTTCGCACTCCCGGTCGGGCTCGGTGCGGCCGCATTTCTGTGGGCGGGGGGTGGCGAACTGGGGCCGTTGCTCGGTCTGCTTCTCGGCCTCGTCGTCGGCGTCGCGGTCTTGCTGATCGGACGCATGCTCATCGCGTCGCGGTTGCCCGTTCCGCTTCGCGGAGCGATCGCGCTTCTCTTCGCCGTGCCCGCCGGGATCGCCGGCGGCAGTGTCGTCTCCAGCCTGATGCAGCTCGGCGGTGCGGGGCCGACCGCGACCGGCATCGCCGCGGCGGTCGGCGCGATCATCATCGCCGGTGCCGCCATGATGAGCCTGTTGCCCGCGATGACCGCTTGCACCGGTTCGAACGGATCCCCGCTGCACGGTTGATCTGTTGGGGCCAGTGGGCCGAGTGCTCGCTCCTCGTGTCACCGCGCGCATGGCGACCACGACGAGAGTGCTTCAAGACGGCAGGGTCTGACCTGACGCATCCGGGTTTTCAGGCGCCTCGCGCCTGCGGCGCGACCGCCGCTCTATTCCGCTAGGCTCACATCCGTTCGCCAAGCTCCACCGGGCCACGCTTCGCGCGTCCCGGCCAAAGGTGACGATCGGACTGGCGGGATGCCGGAGCCTTGCTCCGGCCTGTCGTCGCCGCGCCTGACCGGCGCGGCGGCATTTTTCGTTGGGCCTTCCCCTCGTCGCGCGGGTGGGCGGCGCTCCCTTCTGGGCCCGGCCCGGCGTCCCGCAAGCCGGCCTTCGACTGCGCTCGGGTCCGGCTCCTCCATTGCATTTCGGCCCTGCGGGTGCGGACCGCCTCCTGGCCGCGCCCGGCAGGTCGCAATTCGCCGCCCACCCCCGCTCCGGGGGAGGCCCTGGGGTTTTTGGGGCGGCATTGGAGGATAGCCATGCACCAGACCGGCAGCCAACGCGCGCGCGCAGAGGGCAGCAAACGCCAGCCCCCGGCGGAGCGCGCCAATCTTTACGACGAGGTGACGGGCCGCATTGTTTCCGAACTTGAGGCGGGCCGCTTCCCTTGGGTCCAGCCTTGGGGCCGCCCCAATGGTCAAGGCTTCTCCGCCGCCCCCGGCCTCCCGCGCAACGGGCTCACCAGCCGCAATTACAGCGGCGTCAATGTCCTGATCCTGTGGGGAGCAGTGATCGAGAACGGCTATCCGTCGCAATCGTGGCTGACCTTCCGCCAAGCCTTGGAGGCGGGCGGCAATGTCAGGAAAGGCGAGCGCGGGACAAGGGTTGTCTATGCCGACCGCTTCACCCCCGAAGCCGAGAAGGAACGCGCGCGCCAGACCGGCGGCGAAGCCCGCGCGGTGCCGTTCCTCAAACGCTTCACCGTGTTCAACGTCGCACAGTGCGAAGGCTTGCGCCCCGGCCTTGCCACCGACCCCGCACCGCTTCCCGAACGCCAAGTCGTGCCGATCGCCGAAGCGGTCATTGCGGCATCGGGCGTCGATTTCCGCATCGGTGGGGACAAGGCCTACTATGTCCCGAGCGCCGACTATGTGCAGGTGCCCCCGCAACCGGCCTTCCACGAACAGATCAATTTCTACCGGACGGCGCTGCACGAACTCTGTCATGCCAGCGGCCACCCGTCGCGCCTCAATCGCAATCTGCGCAATGCGTTCGGCAGCAAGGACTATGCGCGCGAAGAATTGATCGCCTTATCTGGACAGTCTGCACCGTGCCTGACGCACCATTGAACGGTATGTTC
>NZ_LSJY01000079.1 GCF_001556865.1 Sphingobium sp. CCH11-B1 | reverse complement strand
TTTTTGCACGCCGATCACCCCACGAAGGGGGTGCCTATTGCACGCTGATCCTCAGCCCGGCTCGCTGCGCTGGGCTTTGCCGAAGGCTCGAACGCCAAACCGGGGCATTTCGTGATTGAGCGTGCTTTCGTCGACTGAAGCTGCATCCTGCCACACATGACAACCGAAAGCCGGCGGGCAGAATAGCACGCCCTGCCAGATCGCTTCTTACCGAGGCAGGATTGATCCGCCTGAAACGGATCACCAGTCCAGGATTTCAACAACTGCCTCGCCGCTACCACACGAACGGCCAGCGCCTTTTTCGAGAAGATCGATCGCCCACTGCACATGGACGGCCGCCATGTCCTCGTGCCCAGCATCCAGCAACAGCAGAACCTCGCGCATCAGCAGGATGGCCCGGTCACGGCTTGGGTCGCGATCGGTCACAGGGCACCGCTCAGACCAAACGCTTTGGGAGGGAACCGGGCCAGAAACGACCACAGCACTCTTGGCCTCGACCTGGCATCACGATCTTGCGCCAACAGCTTGTCCAGAAGAGGTGAACACATATCGGCCCTTTGCTCCAGCATTGTGCACCGCCCCTCCAGGCAGCCGACGGCACGTCTCCGCAAGGAGACGTGCCAGCCCTGGAACCGGGTGTTGGAAACCTGAAGATAGTCAGGCGCGAACGCCTTTGGGCCGGGTGGCCTTGGACATGCGCGTCCGCCACCCGGTAGCCTAAGCTGCCGGCTCTATCTTCAGAAGGTTTCCACGCCTCCGCCCGCGTCTCCGCGAGCAGGGTCATGGTAGGGCAAAAGCCCCAGGAATTGCAACCGCCACCCATGAATGGCGTTTGTCCGTGGAAGGCGGCGAACGACGCCTCGTCATTCCTGTTCAATCATCTGCGCGGAATCACGCCGAATCGGTCGACGGCAATGACCCTATGCTGCATCCTTTACACCGCCCCTACAAACCGCGTTGAATCAGCAGAATGCTACACCGAGTTCAGGCGGCGTGAACAAATTTAAGCCAGTATCTGGCGATGGCGAAATGGCCCCTTCCACGGAAGCTGACGGGATATGAACTCAACGCGTTCGAGGATAAAGAAACGCCCGATCAGAAACCGGCATTCCAAGTTTTTGGTAAAAGCCAACCGCATCAGGTGCAGAGACAAGCAGCAACGTTGCTTCTTCGCCAGCCAGAACTCGCGTTTCCTCGATCAGTTGCCTGCCGATTCCGCGACCTTTGAAAGCAGCATCGACAGCCAAGTCAGAGAGATAAGTGGCATAAGACCAATCAGTGAGTGAGCGAGCTATTCCCACCAGTCGCCCTGTCTCGGCTATCCTTGCAGTAACAATCAGATTAGCATTGTCGAGCATCCGCTGAAGGCGGCGAACGTCGTTCGCAGGCCTCCTTGAAGCAAGGCCAGATTTATCAAGTAAATCGGCAAACTCCGAAACCATTACGCGTTCGCGCTCATATCGAAATTGCATTTCGCCGCCCTGCTGTACTGTATTTTATGATTCACGGAAACGCTGTGGAAACGGGCTGTCATTAGCAGAAATTGTCCACGCCGCCTAATCTGCTTCTCGAAAGAGGAGATCAGGACTGATCCCAAGCCCATTGGCGATCCTCTCGATATTATCGACCGAGACATTACGCTCGCCGCGTTCAACGCCGCCGTAGTATGTCCGATCCATTTCGATTTCGAGCGCGAAATCCTGCTGGCTGAGGCCGCGCGCCATACGAAACCGGCGAACATTCGTCGCCAGAATGTTTCGAAGCAATCCGGGATGGGTGCGTTTCACTCCGCATAAATCTGCCCAAGATGGTTTTAAGGCGACGGGTTTTAAGTATCATTTAACCCGAACCGCATAAAACAGCGGTGCAACAACAGCCTTACTATTGCAGGGCCTGTATGGCCAACCTCGCGTTCAAAAACGCGGTGCACGCTTTGTAACAGGCCGCGCTCTGTAAATCAACTTGGGCATGATCACCATGTCACCGAAGCACATCAACTAGGGAAAGTGAAAACCTATCGTTTAGCAAACGCTTAAACACATGATGATATGGCCGTTTCAGAGCCGTCTCGTCTCAATCGGGCGTCAAATTCACGGGAACAGGAACAGACTTGCTCGGCTTGCGAAACACCATCCTCGAAATGATCGCCACAGGCGCCGACCTTCAGGGGACGGTTGACCGACTGTGCGCTGAAATCGAGGCATTAACGCCCGGCGTCATCTGCTCGGTACTCACCGTTGATCCTGAAGGTTTCCTCCACCCCCTTTCCGCGCCGAGCCTGCCTGATGAATATTGCGCAGCGCTCGACGGCTTGCTGATCGGTCCGGAAGTGGGCTCGTGCGGCAGTGCCGCTTACCTTCGCGAACCCGTGACCGTTACCGATATCGCCAGCGATCCACGCTGGGCAGATTTTCGGAACGCTGCGCTCCCCCTTGGTCTGCTGGCCTGCTGGTCGACACCCATATTCGGTGAAGCAGGCCGAGTCATCGGCACGTTCGCGCTCTATTACCGGGAAGCGCGATCGCCGACCGAAGGCGAACGGGCCCTTGTGGATGCGTGCATCCATCTCTGTTCCATTGCGCTTGAACGCCATGGACGGGTTCTGGAGCGCGAGCGGCGGGCAAATATCGATCTGTTGACCGGACTGGGAAACCGGACAGCGTTCAGCACGGCGCTTTCAGAGCTATCGTGTGATGCACCCGGAGCATGGGCGCTGCTCATCCTCGATCTGGACAATCTCAAAGTCATCAATGATGGCTTCGGACATCATGCTGGTGACTCGCTGATCCGGGCAGCAGCAGTCCGCGCCGAAGCCGCCGCGTCACCCGACAAGGCATTTCGCATCGGCGGCGATGAATTCGCAATCCTCGCCCAGTCACCAGAAGCGTTGCGCGATCTCGACCTGTTTGCGGCAAAAATCCTCGAAAGCCTGACCGAGCCTCTGAACTGCAACGGCCACATGGTCGTGCCCAAAGCCACCATCGGCTGCGCCGTGCTGGCACCTGGCGACCGCACCGCCGATACTGTACGGCAAAATGCGGATTTTGCGCTCTATCACGCCAAGGAGACCGGGCGCGGCGGGTTCGTTCGCTACTGGCCAGGCATCGACACCCGTATCATCCATCGCATTTCCGCCATTCGCGATGTCGATGCAGCGTTGCGCGAAGGCCGGATCGAGGCACATTACCAACCGATCGTCCGTATCGACACAGGCGAGGTCGTCGCGATGGAAGCTCTGTGCCGTATACGGATGGGCAATGGCGGCCTTCTTGCCGCGGCCGCCTTCCGTGAAGCCACGGCCGATGTCCATATCGCCATGGAAATGACCGGGCGCATGCTTGAGATTGTTACTGGCGATTTGCGGCGCTGGACCGACTGGTCGGTTCCCGTCGAGCATATCGGGCTCAATGTCTCACTGGCCGATTTCCATGGCGGTAAACTCGACCAGCAGATTTCTTCTGCCCTCGCCGGACACGGGTTGCCGCTCGAACATCTGGTGATCGAGATAACGGAGAGCGCCTATCCGGCCCTTCGGGACAAGGCTGTCCTTGAGGCTATCGAAACGCTGCGGGCAAAAGGTCTGCGCCTTGCGCTCGACGATTTCGGAACCGGCGGGGGACTACTCATGCCCCTGCTGACGATGCCGGTCGACATGATCAAGATCGACAAAATACTGGTAGACAGGCTCGCGCCGGAAGGAGCTGGCGCGGCGGTTATCGGCGGACTGCTGCACACCGCCCAAAGACTCGGCATTGCTGTCGTTGCCGAGGGGATCGAGAGCGCGGTACAGGCAACCCATCTTGCCGAACTCGGTTGCAAGCTTGGCCAGGGCTATTTCTTCTCCAGGCCGCTCGATCGTGAAGCTGCGACAAGCCTGCTGCTATCCCGCAAGTCCAGCAATATTACCCCGCTCAAGCAGCGCCACTCTTGAACCAGCGATGGCTCCCGCGTCCCTCATTTCGTTCGACCTGAATTTGCGGTGCCGGTCGCGGATCAGCTCGGCGGTCGGCGAACGACCCCAAAGCCAAGCGTCCTTACCGCCGGAGTTGCGGTCTGCCCACCAGTGGCGCTCGCCTCTGCCGCAACGGGTGTAGCGGTCGGTTCGGCCTGAGTCCGCGCGGCAAAAAGATCCCGCCCAAACCGGCGCTGCATGTGGCGCGCTACGCTCTGCGCATAGCGCCGTTGCCGCCAGGCGGTCGGACTGTGATAAACCCCGACGGCCTCCCAGAAATCCCCGGTTGAATGCAACGCCGCCAGGAATATCCACCGGGCGGCATCGGCATTGAAACAAGGATCAAACCTCAACCAATGTCGCACCTGCCATTCAGGCCGCTCAATGAGCCCGGCCAATTTGGGCACCCACCAGCTGTTGATCTGCAGCGGCCCCAGATCATGGCTGCCATTGGTGTTGCGCACCTCGGCACCGATCCAACCGCCTTCCTGGTCACGCAGGCCCCAGAGCGTCTTTTCCAGCCAGGGCTTGTCGCCAGCAGCCTGTCGAATGCAGTGGGCGATACGGGTCTCGCCCTCTCCTTCGGCGCGGGCCTGTCCCGGGATTGCGGCAAGGAGGGCTATCCCCGCACACATTGGCAAGATCATGTTGACAATGCGGGAGCGGGAAATGCTGATCCAGTTGGGATTGGGCATATTGAGTATCCTTGGCTGAGAATTTCCCGATCATCGATCGGGGCCGTGGTCGGGCTGAGGTTGAGACTGGGGCTGGTGGTGAGGCTGATGCTGTTCGGGCCGCGCTTCGGGAACGGACTGGGCCGTGCGCCCAGGATCCCGCTCCGGTCCGGATCGGCGATCGAGCGCGGACTGCAGGATGCGATCAAGAATATCGGCAATCCCGCGCGCGCCTTCGGCCAGCCGCTCACCCAAACCTTCAGGTGAGCGGCCACGATCAAGTTGCCGCTCCAAGGCTCCGTCTCGTCGCTCCTGTCGCATACGTGTCTGCTCGTCGCGGGCCTGCGCCAGGCGATCGGCATGGCGGTCAGCATAGGAGCGCGCAGAATCCTTCTGCAGCCGCCCCAGCCCTTCGAGCGCCGAGGTCTTCTCGCCCGACCGCTGTTCCAGCTTTTCGATGAGACGCTTCTCGTCCTCGGTCCAGAGCTTCACCCCGAACCGGGCGCGGGTGATGGCGGTGTAGTAATTCTGGCCGTTGACGAGGGGGGAGCCGACCGGTGCCAGCACATAGACGCGGGCGTAGGTTTTCGACTGCGCCGAATAGACGGTTTCGGCATAGCCATGATCCCAGGTCTTGTGGCTAGCGAGGTCGATCGTCTGCACCTTGTCGGTGCGATCCCAGCGGATCGTCGCCTGTGCGCCCTCCAGCTTCTCGACCGTGCCGCGTTCGGCATTTTTGAGATCGAGCGTCTTGTTGGCCAGCCGCCACTGGATGCGGTCGCCTTCGGATAGCTCGCGTTCCTCGCGGTTGAACACATTGATGTGGCGGGCCTGCCCCAGCCTTGGATCCCAACGGATCACCCGGCCATGCTCATCGACAAGGCGTACAACCTGGCGGCCATTGGCCTCGCGCCCGACGCCTGCCACACGATATTCGGCATCGCGCGCAATCCCGGCGCCGGTGACGTCGCGCGCGAACGTCACCACCTGCCCGCCTGAATAGAAGCGAGCATAATGCTTCTCCTGATCGCTCATACCCGATGAGGTGAGCACTTGCAGTCGTGCATCCTCGGCGGCGATCGCGCCTTCGGATTTGAGGGTCTCGCGGATCGTGGCATTGACGAGCAGGCGGGTGGCATTTTCGAGCACGAGGATATTGGTGGAAGCCCGGCTCCCGGGGCTGAGGCGCGTCCATTCGGCGACCAGTCCGCGCGCAAGTGCTTCCGCATCCCCCCCGCTCACAACCTTGTCGAGGCGAGCAAGCGAGCCCGCATAGTCGCCCGAACGCGCCGCGGTGACGGCCCCCTTCATGGCTCTGGTTTCCTGGCGCATGGATTCGGTGAGTTGGGCGGTGGGAAGCCCGAGCTTCTGAAGCAGCCAGAACGGCTTGCCCTGCTCGATCGCGCCGGTCTGCTTGTTGTCACCCAGCAGGATCAGCCGAGCCCCGGTCTCGCGGCTGATCTCGAGCATACGCAGTGCCTGCCGGTTGCCCAGTTGCCCGGCCTCATCGAGCACCAGAACATGGCGGTCGGTAATGCCGTGCCCGCCCCCTGCCAGCAGACTGGCGACAGTACGCGCCTCGATCCCGGCGATCTGGCCAAGATTTGCGACGGCAGACGATGTTGGCGCCAACGCAATGAGCGTCGTCCCCGGTTCCGCCGCCTCATTCAAACTCTTCATCAGGGTCGATTTACCCGCACCGCCGACGCCGTGGATACCGGTCACGCGGTCGCGCGAGGTAGCGGCCGCCACCAGCGCTTGTTCCTGCGCCGGAGTGAGCCCTGCACCATCCAGAACCGCCAGAAGCCGATCTGACGAGGCGATCGGCCGGGCGTCATCAAGGGCAAGCGCCAGGTGCTGGACAATCGCCTGTTCGAGCCGGGCGCTGCGCCGCGTCGTGCGCCCCCGCGTCAATGTCTGGTCGCCGGTCTGCGCCCGGGTCGCGAGCAGCTTGCGCCGCTCCTCATGCCCTGCGATCAGCGGGCGGATATCAGAGAAGCGGACCTCCCCGACATGGGACGCGAGCGCATGACGGTACAGGGTCCCAAGGTTGCTGACGGCCTCGCGCGTTTCAGCCTGGCGGATGCCGAACAGGGCGGCCCGGCTGGCCGTCTGCCGTTCCGGTTCGATCGCCCGTTCTCCCCGCTCCCCGGCTCTGGCTGTGACTTGGGCAAGATCACGGGCATAGGGCGCCGCCCGCGCGCTCCATTGTTCGTGCAGAGCTTCAAGCCCGACCTTCGCCTTGGGACCTCTGGTCTGATAGAAGGACGCCCGTCGCGCAGCCTGGCCGGTCAGGCCATGTTCTTGCGCATGGGCATTGATCTGCTGCGCGCGCTGCGAGGTCTCATGGATAAAATCCTGCGGTACACCGGTAATCTCGAACAGGCCACGCCTGGGATCGAAGTCGATCTCGAACCCCTTCTCGCGCAGGGAATGTGCCAGGTCATTTCGATAGATCTGGCCCGCGACCATCTGCTCGCCGTACATGGCCCGGCTTTCGAGGCTGGCCATGGGTGCGCCCTCTTGCCCGTTGGTCATGTTGAGGACGACGACGTGGGTGTGGAGGTGGGGATCAAGCTCGCGGCTGGCATGTTCGGTGAACCGCGCGAAGAGCAGCCGCCCGGTGGTCTCGTGGACGATCTCACCATTTTCGCGGCGGCGCAGCGCGGCATGTTCTTCCATGTAGGAGAGCGCGGTGGTGACGGCCTGCTCGTGCGCAGCAATGATCCGCTCATCCCCCGCCACCAATGCCATGATCGACACCGACTTAGGGGCATTGACGGCAAAGTCCCATCCGGGGTGATGCTGGATTTCGCCGCCCACGCGGTGGCGACCGAGTTGCTGCCCGGCAACCTTACCGGCGAGCAGTTCCTGGAAGACAGCCGGGTCGACCTTGCCTGCAAGACCCAGCTCCGGGGCAAGCCTACCGCCCCATTCGCTGGGTTCCTCACCGCCCTTGGTGTAATAATCGCCCACCGTATAATAACGGGCGATATTGCCGGACGTACCTTTCAGGCGACGGGGATGGATCATGCCGGCCGGGCCTTCTTCGCGGGGCCATTCTCGCGGTCATAGACATCGATCTCGATGCGCTGGTTGCCCCGGCGCGGTGCCAGTGTGAAGTCCTGCGGCGACATGTTGGGCGTGTCCGGCTCGTTACCAGTCGCCCCCCCGGAAGATGGCTTCTCGCCTGCCACAGGCGACGGTTCTTCCAGAGGGGTTCGGGTAAAGAGGTCGGGCCGGTCCAAGGGCTTTTGCTTGGCTTTGGGCGCGGCTTTGGCAGCTCTTACCGGCATTTTCTGATCCGCACGCTGGCGTTCTTCGGCCTCGCGGGCATCCGAGTCCGCATGGACGGCGTCGATAATCGCCTTGCCATCGGTATCGCGCACCGGGGGTTCCGTCCGCTCGACAAAGGCTTCGGCGATGGTAGCCACCGTATTGAACCGATCGTCGAACCGCACCACCGGCAGATTGCGCCCGAACCGCAAATAACCCGACAAGTTGGGGAGATTGGTGACCTCGGTGTGCATGACCAGAGGGCGTGTAACCTGCATGCGCGAGAGGTTGACCCCATCGCGCATGTCGTTGACGCCGTAGCTCATACCCTCATTGGCCTCGACCTGTTCGACCTGGCCGAGGTTTTCCGAGACATGCTTGGCGGTGGGGGTGTCGTTGGCCCTGAGCGCCACCCAGGTCGAACAATAGCCGGTGATCGCGGCCGCATCCTGGATACCGTAGGTCGCTTCGAGCTGCGGGTAGGACTGGAACCCCAATATGCCGCAGCCGCCATATTTGCGGGCACGGGCGAGGAAGTCGGAGAGCGAGGGCAGTTTCTGCAAGGTCGGCAGTTCGTCGATGACGCAATAGAGGCGGCGTTTGCGGTCCGGCGTCAGACTCATGATCGCCGAAATCGCGATGTCGAGCCAGACCGTGATCAGGGGACGGAGCGAGGGCAGTTGGTCGGCCTTGACCGTGATGAACAGCCAGTTGTCGCCCTCCTCATTCTGCACCCATTCGCGGATCGACAGCCCCTTCCTCGTGTCATCCAGATAGGAGAAGCTGCGCATCACCGAAGCCAGTTCAGCCTGGATGCCCGCCGAGGTTCGTTCCCCTTCCATGCTGATGAATGCGGCGGCATCGGTGCCCGCAGCATAGGCGGCAAGGTCCTTCAGCTTGGAGCGCAGCAGCCGGTCCAATAGCACCGAGACCAGCATCTCGCCCTCGCGCGCAAGCTTGCGCAGCACCGCCACCAGCGTCCCGCGCGCAGCCTTGGCCCAGAAGGGATCGCCGGTCTTGTCGGGGATCGTCGATTCCGCGATCTGGTCGTAATGATATTCGCGCGGGACATCCCCCCAGGGCGACCAGCAAGCGGTGCGCTTGTCGAGCGGGTTGAGGATGATGTCCTTCCCCGGCCGGTAGAATTTTTCGACGAAGGTGCCGGCGGTGTCATAGATGATCGCCCGCTTACCCTCCTTGCGGATGCCCTCGAGCATCTTGACGATGAGGTTGGTCTTGCCGGTGCCGGGTGCTCCGCACAGCAGGATATGTTCGGGCTCGAAGGCATCGGGCACGGGGACGCCCCCGATGGAAAAACTCCCTCGTCGCTGCCGCCAGAGCGCCCGCTTGATCTGCCTGACCGTGCCGAAACGGGCACCGCGAATATATTCGTTGGAGCCGAGGCCCCTGCCCGTCCGGGTAAAGCTGAACCAGGCGAAGGCGAGCGCGGCGAGCGCGAACACACCGGAGAGCAGCGCGCCGTGGATCAGGTAAAGCTCGAAGCTGTGCAAGGTCTTCTTCGCCAGGCCCGAAGCCAGCAGCCAGTCCGCCGAGGTCCAGTATTGCTGCCCGGCTGGGGTCTTAAACAGGATCGGATCATTGGTGCCGGGTGCGGCATTCGACTTGAAACTGGCTTCGGCCAGCTTGGTGAGGACGAAGCGCTCATAGCCGGTGGACTTCTCCATCGCATACCAGCCTACCCCCATCACCCAGAGCACGAAGCAGGCGATCACGGTTTGGAAGAAGACCTGGGTGGTCATGCGGACATTGTGAACGATCGACTGGCCGCCCCTCGTCCAGGATCCCAATGTGTCGTTGCGGAAAATGCTCATGACTGCTGCTCCCTGGCCAGGCGGCGCACCCGGAGGCGGACGCAGATCCCCAGGACCAGGAGCGGCGTGAAGCCAAGGTCCCAGGGATGACGGGATATGGCGGCAGAACGTAGCCTTCCGGGCATGCCGCATCGGCTCTGCTGTCAGGAGCCCCGCTCACCGGTCCTGCTCTGGATCGAGCAGGCCCCGCTCGCGCAGGATAGCGCGCGCATCGCCCATCCCCCGTTCGAGTATCTCGGGTGAGCCTGCACCGATCGATGTGGCAAGCAGCGTCAGTATCTGGATGCTGATGCCAAGCACCTCGTCTTGCGAGGAATAGATATAGCGCCCGCGCGGGTCAGCGGCCTGCGCAAGGATGGAGCGAATGAAGGTTGAAAAGGAGAGATCGGCGCCCACCGCGCGGCGGTTGAGGCGGTCGTAGAGGGTGTCGTCCACCCGCACGCTAACTCTGTGCATGTCAGCTTCCCAAGGAGAAGCCCGACGATGAGAGTCATGAAGCAGTGACTTATTAGCGCGAACCGGCGGAAAACTCAAGAAAAATGGCTGTCTTCCATGGCACCCGCGCCACAATGGCGGAAAACCGCCACGCGGCGCGGGTCACGACATCGCTCGGAAGCCATGGGTGCCAGAAGGTGTGTCCGGCGGGTGCCATGGCACCCAACGCAACCCCATGATTTACGGCAGTTTATCGCCGCAGCACCCGTGCGTACGGTGCATTACAATACGGCCACGGCCGTGCGTCCTTTCTTGCGCAGCGACTTCATCGCTGCGTCGCCTCGCACCGGAAGGGGCGCGGCCCTTTCCCGGCACGGGGAAGGCTCTGTTCTTCCCGCCGGCGGCACGCAGGTGAGCTCATTCCAGCGCGGCAAAATTGTGCGCGATGACGTCATGGTGCCTCCTCGATTTGCGCCCCGATCCGGGGATTGCGAACGACTTCCTGTTCCCCGATATTGGGGGCGGCGGGCAGACCATCGACCAGGAAGATGGACATGCCCAAGATGACCGACAGAGAACGCCTCGCCGACCTCGAAGCGCGCCAGCGCAAGATGGTCGAAGAGGTGGAAAAGACCCGCCGCGCGCTGCGCGGCAAATATGCCGCGATCGTGCCCGAGCTAGCGGTGGAGACCCTCACCGAGCGCGAATTTCGCGATGTTCTGGCGGCCGCGATCCGAGTGGGAGGCGGTGCCGCGGTTGCCGCGCTCAAACCCCTGCCCGAGAGTAGCGACAATCCAAAACCGCCCGCGAAGCGGGTCCCTGCGACGAGCATGGCGTAGCCACGCGCAGGAGGCCGGAGCCGCTCTTGCGGCTGCGCATCGCCGCCGCGACGGACCCGGGCCGAAGGTCCGGGCTCCCGAGCGGGGGCGACCTCTACGCCAGCAAAAAAGGAGGACCGGCCGAGCCGAAGCCCGACCGGTCCCCCTCGCCTCACCTGCTCACGCCGCCGCTTGTCCCCCGTGCTGATCCTTCAGGGCGAAGAAATGCGCCGGCACACCCTTCGCCCTCACCTCACGGGCAAGATGAGACTGAAGCCCCGAACCTTCGCAAACGATCGCCTCGACCGGACGCAGCGCGAGGAGCTGTTCGTTGCGCGCGAACCCAGCCCGCTTGCCCAGGCGCCGGTCGAGCATGAAGGCGATGAGCATGGTACCGCTCCGTGCCGCCCAGGCCGCCGCGATCGCGTCGCACCCCTTGTCCTGCGCGGTCGTTGCCAGCACCATCGCCGGGATCCGCGCCTTCACCGCATCCAGCCGTTCGGTCAGCAGCGCATGATCTTCCCAGACCTGTCCGCCCGAAAAGATTACCACCGGGCCTTGCGGGCTGTGCGCTTCCGCCCGGCGTTGCCTGCGCGCTGCGAGGAAGTCCTGCGCCGCGATCACCGAGGCCGTGCGCTTGGAGGAGACCAGCGATCCGCGAGGGGAAGACCAGGGCCGCCCGGTTTCGGCAAGGTAGGTCTGGGCCGCATGGTCGCGCATGCAGGCAACCGCCTCGCGCGCTTCGTCGAGCGACTGGCAGAGGAGCTGGGCTTCTTCGAGTTCCCCCATCATCACCTCGCTCCCGTCAGCGCTGCGGATCAGCTCCTTGATCTTGAGCGTCGCCTTGTCGGCCTCGCCATCGAGTTGGCCCGCGACCTTGTGGAAGCTGTGGACGATCCCCCAGGCGAGCCGTCCGGCGATGCTTTCCATCCGGGTATCGCGGAGCACGTCGAACATCGTGCGCACCAGCATCTCTGTCGCGAGCTGAGCTTCCGTCGCGTCGGGCATGTCCGAGGTCAGCTCCTCCTCGCCGAACCCGATCCGGCTGACATCCTGCCCTGCCTCGAAGGCCGCGCTGAAGCTGTCGCTGGTCGTCATCGTCTCGGCCGCGATGAGGTCGGCGATTTCTGAAAAGTCACGGATCGTGCGGGTTACCTTGGTCATGTCTGCCTCCTTGAATTGAATGAAAAGAGGCATTTTCAAAGGCACGGGCTGTGAGCGCCGGGGTCAAGGATCGGGCGCAGCCCGACCGCGCAGCGGCGATGGGGGGCACGATTTTCTTTGGCGGCCACCAAGGCGAGAGAGGAAGCGCCGACGCTCGCTCCGCCAAAGAAAATGGTGGGGCCCCGTCGTCCTTGAGGCCGGTGCTGTCCCCGTGCCATACTTGGACTTGTTGTAGAGAGAATTATACACCACCCTCGCCCCACGCACCCAAGGGACAACGCGGGCTCGATGCCCGTGTTGTCCCTTTTTCGCGACGGGAGAGAGGGCCCGCAGCGCCAGGAACTCGTCCACTGACCACGTCGCCGCTGATGCAAACGGTGGGGTCGGCGAGTTTCCCTCACAGCACAAAAATGGGCCGGAACGCGGGGGGATGCGTCCGGCCCGATTGTGTCGATGGTTGTGCGGAAAGAAGGATCAGGCTCGCATTCGCCGCACGGCGGTATCGGCCACCTGATCGACCTTGCGGAAGGCATGAATCGGGACATTGGCCTGCCGCAGCATCTGATAGAGATTGGCCTGCAATCCCGACCCCTCGCACAGCAGGGCCTCGACCGGCTGCAGCTCGGCGAGCTTGCGATTACGGGTAAAGGCAGTCTTGCGGCCGTTGCCGTAAAGCCCATAGGCGACCAGCGGCACATTGTTCTCCGCGCGCGCCGCCCAGGCCGCCGCGATCGCATCCGCCCCCTTGCGCTGGCCGGTCGTGACCAATGTCATGTGCGGAATGCGCGCCTTGATCTCGTCGAGCTTGGCCCAGAGCGTTTCCCAGTCGTGCCATTGGGCAGGCCCCGAAAAGACCACCACAGGTCCGCGCGGCAGATGCTTCTCACGGGCGGAGAGTTCCCGCGCCCGCAGGAAATCGAGCGCGGCGATCTGGCTGGCACTCGACGCCGAAGACGCCTTGCTGCCGCGCGCCGGCGACCAGGGCCAGCCCGACTGCACCCGGTACATCTCGGCCGCATAGTCGCGCATGCATTCGATCGCTTCCCGCTGTTCGGCGGTCGACTGACAGAGGAGTTGCTTCTCCTCCAGTTCGTTGTTGTAGATCTCGCTCATGTCGGGATTGCGCGCCAGATCGCCGACTTCCATCGCCAGCGAGTCTTCGCGCCGCTCGAGTTTGCCGGCGACGAAGTGGAAGCTGTTGACGAAGCCCCAGGCGATTTCTGCAGCGAGCGGTTCGAGCCGCGTGTCGGCGAACAGGTCGAAGATGGTGGCAATAATGCCGCCGCATTCGGCCTGTGCGGCGAAAGGCTCGGGCATCTCATATTCGCCGGGCTGTTCACCCGGCTCGACGATGGAGAGGGCGAGCGGATCGCCGAACGCGGCCTGGAATTCAGGGGTGGCGGTCATTTCGGCATAGAGGGTCTTGAGGTCGGCGAAGCGCCCGACGCTGGGGGATTTGACGGTGCTGGTCACGGTGACGGCCTTTCAGAATCTGGGAGAAGAAAAGAAAAAGGCCGGAGGCGCATGCGCACCCCCGGCCCTTCCCGGCTTGCCGTTGCGGATCAGAACGGCAGGTCTTCGCCTTCCTCGGCTCCCGCGCCCATCAGCGCGCCATCGGCGCCTGCGGTGCTGCCGCCAAAGCCTTCCTGCGTGCGCTCGTCATACGAACGCTGCGAGGTGCCGAACCCGCCCGCGAACTCGGCGCGAACGGTCTCGCGCCGCCAGGCGATGGTATAGCCGCCATCCTCGGTGGGGAAGAGCGCGACGGGCAGCGGCTCGGGCAGGCCCGGATCGTCAACCGAGCCCGCCAGGAAGGCTTCGCCGGTCTTCTTCGAGAAGGCCTCCCACAGCGCCCCGATCTGCACCCAGCGCCGGGCGACGTTGAGCGCGAGGATCTCATAGACCGGCGCGCGGTCGCTCGTGCTGTCGACCTTGCGCAGGCCGATGCGCGGCAGGTCGATGGTGCGCGTGGCGATCGAGCCCGTGAGGCGGCCGTTGACGTTGCGGATTTCACCAATGTTCATGATCTTCACTCCTAGACGATGTCGCTCTCGAACCATTTCTTCGCGACACCCTCTTCGAACCTCCTCTTCTCTGGTGTCCCGCCGTCGCGGCCCGCACCGAGCATCGACTGGCGCGCTCCCCTTTCCGCCTGCGCCACTCCCCATCGCCCGCCCGCGCGGGCCGCGATTGGCTGGCGTCCGAACATCGTCATGGCTATGATGCGGGCATGGACTCGACGACGCTCCGCACCGTGGCCGAACTCGCGCGCAAGCGTGCCGCGCGCGGCTGCTCCGGGGCGCAAGGCGATGGCATGATGCGGCTGGGCGCTGCGCGCGCCCTCAACCAGCTCGCTGCCGACCTTGAAGCGAGCGCGACCGCATGCGAGCACCGCCCCTCCTCCCGCCGCTCCCGCGCCTGAACCGGTCGCCGCACCGCGTTGCTCTCCTCTGCGAAGTCGTCCAGCTCCCGCCGCTCCCGCGCCTGAACCGGTCGCCGCACAGCACCGCCATCCGGTCCCACAACCGACACACGAGCCTTCCCGCGGCAGGAATATAAGTCCCGCCAGGGAGCGAGACCCGCGACAGCGGGGCTCGAGGCGCAGCCCGTTAGCCCGGTGCCCGCGAAGCGGGCAGCCGCCACACGCCGAGATCTCCCCTTCGGCACCACATTCCCCATCGTGCAACGGCCGTGCTCACCTCAGGCCTACGCCCAGGCGACTGGACGAGTGGCGTCGGCGAAGACGGAAAGTCCATCGAAAGCCTTGTGGCTGACCTGACCGCAGAAGCGGTTCGGATTTCGGAGCCGGGACTCAAACGGGTTCCTGCACCCTTTCCTGCCGATCACCCCCATGGTGACCTGCTGCGCCGCAAGGGTTTGACGACCTGGATCGATTTGCACGATGCGGCATTGGCATTCGGCGATTCGGGACCGGCCAACTGCGTGCAGAGCATGTGGCGCCTCCGGCCCATCATTGACCTTCTCGCGGCCTTGGGTTGAGTCGGCGGCTACGCTGCCCGCACTCATCTGGTGCCGCGCGTTTATGCGCTGAAGTGGTCGATCGACGCTAACGAGGAGCAGGTATGATTGGACAAGACTCCTGCTCGCGCCACGCGCGCCGAAGTTGGCGAAGCGACGGCGCGAAGCGCTCGGAAAGGAGGTTCCCCTCGATGATCCGGTCGGATCGAAAGTTGCGGAACGCACCGCGCAGTTCGCACCAGCCGACGATGAGGCGTACCCGCTCGAAATAGCCGATATGGATCGGCCAGACGATCCGTTCGCTCGTCCGGCCCTGTTCGTCGCCATAGACGATGGCGAGCTTGCGCCGTTCGGGGATCGCACGGCGCAGGGCCTGCATGTCGATGGTGTCGGGCACCATATCCCGCACGCAGCCCGCCGCGAGCAGCCCGGAACTGTCGGTCAGATGCCGCATGTCGCCGGGCAGGACCGCATCGAGCTTGGCAAGAAGGTCGCGAGCGCCACGGACGAGCGCCGGGTCCCCCCGCTCCATCACCCATTGCGCGCCGAGCAGCGCGGCTTCCAGTTCGTCCGCTGTCAGCATCAGCGGGGGAAGATCGTAGCCCGCCTCCAGGACATAGCCGACCCCGGCCTCGCCGCGCACCGGCACGCCGCTGGCGACAAGGTCGGCCATGTCGCGGTAGATGGTGCGCGGATCGCGCTCCAGCTCGTCGGCCAGTTCCCGCGCGGTCAGGGGCCGCCGGGCGCCGCGCAGGATCTGGATGATCTGGAACAGGCGGTCGGCCCGGCGCATTGCGTCTCCCGTCAGGTCGCCATGGCGTGCGCCATCAGTCCTTCAGCAACGGCCACGCCCTTCATCGCCCCCATGCCATCATACCATGCGGAAATCGAGGGCGTCGCTGGGCGTGCCTGCGCAAGCACCAATTGCGACAGACAGGAGAAGACCGCGAGATCGGCGATGGTGGGCGTTGGGCCGGCGACATGAGCGGACTTGCTCAGCCGCTCCTCAAGGATGGGCGCTAGGCCGGCGAGCGTTTCGTGCCCTTTCGCAACCTCCGCTTTGTTTCCTTGTTCCCTCAGAAACACGGTGTTGAACACGATGTCGCGGGTCGCGGGCGCAAGCCTGCATTGCGTCCAGTCCAGCCAGCGGTCTACCTCGGCGCGTGCCCACGGGTCGCCGGGATACCAGTCGTCGAGGCCATGCCTGTTGCACAGGTAACGCAGGATCGCGTTGCTTTCAGCCAGCGCCAGGTCGCCGTCGACCAGCACGGGCACCTGCCCGTTGGGGTTGAGCGCGAGGAAGGCGTCACTGCGATGCTCGCCCGCCATCATGTTCACCTCGCGCAGATCGTGGGGCAGATCACACTGGGCCAGCAGCGCGATCACGCGGCGCGCATAGAACGACCAGGGATTCATGTGGAGCGTGTACATTGGCGTTGTCCTTTTGTCGGATTGGGCATCCCTGGATTAGCGCAAGGCTCCTGACAGCATTATGTCAGGATGATCGAGCTGCGTCGAGCTTGACCCTTGCCCTTCCTCATCGCAGGCGGGCATGGAATGCGAATGGAAACGATACGACATACCGCGCCGCTGTGGCGCTGGTCGGGCAGTAGCGGCGGAAACTGGTTCTTTATCACTATCGACGGCGAAGCGGGCGAGATGCTTTCGGCGACCAGGCTGATGCGGCGGCTCGAAACCGGGACCGTGCGCGGCTTCGGTTCGATGAGGGTATTCGCCCGGATCGGCGAAAGCCGTTGGAGCACATCCGTCTTCCCGCAGAAGGAGGGCGGCTGGCTGCTGCCCGTGAAGGCCTCGATCCGGTGCGCCGAAGAGATCGGCGAAGGGGACAGGGTGGAATTGGCCTTGGAATTCTGACACGCGGATTATCCGGCTACCGGCAAGCCGGACGAGACGCCCTGCACGATGCCTCTCCCGATCCAGTCACCGAGCATGGCTCCGGCTTCGGCGGCCGCCTGATCGGCCGGCAGTTCCTCCGCCAACGCGGCGCAGATCTCTCCGAACGAGGAACCGGCCCGCATCGCGGCGAGGTGGTTGCCGTCGCGCGCCGGAACTTGGGCAAACACGGGTTCCAGCCCCTCGCGCCAGACGATGCAATGCATCGGAGATTCTGGCAGAGGAGCATTGGCCGGCGGTTCCTCACGCTCCAGCGCCCGCCACAGGGCGCCGCAGTCGCGCGACACCGCTCGCACATGGAGCGAGGGCATGAAGGCGAGCCGCATCGTCGCCCAATCCTCCTCGCCGAAATCGCTCGTCGCTTCGGCAAAGCCGGCCGCGTCCATCGGCGGGCAATCGGGCGCGGTGAAGGCCAGATGCATCGCCCATTCAAGCCAGGCGAGATCGGCCACGTCGGGATCGGCGGCGAACAGTTCCTCCAGCGTTTCGACGAAGCCCTCGCCGATCAGGTCCAAGGTCCAGCCCTGCGGCGGATGGAGGATCAGGCGGTGCGCGGCGGCCTGCGCGAAGGCCTCGTCGCCAACCCATAGCGCCGTCTTTGGGGAGGTTTCGCGCAGGGCATCGATCAGCCGGGTGCGATAGGCGTTGCGATAGATCGCAAGCCCCTCGCCCATGCGCGCATCCCAATGCCGCGGCAGCGGGCGCTCCTCGTCGAGCACATGGCCCATGAACTCCTGCTGGAGCGCGGCGAGGCTCATGCCGCCCGCCTTTCCGTCTGGGCGGCGATGTCCCGCGCGACGTCCAGTTCCGCCAGCAGTACGGGAAGCGGCGGGATCGCATCGTCCCGCTCGATCATGGTGGCGACCGGCCCCGTCATGGCGATGGCCTCGGCATAGAGCGCCCAGACATCGTCGCAGACTTCCCGATCATGCGTGTCGATCAGGATGGCGCCCGGCGTGTGGCCGGCAAGATGGATCTGGCGCACGCGCTCCATCGGTATGCCGGCGAGAAAGTCATCCGCGGCAAAGCCGTGGTTTCGCGCGCTGACATAGACGTTGTTCACGTCGAGCAGCAGATGGCAGCCGGTGCGGCGGCAGACTTCGGAGAGGAACTCCCATTCGGCCATCTCGTCATCGGGAAAGCTGCAATAGCTGGAGGGGTTCTCCAGCAACAGTTCCCGCCCCAGTGCATCCTGCGCGCGAGCGAGGTTGGCGCAGACCACGTCGAGTGCTTCCGCCGTATAGGGAAGCGGCAGCAAGTCGTGGCTGTTGTGGGCGCTGGTGCGCGTCCAGCACAGGTGGTCGGACATCCATAGCGGCTCGATCCGCTCTGCCAGCGCCTTCAACCGGGCAAGGTAGTCCCAATCTACCCCCTGCGCCGAACCTACGGACAGCGAAACCCCATGCATCGCTACCGGATAGCGCTCACGCACGGCATCAAGCACCGCGAGCGGGCGGCCGCCGTCGACCATGTAGTTTTCCGAGATGATCTCGATGAAATCGACCGGCACATCGCCTGCCATGAAGGCGGAATAATGGGGACGGCGAAGGCCGAGCCCGAAGCCGTGAAAGGAAGGGATCCCGCTCATGCGATACTCCGTGGCAGCGGGCCGGCTCCAGCTGGAACCGGCCCGCTCTGCTTAGCCGAGGTCGCCGATGGTGCCGCCGCGCGTCAGGCACTGCCCCGCCGCCATAGCCTTGAAGCCCTGCCCCTTGCAGCTGTTCATGCCCTTGCATTCGTGCGTGGTGGTCTTGCAGTCAGCGCTGCCCTTGCAACTGTTGACGCCATAACAATGGACGGCATCGTCCTTGCCGATGGCGCGGCCGGTGCTGCCGGCGGGCGGCTCGGCCGCAAAGGCGCTGGCGGCCGAAAGCGCGAGCGCGGCGGCGGCCGAAGCGATGCTGGCGGTCTTGCGGGTGATCGTCATGGAATGTCCTTTCAAGCGAATGGTCTTGCCCGCTGGGCATGACAGGGTTCGCCGGAACGCCGTGCGAGGTTACATCGCCCGAAAATTCATGGACGTGTAACCATTGCCCCGATTTTCGCGAACCACAGGGCAGCCATGGCCAGGCCGTGGCGCAACGCCATGACGAAAGGACGTTCACGATGAACAGAAACGCATCGCTGGCAATCGCCGGTATCGCCCTGTCGGCGGGCATCGCCGCCAGCCTTGCCGCCACTCCTGCCGATGCCGCCAAGCCCGAAATGGAAAAATGCTATGGCGTGGCCAAGGCCGGGAAGAACGAATGCGCCGCCGGACCGGGCACAAGCTGCGCCGGCACCGCAACCCGCGATTACCAGGGCAACGCCTGGAAGTTGGTGCCCAAGGGCAGCTGCGTCCGCACCCAAACGCCGAAGGGGCCAGGCTCGCTGACGCCGATCAACCGCTGATCCTTCGGGAGGGTAACGCCATGCGCCGTCTGATCGACTGGCACGACCGGATCGTTCGCCTGCTTTCCGGCCGCATCCCGGGAGCTGTCGCTCTGCTCGCCACGCGCATCGCGCTTGCCGGCATCTTCTGGCGATCGGGCCGCAGCAAGGTGGTCGAAGGAACCTGGCTGGAGATCAGCGACGCCACGCGTTTCCTCTTCGCCGAGGACTATAAGGGCGTACCGTTGCCGCCCGAACTGGCAGCGCCGCTGGCGGCATGGTCTGAGCACCTGTTCCCGATATTGCTGGTCCTGGGGCTGGCGACGCGGCTTTCGGCGCTGGCGCTGCTGGGCATGACGATGGTGATCCAGATCTTCGTGTTTCCCGAAGCCTGGTGGAGTGTCCACAGCATCTGGGTGGCGCTGTGCCTTGTCCTGATCGCGCGGGGCGGCGGGCTCTTTTCGCTTGATGCGGCAGCTGGCAGGATGATCCCTCGAGCGAGCAAATCCGCATGATGGCCGACGAGCAGACCCTTTCCCGCCTGATGGCCGCCGCGCAGGCCGGCGACCGGCAGGCCTATGCGGTGCTGCTCGCCGAGGCGCGGCGCTGGCTGCTGCGCTACCTTGCGCGCAAGGTGCCGCCCGCCCACCTCGACGATCTCGTGCAGGAAGTGCTGGTCTCGCTCCACGCCAAGCGCGCCAGATATGATCCGGGCCGGCCCTTTCTGCCCTGGCTTGCCGCGATCGCACGCTATCGCTGGGTGGATCACCTGCGCCGCAGCTACCGGCGAGCGGAAGTCGAACTGGGCGAGTCCGACGCCGCGCATGAAGGCGACGCCGATGCCGTCATGGCGCGGACCAGCCTCGATCGGCTGTTCGACAGCCTGCCACGCGCACAGGCGCGGGCTATCGAGCTGGTGAAGATCGAAGGCCATTCGATCAGCGAGGCCGCCGCCCGCTGCGGGCAGAGCGAGCCCTCGGTAAAGGTGAATATCCATCGCGGCCTCAAGAGGCTGGCCGCGCTGATCGAGAAAGCGGACTGACATGAAGCACGACAGCAACAGTCTCATCGATGCGCTGGTGGACGAGCTCGTTCCCGTGCGTCCGCTGCGCCGCGCCGAAGGCGGCGCGCTGGTTCTGGCGGCCACAGTGCTGACCGGGCTGTTGGTTCTGGCCATCAACGGGATTGCCGGCAATGTGCTGGCTGGCGCCGTCTCGCCGATGTTCCTGCTGGCGAACGGCCTTCTTCTGCTGTTGGGTGTGGCGGCCAGCGCGAGCACGATCGCCATGGCAAGCCCGCGCGTGGGCAACCGGCATGACGGTACCGGCTGGGCCCTGGCCATGGCGGCCGTCTTTCCCGCGGTTACCCTGGCGCTGCTCGCGGCCCACCGTGCGGACCTGCCCCATCTGCTCGACGTCGCCGCGGGCTGGCACTGCCTGGCCGAAGCGCTGCTATCCTCGCTTGTCGTGGCAGGCGCACTCCTGCTGTGGCTCAGGCGCGGGGCGCCGGTTTCACCGCGAACCGCTGGGATACACCTCGGGGTCGCCGCGACCGCGCTGGGAACCGCCGTCTATGGGCTGTCCTGCCCGGCGGAAACCATCTACCACCTCGGCATCTGGCACGCGCTTCCGGTGTTGGTGGGCGGCCTGATCGGTCGTATTGTAGTTCCGCAGCTACTACGTTGGTGAACTTGGACAGGCTGATCGACGATTGCCTCCACCGGTTATCGCCCCTCGCCTGAACCGTCCACTGCTCAGCGCAGCTATCAAGCTCCACCCCCTGCGGAACCTCAGTCCACATCGGAAATTACACCGCGAGCGCGGACGCAAATGAAGGTTCGACAGGTCGGCATAGGGAGAAGATGCATCGACATCCTCATCTTTAGGGCTTATATACGCTACCAAATTATGATTATGGTCGTATATATGAGGCCTTGAAGTGAAGTCGACTGTCGCTGAAACTCTGCCGATGCGTGTCAGGCGCTCCCTTGCCAAGCTAGGGGCGGACATTGCGCTCGCCCGGCGCAAGCGCAGCCTCACGGTTCAGATGATGGCGGAGCGTCTGGGCGTCGCCAAGAGCACATATCTCAAGATCGAAAAGGGCGATCCTTCGGTGGCACTCGGCACTTATGCCATGGCCTTTTTCGTGCTCGGCTTCAACGACGTGCTCGGCGACGTGCTCGATGCGCGCCACGACGAGCAGGGACTGCTGCTCGACCAGCAGCGCATCCCGAAGCGCGTGCGTCCGCCCAAGACCGCGAGACCCCTGTGAACCGCACCATCCGTATATTCATGGGCGACGAGGCCCGTCCCGTCGGCGTTCTGCGTTATGATCAGCAGGGCGCCCGCGAAAGCGCCTCGTTCGAATATGACGAGGCCTGGCTTACCAGCCCGGACAGGTTCGCCATCGAGCCGGGGCTGCGACTCGTCGCGGGTCCACAGTTTCATCGCAAGCAGGGCAACGGCTCGGTCTTCCATCCCGCCATAGCGGACACCGAGCCCGATGGATGGGGGCGACGCGTGATCCAGCGCGATCACGCCAAGCGCCGGCAGGAGGCAAGGCGGCGCGGCGCGCCTGTCGCCGGACAGGCGCTCAATTCGCTCGACTATCTGCTCGCGGTCGATGACGTCAGCCGTGTCGGCGCGCTGCGGCTCCAGGATGAAGACGGGGTCTTTCAGCGGGCACAGGAGGACGGGCGACGAACGACGCCGCCCCTGATCGAAATCGGACAACTGCTTGCTGCCAGCCATGCGGTCGAGCGCGGTACGGAAACCGAAGCCGACCTTGCCTATTTGCGCGGGCGTGGAACTTCTCTCGGAGGCCTGCGCCCAAAGTGCACGGTGCTCGACGAGGATGGCCGGCTGGCTATCGGCAAGTTTCCGAGCATCAGCGACGAACGTGCGGTGACCAAGGGTGAGGTGCTGGCCATGCGTCTGGCTCGCCGCGCTGGCATCGATGCTGCGCACGCGCGCATCATCGACAGCGACGGGACACCCGTTGCGTTGATCCGGCGGTTCGACCGTCCTGCGACAGGCGGGCGGCTCATGTATATTTCAGCAGCGACAATGCTGGGGGCTGAGCCCGGCGATCATGGCGAACATGCCTATACGGAAATCGTCGATGCGTTGCGCCAGAACGGCGCGGCACCGCAGGCTGACAGCGAGGAGCTGTGGCGCCGGATGGCATTCTCGATCCTCATCACCAACGTCGACGATCATCTGCTCAACCATGGCTTCCTGCATGTCGAGCGCGGACTATGGCGGCTGGCGCCAGCGTTCGACATCAATCCGTTCCCGGAGCGCCTGCGCGAGCTCAAGACCTGGATATCGGAAGACACCGGGCCGGAAGCGACGATCGAAGCGCTCCTCTCGGTGATACCCTATTTCAGGATAGCGGCGGATCAGGCGCGTGCCATTCTCGCCGAAGTCGAGGCCGCGGTCGCGGCCTGGCGCGAAGAAGGCGCCCGGCTTGGCATCAGCGCGGCCGAACTGGATGATTTTGCCGACGCGTTCGAGCACGAGGAGCGCGAAGCCGCACAAAAAGCGATCGGAAGAGAGAATTGAAATTGATGGCCGAGGATTGTTCTCCATTCGTTCCATTGCTAGTGTGCAGGCCTCATATTAGGCTGCGCAATGTCTGACGGAACGGCAATCGAATGGACGGATGCAACGTGGAATCCGGTTACGGGCTGCACGAAGATCACACGCGGTTGCGATAATTGCTACGCTGCCCGTTTTGCGGAGCGCTGGCGGGGAGTACCCGGCCACCCGTTCGAGAACGGCTTCGACCTGACGTTGCGGCCAGAGCGGGTGGGACAGCCGCTGCGCTGGAAGCGTCCGCGCATGATCTTCGTGAATTCCATGAGCGACCTCTTTCACAAAAAGGTGCCGCGCCATTTCATCGACAGCGTGTTCGACACCATGGAAGCGGCGCACTGGCACACGT
Source organism: Sphingobium sp. CCH11-B1 (assembly GCF_001556865.1). Taxonomy (GTDB): domain Bacteria; phylum Pseudomonadota; class Alphaproteobacteria; order Sphingomonadales; family Sphingomonadaceae; genus Sphingobium. Next base: position 82,461 of record NZ_LSJY01000079.1, on the reverse strand, counting down.
TCCAGGTCCTGACCAAGCGCAGTTCGCCGATGCGCAATTACCTGCGCGCGCGATATGGCGAAGAGCGCGGCCCCAGCCACATCTGGTGCGGCGTGTCGGTCGAAGACGCCAGCGGCGTCCCCCGGATAACCCATCTGCGCGACAGCCCCGCCGGAGTCCGGTTCCTTTCAGTCGAGCCGCTCATCGGGGCTGTCGGCGAGATGGATCTGACTGGCATCGACTGGGTCATCGCCGGCGGCGAATCCGGCCCCGGCGCCAGGCCGATTCATCTCGAATGGGTCCGCGAAGTGCGCGATCAGTGCCTCGCGCAAAATGTCGCCTTCTTCTTCAAGCAATGGGGCGGGCTGCGGCCCAAGTCCGGAGGCCGGGAACTTGACGGTCAGGAATGGAACCAGTTCCCCGAAACGCGGTTGGAGGCGCTGTAATGCCGGACATTGCGGTTGTCGGCCCCTGGGCCCGGGAGAAGCTGGATGCCCTCGCCCGCTATCTCGACTTCTACACCAAGGTTCTCAAGAACCAGCCCTGGCGCACGATCTATGTCGATGCCTTCGCGGGCGGCGGCCAGGCGCGGATCCGCAAGGATGCCGCGCCGGCCAGCGAGGTCATCCCGCTGTTCGAGCTGGATACCGAGGCGGACGCGGACCAGGCCGAGCTGATCGACGGCTCGCCCCGGATCGCGCTCAACGTCGCCAATCCGTTCTCGCGCTATGTCTTCATCGAAAACGATCCGAAGCGATGCGCGGAACTGGAGGCGGTCAGGCGAGAGTTCGAGGGATCCCGTGAAATCGATATCCTTCCCATGGGCGCTGCCGAAGGCATCGAGTGGGTAGCGGCCAAGCCGATCTCCCGATCGAGCCATCGCGGCGTCGCTTTCCTCGATCCCTTCGGCGCGCATCTGGAATGGGCCAGCGTCGAGAAACTTGCCGACACGGGCATTTTCGAGGTGGTCGTCAATTTCGCGCTGAGCATGGCGATCCAGCGGATGTTGCCCAATTCGGGCGAAATCCCCGACGCCTGGGCGAAGACGCTGGATGCCTATTTCGGATCGCGTGCATGGTTTGACGAGGTGTACCGCGAACGCAGTCGCGGCCTTTTCAACAGCGGGGGCTACGAGAAGCGCGAGGATTATGCCGAGCGTCTGCTGCAGCTCTACCGGGCACGGCTCAAATCCGCGTTCGGTCACGTTTCCACCCCGCGGCTGATCCGCAATTCGAAAGGCGCGCCGCTCTATTATCTGCTCTGGGCGGGGCCGCATTCCAAAGGGCTGCAGGGCGCCGACTATATCCTGAGCATGGGCGAGAATCTCGGCCCCAAGCGACGAAAGTCCGCCGCTTCGTGACGAGGAAGCACTACGACTGGCGCCTTGGCGAAGCGCTGCCGATCCTCGGCGACCACAGCGTCGCCAAGCACGAGATCTTCGAGCAGTATCTCGGCATCTACGTCGAACGGCTGACGCGCACGTTCAGCCAGACGATGTTGAACCTGACGATAGTCGACGGGTTTTGCGGCGGCGGCCTCTATCGGCACCGCGGCGGCGATGCCGAGGGCTCCCCCTTGCGGTTGCTCCGCGCGGTCGAGGAGGCAGACAAGACCCTCAATGCCGCGCGGATCAAGGGATTTGAGGTTCGCGCCGATTTCGTTTTCGTCGACGAGAATGCCGATCACATCGCCTTCCTGCGCGATCTCCTGATCAAGCGTGGCTATGGCTCGCGCCTCGGCACGGACATCTTCCTGCAGTGTTCGACCTTCGAGGAGGCATGCCCGGACATTGTCGCGCGGATACGGGCCAAGGGAACCGCGCAGCGCTCGTTGTTCTTCCTCGACCAGTATGGCTGGAGTGATGTCCGTTTCACGACGATCCGGTCGATCCTGAACGAGATCAAGAACCCGGAAATCCTGCTGACTTTCGCCGTCGATGCGCTGATCGACTTCCTGACCGAAAAGCGCGCGGAATCGGAAGCCCTGCTCGGCCTCGACCTTCAGCGGGAAGATGTCCGTGCGCTTCTCGAACTCAAGAATGGGGACGGCTGGCGATTTCTGATCCAGAACGGGCTCTACCGCCATGTCCAGTCCCGCACGGGCGCTCTGTTCTATACGCCCTTCTTCATCCACTCTGTGGAGAGCCATCGGTCTTATTGGCTCCTCCACCTTTCGGGCCACCGCCAGGCGCGGGACGAAATGGGCAAGCTCCATTGGCGGATCAATAACCACTTCCAGCATCATGGTGGCGCGGGGTTCCATGCCCTCGGGTTCAATCCGGCGAAGGATCTGCGGCAGGATCTGATGCAGTTCATGTTCGATGACGACGCGCGTGCCAGGTCCGAGGCGGCCGTGATCGATCAACTGCCGCGCATGATCCATGCGGCTAATCAGGGCGACCTGGGTGGACTCGTGGTTGAGCAGCTCTTCGCCGGCAACTGCAACGACACGCCCGTCACCTCCGAAATCCTGTCCAGCCAGTTGCGGCTGCTGCGCGACGAAGGCGAACTCATGATCGTCTCCAACGAGGGCAAGGAGAAGCCGCGGGCCAAAACCATCGCCTGGGACGATCGGCTGATCCTGCCCCGTCAGCGCAGCATGTTCAGCAGGCTGGGATGACCATGTCGGACTCTTCGGCGATCACTGGCAACGAGGTTGAAGACGACGTCCGGCTATATCGCGCCTATCGGGAGGCCCGTGCCGGACTGCCGCTGATCGGACGCTTCATGCCCTATCGTTGGTACGAATTGCCGGACAAATTGAACGCGGTCTGGATGCCCTACGCGCAGATGCTGGATGAGTTCTCGACCGAGCTGGCGAATACACTGAACGATCTCACCAACCATGTGCAGCGCCTCAAAGCCTGGGCCATTGTCATCGAAAGGATGGATGACGATGCGAAGATGGCGGCCACCCATGAATTCATAGACATTCTGGCGACCAACGCAGTGAACCTGCCCTACGCGATCAAGTCGCGCTTGGCCTTTGCTGCGGCTCATCTGTGCCACCAAGCCAATATGACCCGCGATTTTGCGTCATGGCAGGACGATCTGCCGCTCGATGTCGAGATCGATCTGAACACGAGCGGCATTTACGGCCGGGGTTGGGGCAAGACATACAATCGCTTCAAGCGGGCGGTCGAAGCGATTGGCGCCAAAGCGTTTCGGGATGCGACGGGGGATTTTCGCAACGCCTATAATCACCGGTTTTCGCCGCGTTTTGTCATCGGCATGACCGGCATGGTCACGCGCAACAGGAATGAGAAAACCGGCGGGTTCTGCTATGGGTTCGGCGGCCGGGAGCCGCTGGCCTTGGCGGATATTATCGGCCTCCTCACTACCGAATGCCAGCATTGCTACACGGCGTTCGAGGCGCTGCAATCACTGGTCGAGGAGCAGATCGGCGCGATCAGGGAATTCGATGCAACAGCAAATTCGTTCGGGTAGGCCCACTCTCAAGGCATCTATTGCCACCGGCGAATACCTGATCAGGCATGCCCCATGATCTCGGGCAGCGCTGCCAACCGCACGGGGCGATGCGATCCCAGATCGCCGAGCAAGCGGCCTTCGACGCCCGGCGTGTGCGTTGGGGTTTTCGAGCATCCGGTTGCGATAGGCCGCGATGACGCGCTCGTCGGCCTCGCGCCAACCGATTTCTGATTGCTCAAGCGCATCGAACCAGACGTGAAGATGCTCGCCGTAAGTCCGCTCGGTTTCCGACGCCTGCGCGCGGCCACTGAGTTCGGCATGTTCAAGCAGATAGGCGGAGGCGTGTTAGATGATCGCCATGTCAGCGTCGAACAGGATCGGGGAGCCGACCGGGATACCCGGTGCATCCGCCGTGGCTCGGATGATCGATACCATATCGTCAAGTCCTAGCTTCGCCAGCGATAACCCTACTTCATCTAGGGGCCTGGAACCGGGATCGTTCGGTAGATTGATGTTCTTACAGGATGCATGGAACGCATCGGGTCGGGGTTTGGGCAGATCATGCCTATCGCAAGACATTACGCTTGACCCTGTAGCTGCTACAGCCTGTAGACGCGCCTCCATGCTATGAGCAGCGTGGCCATTGGTCGCCGCCGCGTTCTGAAAAGGAGAAAGAGAACAGGTGCGACGCAGTGTCATCGTTTCAGGTCTGTCGCTGTTGGCGCTCGGCATGAGCAGCGTGCCGGCGCGCGCACAGACGGCGGCGCAAGCCGAGGATCACGGTCAGGACGAGGCCGAGGAAGGCGAGGACATCGTCGTCCAGGCGACCCGCACCGGACGCCGCGTGCAGGACGAGCCGATCCGCGTCGAGGTCATCAACCGCGAGGAGATCGAAGAGAAGCTCCTGATGACGCCGGGCAACATCGCCATGCTCGTCGCCGAGACGCCGGGCGTCCGGACCCAGGTCACATCCCCCTCGCTCGGCGCCGCGAACATCCGCATGCAGGGCATGAAGGGGCGCTACACCCAGCTCCTCTCCGATGGCCTCCCGCTCTACGGCGGGCAGGCACCGGCCATCGGCCTGCTTCAGATCCCGCCCACCGATCTCGGCCAAGTCGAGGTCATCAAGGGCAGCGCCTCGGCGCTGTATGGCCCGTCCGCTCTCGGCGGCGTCATCAACCTCGTCTCGCGCCGTCCGGGCGATGCGCTCGAAGGCGATCTCGTGCTGAACGCGACGAGCCGCGACGGGCAGGATGTCACCGCCTATGCCTCGACCCCGCTCGGCGGCGACTGGAGCACCTCGGTCACCGGCGGGTTCAACCGCCAGAGCCGGCAGGACTTGGACGGCGATAGCTGGGTTGACATGCCTACCTATGAACGCTGGACCGTGCGGCCGCGTCTGTTCTGGACTGGCGCAGACGGCGCGAGTGTTTATCTGACCGCCGGCGCGATGACCGAGCAGCGCCAAGGCGGCACGTTGCCGGGCGGCGCCGCGCCCGATGGCCAGCCATTCCCGCAGACGCTGGACAGCACGCGCTTCGACGGCGGGCTGGTTGCCGAGATTCCCGTCGCGCCGGGCACGCTGCACCTGCGCGCCTCGGGCATGACCCAGCGCGACGATCGCCGCTTCGGCGCCACCATCGAGCAGAACCGGCGCCGGACCTTCTTCGGCGAGGCCTCCTTCTCGGGCCGTTCGGGCACGACCTCCTGGCTCGCCGGCGCCGCCTTCCAGGCCGATCTATTCCGTTCACGGACCTTCCCGGATTTCAACTACAGCTACACCGTCCCGGCGCTTTTCGCGCAAGTGGAGTACGACGTCGCGCGCGATGTCACGCTGGCGGGCAGCGCCAGGTGGGACGCCCACAGCGAGTATGGCTCGCGCGTAAGCCCGCGGCTGTCGCTGCTCTATCGGCCCGGCCCGTGGACCGTGAGGGCTTCGCTCGGCCGCGGCTTCTACGCGCCGACGCCGTTCGTCGAGGAGATCGAGGAAGCAGGCCTCTCGCGGCTCGCGCCGATCGGCAACCTGAGGGCCGAGACCGCCGACACCGCCTCGCTCGATCTCGGCTATGCCCGCGGTTCGATCGAAGCGAGCGTCACCTTCTTCGCCTCCAACATCGACAACGCCGTGCAGCTCACGACCATCGCTCCCGACCGCGTCGCGCTGGTCAACGCCGACGGCCTCACCCGCACGCGGGGCGCCGAGCTGTTCCTGCGCTATCGATGGCGGGCGTTCACGGTCACCGGCAGCTATGTCTATGTCGACGCCAGCGAGCCCGATCCCGACCGCATGGGTCGCCGGACGGTGCCGATCACGCCGCGCCACAGCGCCGGGCTCGTCGCCATGTGGGAGAAGCACGGGCGGGGCAGGTTCGGCCTGGAGGCCTATTACACTGGCCGCCAGCAGCTCGACGACAACCCCTATCGCACCCGGAGCCGGCCCTATTTCGAACTGGGCGCGATGGGCGAGCTTGTGCTGGGAAGGGTCAGCCTGTTCCTCAACGCCGAGAACCTGCTCGACATCCGCCAGACCAAGTACGATCCGCTGCTCCTGCCGCAGCGGGCGCCCGACGGACGCTGGACGGTCGATGCATGGGCGCCAACCGATGGGTTCACGGTTAATGGCGGGATACGCCTGCGGTTTGGCGGAGAGTGAGCCCGCGCTCGGGCGCGCGGTTGCCGCGCATTTCGCCGAGCGCTTGTCGCACGATCTGCCACCCGCCGCTGACGCCGAGTCCGGCGAGGATCGCCGCGACGGTGATGTCAGGCCACCCTGTGCCGGTTCCGAACACGCCGGCCGCTGCAGCGACCACGGCAAGGTTGCCGATAACGTCGTTGCGCGAGCAGATCCACACCGAGCGCCGATTGGCGTCGCCTTCGCGGTAGCGCCAGAGCATGGCGGCGCAGGCGAGGTTCGCGAGCAGCGCAACCGTGCCGATGATGCCCATCGTCTCGGCTTTCGGAAGCGTTCCGGCGATCGCCATCCCCACCGTGCTCGCCAGTATCCACAGCCCCAGCAGAAGCAGCGATGCGCCCTTCGCGAGCGCCGCTCGTGCGCGCCATTTGAGCGCCAGCCCGGCGACGCCCAGGCTGATCGCATAGTTGGCGGCATCGCCGAGAAAGTCGAGTGCATCGGCTTTGAGCGACGCTGAGTGGGCAATCACACCCGCCATGATCTCGACGCCGAACATGGCCACGTTGATCGCCAACGCGATCCAGAGCACGCGCCGCCATACCTTGTCCTGGGTCGGCGCCGTTGTTTCGTGGCCTCCGCAGCATCCGCCAGCCATGTCGTCACCTCGCTTTGCTCGTCGTGACGTCCTATCTACGGCCTGTAGCAACTACAGGGTCAAGGCGATGGCGTTCACGATCGGCAATCTCGGCAAGGCGACGAACACCAAGGTGGAGACGATCCGCTACTATGAGCGGATCGGCCTGCTCGCGAAGCCCGATCGAACCGGCGGCAACTATCGCGCCTACGGCCAGGACGCGCTGGCGCGGCTCAGCTTCATTCGCCGCGCGCGCGATCTCGGTTTCTCGCTCGACCAAGTGCGCGAGCTGCTCAGCCTCTCCTCGCAGGACCAGCGCGACTGTCGCTCGGTCGATGCTATTGCTAATTCGCATCTTGCTGAAATCGATCGCAAGCTCGCGGACCTGGCGGCCCTGCGCCGCGAACTCAGCGCCGTGATCGCTTTGTGCGACGGCGGCACGATTGCGGAGTGCCAGATTCTCGACGCACTCGCTCCAAGATGAAGTAGTAGGTCGGCCGCCGCCAGCTTTCTGGGTTAGCGCGTCGTCCGGCCTGCTACTTCATCCACTCCGGCATGGAAGACATTCGGCGAGCCTGGACCTAAGGAGCAGCTCGACCTGGAAAAAGCGATCGACGGCAGGGGGCCGTTAGTCAGGCAGTTTTCGAGAAGATCCGCATAAGGCGGCCAATGCTTGAAGCGCCGCGGTTCATAACGAACCACGGCGTACGGAACCCGATGGGTATCCATCCACGCCTGAAATATCGGAATGAAGGACAGGGTTTGCGGCTTTTTCGGCATCTGGGCAATCAGTACCATGTCCGGGGTTTCGCCGCGCTCGACGAGTTCGATGACCATCGCGGTGGAATCGACGCCGGCGCGCCAGGCGGCAACGACCGGCGGGCGCGAAAGCACAGCGCGTAATCGCGCATTCTGTTGAGGGCTTGCCATGAGCCACTCCGAAACAGGATTGAGAAGGTCGTAGACCGAGCCGGGTCAATCCGGCCCAGTCAGATTCCGAACCAAGACGGGGCGGTCAGGCAACCAGCGCGAGAAGCCGCTCCGTCGACTCGGGCCAGCGGCTGGTCGCGCGAAACGGTTGGACCGGATCGCCCGTACTGACGATGAATTGATCCCGGCCGCTGCTTCGTCGCCGTTGGACTGCAACCCTGTAGGCATTCTCGAACGTCGAGAGGTGTCTGAGCCGGGGTGACAAGGCCGATGGCAGATATCGGTCAGTCATGGTGATACTCCCGTTGACGAGGGTTATGGCAAGGATCGGGGATCGGCCGTGCACCGAACATCGGCAGGCCTTGCGTCGGCGGCTCATCCCGGTCGAACAACATCCACGCAGCGCCAGCCATGGCGGCCGCGCGCAGGATCGCCCAGAATTCGGGTGAGATGCTTTCCGGCCGCTCAGCCTCGTCCTCACAAACCCCGGTATGGACGAAAAAGCCGAACTGGTAGGGCTCGATCACAAGGTCAAGATGCTCCACGACCAGACGTCCCCCGACGTCGCGGGGCGCAGTGAGGATCAGCGCGTCGATGGCTTCGCGCTCCGCCTCGGGCAGATGCACTGTGGAGTAGATATGCAGCGAGGTCCGGCGCATGGCAGGGTTCCTTCCATTGGCAATGGGGTGGTAGATAGCTTGCCTCGCTCGTCAGGCAGACATGACCGCATCTTCGCCCGGCACATAGGAGAGGGTCATTTGGCCGCGTTCGGCGAGGATCGTCACGCGGCGCCCTTCGGGAACAAGCCAGCTCACCTCGTCGAGGAGAACATCGCGGATACGCTCGAGGATCGCGGTCTCTTCCCCGAGCAGCAGTTCATTGGCGACATGGCGTGCGCGCTTCTCGAAATTGCTGTGCTGGGTGTCCCAGCTGTCGTCTCCGCTATCGTCGCCCGGCGTGAAGCACGCATCCTCGATCAGCGAAGCCAGTTCATGCGGCGTAATGGCGCTGTCCTGCGTCAGCAGGATCACCGTCTGGTCGAGATCGCTGTACCAGCCATCATCCGGTGCGATCAGAACGTCGGCCGTAAAGCTATGGCGATTATCGTCTCCGGTCGCACTTGCTGACGGCTTGACCGCAACGTCGAGGGTGATGCGGGTGACCCGGCCCGATTCAATGCCGGGAGGAGGGCTCTCGCCGCCGCGATAGACATAGATGCCGGCATCGCTCTCAACGTTGAACGAGATATCCGAGACACGCGGCAGCGCGTCATACCATCCATAGCCTTCGAACCCGGCGACTTCGCGAACGAGAGTCCCGCCAAGCGGCAGCCCCTCGCACAGGATACGGCCCGCACATTGTTCGATAGGAGGCTCCTCGCATGGAACCAGTATCATGGCAGTACCGGCGACAGGATCACCGAGCAGTGTGCCGTCGGAATCGGCAGTGCGTGGCACCCAGCCCGATAGCCAGGGCGCAGCTTCGGGGAGGATCACGCCCAAGGCATGGGCGCGCTGCCATTGCTCATGGGCAAGGCGATGGCTGCCGCTGACGGCGATAGCTCTGTAGATCGCCGCTTCGGCGGCTTCGCGTAGCGTGTCGAGGACGGCATTCTGCACCATTTCCTTGCGCGCCGGCAGGACGAGCTGCAATGCGGGGGCGTCCACGATATCGACCCGGACATACCAGCACCCGTCCCCGCCAACCTCGCTCACGCTGGGCATCGGGCACGGCACGGTAAGCCCGTGGAAGTTGATGGAGACTTCGGTTGACGAACGGTAGTTCCGTCCCCGGAAGATACCGATCCGGCAGCCGTCCCACTGCTCGGTCCGGTATGCCTCGGCGAGAAAATCCCGCTGGGCGCACGGCTCTCCCTGGAAGTGGACGGGAAGCGGATAAAATGTTGCCGCCGTGGCCGCAGCAGCAGGCAGGGCGCTGGCCCACGCCGCAGGCATATCGATAAGAATCTCGGTGCCGCGCGCAATGGAACAGGGTTCGATTTCCAGCGGGGTTGCCCTTTCCCAGGCATCGGGGGCGATGGTCACGCACCAGCCTTTGCCTGCTGCCGGCGAGAAGGAGCGGATTTCGACGGGGTGACCGGCAAGGCTGAACACGCCCATGCCGGCAGGATCCTCGCGGTCCGCGATCGCGCTGTCCCAGCCGGAATCGCCCAGCGTCACGAGCTTGGCGGGATCGTCGATGCCGCTGCCATCGTCGCGCATGACCAGAACCTGCCGGTCAGCCAGCTCGAAACTGTCGATATCGACACGCGTCGCACCGGCCCGGCGGCAATTTTGCAGAATCTCGTTCAAAACGTCGGCGACACTATTATTATAGAGGCTTGTGATTTTTCCGAGGATGGACTGGCCGACGGCAGTCTGGATGGTGGCGGGAAGGGACATGAGCGCACTCCGGATGGGGCGGTTGGATCATTCCGCTCGCCTCATCCGATCTCCCCGCCTCCCCTTTGTCACGCAGTCACCAGGCCGCTCAGCCTTCAAGCCGCATGCGCATCGATGAGCTCCTCGAACCTCCGGCGTACTGAAGCGGCATCGGGGAAGTGATTGTCGAGGCCGTGACGGCTCAGGATGCCTGCCCGCGCCGCTGCAACGGCCTTCGCCTCATCCAGCGTCGGCAGCCGTGGCGGCTTGCCCTTCACGAAGCGCAGGCCGGGCGGCATTGCCGCCTCGATCGCACGGCGCTCTACGGCATCGGCTTTGGCCTGCACTATATCCCGGTGCAGCGACGGCGTGAGCAGGCGCGGCGCTACGTCGGCAAGCCAGCGCCCAGGCTGGAACGAGAAGGTCGAAGCCGCCTCCATGCCGACGAGATGACGATAGAGATCGCGATTGTCGTCGGCATCGGAAGCGGCGGCAAGATCGTGGGCGGATGCAAGGACGCAAAAGGCGCAGGACAATCGTGTCGCGCCGAAGCGGCAATAGGCCTCATGCAGCGGCAGGTCGTGGTGGGCATGAACCGCAAAAACATCATCGGCTGTCCAGTCCACGCCGGGATACCAGTTGATCATTCGGGTGCCTGCGGCGTTCCCCGGCTTGGCGAAGCGCACGTCTAGCCTCGATATTGGCGTATCCCGGCGGCCATGGCTTTCGGCGCGGCGCAGGCCGATCACTGAAACGACCTTCTCGCCCCTGAACCGCCGGGCAAGCGCCGGTCCGATCACCTGCGCCTTTAGTTCCGAGGTGCAGAAGCGCTTGTTGGCCTGACTCCAGGGACCGATCAGATGATAAAGTTCGAGATTCTCGTAACGCCGGCATCCATTGGCGAAGCGCTGCTCCCAGCGCGCGACCATGTCGCCGGCACCGCGGCGCACGACGACGAGCGGAAGGCCGAGACGCCGGGCGATCACGGCGACGGTCGCGGGCGTCGAGCGCCATTCGGCGCGGCCGAGATCGGCGTGGATTGCGATACGCCGTGCGCGAGGATGGCCCATATGATCCAGCAAGGCGATGACGGTCTGTGCCGACGCCGTGGAGTCCTTGCCGCCCGACAGATTGAAGGCGAACCAGGCGCCGCACGCGATCGCATCGATGATCAGATCATCGACGGCGACGTCAAGGTCCCTGCCACCCAAGGGGCGCACTGACGAGAGCGGAAGGCCCACGTGTGTTTCTCCAATGCAGGCTTTTGCGGTCAGTTTGCTGCCAGGAGAATGGCGAGCGCCTTGCGCATGACCTCCTCGCCGCCGGTGTTGACGATCACGGCGGCGGGATTGGTGACGGTAACCGCCCGCGTGACAAGGTCGAGCGGGCGCTTGCGCAGCGGATACTGGAATATCTGGCCGCGCTCGATCGTGATGAGATTGGTGCGAAGCAACCGCTTCAGCCGGCGATATTCGAGTTCGTGCGCCAGTAGGTCTCCGACTTCAGCCTCGAGATCATGTTCGAGAGTGAGGCCCTGGAACGGGCGGATCGGACGATGCGCCTTGAGCCAGGCATTGACCTCAGCCTCGGTCCAGCGCCCTGTCTGGCGGTAGAAATCGCAGCCCCCCTGCCCCTGATTGCGGGCGTCGAATGCGTGCTCGCCATCGATCCATATCTCCGCCGAAAAGGCGTTGGTCTCCTCCGACAATTTGGGATTGTGATTGATCCGGCGCAGTTCGATTTTCATGGAGTCCTCCCGTCACCTCCCGATTTCCGGGCACGCACACCGCCCTCCCCCTCCCCTTCGAGGTAAACGGCCAGCACGAAGAGGTGCTGATCGCAATGGTCCAAGATCTCGCCGAAGTCCTGGCGAAGGAAGGTCTCGCCGTGAGGGTACGTGTCGCTGCAAGCGCCGCCAAACGGTTGGAACGGGAGGGATCGCTGGCGGCGCGGACCTGGACCTGACGTAGGTGCCCGGACTTCAGCATTCTTCGCTACGGTGCAACCTGCATTCCAGCGCTACTCGGCTCCTTTCATGGGAACCGGGGCCCAATCCTCGAACCGGGCGGCCAGGTCGTCTCCTGGAACGACGCGCGCCTTCGTGTCGACAAAGCCGACGCGTATCTCCGCCCCGTCCGACTTGCGTATGATGGTCATCGGCGGCGTCCTGCCTTGGCCGACCCACCGGTCCGACCACTGGCGCATCGCGAGAAATGGAAGGCGAAGCGCCTCGCCCATTTCGGTCAGGAGATATTCCTTCCGCGGGCGGCTTCCATCCGCCTTGTAGTCCTGCCGGGTCATCAGTCCCGAGGCGACGAGGCGTTTGAGCCGGTCGGCAAGCACGGTCCGCGGTATGCCGATCTCGGTGTGGAAATCATCATAGCGCCGTACTCCGAAAAGTGCGCTGCGCAGGATGAGCAATGACCAGCGATCCCCCAGGAAATCGAAGCTTGCCGCGAGCGTGCAGTGACTGATGTGAATCGGGGACTGACGACGAAACGGGGGTGTGGCCATGCCTTGGAGAATATCTGAGTTGCAAAAACAAATCCAGCTTCTATGCCTAAGTGTGAAATTTGGACTCAGTATCGGGCCATAGCGAGGAGGCGCGCAGCGATGAGGGACATGAATCTGGCCATTCTCTGGCCAACGGTGGCCATGGCCGCGATGATATTCTCGGTCTGGTGCATTCTTTTGCGGCAGCGCTTTGCTCATATCGCAGCCAATAAGCCGACCGTTGCCGACTTCGCCAACGGGGAAGCCGTTGGCCGCTACTTTCGTCCCGTCGAACGGCCCGCACAAAACCTCGCCAATCTGTTCGAGATGCCCGTGCTCTATTTTACCCTGGTGCCCCTGCTGATCATGACAGGCAGCGCGTCGGGCATACAGGTTGCGCTGGCGTGGGTCTTTGTCGCCCTTCGGCTGGCGCATACTGTCATCCATATCGGCCCCAATACGATCAGGACCCGTGCTCGCGTCTACATCGCCTCGAGCATTGCGTTGTTCGCGATGTGGCTTGGCTTCGCCATTGATCTTCTGGTCCGCACCGGAGCCTCGACATGAGCGCCCCGATCGAACGAGCAGATGGATACCATGTCCTCATCATCCATGAAGTCGATGACTACGAGACGTGGAAGGCCATCTTCGACGATGCCGCGACGATCCGGCGGGAGGCGGGCGAGATAGCTTATCAGATTCTGGCCTATGACACGGATGCGAGGCACGTCGTCCACTTTTCGCGCTGGACCTCACTGGACGCGGCACGAGCCTTCTTCGAATCCCCGAGGCTGGTCGAGATCAGGCGCGTCGCGGGCGTTCGCGCGCCGGAATTCCTCTACCTCAACGCGATCGAGGCAAAAATCCTCTGATGCGCGTGAACGAGTCAATCTTTCTTCCGGGAGTGCGGCGATGATTTCCCATGTCTTTATCGGCACGAATGACCATGACCGGGCGAGCGACTTCTATGCCACAATCATGCGTGAACTGGGGTGGCGCCGCCGGCATTCCGAAGTCCCTTCGCATCTGGTGATCTGGAACCCGGCGGAGTCGACCCGCCCGCTTTTCGCACTTGGTCCGCCTTTCGACGGGCAAGCGGCCGATCCAGGCAACGGCGGCATGGTGGCCCTGCTGGCGCCTGATCGCGCCACGGTCGACCGCACCTACGCAATCGCAATAGCAGCCGGCGCAACGAGCGAGGGCGCCCCGGGTTTACGACCACAGTATCACGCCCATTACTACGGTGCCTATTTCCGGGATCTCGACGGCAACAAGATATGCATTGTCTGTCATCAGGCCGACAATTCTTGACGATCACGCGGAGGCATATCGCATGACCACTTCTCCCCCGGTGCCACGCCGCGCCATGGACATCGCGCCACGCGCGAAGCCTTCCAATTACCCGCCGCAATTTGCTGCGCGCGTATCCGGTCGGATCAAGCGCCAGCTTGGCGATGCGTTTGGCCTGTCGCGCTTTGGCGTGAACCTCACGGTGCTGCCGCCGGGCGCGCAGTCCGCCCTGCTGCATAGGCACACAGAGCAGGAGGAGTTCATCTACATCCTCTCCGGTCATCCCATTCTGCGAACCGACGCTGGCGAAGTGCCACTGGAACCGGGCATGTGCGCGGGGTTCCCGGCGGGCGGCATGGCCCATCATCTGGTCAACCCTACCGGGGAGGACGTCCAATATCTTGAAGTGGGCGACCGGAGTGCCACCGACCAGGGCGAATATCCCGAGGATGACCTCGCCGCAGCATGGTCCGAAGGCGGCTGGCGCTTCACCCGCAAGGATGGAACCCCGTGGTGAGCGAAGTCATACGAACCGTTCGGCTCACGGGCGTAGCCTCACACCCTGAATCCGGTGCTCAGGACACATGGCTGTGCCGGTGGTGCAGGTCAGGGTAATGAGCGTGGCGATGAACCATCGGTGCGTGCCGATGCCAGTGGCTGTGCGGCTCACCCGGCGCGACGTCCGGCGGATGCTCATGCTGGTGATGGCTGTCATGGACATGGCGATGCTCATGCTCGAGCGCCTCGTGCACATGCTCATGCCCGTGCGATTCGGTCAGGTGCAGCCAAATCCCGATCGCCATCAGGATCCCAGCGATGACAAGCGGCACGGTGACGGCTTCGCCGAACATCGCCACCGCCAGAAGCGCGCCGAGGAACGGGGCGGTCGAGAAATAGGCGCCTGACCGGGCCGTGCCGAGGTGTCGGAGCGCCAGCACGAACATCACGAGGCTGACGCCATATCCGAGAAAGCCGATTAGCGCTGCGCCGGCGACCACCGGCATCGCCGGCATCGACGCGCCAAGCATCATCGCCAGCGCGAGGTTGACGGTCCCTGCCGCCAACCCTTTCAGCATAGCGATCTGGACCGGGTCGGCGCTGCTAAGCTTTCGCGTGAGGTTGTTGTCGATCCCCCAAGCGAGACAGGCGCCGGCAATCGCCAGCATGCCAAGGCCCCCACCCGCAGGACCACCACGCCAGGACAACAACACCGCGCCTGACAGGATTGCCGCGGCTCCGACTAGCAGGCGCCGGTCGACATTCTCCCGAAACACCAGCCACGCGATCCCAAGGGTCGCGAGACCTTCGAGATTGAGAAGCAGGGAAGCGGTGGATGCGGGTGTCGTCGCAAGCCCTGCCATGAGCAGGACCGGCGCGATGGCGCCGCCTGACAGGATGACAAGCGCCAGCCAGGGCAGATCGGCTCGGCCGAGCGGCGCTTCCGCTTCGCCGTGACCGGCGGCTTTCCGCACGAGATGGACAAGCGCAAGGCCGAGGCCTGACCCCAGATATAGCAGGCTTGCAAGAAGCCAGGGGTTCACGCCGTTCCCGAGCACCAGTTTGGCGAACGGCGTGCAGGCGCCAAACAGCACCGCCGACAGCATCGCCAGACCTATCCCTGGCGTCAGCATCTTTGGACGATCGTTCACTCTATGATATCCTGCGCGATGGTCACTCGATCATAGCGCATCGCGGCCATCGGCGACATCATGGCGCCGCCGGCAACAACGAAACCCTATGCGACGTTACCAAGGGAATATCGTCAGGCCGTCGATTTCGCCGGCATCGCAGTCGAACAACAGATAGTCGCAGCCCTGCTCGCGTCCGAACCGCATGGCGGCGAGCACTTCCTTGGGTATCTGCTGGCGGTCTGGTTCCTCTGGCATGCGAGTCGGGATGAACCAGCCATAATGCGTCGAGGCGACGGCGAGTGGACGGCTGGATGGTTCGAGCACGGCCCAAGCGTTGAGCAGATCGGCGGTCTTCATGCACACATGCACGGTGCCGAGCACGAGATAGCGCCCGAATTCCATGTGATCGCCTTTCATATTGCACAGAGCCGCGCCGGTCCGTCGCCATCAAGGAGACGACCCGGCGCCGCGTCGATGGGGTTAGTTGACGCGTTCGAGCAGCTTGCGCGCCTTGCCTTCCAGCTCCAGCCTCGTGTCCTGGTTGGTCTTCGTCCGGGCATGGGCGGTAATGCCCTGCACGAAATCATAGAGGCTTTCCGGTGGATGGCCTTCCTCGACCAGCACCGCCGTAATGATCTTCGAGGTTTCGGCCTTGGAGAAGCCGCGCTTCCTCAGGAAATCCTCGCGGTCATCGTCCTTGCGGGCAACGATCCGCTCGCGGGCTTGTTTGATCCCGTGGATGAAGCTCTGCGGTGAGGAGTCGGCGAAATGCTCGAGCGCGGGCGCGGCCTCATGCGCGAAGCGGTTGGCCGCGAATTTCGAGTGACGGATATTGATTTCCTCGAAATTTTCGACACCCCACAAATTGCGATTCATACACACGGCGCGCAAATAGAATGTCGCGATTCCCAAAGACTTGGAACCGACTTCTGAGTTCCAACAGTAAAATCCGCGGAAGTAGAGATCGGGTTCGCCATTGGGGAGCTTGCCCGCCTCGATCGGATGGGTGTCATCGACGAGGAACAAAAACACGTCACGGTCCGAGGCATAAAGGGTGGTCGTCTCCAGGCTGACATCGACATGCGGATTGTAGACCATGCTGCCCCAGTCCAAAACGCCTGGGACCTTCCAGCGGGTATCGCCGACACCATTGCCCGCGATCCGCATCACCGCGCTCACAAGCTCGTGATCCCAGATTCGGCCGTAGTCGGGTCCCGTCACTGCGCGCAGTTCGGTGCGGCAATCGTCGGTCTGGAGCAGTTTGACCTGCTCGCCGCGATGGGACAGCAATCCGTGCTGCATATTGATGCCAGCAAGCGCGGCGGGGAGCGTGCGCAGATAGGATGCCGGCGCGCCGACCAGACTGGCGAGTTGGCCGAACGACCAGTTGGTCGGCGCGACGGGCCGTTCATCACCGGGTATGATCAGCGACAGGCGTTCAGGATCGTCGCTGCGCGCCTCGACCCGTACCGACTTGCTTTCGACCACGCGGGTGGTCGCGTGGTCGGCGCGCCTACGGACGCTTGCATGCAGATCCGATAGCGACAGGAACCGTTCGTCGTCAGGCCTGGAGAACCATTCGGACGAGACACGGCTAACATTGCGGCCACGGGAAATATCGACCCGGTAGCCGCTGCTGACTGGGCGGTCGCGAGAGGAACCGGCGGGCGCCGGATGGTCGAGGACATCGTGGTCGATTACGCGGGCAAGACTGGCCATGAAGATGCTCCTGGGAACTGAGGTGGAAGAGCCGGTGCATCGCCGCATCCGCGCTCACCCTCTCCCACCCCCTTCCTTCCAGCGCCGCGATCTCTCAGGACGCGATAGGTTGCCATTCATAGAGCAAATGGGCGTCTGGTTCGTGCTCGTTACCGACTGCGATCCGCACCAGGCGTCCGTCGCAGGCAAAGTTGGCGGCGCGCGGAAAGTCGCAATAGCTGCGCCCCTCGAACACGAAATCCTTCGAGCGGATCTGGATGACCCTGCGGGCCGTGCCCAGTGCCCGATGCTTGTAGGGGGCGTGCAGCAGGGTCAGGCTGTCTCCGGGCTTCAGACGCTTCTTAAAGCTCGCCAGGGACACCAGATTGTCGACGGAATTGGCTTTGCCGCGCCGGGCCGCGAGCGCCGCCCAATAGGCAGGGACGATGCGCACTTCGTTGTAGAACGAGACCGCCATGAAGTCCTGGTAGAAGTTGGAACGGGCGTAACCGAAACGCTCGATCTGATCGCGCACCCTAACGATGAAGGCCTCCTGCGCCTCCCGGGTGGTCAAATCGTCCGGTGCATCGAGCACCTCGGCAATGATCTTGCGTCCGCCGGAAAATCGCTCGCTGCGAATGGCAAAGCGGACTTCGGGGAAGTGGCTGGCGAGATGCCGCTCGATCCGGCGGCACAGCACCGGCAAATCGTCGTCGGGGCAATAAAGATCGCCCTGATAGTGAAAATTGCCGCGTTCGTCGTGATCGGTCTGGCTGTACAGGCGTGCCGAAGGCTCCGCCGGTGCGGATAAGGTCATGGTACTGTCCTTGTGTCTGAAGGGTCAGGCCGCGCGCACGGCAGCCCAGGCGTGATAGCCGAGGCGTGTATCGCCATTGGCGACCTCGGCCTGCCAATCGGCGAGCGGATGTTCTGGAAACTCGTCCCAATGCCCCTGCCCAGGTGGCAGGGCATCGTTCGGAACGCTACTCAGCGCCCGTTCGAGCATCTGCGCGGTGTTGTCGAAGACGATGCGATCAGCAAAGATCGCACAGGCGCCACCGCCGAACTCACCAATCCGTGGTTTTGAGCAACTGCAAGCCCATTCGAACCCGATGGGAGCATCATGCAGTGTGGTCTGACAGCAACGCTGGATGAGTGCGGCCAGCGGGTCAGGTTGGAAATCGGTCGTGCTATAGAAAATGACCGTGCTGATCTGTGGCTGCTCCTGAGAATTTCCGCCTTCGAAGTCGACACCGAAGTTCGGAAAATCCGGATCGGGGAAGATCGCGAAGAAGCCACTCCAGAGTTTATCGGGCGATACGGGCGGGAACGCCGCGAGGAATTCCGGCGTCGGCTCTGTCGGCGTGTCGCCGGCCTCGAGGTCATAGCTCGCCTGGAACGCCTCCTCGATCAGCGCCATTTCCTCATGGGTGCAGGTGAACGCGAAGCTGCCCTGGACGTAGCTGTCAGCCATGGACCGCCTCCTCGGCAGGAGCGACGGCAGCATCGCCATCATCGACGATCGTGAATGGCGGCGGCACGAATTCGGCCTGCTCGAACCAGGCCCAGACTGCTTCCATGGAGCCGAGTTCGCGGATCATGCTCCGGGCAAGGACGATCTCGTCATTCTCGGTCATGTCGAACTGCACGGCGGCTCCGGCGCCGGTGAAGACCACGCGCTCGGGTCCGAAAACCCCGCCACAACTGCCGGAGTACCGAACATAGGCAATGCCCTGTTCTTCGCAAAACTCTTCGGTCGATTCGAAGGTGCCGCCCGGCAGTTCATAGGCGAATGCCTCCAGGGCCGAGCCCTCGTGAAGCGACGAGAAATCAAGCGGCTCGCCCTCCCAATCGGCGCGGCCGCCGTCGCTGGCGATGGCCTCGATAAGGCCGAGAATATGGGAACGGCGAATGGTGCCGCCGATCATGATCGACGCACTGGCTCTGTCAGCCATGATTCTTCTCCTGGTCCGGAAGTTGAGGAAGCCGAGCGATCAATGCTCGGCGGCCGCGCCGATCAGATGGCGCAACTTGGACCAGGCGAGATCCTCGCCCGCGCGCAGGCCTCGATTGAGGCCCTGGCCGTAAAGCCGGTAGGCGGCCGCTGTGACTTCAGGAGTGGCGGAGGCCGGAAACAGGGTGATGAATTGGCCTTCATCGTCGAGCAGCTCAAAGACATCACCGCCGGACGACAATTTGGTCATCGCGATGCGCGCCGGGCTGTTCAACGCCTCAAGGTCGGCATTGAAGCTTTCGACGAACAGAGGGTCGAGAATGGGGTCGTTCTGTGCCATGGAGGCCTCCAGGAAAAACGCCCGATCATCCGGGCGCACTCTCCCTCCCCCACTTTCTCCATGGCACATGGACCAATGCGGTCGTACAAACCCGGGCCAATGGACAGGCTGTCAGCCAGGTTGCGGTTCAGATCCGGCAGTTCAGGGTTCAGCGTTTTCGGACAAATTCGGCTCGCAGCACCAGGCCCTTGATGCCATCATATCTGCAATCGATTTCCTGGGGATCGCCGGTGAGCCGGATCGACTTGATGAGCGTACCGCGCCGCAGCGTTTGCCCCGCCCCCTTGACCTCGAGATCCTTGATCAGCGTGACCTGATCGCCATCGGCCAGCACATTGCCCACGGCATCGCGCACCTCGACCCGTTCGGCCTCGGCGCGGCGCGTAGCCAGTTCGGCCGCCGGCATCCATTCGCCGGATTCGTCGTCATAGACATAGTCTTCGTCGTTCACTTGGCTCTCCAGACTGTGAGTTACGCTCTGCGACTGCCTGCGCGATCCGCGGCAAGGGCAATCGGGATAAGAATTGCGGCGATGACCGTCCCCAGGCCGAGGCTGGCGCTCGCAAGGACAAAGTGGCCAAGCGCAGCTACAACGGCACCGCCCAGGAATGCGAAGCCGAACAACAGCGGCGCGACCATATTCGCCGCTTTACGCCCCAGGCACAGATCAGCCAGTCCTTCACCAAGCCGGACCAGTTGGTGCGTCGCCGACATGGCTTGGGCGACAAGGTCATCGGAACCATCGAGCGTGCAGTGCGCCATGCCGATGGCGGCGGAAAGCAGGAAGCCCGGCCAAAGGACAACATCCGATAGGTTGAGATAAAAGGCGGTGGCAAGCAGGCAAGCCACGATTACGACAACGGCAGTCCGGGGGTTCCGGCCGCTGCGGTGAACGATGCGCGTTCCCGCCATAGCGCCGGACACCACGCCAATGACCAGCAGGCCAATCTGGGCGGCCCTGCCCCAACCATTTGCCAGGTTCACCGCGAACATCGTGGCAAAGGTTTCGGGCGAAGCGACGAAAATCCCGCCGAGAAGGATAAATCCGGTCGCGTCAATAAATCCCGCCAGAAAAGCCAGACCGAGAGCGAGCCTGAACATGCGGCGATCCGCGACCCGACCCACTTGGAGGCGTAAATGCCTCGATTTTGGCGATCCGGCCATGTCAGGCTTCTCCAACGACCTTTGCCGCGGCGGCAATCGCTTTGGCGTAGTTCGGCGCATAAGTAAGCTTGCCCGAAGATCGGCCAAGGCGCGCACGCTTGAGCATGCTGAACGGCTGCGGCCTGATACCCGACAGGATAACCCGAGCGCCCGCGATGCGGGCCTGCTCTACGAACTTTTCGAGCGCCTGCACCCCGCTGGTATCGAGTAGCGGTACGAGACGCATGCGCAGAATGATCGCCTTGGGCGGCTCGCCGACGCGGCGCAGCGTGTCGAGCAGTTCTCCGGCCACACCGAAGAAGAACGGCCCGTTGATTCGGAAGACCTCGACGCCGGGCGGCAAGGCATCGCGCTGGTGCATGTCCTCGGCATCAAGCTCGGGATCATTCGTCACGCCGGCATCGACCTCCACCGCCTCGGCCATGCGCGCCATGAACAACAAGGAGGCAAGCGTGACCCCAACCCCGATCGCAACCGTCAAATCGACCAACACCGTCAGGCCGAAGGTCAACAGCAATACGGCCCGATCGCTTCCCGGCATGCGCAACAGGGCAAGGAAGCGTTCATACTCGCTCATGCCCCAGGCGACCATAAACAGGATCGCGGCGAGCGCCGCCATCGGCACAAAGGCCATGAGATCGGTGGCGAAGAAAACGAAGATCAACAGGAAAGCGGCATGCATCATGCCCGCGATCGGTGTCCGCGCGCCGGACCGGATATTGGTCGCAGTGCGAGCAATGGCGCCGGTCGCGGGCAGGCCGCCGAACAGCGCGGATGCGACATTGGCGATGCCTTGCCCGATCAGTTCCTGATTGGACCGGTGACGTGTTCCCGCCATGCCATCGGCCACGACCGCCGAGAGCAGCGCCTCGATCCCTGCGAGAAAGGCTATGGTGAAGGCCGAGGGCAGAACCTCATTCACCTTGGCGAGGGAAAATGCTGGAAGCGACGGCATCGGCAGTCCGGCGGGCAGATGCGGGAAGCGCGAGCCGATCGTATCGACCGGCAGCTTCAAGAGCGCCACGACGACGGAACTCAAGACGACCGCGATGAGGAAACCAGGCAATTTCGGCGCGTAACGGCGAAGCCCGACAATGATAGCTAGCGCCCCCGTCCCGACAGCACCCGTCGTCCCCTGGATGGTCGAAATGGCGCCGAAATAGGCCTGCCATTTGGGGAGGAAATCCGCAGGCACCGAATTGATCGCCAGCCCGAGAAAGTCCTTCACCTGGCTCGAGGCGATGATCACCGCGATCCCGGCGGTAAAGCCGGTGACCACCGGATGCGGGATATATTTGATCATCTGCCCGAGGCGGGCGGCCCCGGCCACGATCAGGATTGCACCGGCAAGCAATGTTGCGATCAGCAACCCGTCATAGCCATGCTGGGCAATGACGTTGAAGACGACGACGACGAAGGCGCCCGTGGGCCCGCCCACTTGCACCCGCGATCCGCCAAGCGCCGAGATCAGGAAACCGGCGACAACGGCGGTCACCAGCCCCTTGTCGGGCGATGCGCCGCTCGCAATGCCAAGCGCCATGGCGAGCGGCAGGGCAACGATGGCGACAGTCAGTCCGGCAATGGCGTCGGCGCGGAACGTCGTCGCCGAATAGCCTTCGCGCAGTGCCGTGATGAGCTTGGGCGTATAGGACGTCGTCGTCACCGCTCGGCGTCCTCGGAGGCTGCCTGCTCGATGGGAGCCTTGTCGTAGAGCATCGACGGCACAGGTTTGCGCGATCGGCTGCTGGCAGTTTCACGCAGCCGCACGCCGCGTCCCACGCCGGTGCTCGGCGCATTTTCGCCAAGCAGTTCGATGCCAGCGCTCTCGAACGCGGTGATCACCTTGACCAGCGTGTCGACCACGCCGCGCACCTGCCCATCGGAGGATTCCATCCGCTGGATCGTGGGCAGCGACAGCCCCGCCAGTTCGGCCAGCTGGCGCTGGTCCAGCCCAAGAAGGGCACGCGCGGCCCGCATCTGCTGCGAAGTGATCATGCGAACTCCATGATGTTTAATACATCAAATAGCAGTCTTATCAAATCAGAAGGCTATTTGTATATATGACTTATGCCATCCGCTGAATCAGGTACTGTGGGGAGCGATCCCGCTGTCGGCGAAGCGCATTCGCGCTTGCCCGTCAGCAGGGTGACGGCCCAATTGAGCCCGATTTCGCAGGCTCTGCAGAACTTCCGGGTCGTGCTGACACTCCACGAGGCCGATGGTTCGCTTTACGAAGCCGCACTTACCCCGATTGAAGCTTCGATCCTGGTTTCTGAAATTGCCAACGCCCTGGCGGAAGGCGACCGGCAGATCGTCGCTTCGACCAGAGGTTCAGGCGATGAGCGATGACGATCGCAACACGAACGAGCGGCAGCGATATCGGCCGCGCCGAAAACGCCGAGACGAGACGGCTCCATCCCCGGCGCCCATGCTCGCACCCGAGAAGCCGCACCGCCGCAAGCTTTCGCTCAGGTTCGGGTCGTCCCCGGACGATCGTGAAAGCTGATCTGTTTCAATTCAAATTCCGACGTTGAGAGGACAATGCCATGATGCTCACCCCGAGCTTTCCCGAAATCGCTGTCAAATCGGGCGGTGCCCTGCATCGCAACCTCAACACGCCCCAACTCGTCGAAATAGCACTGCGCCGCAGTGAAGGCCGCATGTCCGAGCATGGCGCTCTGGTAGTCGAGACAGGCAAGCACACGGGCCGCTCCGCCCAGGACAAGTTCATCGTCAGGGACGCCGAGACCGAAACGGCGGTCTGGTGGGGCGCGACCAACAAACCGATGAGCGGCGAAGCCTTCGCCAACCTGCGCGAGGATTTCTTCAAGCATCTCGCCTCGCTCGACACGGTGTTCGTGCAGGATCTGTTTGGCGGCTCGCAGGCGGAATATCGCGTCGGGGTGCGGGTGGTCACCGAACTCGCCTGGCACTCCGCTTTCGTGCGCACCATGCTCGTTCGTCCCAGCACCGACGAGCTGGCGGCCTTCGGCGCTGACTATATGATCATCGACCTGCCAAGCTTCCGCGCCGATCCCGAGCGTCACGGCTGCCGTTCGGAGACGGTCGTCGCAGTCGATTTCACGCAGCGCCTGATCCTGATCGGCGGCACCGGCTATGCCGGCGAGATGAAGAAGGCCGTTTTTTCGGTTCTCAATTACGTCCTGCCCGAAAAAGGCGTCATGCCGATGCACTGCTCGGCCAACATAGGCCCTGACGGCGATACCGCGATCTTCTTCGGGCTTTCGGGAACCGGCAAGACCACGCTCTCGGCCGATGCCTCGCGCACGCTGATCGGTGACGACGAACATGGCTGGTCGGATACCGCCGTCTTCAATTTCGAAGGCGGTTGTTATGCCAAGATGATCCGACTCTCGGCCGAGGCCGAGCCGGAAATCCATGCCACCACGCAGCGCTTCGGGACAATACTCGAAAATGTCGTGATGGATCCGGAAACCCGCGCGCTCGATCTCGACGACGCCTCGCTCGCCGAGAATAGCCGCGGCGCCTATCCGATCCACTTCATCCCCAACGCTTCGGGCGAAAACATGGGGCCGGTCCCCAAGAACATCATCATGCTGACAGCCGACGCCTTCGGCGTGCTACCCCCGATCGCCAGGCTCACACCCGAACAGGCGATGTATCACTTCCTATCGGGCTACACGGCGCGCGTGGCCGGTACGGAGATTGGCGTGACCGAGCCCGAGGCGACCTTCTCGACCTGCTTCGGCGCACCCTTCATGCCGCGTCACCCCAGCGTCTACGGCAATCTGCTGCGTGAGCGCATCGCGAGCGGCGGAGTCGATTGCTGGCTGGTCAATACTGGCTGGACTGGCGGTCAGTATGGCACGGGCTCACGCATGCCGATCAAGGTGACGCGGGCATTGCTGAACGCCGCCTTGTCCGGAACGCTCAAGAAATCCGACTTCCGCACCGATCCGAATTTCGGCTTTGAAGTCCCCGTCGCGGTGAACGGCGTCGACAGGGGGATACTCGATCCTCGCTCCACCTGGGTCGACCGCGATGCATATGACCTGACCGCGCGTTCCCTCGCCGACCGCTTCCGGCGCAATTTCATGCAGTTTGCCGCGCATGTCGATGATGCCATCCGGGCCGCAGCCCCGCCCGGCATGCTCGATGCCTGATTTCATGGTGACGCCCTTCGACCGGATACCGGTCAGTCCCGATCCGATACCCGCGCATGAGGCTGGCGACCTGACGGGGAGCCCTGTGCTCCCCGCCTCAGGTTGGAAGGCCATGTTGCGCGGCCTGTGCGGTCGATGCCCGCGGTGCAACGAAGCGAAACTGTTTCTCCGCTTCCTCAAACCCATCCAGTCCTGCCCGCATTGCGGACAGGACTGGATGCATCACCAGGCGGACGATTTTCCTGCCTATGTCTCGATCTTCCTGACCGGCCATTTGATGGCGCCGCTGATCATCGCTTTGCTTCGGGATGCGCAACTGTCCGTGCCCGCACTGATGATGATCATTCTGCCGTTGGCGATGATCCTGATGATCGGGTTGCTCCAGGCGCGATCATCGCCCTACAGTGGTGGTTCGGCATGCACGGGTTCCGCAAAGAACGGCCCGACATGACGCAGAGTGAGGCGGATACGTGATCGAATTTCGTCCGCTTGTCTCGTCCGACATCGGTGAGGCTGTGAAGCTTTGGGAGGCGTGCGAGCTAACCCGGCCATGGAACGATCCGGTCGCGGATGCCGAGCGTGCGCTCGGTGGACCGTGTTCGACCATCATCGGAGCTTTCGCGGCCGGGCATCTGATCGGAACCGCCATGACCGGATGGGATGGCCATCGCGGGTGGATCTACTACCTCGGGGTCGACAAGGATTTCCGGCGCTGGGGCATCGGGCGCAAGCTGATCCTGCATTGCGAGGAATGGCTCGGGCAGTTCGGTGCGCCCAAGATCCAGCTGATGGTGCGGAGCGAGAACGACGCCGCTGCACGCTTCTACGAGGCCATCGGCTACGAAGAGGACAGCTTTCGCCTATTCTACCGCAGACTTGGCCGATCACGGTCGCAAAGCATCCGACCGGCGGTGATACGGGGCACCAAATCGGGTAAGTCCTGACCTGTCCCAAGCCCCGCCGTCGCACCTCCAGAGAACGCCCCACAGGTCATTGCCATGCTTTCATCCAGTTCTCCTCGGCTCACGCCGCGCAACAGCGAATTCTATCTGCAGCGCCTCAAGGAATGCCTGGCAGAAGCCGAGGAAACCTCCCTGCCCCAGGTACGGGAACGCTGTTTGCGCGCCGCAGCGGCCTGGCAGGAAATGTACGAGAAAGCTTCGACGTTCGACAGACGCTGAGCTTGATTGCCATGCCGCCACACCGCTCAGTAGGCGGCCGGAATCGGAAAGGCCTTGCGCAGCATGATCCGGGTAGACAGCAGTGCCGTCTCGAACGTGCGGCCCATGGCACCGGTGTTCCCGAAGGAGTCCCGGCTCTGCTTCGTGCCTGTGAGGAGATCGAGCAGCAGATCCTCGTCCTGGGAAGCGCCCCCGCCGCGGCCCACGCGCATTGGGCGGCGCAAGACGACCTCATAGAGGTGCATCAGGCTATCGAGCACCGGCGCCATGATGTCGAAACCTTCGAACGCGAGCTCGCTGAACAAGTGAGGCTGGACTGCGAGCCCCGTATCGCGGGCCTCGCGCCAGCGCCGGGCGGAGGACAGAATGAGACCCAGAACGGAGATCGCGCCATGTTCAATGGGCGCTGATAGAGTGGTCATCGGGCGCTCTCCGGGCGACTCATCCACTATTGCGAATGGCTCGCAATTATTGCCAAGTGGCCCGGAGGAAGGCAAGCGATTTGAGCTGGACAGCGACGTATCAGCGGCAGCGGGTTCCGCAAGCCTCACGCTCGCCCCTCCACCAAAGCTGACGATATGGCCGCGAGAACAATTTCAGCCCGGTCCATCGGCACAAACGTTCGCGTCGAATAGGCGATGACCTCGGTAAAGCAGCCCCGCGCCTTCAGCCATTCGCGGTCCAGCGGGTTCTGCCCGCGCAGTTCAAGGCGGCGACTGTTGTTAACGAAGACCGACACCAGGCGCACGCCCTCCAGGCCCGGCACGGACACGCCCTCGTCGTTACGCGCCGCCACGATCAGTTCGGACGGGGTCAAGCGGACAGAAGCGGCGAGCCCGAACTCGGCTTCGAGGTTTTCGACGGCGGCGGGCATGACGATACGGCCGAGCAGAGCCTCCCCCGACGCATCGCCGATCCGCCAGACCCGCACATCGTCAGCGGGGAGTTTGTGCCACACGGGCAGCAGCAGGCCGGTCGCCACGCTGATCGTTTCGACGTCGAGCCTCGCGGAAGCTTCGGCCACTTCGGTTTCCCAAGCTTTGCGAAAATCCTCGCGCTCGATCGGCTTCCAATGGCTGGTCCAGAGCGTGCCCATCGACATGCGGTCGGTGCCGGTCGGACGGACGAGCTGGCACATCGGCACCGGCTTGCCCTCATCATCGGTGACCGACCAGGACGGCACACGCAGTGCCACCCGGCCCGAACGGCCATTGCGCAGGAAGGCGATGTCGTCGGTGCCCTCCCAGATATGCACCAACCGGTTCCACGAGGTCGTCCAGGGGCGCATATGCAGTTCGAGGCGAAGCAGCCGGGTCTCGGCGCCTGTCAGGGGATCGGTGCGCAAGACCTGGTCGGACAGCGGCACGATCCGCTCGGCCCGGATGGTCTCGACGCCGAGATCGAGCGTGCCCGCCTCGCGCGCGGCATCGACGCGGGCCTGGATCAGGCCGATATATTCCTCGAAGATCGCATTTTGCGTCGCGATCCGAAGCGCCAGGATACGATTGAGCCAGCGCTGGATTGGCGGCAGCCGCTCGAGCAGGCCGCCGCCCTGATCCTCGACCAGCTTTAGCCCTGTCATCGCCTGGAAATAATCGAGGTTCGTGCTGGATAGCTTGCCGGCGTGGAGCAGGTGATACCACTGCGTCAGCGCCTCGCGGGCATAGTCGCTTTCCAGATTGTCGGCGGGGTCAAACAGGTTTTGCCCGCCAGTCTGGCGTTGACCGCGGGTCAGGGCGCCGAGGCTGTCGAGCCGCCGCGCGATGGTGCTGATGAAGCGGCGCTCTCCCTTGCAGTCGGTGGTGACCGGGCGGAACACTGGCGGGCTCGCCTGATTGGTACGATGGGTGCGGCCCAGCCCCTGGATCGCGGTTGCCGCCTTCCAGCCCGGTTCGAGCAGGAAGTGGATGCGACGGCGGTCGGCGCTGCCGCAGTTCAGATCCGCATGGTAGGAACGCCCGGTCCCGCCCGCATCGGAGAAGGCGAGAATCGTCTTGCGCCCCGCCATGAAATCGTCGCTGTCGGCCTTGCGGGCACCCACGCTGCGGGATTCGAGCTTCTGGTTGCCGCGTGGATCGAGCACGAGGCGCTTGGTCCGCCCGGTGACTTCGGCGACCGCATCGCTGCCGAAATGCGCAATCAGCGCGTCGAGCGCGGCGGGGATCGGCGGCATGCCGCAGAGCTGTTCGACGAGGGCATCGCGCGCGGCGAGCGCCTCCTGGCAATGAACCGGCTTACCGTCATCGCCCATCATCATTTCCGAGCGCATCGTCCCGTCGCTCGCCCGAAAGGCACGCATCTGCCGCGTGGGAAAGGCGTTCTTGAGGTAATCGATGAGTCCGTCGAGAGGCGAGGTGTCCACGAGCAGTTGCGCCCGCTCCTGAGGGGAAAGAGCGGCAAGCCTGCGACCGAGGACCGCTTCGCCAGTACTGACCAGTTGCACGACTGCCGCGTGGCCCGCCGCCAGTTCCGCTTCGATCGCGCGGATCAGGCTCGGCATCTTCATCGATAGAAGGACGCCTGAATAGAAGCGCTGTTTCGAGCTCTCGAACCGAGACAGCGCCGATCCTTTCGCCTGCGCGTTGAGCGTCTCGCCCGACATGCGATCGACGATGTTCGCCGCTTTCAGCGCCTCCTCGAGCCGCCCGTGTATAATGCTCCACGCATCGCTATAGGTGTCATAGATGGTGATCTGGTCCGGGGTCAGCCGATGTTCGAGCGCCTCATATTCAACGCCGGCGAAGCTCAGGGCCCGGGCGGTGTAAAGTCCCATGGCCTTGAGATCGCGGGCGACGATTTCCATCGCGGCGATACCGCCATTGTCCATCGCCGCCATGAACGCCGCGCGGTCGCGGAACGCCGTGCCCGGTCCCCATAGCCCCAGGCGCGCGGCATAACAGAGGTTGGCAGGATCGGTGGCGCCCGTCGCCGAGACATAGAGCACCCGCGCTCGTGGCAGGGCATGTTGCAGACGCACGCCTGCCAGGCCCTGTTCGGAACCCCTGGCTGCGCCGAATTCGGTCTCGGTGCCGGCGGCGTTGGCGAGCGCATGGGCCTCGTCGAACACCAGCATGCCATCGAAATCCTCACCCAGCCAGGCGCGGATCTGCTGGAGCCGCGAGGCCTCGTCGTGCCGAGACGAGCGCAGCGTCGCATAGGTCAGGAACAGGATGCCGCTGTCCATGCTGATGGGGCTGCCCAGCGGGAAAGCGTCGAGCGGTTGGATGTCGATGGGAAGGCCGCCGAGTGCCGCCCAGTCGCGCCGCGCGTCCTCGACGAGGCCAGAGGCGACCGAGATCCACACCGCCTTGCGGCGGCCCCGGTTCCACTGGTCGAGGATGCAGGCGGCGACCTCGCGCCCCTTGCCGACGCCGGTGCCGTCGCCGATGAAATAGCCGGTGCGGTAGACATGACCGCCCGGCGTCTCACCCAGTTGGTCGCCAGCATCGTTGGGGAGGAAGGTTCCGGGAAGATCGCGCTCGAAGGCCTCGCCAGCATGGATCACTGTTTCGAGCTGGGCATCGGATAGGGCCGCAATTGCGCGCTGCTGCAACAAGGGGTGATAGCTCGGCGCCGGCGGCAAGACCGAGGCCATCGCGACCGATTCAACCAGTTGGTCGGGATGGGGCTTGGCGCCGGAAATTTCGATACGTGAAAGCCGCCAGGGGACATAGATGCCGACGGGATCGCCTGCGGGCAGCGGCATGTCGCGGACGCTATAGTCGAGCGGACACGGCACATCGTCGACGCGCGGTTCGCGCTTGGGCGTAACCAGGCGCGAACCTGCCAGACCCGCGAACAGTGCCGATGGCGAGGGCTTGGGAGCAAGCCGCACATGCGGCTGCGCCATAGCAGGCGCGGGCGGCGGCGATTGTGAGGGATCGAGGCGATCCGGCAGGCCGAGCACAATCGGCAATGCCGCCTCGATGCTGTCGACCGTATGGCGCGCCGTCTGGCCCGCCCAGCCCTTGTCGTAGACGATCAGCCGCACCGCAATGCTGGTGCCGTGCTTGGCGTAGGGATTGCCGAGGATGGTGATTTCGGCGCGCGGCGGCACCACCTCGGCAACCGCCGTGTATCCGGTCGCCGCACTGCCGTCGGAGGCGAAGCCCGGCGACATGATCGCGACGCAGCGGCCGCCATGGGCGAGCCGGAGCAGCGCCGAGCGCAGATGGCGCGCACCGGCATGACGATCCCGGCCCCGCCCCTCGCTGCGGCTGAAGGGCGGGTTGATCAGGACCACGCTCGGGGCGACGCCAGTTGCCAGCTTGTCGTGGATGAACTCGGCGTCATGAGTGGTGACGTCATGACGCAGTGCGAGTGCGAGCAGCGCGGCACGCTGATTGTCGCGTTCGTTGAGCAGCAGGCGCGCTCCCGCCCTCGCGGCATGGGCTGCCAGCATCCCGGTCCCGGCCGAGGGTTCAAGGATGCTATCAGATGCTGCGATCATGGCGGCCCGCGCAGCAAGCCAGGCGAGCGCCAGCGGCGTGCTGAACTGCTGGAGATCGACCTGCCGTTCGGAGCGGTAGGTCTGGGTCGGTAGGCTATTCTGGAAGGCGACCAGCCCCGCGAAGGTGGTCTGTGGATGCTCGCCCTGCCAGTCGGCGCGGCCGAGCAGCAACACCTGCGCCGTCTCCAGCGCGTCATAGGCGTCGCGCAACGACCAGGCCCCATTGGCATCGGACGCGCCGAATGTCTCCGTCATCAGCCGAGTGAGAAACTGGCGGGTAATGGTGTTGGAACGGACGAGCGCCTCCGCGACGATCGTGGCCACCGAAAACAGCTTTTCGGCCTTGGTGGCGCCAGCGTCGAAGAGCGGCTCGGCGAGTTTGAGAAGCGGCATGTTCATAGCAGGTGATCCTCGCGAAATCGGGCGGCCTTCCGCCCCGTCGCCAATCGCCCTCCCCCTTGCTCCCCGTTGGGCGAGCACAAGGAAACGGGGCCACGGCAGGCGCGCCGCGGCCCCGTCGGGAGGATTGGCTTGTCGGTCAGGCTGCGGCGGCGAGCGATCCTGTGCCGTTATCATCCAAAGGTTCGGCCACCGGATCGGCATCAAGATCGACGACGATGTCGGACTCGTCCGCCGCCTCGCCGTCCGGCTCGATCATCGGGCTCGCGGCGTCATCGAGCGGTACGAACCGCATGGCATCGGGCAGCCAGCTCAGCGCCCGTTCCTTGGTCTCGGCCTCGACGAGGATGTCGCCCGCGAAGAGCTTCTCCGCCGACGCGGCGAGATCGTGCTTCTTCGACGCGCCGTAGCGGTGCCGCAGTTCGACGCCGCCGACCGTCTCGAACAGGTCGAGAATCGCGGGCTTGGTGATCCGGTCGAAGTAGTTCTTCGCGCTCGGCCGCCACCAGACCGCAACATCGATCGCAAGCTTGTCGCCCAGATGATCGATGAAGGCGCTGCCCGTCTTGCCGGCAGGCACGGCATCGAAGGTTCTTGCGACCGCCCAGCCCAGCCAGGCGGCGCGCGCTTCGTCGGACAGCGCACAGAACGCATCGTAACGGTCTCGCACATCGTCGTGGTCGATCCAGCTGCGGTCGAGCCCGCCGTCGAGCTTGGCCCATTCCTCCGCCGCCAGCGTGCCGCTCTCGAAATTGGCGACACGCGGACTGGGCGAACGGGCGCGGAGGTCACTGGCGAGATCCATGCTGCCATAATGCCGGGTCGCCGCGTCCGCCATGATGAAGGTCCCGACATCGAGCGCAAAACGCGGATCGCTGGCGACATGGACCGCGAGGAGCTCGGTCTTCATCATCGCCAGTTCGTCGGCCAGACGCTGACTGACGACGGGCTTGGCCGGACCATCGGTCTCGTCGGTCTGGTCGAACCCATTGTCGCCATCCTCACCATCGCCGTCTTCATCATTGTCGTCAGGCGTCTCGACCGGTGCGACATAGAGCTGCTCGTGGATGCGGGGCTGGCCGTCACGGCCGATCACGAGATAGGCAAGCGCGGAGGCCTTCTGTTCGTCGGTAAGCACGGGCGTGCGCGACTGGATCGCATCGTATTCGGCCTCGAGCGCCTGGACCCGGGCTTCGTCGTCTTCGGTGTAGCCCTCGCCGGTCTCTTCGATCGCTTCGAGCTCGTCCTGGATGGCGGAAGATCGCCCTGCACCTGCCGCAGGCCATAGGTCTCGGTGTAGGGGATGTGGGACGCAACAACCGTGCGGATCTGGGCATAGCCCTCGCGCTCGCGGATCGCTTCGGCGGCGGCGGCGAGCTGTTCCTCGGCGAGGTGATCGAGAATGTCGCCGTCGATCCACATCTCACTGGCATCGTCGGAGAACAGATCGGCATCGATCCGGCCGCCGGCGGCGACATAGGCGTCACGCCCGACCAACAGTGCCTTCGGGTCGCTGCCGCGATAACCTCCGGAAGCGAGCTGGCGACGGATCTCGCCGACGTTCGCGCGATAGTAGCCCTGACCGAGCTGCTCGAACACCGAAGCCTGGCGCGCGGTGTCGGATGTGCTGGCATAGGCCATGGCTATGTCGAGCGTGATCGCGCCTTCGCGCAGCGCCTCGAACACCGGTTCGGCGAGATTGGCGAGCCGCAGGCGACCGAGCACGAAGCGCTCGGTGAGCCCGAACCGCTTGGCGATGTCGGCGGGCGTCTTGTTCTCGGTGTCGATGATGTCCTGGAATGCCCGGCAGGCATCAGCCGGATTCATCGCCAATTTGAAAAAATTCTCCGACAGGCTGATCTCAACCGCATCGTTGGCGTCGGCGAGGACCTTGACCGGCAGCTCGTAGTCGGCGGGCAGTTCGCCCTTCTCGATCGCGCGATGGACGGCATCGAGGCGGCGACCGCCGGCGGTGATGCGATACTGCCCCTTCTTGCGCGCGACCGGCAGCCCGATGAGATTCTGGAGCACGCCGTGCGCGACGATGCTTGCTTCGAGCTGGGCATCGGCCTCGGCGTCGCTGGTCTTGCGTACATTGCTCGGCGACTTGGCGAGCTTGCCGGCCGGTACAAGGATGATAGGCTGGGACATGGATATTCTCCGCGCGGACGAGGCCCGACCATTCAGGCCGCTTGCCGCATCCAGTCCCCCACCCCCTTTCCTTCCCCACGCAGGACGTCGTTCCAGTCGTTGAAGCCCCGGGGCGGCCAGAGCACATCGATCGTCCGGCCCGGCATCGCATAGGCGTCCATGGCCTTGGCGGCGCCGATCCGCCCGCCGCGGTCGTCGTCGGGAAGCAGGATCAGGCGGGAGACGGTGTCGGGAATGGCAATATGGGCGAGGCGTTCGTTGCCGAGCGTCGCCCAGACCGGGATGTCGAGCAGGAGGATCGCCGAGAGGGCGGTTTCGATGCCTTCGGCAAGGCCCAACGTCTCGGTTGCCGGCGCGAGCATGACCGCGCCTTGACCGGGACGCCCCAGCATTCGCCGGGGGTTGGCGAGGTCGCGCGCGCGGCGCGGTTGATGCGGATCCAGGAATGTCCGCTGGAGCGCGACAAGGTGCTGTCGTTCATGCAGCGCCGCGATCATTGCTGGCCGGAACACAGCTAGTTTGCCTCGGCCCAGAGGTGCGCGCGAATGATAGCGCAAGGTCGGAGGCAATAGAGCAATGGCGCGTCGCTGCAAGTAGTGTTCGGCAGGTGTTCCAACCAGCGAGCGCGCGTCGTCCCAAAGATCTACTGCCCGTTGCCGCAACCATGCGGGGCTGAGCGTAGCGTTGAGCGAACGTGCTTCTGACGGACCGCTCAGAGCGGTGTTGTGATCAAGCCGATGGATCGCGCGGATCACGTCGATCGTCTCGCAGCCCGCAAAACATTTGAAGAGCAATGCCTTCTCGCCCACGCGAACTGAGAGGCTGGGCGTATGATCGTCATGCGCGGGACAGTGGCACATCGCGCCGTTTGGCGACCACAAGCCGCCGAGGCGTTTGACCAGATCGGATGCCTGGGCTTCGAGATCGATATTGCGATGTAAGCAGGGGGGTGCAGGCATGATGCCTCCTTGGAAACACCACCCAGTGCCACCTCCCCTTCGCGCCGTGGCGATCTGCGTTCCCATTTTCGAGAATGTGCACCGAACTGCTTCGGCAGGCGTTGCGATTTCAGGGACGGCCGTCTAATCTGGCAGCGCCGGGGCAATGCAACCTCCCGGTCAGGCGTCACCGCCCAAGCGTTGCCTTGTTTGTCCGCGCTCGCGCGGATGGAAAGGCATGGGGACGAGTGACTGAATTTTCCGGATCGACTGTTTCGACCAACCGGCCTGATTTCGGCGAGTTGCTCCGCGTGTTCACGCGCATCGGGTTCCTGAGCTTCGGGGGGCCTGCCGGCCAGATCGCGCTCATGCACCGCGAACTGGTGGATGAGCGCCAATGGGTCAGCGAGGACCAATATCTCCATGCCCTGAACTTCTGCCACCTGCTTCCCGGCCCTGAGGCACAGCAGCTTGCCACCTGGATCGGCTGGAAACTGCACGGACTACGCGGTGGGCTCGCC
This sequence comes from Sphingobium sp. CCH11-B1, assembly GCF_001556865.1. Taxonomy (GTDB): domain Bacteria; phylum Pseudomonadota; class Alphaproteobacteria; order Sphingomonadales; family Sphingomonadaceae; genus Sphingobium. Next base: position 48,122 of record NZ_LSJY01000079.1, on the reverse strand, counting down.
GCCGGGCTGCTATTCGTCGTTCCCGGCGCGCTGGTGATGCTGGCCCTGTCGATGCTCTATGCATTCGCTGCGAACCTTGACTGGTTTGCGGCTCTGTTCCTCGGAATCAAGGCCGCTGTCCTGGCGATCGTCGTGCAGGCGCTTCTGCGCATAGCAGGACGATCGCTCAATACCGGCTTCAAGAAGGCGCTGGCAGTAGTCGCCTTCGCCGCCCTCTTCTTCCTCGACCTGCCTTTTCCGTTGGTCGTCCTTGGAGCGGGAGGGATCGGTATGCTGGTCGCCGCGTCTAGACCCGATTGGCTGGGAATCAAGCTTGGCGGCGCAACACCGGTTTCCGGGCCTCGCCCGTGGGGCCTGACCATGCGGACGATCGCGATCTGGGGCGCCATCTGGGCGGCGCCGATGGCTGTGGTCCTTGTAACGCTTGGGCGCGGCCATGTGCTGTGGGAGATCGGCAGCTTTTTCTCCCAACTCGCTGTCGTCACCTTCGGCGGAGCCTATGCGGTCCTTGCCTACATGGCGCAGCAAGCCGTGCAGAGTTACGGCTGGCTCTCGCCGGGTGAAATGGCCGACGGCCTCGGGCTTGCCGAGACCACCCCAGGACCGCTCATCATGGTGACGCAGTTCGTCGGCTACCTTGCCGCTTTCCGCGCCCCGGAACCGTTCACTCCGCTGGTCGCGGGCCTGCTCGGCGCGGCACTGACCACCTGGGTGACGTTCGCTCCCTGCTTTCTGTGGATTTTCACCTTCGCCCCCTGGATCGAGCGGATGGAGAACGCAAAGCGCCTAAAGGGCGGTCTCGCGGCACTAACCGCCGCCGTCGTCGGGGTTATCGCCAACCTCACGGTCTGGTTCTTCATCCATGTCCTGTTCGCCCGCGTCAGCGAAGTCGAGACCGGCCCCTTTCGGCTCTACGTTCCGGACTGGACGAGCCTCGACTGGCGGGCAGGCCTGCTTGCGGCCTTGTCCGCCGTCCTCCTCTTTCGGTTCAAATGGAATGTCATCAAAGTGCTTGGCATCACCGCCATTGGCGGACTGCTGCTTGGCCGAATCGCCTGAAAGGAAATGCCCGATGAGTGAAGTTTCACGCCGCACGGCGATGGGAAGTCTTGCCGCTGGAGCGGCCGGTCTTGCCATCGCCAATACAGCAGCAGCCAGTGAGGCCCAGACCATGACACCCCCAGCCCCTTCGCCCGCATTCGCCGGCCAGCACCAGCCCAAGGCGCTGCGTTTCGATCCAGCCAAACTCGACGGTCTGTCCGAGCGGCTGATCCGCTCCCATTGGGAGAATAACTATCAGGGCTCGATCCGCGCGCTCAACATGATCGAGGGACGGCTCGCCATCGCCATGGCCGACAATGACTTCCCGGCGGTCGCTTATGGCGGCCTCAAGCGTGAGGAGCTTCATCGCACCGGATCGGTGGTGCTTCATGAACTCTATTTCGACGCGCTGGGCGGCAACGGGCAGGCCGCGGGGAGCATCCGCCAGGCACTGGCCGCGTCGCACGGTTCGCTCGAGGCATGGGAGGCGGAGTTCCGCCGCACCGCGATGGCGCTGGCAGGTGGTTCGGGCTGGTGCATCCTGGCCTGGAACCACCACACGGCGTCGTTGCACAATTACTGGTGTTGGGATCATACCAACGGCCCTGCAACCGGCACCCCGCTGCTTGTGCTCGATATGTATGAGCACGCATTCCACATGGACTACGGTGCCGCTGTCGCGAAATATGTCGATGCAATCATGCGCAACCTCGACTGGGAAGTCATCGATAGCCGCTACCGTGCGATCGTGAGTGCGAAGGGTTAGCCCGCCATGAAATGGGTCACACGTGAACGCCCCAAGATCGACCGGATCGCATGTCCTTGGCTGATTTTGCGCTGCATCGATGCCGAGGCAGAGTTTCTCTATGTTCCTGCCAAGGAGGTTCTTTCTGTCGCGGCCAAGGAGGGAGCGACACCCTACGATATCCCGGACGTCGAGTTCAGCCACGTCGGCGAGCTATGCAGTTTCGATGCATTTCTCGCCAAATATGCGCTCGATAATCCTGCGCTACGGCAACTTGCGGTCATCGTGCGCGGGGCCGATACGTCCCGGCTTGACCTCGCCCCGCAGTCGGCCGGCCTGTTCGCCATCTCGCTCGGGCTGTCAGCCCGCTACTCCGACGATCACGAGATGCTGAGCCACAGTCTTGTCATCTACGATGCGCTCTATGCCTGGTGTCAGTCCTGTCAGGGCGAAACCCACAACTGGCCGCCTACGTGAACCTAGGAGTTTTCGTCGGTTTTCCGCCAGCGAGCTCCATGCGTGGTAAGTTGGTCGAAACTGAATCCGGCCCATTCGAGATCGCCGTCGAGATGGGCATCGTCGGCAATCATGTAGCGGACCGTCAGGCTGTTGCCGTGCTGAACCAGAAATTGCCGGTTGACCATCCGGGCTGCGTCCGCGGGCATGGCCGAGTTGGTGAACCCGGGCGGCCCACCGGCGACGATGAAAGCGCCGCAATGGCGATCGAGCGTCAGCCACCAGGTCCTCAGATTGTTGAAGAAGGCGCCGAAAGCGGCCTGCTGTTCGGGCACCAAAATCAGCAGCGTCGGGCTGGTCGAGGTGCGCAGGGGGATCGGTGACTGGCAGACCATCACGTTGATGGCGGCCGCATCCTCCGGGATGGTCGTGTCCATCGCGCCATCGCGAAAGAGGGCATGTGCGTTGTCGGCGGCTGCGGCGATCCATTCGTGCATCTCGCGCTCCTCTTCGCTCAGATCAGCGTCGAGCGCGCCGGCCTTGAAGCGCGAGGATTCCGCCTCGATGAAGCGCAGTGTCTCGAGATTGCGCCGCTGGAGGTGGCGGGCAAAGCCGTAAATCGGGATCTTGTCCGTCTCGTCGAGGCGCGCGCAGGCGCCGTCGGTGATCTTCTGCCAGGTCGGGCTGTTGGAGAAGGGCGTCTCGATCACCCGATTGATCGGACCTTCGATCGAGCCGGCTACGCCCTCCGCGACGAAATCGTGCATCGACTCCTCGTAGCCGATACGGTCGATGGACTTGCGATCGGTGGCGAGAATATCCCCGTGCCGTTCGAGGATGCGGACCTTGTTCGGATCGTCCGGGCACGCAAAGCGCCGCAGGTAGAATTGCGGGACATAGTGATGCCTCTTGGGGTGGCCTTCGCTCATTCCGCCGCCGCCTCGCGGGACGCCGGCGCCTCGGCCGAACGCGTCTTGTCATCAATGTCGAAGCCGTCGATCGACAGGCCGACGATCATGTTGATGAACGCCTTGGCCTCCGCGATGATCGCCTCGGCCTCCTTAGTGTTGCTGAACGAGCCCTGGTGGACGACGGCGTTGCGGACCGCGTTGATCGTCGCGGCCGATTTGATGAGGGCCTTGGCGGTCGGGCTCGTCTTGGGCGTTGCGAAATAGACCGGCACGAACAGGCGCTCGACCTTCAACGGCAGGCCGTTGGCCCAACGGAGGAACTGGTCGACGGTCGCGGCGTCGAACTGTGTCTTTTGCGACCATTCGGTCCGCACCGCGTAATTCGCGGCGATTTCGGCCGCGGTGGCGCAGCGCACGATCGCGGCCGAAGGTTCGTCGCGGGTGTGAAGTCCGGAAAGCTTGGTCCATTGGGATTGGAGCTTTTCGAGATCAGTGCGCTCGTTATACGGCTTCTTCGACGTCTTGCGATGCGCATCGCTTTTCGACTTGCTCATGCGCCCCCCGTTCAACTTGTTCCGCTCTTGAACGCCCTACAGTATTTCAGCGGCAGCGGCGAGGCGATGGCATGGCGCTTGAGGAGAAGGACGATTGAGCTCGAATACAGATCAGTTGCCGCGCGTCTTTCAGGCCAATCTCGCCCGTCTGTTCGACCGCATCATTCTACCCGGGCTTGACGCGCTGGCCGTCCATCCCCGGCTCGAGCGCGGCGAGGCGGCGACGCTGGACGCGTTTCTCGACCGTGCCGCGGCCCAGGTCGACAACTACACCGCGAACGAGGCGGCGAAGGCCTATGTCTTGACGCTGGCGGCCATGTTCGAGCGCCAGTTGAGCGTGTGGGCGCGCGCCCGCCAGACCGAAGGCCGGGGCCACTTCTCGCGGATTCGCGGCTTTGAAGCGCTCCTGACCGCCTGCGCGGATCAGGCGGGGATTGACCTGCAGCGGGATCGGTTGGGGTCGGACCTCAGCCAGATGTTCCTGGTCGCCAATGTCGTGCGGCATGGTGACGGCCGCTCCTGCGAGGCCCTCCGGGCCGCGGCGCCGGAGCTTTGGGAGACGGACGCGCCGGATTATCTCGATCTCCTGCCAGGCGAGGCGGTGGTCAGCGAGCATCTCAGGATGCGAAGACGCGACCTGATTCGCTACATCCGCGCGGCCACATGCTTCTGGGGCCTCGCCGACCGGTTGCCGATGGCGGTAGCCGATCCACCCTATCGAGAGGACTGAGGTATGTCGGACGAAGATAGCGATGGATACGCCGATCCCGACGCGCCGCGCTACCGCGACGTCGCCGAAATAGGCCGGGCGGACCTTTACCTATCGCTGATGACGTTGGCCGGGTCTTCCGAGAACCCGATGCTGGTCATGCAAGCCAGCCAGCTCTGCCTAGTCGACAATATGCTGAACGGCATCGAGCAGGAGGTGATGGCCCACCAGCTCGATGATGATCCGCCGCGCGGGAAGATCGCGCTGATCCAGTCGCTCTCGCCGATGTGGATCTTCACCGCCTATGAGTTGCTGCGGACCTGGCGCCAGCGCTGCGAGGAAGTGATCAAGCTGGCCGAGAACGCCGGCTTCAATCTCAAGGCCACCAACCTCGAACGCGATCTCGGCTACCGGCACTATGATCGCGAGCTACGCGCCAAACAGCTCCGCGATGCGGAAGAGCGACCGGAATTGGTCGAGCAGATGCGCATCGACCTGCGTCGGACCGAAATGGGCTTCACCCAACTGGAATTCATCAGGGTGGCGATCGCGAAGCATGAGGTGAGCAAGAAGGGCAACAAGAAGCCCATCGCCTTTGCGCCGGGCCTGGCGTTGATAAACCGGCATTGCGGCTCAATGGAGTATGAGATGAGCAATGGCGGCGCGATCATCGGCTTTGTCACGCGTCGCGACCTCGCCGAGACGATCCGCTTCATCCCCGAGGCACCCAACCCCAGCGACGAGGATTTGGAGAGTTTTCGGCAATATATGAATCCACCCGATGTCGAGCCGCCGGCGAAGTGAACCTGGGCACGGAGAGCCAAGCCGGCGAAATCAGCCCTGTTGCGACCGCGCCCGATGCCGGAGCAAATACACGCTGATGGCCGACGCCACCGTTACGACCAGCTCGGCCTCGGCGAACTGCGGATCGCGGCCTTCCTGGAGGTGCCGGCCCTCCTGCGAGGTGAAGCCCCAGAGCTTATGTAGCGCGGCGTCGAGTGGCGGCGGCAAGGGCAGCCGATTGATGATGGGACCAAGCGTGTCCGAGCTGCCGGAAACCTCGCGCGCGACGCACTCCAGGGCCGCCATCGCGTGCTGGATCGCGCCAGTGGTGTCGGCGTGGGGCCGCCGCGAGATGTCGCGCAGCGCCTCATGGACTTCGTTGGCGGCGGTCGGCGTCCCTGCGGCGCGCATCGTCTCGACGGCATCGCGCGTTGAGAGGGCGAAGGCTTCTGACCCGCGCGCCATGATCTTGCCGTCCTCGATCTGCCAGCCAATACCGTTTTCGCGGAAGAGCTGGTTGAGCCGGCGCGTAAAGTCGTCTTGCCGGGTTCCCGTATAATCGTGCTTGCCGATCTCCGTGTGGAGCCGCTCGGCGATGTCATAGACCTTGAACCAAGGCGCCTCGCTCATGAGGTCGTCGACCTCGCGCGCGACATTCTCCGGGCCCCAGTTATGCGCGTAGTCCGGCCGCTTCAGTAGCACGGCGCAGACGAGTTCGCGCAATGCCTTGCCGCCAAAGTCCGCGGCATAGGCGAGCTGCGTGAGGCCGACGCGGAGAACGTCAGGCGCATCCTCGCGGATTGTGATCTCCGCGTCTGGCGCGTTGTAGTTGAAGCGTTCTGAAAAGGAGTTCCCTGCGTCCGTCATCGACATCGCATAGCATGGGCATACCGGACTGACATTCGAGAAACGAGCGGCTCGGCGGCCGCCGCTCGTTTCAGCGGAATGCACCGAAATCAGCCGCTTCTTGGAGGCGGTCATCTGGCCATCACAGCGTCTATGCTGCCCGCAACCATCCCCACTCATCCCGCCGGATTTCCTCAAATCTGACAGCGAGTTCAGCACTAGGAGCTTCGCACAAAGTTCTATAGGATCGCACGAAGGCCGACCATTCACCGCATCAGCGCCGACAGGATCGCCCATGCCGGCAGCGCCGCGAGCGCCAGGAAGGTGCCGAGCGGCACGCGCGCGGTGGCGTTCTTGGCGCGCCCCGTCAGCAGCATGACGGCCAGGCCCGTCACCGAGGCCATCAGCAGGATGAAGGGCAGCGCCTGCCAGCCGAACCACGCGCCCAGCGCGCCCAGCAGCTTGGCGTCGCCAAGGCCCAGGCCCTCTCGCCCGCGCGTCATACGGTAGGTCACGGAAATGGCGAGCAGCACGGCATATCCCGCCACCGTGCCGATAATCCGGTCCGTCATCGTCGCGTTCGTCGTCCACGGACCGATGGTGAGGCCAAGGAAGGCGAGCGGGAGCGTCAAAGCGTCCGGCAGCCAGTAGTGTCGCCAGTCGAGCAGCGCCAGCGTCAGCAATATCCAGCCCAGCAACGCCCAGCCTGCACCCGAGATATCCGGCGCGAAGCCCAGCGCCAGCCCGCCGATGATCGCGCAACCTGCCTCCACCCGGCCGTGCAGCGGATCGATCGCCGCGCCGCAGGTACGACAATGCCCGCCGCTGGCCACCGCGCTCAGCATCGGGATCAGGTCGCGGGCGGTGAGCGGTCGCCCGCATCCGTCGCAGCTTGATCGCCCCTTCGCGACGCTGCGGCCAGAGGGCCAGCGCAGGATCAGCGTGGCGAGGAAACTGCCGGCGATCGCGCCCGCCACCGCACCGGCCGCTGCCGCCAGCGGATCGATCACAGATTTCCTTCGATCTTCAACAACTGCGCGTTGCCCGCCCTGGCGAAGCCGGCCTGCCCCAATGCCGCCGCAAGCGCGGGGTCGGCGGTTTCGATCCGCATTTCCGCAACATAGCGCCCGGTGCGCCAGATGCGCAGATTGATCTTCTCCAGACCCGACTGGCTGACCAGCGGCAACAGCAGCGCATCGCCGTCGCAGGCGGCAATGCCCGACAATCCCTGGCTGAGGTTCAGACCGGGAAACTGGCCAGCCATGCGGGCGCGCACCCGCCCCTCCGCATGTCCGCATCGTTCGCCGCTGAAATAGCCACTCACATCCTCGAACATCAGGCTGGCGACAGGCAGCGGCGCGAAGGTGCGGCCAAGCGGGACCGCCCCCGTCACATCGTCCACGCCGATCCGTCCGAACCCGACGGTCAGCGCGCCGCGGATATCGTCGGGCAGCCCCTTGTTCCGGGCGATGTCGAAGCGCGCGCGGCCGACCAACAGGGGAAATGGCGACAGGCCGGCGCGCACCGTGCCGATCGGCATCTCGCCCAGCATCAACTGGCCTATCCGCCCGCTCCACACCGTGCCCCGCACTTCCTGCGCGGAAATGCCCAGCCGCTCCAGCCCTGCAAGTCCCAAAGCGACGCGCATCGGCAGGAACAGCAGCAGGCCGACCAGCAGCGCCGCGATCAGAACGGCCCGCATCCGCCGGGACAGGCGAAGCCCCATCATCGCCCCTCTCCCCGCTCCAGAACCGCCTGCACCGATATGCTGCCCGCCGTGGATGACGGCCGTGCGCTCAGGGTCTCGACGCGGACGCCCTGCGCCTCCAGCCGCGCCAGCCAGCCGAACAGGGCGGACGGCCGGACGGTGGCGATAGCGATCTCCATCCTGTCTTGTCCTTGCGCCTGCGCACGTTCCAGCGTCAGTCCCGCTTCGCCCGCGCTTTGTCCCACAAACTGATCGATGGCCATCGCGGGGCCGCTGACGACAGGGGTTCGCGGCAGCGCCTTCAACTGCTTCACCGCCGCGCGAATGGCCGCGTTGCGATCCGTCGCCGCCAGCAGCGCCTCGCGCGCGCTGCGCTGCGCCCGGTCAAGCGGCATGGCCACCCCGAACCACAGCACCACCACAGCGAGCAGGGCGAACATGACCGCCAGCATCCACTGTTCCCGGCGCGATCGTTCCGCCCAAAGGGTCGCCAGTTTTTCCATCATGACCGCACCGTAATGTCTGCCAGCGTGCGGCCGCCCGGATCCTGCGACGGCGTCGCCGTCACGACGAAACCGGCCGCCTGAAGGGCGAGCAGCACGATATTGATGTCGTCCGCCTTCGCCGCCGCCAGAGTCGCGCGGATCATGCCGTCGGGGTCGCGCGACAGGCTGGTCAGCGCCACGCCCGGCGCGTCCTGCATCGCCGCGAAGAGCCCGGCCACAGGCGCAGTGAAGGCGCGCGCGCCCGCACCCCGCGCGGCGAGCCGGGCGTCCAGTTCCCCTTGCGCCTGCGCGGCATCGCTGGCCTCCGGCAGGATTTGCCGCGCCAGCGCCACGCTCTGGTCGTCCAGCCGGCTCGCCTCCCCATGGTTCTTGACGATGCCAACGACAGCCGTCGCGAGCGCGAGCAGCAGGATGATCCCGCTCAACAGGGCAATCCTCCGCAGCATTGCCATGTCGGGCGCACGTCGCACCCGCTTGGCAAAGTCGCCCTGCCGCATGTCGAGAGGAGCCAGGTCCAGCGCGGCGATGGCGCGCTTCTCGATCGCTTCGGGCGCGACGTCCCTGATCGCTGCATCGCCGGTCAACGCCGGGATCGCCAGTTCCTGCGTCAGCGCCAGGTCCGCGCCCCGCCATATCGTCTCGTCGCCCACGACCCCGCGCACGAAACCGCCGTCCGGCTCGGGCAGCAGCAGCGGTGCGGGCACAATGATGTCGGGGTCCAGGCCATGATGCTGCGCCCTCAGCAGCCAGTGCTGCATGTCGGCGCGCGCCGCCACCGCCACGATATGCGGTCGCGCCGGATCATCGTTCGCATCCGGGGCGGCAAATAGCTGATCGGCTGGCAGGATGGATTGCGCGATCGCGGCCAGACGCGCGGCCGCGCGCCCCTGCCGCGCCGGCAGATCCGGGTGCGATACCCAGTGCAGCCTCACCAATGGGGCAGGCGGCACCAGCATGACCCGCGTCTGTTCGGGCAGGGCCGCAAGTCCGCATGCCGCCAGCCAGTCCGCGCCCTCGCCCGCCTTCACCGCGACGCCGTCCACCACGCGCATCCAGCGCGGCGCATCCTCGTCGCGCTCGGTCAGGAAGAGGATCAGGGCATCCTTGCTGCTCATGCGCCCGCGCCCCAGCTTCGCCGCACGATCCTGGCGGGGCTTTCGCGCGCGTCGATCAGCGCGCGTTCCACCACCTGCGTCCCCCCGACATCCACCGACACAGTCACTCCAAAAAATCCGGTCGTCAATTTGACCTGCTGGTCCACGCCCTCTTCGGGATTGATGCCCCCGCGCGCCGTCATGGCCCAGAATTGCGACACGCCGCCGTAGCCTTCCGCGGGCCGTTGCGCCAGATATTGCCGCGCTTGCCCGACGCTCAATTTGCCCGGCAGCAGCATGGCGAACAGCGGGGCCTGATCAGGCAGCAGCGTATTGATGTTGATCGGTGACAGATCCGCGACGGGCAGCGCACATACCCACGGCCGTGCAAGGTCGTAGATGGCCGGCGTGATCCCCGCGACGGCGCGCAGTTCGCTGGCGTCGGCCATCAGCCGGTTGGCCGCGCGATAGGGACGCTCGGCCTGGGCATAGGTTTCGTCCTCCGCACCACCGGGCTGTGGCACGCTGTCGCTGTCGATCCAGTCGGCGAGGCCGTTCGCCGCCCGCTGCGCCTGCCGCGCGTCCACGCCCAGCGCCTCCAGCAGCGCCTGGAACTGCGCGACGCCCACCGGCCGCACCTTCAGCGCCGCCTCGCTCTCGCCAGTCACCACGCTGTTCAGGTTGAAGCAGTTGCCGCCGTCCGTCACCTGCACGCTCGCGACGCCGCCGGGCACGGGCACCACCTGCGGCGTGCCCATCCATCCGCCCTGCAGCGTCATCTTCGCCGGGTTCGACGCCACCAGATCGCCGATGCGCAGTCGCGCGAGTTCCGCGCCCGCATCGGCAAAGGCGCGCGCCTGATCGACCGCGCCGCCATTGCCGGTCATGCGGGTCGCCAGCGCCACCCGCTCCAGAGCGGTCGACGCGACCACAGCCATCACCGCCACCAGCAACAGCACGGTCAGCAGGGCAGCGCCCTCCTCATGACGGCCATGGGGATCAGGCACCCGCCGCCCCTTCCGCCACGACGGGCTTCTCCATCGGGCCGGGAGCGACGAGGAACCGCAGCACGACCGGCGGCTCACCCGTGCGGGTCACCTGCATCTCCACGGCGCGGGGCATCAGGTCGGGCTGGGTCGGCATCCACGCATCGCGCCATTTCCCCTGCCCGTCCCTGAACCGCAGCACCACCGCTTCGACATTGTCCAGCAACGTCGCGGGATCGTCCCCGGCCGCGCCGTCGAGCTGCGCATAGCTGCGCCGCTCGAGCCGCCCCTGCCGCACCCAATATTCGACCTTCTGCAAGGACGGGCGGGGAAGGTTGCCCAGATTGTCCCAGCCGCCGCGCACGAACTGCATCACCGGCTGGGCTTCGCCCTCGCCATGCGCCCAGAAGGCGGGCGCGAGCGTCCCCGCCTCCGTGCGCGTGATGCGCGGCACGGCCTGCCCCAGGTCGGCGGCGAGCGCGCCGCTCGCGCGCTGCACCGCCGCCATGTCGTCCAGCCGCGCCTTCACCTGCGCCTGCGCCGACACGCTGTTGCCCAGCAACAGCACGCCTGCGCTGGCGAGCAGCGCGAAGATCATCAACGCGACCAGCAGCTCGATCAGCGTGAAGCCACCCGCCGCCTTGGGAGTTTCGCCGTCCCGCATCATTCGACCACCCGCACGAAGCTCAGCACGGCGGGCGAAGCGCCGGGCTGTCCATCCACGGTCATGTCGACCTGCAACAGCCGCTTGTCGTCCATGGCCTTGACCAGCCTGCGCCAGTGCCAGCGCCTGCCGCCATTTTCGACATCGCCCTCCTCCTCGCCGACGGCGGGCGGGGTGGGGTCGGTCTGCACCTCGACCATCAGATTGCGCGCGACGATCTGGCCCAGCGCCTTGCTGTCGAGGTCAGCCGCCGTACGCAACGTCACCCCCTGCAACCGGACCAGCGCGAGCGCCGCGAGGCTGAACACCGCCAGCGCCACCAGCATCTCCAGCAAGGTGAAGCCGCGCTCCGCGGCGCGCCCCCTATCCACCGACCATGACCTTCCCCGCCATGTCGACGGTCACGGCCACCCGCTCGCCCTCGCGCGCCAGCGTCACGGTCAGCGGATCGGTCGGCAGGCCGGTGCCGTCGAAGGCGATCTGCTGCCCGCCATCCTTGCCCACCAGAGCGCGCGTGCCCGCTTTCCAATTGGCGTTCCCGAACGGCTTCTGGTCGATGGATGCCCAGCCGCCGCCCTCGCGGCGCTGGAAGCCATAGCCCGAGGCCGATACCCATACGCCCATGGGTCGCGCGGTGACGACCGCTTCGTCGCGCGCGGCGGCGACGCGCGCGGCGAAGCGGTCGGCATCCTCCACCACCCGACCGCGCGGGTCGGGGATGGCCAGGACGACGGCGGCCGAAATGAAACCGATGATCGTCAGCACGACCATCAGCTCCAGCAAAGTGAAGCCATGTTCGGCGGAACGCTTCAAAGACGTAAAGCCTGCCTCGGAGGGATCAAAGCTCGCTGGAGACGATGTCCGCATTCTCATTCTCCCCGCCCGGCTGCCCGTCCGCGCCCAGCGAACTGATGTCGAACGCGCCTTTCCGCCCCGGCACGGTGTAGAGATAGGCGCGGCCCCACGGATCTTCGGGCAGCTTCTTGATATAGCCGCCCCGGCGATAGCGCTGCGGCTGGGCGAGCGAGGCGGGCGGGCTGATGAGCGCCTGCAACCCGTCCGACGCGGCGGGATAGGTCAGGTTGTCGAGCCGATATTGCTCGAGCGCCTGCTCGATGGTCGAAATGTCGGCCTTGGCTTTTTCGACGCGCGCGGTCTCCGTCGCCGGAATGACGTTGATCGCCACGATCGTCGCCAGCAGGCCGATGATGACGATGACGACCATCAATTCTACCAGGGTAAAGCCCTCTTCGCCTTCGACAGCGGCGGCTCGAATGGTCTTCCAATTGGGCATGTTCACTCCTTCAAGCCCCGGTGAGGCTTTGCAGCTGCAGGATCGGCAGCAGGATGGACAGGATGATGACGGCGACGATGCCCCCCATCAGGATGATGATGACCGGCTCCAGCATGGCGAGCGCGGCGGAGGTGAAGCTGTCGAACTCCCGCTCCAGATAGTCTGCCGCGCGTTCCAGCATCGTGTCGAGCCGCCCCGCGCTCTCGCCGCTTGCCGCCAGATAGACCAGCAGCGGCGGGAAAACCCCGGCGCGCCGCAGCGCCGCCGACAGGCTGCCGCCGCCCCGGATCGCTTCCACGATGTCGTCCGATGCCTTGCGCAGCACCCGGTTATGCACGGTGTTCGCGGTCAGCGACAAACCTTCCATCAGCGGCAGCCGGCTCGCCACCATGGTCGAAAGCGTCCGCGCCATCCGTGCGGCATGCAGGTCGCGGATCAGGCGGCCAAGCAGGGGCAGCGCCAGAAGGGTCGCGTCGAAGCGATATCGAAACGCCTCGTTCCTCAGCGCGCGCCAGAATAATAGCCCCGAAAGCGCGATCAGGATCAGCAGCACCCACCAATAGGCGGCAAGGAAGGCGGACAGGCCCATCACCATGCGGGTCAACAGCGGCAATTGCTGCCCCACTGTGTCGAACTGCTCCACCACCTTGGGCACCACGAAGATCATGAGTGCTGCGACGACGCAGACAGCGAAGGCGGCGAGCACGCTGGGATAGGCGATGGCGGTCAGCACCTTGGACCGGATCACCGCCTGCCGCTCCATCAGGTCGGCCAATCGCTCCATGATCGTCGGCAGGCTGCCGGAACTTTCACCGGCGGAAATCATCGCGCGATAAAGCGGCGGGAAGCTCCTGGGCTCCGCCCCCAAGGCGTCCGCCAGCCGCCGGCCTTCCAGCACGCCGCCATGCACGCGACCCACGATGGCGCGCACATGGTCCTTCTCGCTCTGCCGGCCGATGGTGCGCAGCGATTCCTCCAGCGGGCTCACCTGGATCAGGGTCGACAGCTGGCGGGTGAAGAGCGTCAGCTCCTTTGGCGAGAGGCGCGGCGCGCGCAGCGACAGGCCGGTCCGTTTGCGCGCCGTCTCGGTCGCGCCCTGCTCCAGCCGCACGATGAACAGCTTGCGTGCGTCCAGCTTGGCGCGCGCATCCTCGATCGTGCCGGCCTTGACCGATCCGCCACGCTCCCGGCCAGCCGGGTCGATCGCCACATAGTCATATTCAGCCATCGGCGATGGTTTCCACCTCGGTCGCGTCGCGGCGCGACACGCGGATGGCCTCTTCCGCCGTGGTCTGCCCGTCGCGCACCAGTGCCCGCGCCGCCGAACCCAGATTGGGCGCGTTCAGGAAGGCATGACGCGCAATCAGCGATTCATCGCCCCCGTCATTGATGAGGCGGCGGATCGTGTCGTCGACGCGAATCGCCTCGAACACGCCGATCCGGCCCTTGTAGCCGGTCCCGTTGCAGTGCTCGCAGCCATGGGCGCGATAGATGATCGTGCCGGGATCGAAGCCGAGGAGCGCGCTCGCCGATTTGTCGGCTTGCACGGGTTCGCGGCAATGCTGGCAAAGCCGCCGCACCAGCCGCTGCGCGATCACGGCGCGCAGCGTGGACGCGAGCAGGAAAGGCTCCACCCGCATGTCCCGCATCCGGGTGATCGCACCGACCGCATCGTTGGTGTGGACGGTCGAGAGCACCAGATGCCCGGTCAGCGAAGCCTGCACGGCGATCTCGGCTGTCTCGCGATCGCGGATTTCGCCGACCATCACCACATCGGGGTCTTGCCGCAGGATCGCGCGCAGCCCAGCCGCGAAGGTCAGCCCGACCTTCGCATTCACCTGCGTCTGGCCAACCCCCTCGATTGCATATTCCACCGGATCTTCGACGGTCAGGATGTTGCGGCTGCCGTCATTGAGCTGGCGCAAGCCGGCGTAGAGTGTCGTCGTCTTGCCCGAACCGGTCGGCCCGGTGACGAGGATGATGCCATTGGGTTCGCTCAGGCCCTCGCGGAAGATTCGGTCCGGCGCGCCGGTCATGCCCAGCAGGTCCAGGTTCATGCCCGCATTCTCCTTGTCGAGGATGCGCAGCACCACGCGTTCGCCCGCCCGGCTCGGCAGGGTGGAGACACGCACGTCGAGCAATTTACCGCCGAGCGTCAGGCCGATGCGCCCGTCCTGCGGCACGCGCCGTTCGGCGATGTCGAGCCGCGCCATCACCTTGATGCGGCTGACGACGACGGGCGCGACATGGGGCGGCATCCGCAGCGTCTCGCGCAGCACGCCATCGATCCGCATCCTGACGATCAGGCCCGTCTCATAGGGTTCGATATGAATGTCGGACACGCCCTGCCGGGCCGCCTCCGCAATGATGCCGTTGATCAGGCGGATGGCCGGCGCGTCGTCGGCGCTGTCGAGCAGGTCGTCGGCTGTCGGAATGTCGGCGGCCAGGATGTCCAGCTCGTCCGCGCCCACCTCCAGCGATCCCGCCATGGCCGCGGCGCTGCCCTCCATCGCATAATGGTCGGACAGGTGCCGGTCGAACTGCGCCGGCTCCACGAACCGAACGTCGAAGCTGCGCGCCAGATGCCGCCGCACCTCCAGCAGCACGCGCGGGTCGCTCCCTTCCCGAACGGCGATGGTCAGCCGGTCGCCTTCGGGCGGCAGCATCACCACGCCATGCTTGCGCGCAAAGACATAGGGTATGTCGATGGGCCGCGACGTGGCGGCAGGGATCACGGGATGATCAGAACCAGGCTCGCTCATATGAACCTCCGTTCGGGCCGAGCGGAGTCGAAGCCCACCCCCGAGCGGATCGAAATGGCTTCGCTCTGCTCAGTCGAGCCGTTCGGCAGGCTCGGAGTCAACGGGGGAATGGGAAACCTCACTGCTTTCCCCCGCTCGCCGGGATATCGACCGGGCGCACGACCCCGCTCGACTGCCGCACCGTGGGTTCGATCACTTGCGCAGGGACGGTCGCGCCCGCCGGCGGCTGCACCGTCACGTCGCCCGGCTGCGGCGCGACCGGGGGAACCGCGCCCATATAGTCGCGGACCAGTTCGTCGATCGTCGGCTCGACGTCCGGGTTGCGCTGCAACTGCATGCCCCGCACATAGCCGTATCGCTGCTGCGTCAGCTTTTGCGCATCCTCCTTCGATCGCAGGATCGTGGGGCGGATGAAGACCATCAGGTTGGTCTTGGTCCGGCTTTTGGACCGCGACTTGAACAGCTCGCCGATCCCCGGAATGTCGGACAGCAGGGGGATGCGCTCGATCGTGCGCCGTTCATTGTCATCCAGCAACCCACCCAGCGCCAATATCTCGCCATCGTCGACCGTGACCGTCGTCTCGATCTCGCGCTTGTTGATGATAAGGTCGCTGTTGCTGTTGCTCACCGGCCCGGCAACGCTCGACACTTCCTGCTTCAGGAACAGCTTGATGGCGCCGCCGGTGTTGATCTGCGGCTTCACCTCCAGCTTGATGCCGACATCCTGCCGCTGGACGGTGCGGAACTGGTTGTCGAAATTCTGGCTCAGCGCCTCGCCGGTCGTGATCGGAACTTGCTGTCCCACCAGGATCGATGCCTTCTGGTTGTCCATCGTCATTACAGAAGGCGTGGAAAGCAGGTTGCTTTCCGTGTCGGACTTCACGGCATTGATGATCGCGCCGAAAATGCCGTTCCTGCCGATCTGCGTGCCAAGGCCGCCGATAATGCCGGTCGCGCTTTGCAGGCTGTTGACCGCCGCCTGCTGCAGCGTGTTGGCGAGGTCGCCATTCTCCCGCACTTCGGTCGTCGTCCGCGTCCCGTCCGGCGCGACCACCGTGGTCGTCGTCGTTCCCAGCTGGTTCGCGGCATAGGCACCTGCGATGGTCAGCAGGTTGGGCTGCGCGTTGGAGTAGTTGGTGGCCGCAAAGCCGGTGGAGGTGCTGCCGATCAGGAACTGCACTCCCAGCTTCTTGGCGGCGGCGTCGCTGATCTCGACGATGATCGCCTCCACCAGCACCTGTTCGCGCCGCGTATCGATTTGCCGGATGGTCTCGCCCAGCATCCGCTGAACGTCGCTGTTGGCGGCAACGATAATCGCATTCGCGCCCTCGTAGCGCGTGACGATGGCAGGACCGCGCGTCGATATGCCGCTGCCGCTCGCACTCGGCGCGGACGCGGCGACGGGCGCTGCGACCTGCGCAGCCGGCACGGCGCTGCCCTTGGCCGGAGCCGGCGCATCGGAGGTCACGGGCTGCGCGGTCGATTGGCCGACCAGTTGCTGCAGCACAGGCAACAGTTTCTCGGCATCGGCATGTTCCAGCCAGTAAACGCGGATCTCGGTGCCGCTCGCCGCCTGCTGGTCCAGCTGCCTCGCCATCGCCGCCAGCCGGGCGACGGTGCCCGCGTCACCTCTTATCGCGACCGAATTGCTGCTGTCGATCGGCACCACCGTCGCCGAAGCCGGCGCGGCATTCTCGCCCGAGCCCCCACTCGCGACCAGCGCCTGGAGCGATGTGGCGATCTCCCGTGCACCGGCGTTCTTCAGCGCCACCATCTGCGTCGCCGCATTGTCGCGGTCGATGCGCGCGATCACCTGACGGATACGCGCAACATTGTCGGCATAGTCCGCGACGACCACGCTGTTCCCTGCCCGGTTGGCGGTGACGGAGCCTTCCCGGCTTACCAGTGGCCGCAAGGTCTCCAGCGCGCTTGCCGCGTCGATGGAGCGAAGGCGGAAGACTTCGGTGACGAAGCTGTTGCGGTTGGACGCCTGCCCCACGCCGCTGGGCTGGCCGGCCGCGCCGTCGACCGGCTGGATGCGATAGGCGCCACCGGGCGCAGGCACGGCGACAAGGCCGTTGGCGCGCAGCGTCGACAGGAAGATCTCGAAATATTCGGATCGCGACAGCGGCCGGTCGGTCACGACCGACACCTTCCCCTGCACCTTGTTGTCGATGATGAAGGTGCGGCCGGTTACCCGCGCGGCATCCTGGATGAAGGCGCGGATGTCGGCGTCGCGGACGTTGAGCGTCTGCTGCGCGGAGGAAGGCAGCGGCGCCGCGAGCGCGAGGGCCATGGCGGCGGTCAGGAGCAGTTTGCGGGTCATTGGCCTTGCACTATGAGGTTGACCGAGGCGGTGGTCGCGCCGCGCTCCACGGTCAGGGACAGGCGCGCGCCGGGCGCGATCTGGTTCTGCAACGATTGCAGGTCGCCGACCGGCTGGCCGTTGACTTGGGCGATGATGTCGCCGGGCTTGAAGCCGACGCCGGCAAAGGCAGGCCCGCGCGATTGGACGACAAGGCCGGTCACGCGACCATTCTCGATCCTGGGGGCAAAGCCGATGTCACGCTTCAGGCTCTCGGCTGTCGGCCCGGCGCCTGTTGCCGTCGCCGGCGGGGGCGGCGGTGCCGCGCTTTGCCATCCGCTGGCGGCAGGCGGTGGGGCCGGCGCGTCCGGCGCAGGCGTGGACTGGTCCAGAAACACCTGTTCCTCCGCCCCGCCCCGGTCGATGGTGACATGGTCGAAAGCGACGGATTTCAGCACCACGCCGGGCAATATCTCGTCGCCCACGGCAAAGCTGTTCTGCACCCCGTCCGGCCCGGCGATGATCGCCGACCCAAGGCCGGATCCTTCGTTGAGACGAATGCCATAGACGGTCAGCGCCAGGGACGTGACGACTCCGCCCGAAGGCTGCTGCGGACCGTCGCGGAAGAAGGGGTCGAAGCTGGCGAAGAGCGCCTGCCGGGCCGATGCCGACATCAACTGTGCCCGCCGTCCTTCCCACGGGCCGAAGCTGCCGACCGGCGTCACGATCGCCCATGCGAGCCGCACGATCATCAGCGCAAGCAGGATGAGCAGCGCGCGCTCCAGCAGCGCCAGCCAGTCGAACGCGGGCGACGCAGAAGTGCGCCTGCGACGCAATCCGCGCACTCTGTCGCCGAACGGCACCTGCATGATGCTGCCATACCCCCTTTGAGACTAGGCAGCCTGCTAGGCACCTCGTCTTACCGGACGATGACGGTTGCGTGACGGATTTATGACGCCAATCCTGGTGCTTGCTTTTCGCGCGGCGCGGGATAGCAAATGCGTCATCCACCCATGGGACGATGATGATCCAACAGCAGACCGCGCCCGCCGCTGCCGATGGCGACCCCGCATGGATCGGCGCGCATCCCCGCGTGCAGCGGGTGCCCAGCCGCGACATCACCTTGTTCATCCGCCGCGCCTTCCTCAGCGTGGAGGAGTGTGCCGAACTGGTCCGCCGCATCGACGCGCAACGACGGCCCTCCACCATCGCCGATGCCAATGGCGATCATTATTTTCGGACCAGCGAAACCTGCGACCTCGATTCCGCCGACCCGTTCGTCGCCGCCATCGACGCGCGGCTCGATGCATTTGCCGGCATTGCCAGCCACCATGGCGAACCGATACAGGGGCAACGCTATGGCGTGGGTCAGGAATTCAAGGCGCACACCGACTATTTCGACCCCAGGGGCGCGGACTTCGCACAATTCTGCTCGGTCGCCGGCAATCGCACCTGGACGCTGATGGTCTATCTGAACGAACCCGCCGCCGGCGGGGCCACCCGCTTCACCAAAATCGGCAAGACGGTGCAGCCGGAAACCGGCAAACTGCTGGTCTGGAACAACCGCCTTCCATCCGGCCAGCCCAATCCCGCCAGCATCCATCATGGCATGAAGGTGCGCAGCGGCGTGAAGCATGTCATCACCAAATGGTATCGGGAACGCCCCTGGGGCTGATCCGGCAGGTCCGTTGCAACGGACCTGAAATGATTGTCACGATACCGTCATTTTTAAGACGCCGAACTGTCACACAAACAAAATGTTGCTGTCACGTACCGGGCCTAGTTGCCGCTCCCGAGGGCGACAGGGGGCGTTGTCCGAATCATTTCCCCTGCGCTCCGCGGTTCAACAATCCCGGCTACGGGCCGGAGCGGAGACGACATGGCCAAGATTAACCGTATTCACACGATCCTGATGGCGAGCTGCGCCTGCGTGGGCCTCAGCGCCTGCGGCGCGGACGACATCGCCTCGCCCGGTGAAGGCACCATCGTCATCCCTGCGCCGACTCCGACGCCCACCCCGACTCCGACGCCCACGCCGACCCCCACGCCGACCGCGGTGACCCCGGCCGCAGGTTGCCCCAGCATCGCCGGATCGGCCCAGCTCTCCGACGCGGGCACCATAACCGACGGCACCAACACCTGGCGCAACTGCGCCTTCCCGGCGCGCTTCACCAGCTCGACCGTCATCTCCAAGCAGGCCGGCGTCATCTACTCCATGCCTGGCCGCGTCGATGTCGGCACTGATCAGGGTCCGGGCAGCACAGGCAACAATGTCACGCTGACGATCGATCCGGGCGTGGTGATCTTCGCCGGCACCGGCAACACCTTCCTGGCGGTCAATCGCGGCAACCGCATCAACGCCGTGGGCACCGCGACCCAGCCGATCATCTTCACTAGCCGTGAAAATGTGCTCGGCACCAACACCGACCAGTCGTCGGGCCAGTGGGGCGGCGTCGTGCTGCTCGGCCGCGCGCGCATCACCGACTGCGCCGCCCCGGCGGCCGCGCCCGGCACCACCGCGTGCGAACGCGACACCGAAGGCGCGAGCGGCGCGCTTTATGGCGGCGCGGACGACGCGGACAATTCGGGCCGCATGTCCTATGTCCAGATCCGCTATTCGGGCTTCGTCCTGTCGGGCTCTAGCGAGCTTCAGGGCCTGACCCCCTCGGGCGTCGGCAGCGGCACACAGCTTGACCATATCCAGGTCCACAACAGCTCGGACGACGGCATCGAAATCTTCGGCGGTTCGCTCAACCCGCGCTACCTGGTCCTGACCGGCAACGAAGACGACAATCTCGACACCGATGTCGGCTATCGCGGCACGGTCCAATATCTGATCTCGGTCCAGCGTGCCAACAACGACATCGGCGACAGCTTCCTCGAAACCGACTCGAATGCCGGCACCAACGCCAACAACGGCGTCGATGCCCTGCCGCGTCAGTTCATCAAGGTCGCGAACTTCACCTATATCGGCCGGTCGACCACCGGCGCCAACGGCGCGGCGATGCTCCTGCGTGGAGGCGCTGACCTCAACCTCATCAACGGCCTGATCGTCAGCCCCAACCAGAGCTGCCTGCGCATCGACGCCGCCGCCACGGTGCGTGACGCCGACACCGCCCTGCAGGACGCCGGCAAGCCGCGCTACATCTCGGTGGCGATGCAGTGCAACGGCACCCCTTACAAGGGCAACAACGGCGTAACCGCCGATGTCGTGAAGACGATCTTCGAAGCCGGCCCGAACAGCACGATCACCTACACGCCGTCGCTGACCAACCTGTTCGTCAACGGCGCAACCGAAACAGCGCTGGTGGCGACCGATCCCAAGACGATCGACAGCAACTTCACCACGACCAACTATGTCGGCGCGGTCAAGGACAGCAGCGACACCTGGTACGCCGGCTGGACCTGCAATTCGGTCACGGCCAGCTTCGGCAGCACGTCGAAGAACTGCACCGCCATCCCGACGACCTGATCGGACCCACGACCTCAACAGGGGCGGGGGAGCGTGCGAGCCGCTTCCCCGCCTTCTTTGCACTGATTTTCCCAAGGGGGATATTTCGCATGTCGAAGCCGCTGAGCCTGGCGCGCCTGCTCCTGATTTCCACCGCGCTTTCGGCCCCGGCCGTCATGGCGCAGACCGACTCCGCCGCCGGCGTGGGTGGCGGGTCCACCATCACAGGCACTGCGGGCAGCGCGGGCGACGCCGGCATGTCGACGACGCCGAGCGCGGCTGACGAAGCCGCAGCGCAGACCGGCAATGTCGACGTGTCCATTCCCGGCGCCGACATCGTCGTCACCGGCCGCCGCACCACCAACGTGTCGCAGGCCGCGCCGCAGGTGGTGAACGTCCTCTCCGCCGCCGACATCAAGCGGACGGGCGAAGGCGACATCGCCGGATCGCTCCAGCGCGTCACCGGCCTGTCGGTCGCCTCGGGCGGCTATGTCTATGTCCGCGGCCTTGGCGATCGCTATTCGCTCGCGCTGCTGAACGGCTCTCCGCTCCCCAGCCCCGAGCCGTTGAAGCGCGTCGTGCCGCTCGACATCTTCCCCACCAGCGTCATCGCCTCGACCCTGGTGCAGAAAAGCTATTCGGCCAACTTCCCCGGCGAATTCGGCGGCGGCGTCATCAACCTGACGACCAAGGCCATTCCGACCGAATCCTATCTGGAAATCGGCGTCGGCAGTTCGGCCAACACCGAAACATCGGGCCAGATGGGCTATACCTATTACGGCGCCAAGTCCGACTGGACCGGCTTCGACGATGGCACGCGCGACCTGCCCTCGGGCCTTCGGAACCTCATCAACAGCGGCACCCCCTTCTCCAACATTCCCCGCGCCGACCTCAAGGCGGCGGCGATGCAGCTCCAGAACAGCAACACTTCCGTCCTTCAGCGGACCAACAGCCTGCCCTTCAACTTCTCCGGCTCGGTCAACGCCGGCACGGCGATGGACGTGGGTAGCGACGGGCGCCTGGGCGTGATCGCTACGGCGTCCTACAGCAACAAGTGGCGCACCCGCTCGACGCTCCAGCAGGCATCGCTCGACGTCGCGGCCGGCGCGGGCAAGAACTACACGCAGGTCAGCACCGACAATCAGGTGACGGTGAACGGCCTGCTCGGCCTGGGCCTGGAACTGGGCGACCAGAAGATTCGCTGGACCAACCTCTACATCCGCGACACGCTGAAGCGCGGCGCGCTCGCGGTCGGCCAGAATGACGGCCAGATCCAGGGCGCGGATTATATGACGCAGAGCACCGCCTGGTATGAGCGCCAGCTGATCGACACGCAGCTTGTCGGCGAGTTCAAGCTGGGCGATCTCAGCCTCGACCTGCGCGGCGGCTACGCCAATTCGCAGCGCGAAGCCCCTTATGAGCGCGATTTCGAATATGTCCGCACCAACCGGCCGCTGGATGCCGATCCCGTCGGCGACCGCTTCGTCAACGCGCTGAACCGCCAACGCGGCGATGCGTCCGTCACCTTCAGCGACCTCAATGAAGACCTGTGGTCGGCCGGCGCGGACCTCAGCTACAAATTCTCGCCGGACGTGACGCTGACGGCGGGCTATGCCTTCACCGATACGAAGCGTACCTCGTCGCGCTATGAATTTCACTATGACGCGGTCAACCTGCCGATCCCGGTGCAGCAGTTGCGCCCCGACTATCTGATCTCCGATTCGACCATCCAATATTTCGACCTGACGCTGCTGGAATTTTCGGGCAACTATCCCGTCTATGACGCGGCGCTGCGCGTCCATGCCGGCTATGCGCAGGTGCAGATCGAACCGTTCGACGGCATCTCGCTGAACGCGGGCGTCCGCTACGAAAAGGGCCGCCAGTCGGTGACGGGCGTCGACGTCTACAACACCGGGGTCACGCCGACCAACCGCATCAACAAAGAATATTGGCTGCCTGCCGTCACCCTGACGGTCGAAGCCGCCAAGGGCCTTCAATTCCGCGCCAGCGGGTCGAAGACGATCGCCCGGCCGCAGTTCCGCGAATTGATCGCCCAGCCCTTCCTCGATACCGAATCCAACCGCTTCTATCGCGGCAACCCCTTCCTGCAAGACAGCGAGCTGTGGAACGCCGACATCCGCGCGGAATGGTATATGGGTCGCGAGGAACGGATCACGGCGGCTGCCTTCTACAAGAAGATCGACAATCCGATCGAAACCTACACCACCATCACCGACACCTATAATGTCACCACCAGCTTCGCCAACGCACCCGAAGCCACGCTGTACGGCGCGGAATTCGAACTGCAGAAATATGTGCCGCTCGACGGCTGGAACTCGCCTTTCTTCCAGAGCCGCCGCATCGCGCTGATCGGCAACTATACCTACACCCAGTCGAAGCTGAAGGTGAAGGATGGCGACACGACGACGCCCTACAGCTACACGACCGGCCCGCTGCCTGCCGCGTCGGACTATTTCCTGAACGGCGTGCCCCTGACCGGCCAGTCGGACCATCTGGTCAACCTCCAGCTTGGCCTGGAGGATACGGACCGGCTGTCACAGCAGACCCTGCTGCTGACCTATGCCAGTCCGCGCGTCACCAGCCGCGGTCCGAACCTTCAGCCCGACATTCGGGAAAAGCCGGGCTTCACCCTGGACTTCGTCGCGCGTCAGGCGGTCAAGCTGCCGGGTGGCGTGAACAGCGAGTTCAAGCTGGAGGCGCGCAACATCACCGGCCGCAAGTTCCAGGAATATCAGCAGGCTGGCGACAGCAAGGTCTTCTACAACCGCTACAAGATCGGCACGACCATCGCTGCGTCGATGACCGTCGCCTTCTGATCCTGGCTCGCCCAGCCCGGGCGGGTGCCAACGGCCGGGGCGACCCGGTCGTCCCCCCTCCTGCAAGCGGGCAATGAAAAGGGCGCCGTCCGATCAGGACGGCGCCCTTCTCCCTTCCCCTCGGGGCAAGGCATTACCGCATGGCGTAGGCTGGGTTCAGCCGGCCAAGCGCGCGGTTGGCGACCTCGCGCGATGATTCTTCCGTGCCGTTCGCCAGTACCAGTGTCAGTTCCGGCGCCGACCGGGCAGCGCGATAGGCTTCGCGCGCCTGCGCCATGCGGCCGAGGCCGGCATAGGCGTTGCCAAGGTTGATGAGGCGGGCGGGGTCATTTTCGCCAAAAACGCGCATCGGCTCCAGCTTGCGACGGGCCGTCTCGAAATCGCCTGCGGTGATGGCCTTGGCGGCCAGCCGGCCATCGGGCACACCCACCACCACCAGGTCCTGCGCGTCGGACGCCAATGCGACGCCCGGAACCGCAGCGGCCAGCATCAATCCGATGGTTGCAGCGGCCTTGATCATTTCCTCAAATCCTTCCGAAAAAACTCTCCACTATAGCCAGGATTATTTCATTACGATGACATCGGGGCAAGTGGCGCGAAGGGCATAGAAAAGGATTTAGTTTTCTTTCTTTTCAATACATTATCACTTTTACGCACGATTGTCATAAAAGCGTAATCGAAAAGACAAGTCAAATAGCCGCCGATTCGAATCGACGCAAAGCGCGCCGCCCTGCCGGACGACAAGGATATGGACCGAATAGAGGGAGAAAGGTCCGGAGGCTTCTGTTGCCCGGCGCCTCCGGGGGCCGCTGAATTCCCTTCTGTTGCCCGGTGGGTTCAACCGCGTTCTTTTTGGGTAATGTCAGGCCGTGAGGCCATCAATTACGCAGCAAGAGCAAGAGCCTCGTTATCGTTGGCACTTGTGAGTTTTGCACAGTTTAACGGCTTACACGGGCCGGGTGAAAGCATCGTTTTTCAACACACGTCGATCCTAGTTCGGCCCCGTCAGAAAGCCCCCGAAAAGGGGCCTTTGTGGTGGAGCCGCCGGGTACTGCCCCCGGGTCCGCTGCGCCTATTGCACGACACGATTTATCACCATAGCCGGGCGAACCCGGCAGCACCCATATGGCGGGGCGCGCCTGCTTTTTCAAGCCGCGCGTGGGTACGCCCCGTCAGGCCGGGATCAGGCGGACGGCGGACGGCTTTGCAAGGGGCAGCCCGCCTGACTTGGCCTGAGCCATCAGTTCCTGCTTCCGCGCCAGCATCTGGTCGCGCAACGCCACCAGATCGACGTCGGTCTTGCGGCATTGGGCGAACATGCCCTCTTTCTGCGCCTCTTCCTCATGGACATGATGCTTGATCTCCTCGGACAGCACCTTGACCTTGGCGTCGTAGAAATCTTCCTCCGCTGAACCCGCTTCGATGTCGTTCACCAGCACCTTCGCGCCGTCATGCTCGACATAGGCCTCGTCCAGCGTGTCATCCTCTATCTTGCCGCGAAACGCAGGATAGAAGATCTCTTCCTCGATCATCGTGTGGATTTTGAGTTCAGTGCAGATCTTTTGCGCAATCTCCTGCTTGCGCGAAGCGGCCTTCGCGCTCTCGAACTTGTCGAACAGTTCCTCCACGGTTCGATGGTCCGCCTTCAGCAGGGCAATCGCGTCGGTATAGTCCTTTTCTGCCATGTCATCCTCCTCAACCACATCGGTCAGGCGCAAGCGCTGGAGAAGGACAGCGGTTCCCTCATTCCAGCCGACGACGCAGCCGCCATAACCTAGGTTATCGCCGGAGCAGGCGGACGGTCGGCGCGTTGACGACAGCGCCATGCCAAAGCTGAAAATATTCCGTACCCCCATCGGCTTCCACGACGCCTATGTCGCCGCCCCCAGCCGGAAGGCGGCGCTGAAGGCGTGGGGCGCGGAGGCGGACCTGTTCGCGCGCGGCGCGGCCGAACAGGTAACCGACGAAAGGCTGATGGCGGAGCCGCTCGCCCATCCAGGCGAGGTGATAAAGCGGCCGCGCGGAACCGCCGCCGATCATCTCGCCGCCTCGACCCCGCCCCGCCGCGCGAAGAAGGCCACGCCCCGCGCAAAGACAAAGGCGCCACCGCGCGCCAAACCTCCTCCCCGCCCCAGCAGCGCCGCCCTGACCGCGGCCGAGGAAGCGCTGGAGGACCATCGCCGCGATAGGGACGCCGATATCGCGCGACTGGAAGCCGAACGCGCCGAGCTCGCCCGCCAGATCGCAGCGACCCGCAAGTCGGCGGACCGCGATGCCCGAAGGCTGGAGGAACAGCGGGACAAAGCCCGCGCAGCCTATGAAAAGGCGCTGGCGAAGTGGCGCGAGGGATGAGGGCAAGCCCCTCAGCCTTATCCGGGTGGCGAAGTGCGAACGAACAGCGTGCGCCCTTCCCCCCAGCCCGATCGCGCGCTACAGCGCTTTCTCATGATCCTCGTCATCGACAATTATGACAGCTTCACCTGGAACCTGGTCCATTATCTCATGGAGCTGGGCGCGCAGGTGGAAGTCGTTCGCAACGACGCCATTTCCGCCGGTCAGGCGCTTTCCACCGGCGCCAAGGCCTTCCTGCTCTCGCCCGGTCCCTGCACGCCTAATGAGGCAGGCGTGAGCCTGGACCTCGTCGCCGCCTGCGCCGATGCGGGCGCGCCGCTGCTGGGCGTGTGCCTGGGACATCAGGCGATCGGCCAGCATTTCGGCGGAAAGGTCGTGCGCGGCGGCCTCATGCACGGCAAGACGTCGCCGGTCAGTCATGACGGCACCGGCCTCTTCGCCGGCCTGCCCTCGCCCTTCACCGCGACCCGCTATCATTCGCTGATCGTGGAGGAGATTCCAGATAGCCTGATCGTGAATGCGACGAGCCAGGACGGTTCGGTCATGGCCTTCCGCCATGCCACCCTGCCCATCCATTCCGTGCAGTTCCACCCGGAAAGCATCGCCACCGAATATGGGCATGAAATGCTGGCCAATTTCCTGACCATCGCGGGCTTGCCGGTGCGGACGCGGGAAGCGGCCTGATCCTGTCCTACCCGCCGGCGCATCCTTAGGATGAACGTTGCTTCTTTGCGGAAATTACTCGGATGGGACATGAAATGACAATTTCTGCGGGAAATGTGCGAAGTTAAGCGGGAACGCCCCCTCGACAGCGCGCCCTTCTGCCGATTAAGGCCGGCGCGATGACCCGCCTGCCCGACCCTTCGATCCCGCTGGACGCCAACGCCGCTGCGCAGGCGTTCGACATGTTGTTCGACGCCGATATCGCGGATGCCGACATCGCCGCCTTCCTCGTCGCCATGGCCCGGCGCGGCGAAACGGCGACGGAAATCGCCGCCGCCGCCCGCGCCATGCGCGCGCGCATGATCCCGGTCGAAGCACCGCCGGGCGCGATCGACGTCTGCGGCACCGGGGGCGATGGGCACCACACGCTCAACGTCTCGACGGCGGTCAGCCTTGTCGTCGCGGCGGCCGGCGTGCCCGTCGCCAAACATGGCAACCGCGCCGCGTCGTCCAAGGCCGGGGCGGCCGACACGCTGGAGGCGCTCGGCCTCGATCTCGATCGCGCCGCCGCCACGGCGCAGGCAACGCTGGGCGACCTCGGCATCTGCTTCCTCTTCGCGCAAAATTATCACCCGGCGCTGAAGCGGCTTGGCCCCATACGCCGGGCGATCGGCGAACGCACCATCTTCAACCTCATGGGACCGCTCGCCAATCCCGCCGGCGTCCGCCGCCAGCTGGTCGGCATCGCCCGCCCTGCCTATGTCCCCATCTATGCGCAAGCGCTGAGCGCTCTGGGCGTGGAGCGCGCCATGATCGTGTCCGGGGACGAAGGACTGGACGAACTGTCGCTCGCAGGCGGCAATGACGTGGCCGAAGTCACGGCTGACGGCGTCGTCGCCATGCGCCGGCTCACCGCTGCGGACCTCGGCCTTGCGACACATCCGATCGAGGCGATCCGGGGCGGGGACGCCGCCCACAATGCCAAGGCCCTGCGCGCCCTGCTCCAGGGAGAACATGGCGCTTATCGGGACGCCGTGCTGCTGAACGCCGCCGCCGCCTTGCTGGTCGCGGATGTCGTGCCGGACCTGCGCGAAGGCGTCGAGGAAGCCGCCGAGACGATCGACCGGGGCCTTGCCAATGCGCTCCTCAACTGCTGGATTGCCTATTCATGACGAACAAGCTGCTCGAGATTTGCGATTTCAAGCGGGAGGATGTCGCCCGCCGCAAGGCCGCGACCAGCATGTCCTCGCTTCAGGCGCGCGCCGGCGAGCAGACCCCGCCACGGGGATTCCGTCGCGCGCTGGACACTGCCGCCACCACCGGATTCGGCCTGATCGCGGAGGTCAAGAAGGCCAGCCCGTCCAAGGGCCTCATCCGCCCCGATTTCGATCCGCCCGCCCATGCGGCGGCCTATGCCGCCGGCGGAGCGGCCTGCCTGTCGGTGCTGACCGACGAACCTTATTTTCAGGGCCGTGACGATTATCTCGTCGCTGCTCGCGCGGCCTGCGCCCTGCCCGTGCTGCGCAAGGATTTCATCGTCGACCCCTGGCAGGTGCTCGAAAGCCGCGCATTGGGTGCGGACGCCATCCTCATCATCGTCGCCGCGCTGGACGACACGCAGATGCGCGAGATTGAGGATGCCGCCCTTGGCCTTGGCATGGACGCGCTTGTCGAAGTGCATGACGAGCCGGAGTTGGAACGCGCCCTTGCCCTCCGGTCCCGTCTCATCGGCGTCAACAATCGCGACCTGCGCGACTTCACGGTGGACTTCGCCCGTACCTACGAACTGGTCGGGAAAGCGCCGGAAGGCTGCACCTTCGTTGCCGAAAGCGGCCTGACCGGCCACGCCGACCTTATCGCCATGGCGACACATGGCGTTCGCTGCTTCCTCGTCGGTGAAACGCTGATGCGCCAGCCCGATGTAGAGGCAGCGACCCGCGCGCTGCTGACAGGGGCATGAACGGCCTCACCCATCTCGACGAGGACGGCGCGGCCCGCATGGTGGACGTGTCCGCCAAGGCGACCACCGCCCGCGAAGCAGTCGCATCGGGTCGCATCGCCATGAGCGCCGAAGCCGCCGCCGCCATCGCGCAGGGGCTGGTCAAGAAGGGCGATGTGCTGGCCGTCGCTCGTGTCGCCGGCATCATGGCGGCCAAGCGTACCGCCGACCTCATCCCGCTCTGCCACCCCATCGCGCTCAGTGCCGTGACCGTCGATTTCGACCTGGACGATGGCGGCGTCACCGTCACCGCGACCGCCCGCACCGCGGGACAGACGGGCGTCGAGATGGAGGCTCTGACTGCGGCATCCGTCGCCCTGCTCACCATTTACGACATGGCCAAGGCGCTGGACAAGGCCATGGTCATCGACGGCGTGCGCCTCGAATCCAAGATCGGCGGCAAGTCGGGGGACTGGCGGCGGACGCCATGAGCCTGCTCCCGGTCGCGCAAGCGCAGGCGCGCCTGTTCGCCCTCGCCTCGCCGCTGGCCGTGGAAACCATTCCGGTGACGCAGGCGGCGGGCCGCTGGCTGGCGCAGGATGTCGCGGCGCTTCGCGACCAGCCCTGGGCCGACCTTTCCGCGATGGACGGCTATGCCGTGCGCGCCGCCGACTGGCCCGGCCCATGGCGCGTCGTGGGTGAAAGTGCGGCCGGCGCAATCCAGCCCCCGTCGATCGGCGCGGAGGAGGCCGTCCGCATCTTCACCGGCGCGCCGCTTCCCCCCGGTGCCGACGCCATCCTGATTCAGGAAAACGTCACGCGCGATGGCGACCGCCTTGCCGCCAGCGGAAATCCGCTGCGGCCCGCCCAGCATGTCCGCGCGGCCGCGTCCGACTTCGCGGCCGGCACGACATTGCTGGAGGCCGGGCGTCATCTCGGCCCGGCCCAGGTCGCCGCCGCCGTCCTGGGCGGGCATGGCGCGCTGCCTGTCCGCCGCCGGCCACGCGTCGCGCTGCTTTCGACCGGGAACGAACTGGTGCCCCCCGGCGCGCCGGTGCCGCCCGGTTTTCTGCCTTCCTCCAACGCGCCGATGCTTGCCGCAATGCTGGCGGCGCTGCCATGCGAGATGATCGACCTTGGCATCGTGCCCGATGATCTGGAGCAGATGACCGCTGCCTTCGCCAGCGCCGCTCAGGCGGACGTCATCGTCACTACCGGCGGCGCGTCGGTGGGCGATCATGACCTCGTCCGCCCCGCCTTCCAGCAGGCCGGCGGCACGCTCGATTTCTGGAAAATCCGCATGCGCCCCGGCAAGCCGCTGATGGCCGGCAAGCGGGGGGAGACGCTGTTCCTCGGCCTGCCCGGCAATCCGGTCTCCGCCTTCGTCACCGCAACGCTCTTCCTCCTGCCTCTCCTGCGGCACATCAGCGGGGCCGCTCAGCCGCTGCCGCGCCGCATCGACGCACCGCTCGCCTCCGCGCTTCCCGCCACGGGCGACCGGGACGACTATATGCGCGCCTTCCGCGCGGAGGGCGGCGTGGTATCGGTGACGTCGCAGGACAGCGCCGCCACGGCGGCCATGGCGCGGGCCGACTGCCTGATCCTTCGCCCCGCCGGCTCACCCCCAGCCTCGTCGGGCGACCGGGTGACCATCTTCCCGTTCGACTGAGCTGGATCAAATAGCCGGGTTCTTTGCTTGACGAACCCCTTTGTGTTTCCTATGCGTTCCTCATACGTTCCACGGAGGACCGCGATGTTGACGCCCAAGCAGCAGGAATTGCTGAGCTTCATTCAGACCCGGCTTGACGAAGGCGGCGTGTCGCCTTCGTTCGAGGAGATGAAGGACGCGCTCGACCTGCGATCCAAATCGGGCATCCACCGGCTGATCAACGCGCTGGAAGAACGCGGCTTCATCCGCCGCCTGCCTAATCGCGCGCGCGCGCTCGAAGTGCTGAAGCTGCCCGACGCCATGCATCGCGCGCCTGCACCGGTCGTTCCGCTCAAGCCGAAGTCGGCGCCTGCCCTGCTGATCGCCGCCAACGACGTGATCGAAATCCCGCTGCACGGCCGTATCGCCGCCGGTGTCCCCATTGAGGCGATGGAGGGGCAGACCATGTTGTCCGTTCCCGCCGCATTGCTTGGCGCTGGCGATCATTACGCGCTGGAAGTGTCAGGCGATTCGATGGTGGAAGCCGGCATCCTGGACGGCGACTTCGCCCTTATCCAGCGAACGGAAGTCGCGCGCGAAGGCCAGATCGTCGTTGCCCTGATCGACGAGGCGGAAGCGACGCTCAAATATTTCCGCCGGGAAGGGGCGAAGGTGCGTCTGGACCCCGCCAATGCGGCCTATGAACCGCAAATCTACGACCCGCGCCAGGTGCGTATTCAGGGCAAGCTCGCCGGCCTGCTCCGCCGATATAATTGAGCCCCGCCGCGGCTCGGGGAACGCGCGATCCATGGATGCGCGTCGCCCGGCTGCCGCACCGTGCGGATATCGCCGGTTGCCAATGCGATCGAAAGACCGCCCGTACGCGCCAGCAGCCTGCGGTCGATCTTCAGCCAGCGCGGCATGCACCATCGCGGCAGAGCGCGGTCGCTGATGACGATATCCGTCGCCGCGCAATCACGCGCAAAGGTCCGCCGCTCGACCAGCATGTCGCTGCGCGTGAACAGCAGCCGCCATCGCCGTCCCCCGCTTTCCATCCGCAGCGCGCACAGATCCTGCGAGCAGCGCGCACCGGGCAGGCTCGCCAGCGCCGCCAGTTCACCGTCATAGCCCGCGCTTTCCGACAGCGCGTCGCGCACATAATCGCCCGCACGCTCGCGCAGCAGCGCCATTCCCCTGTCGGTCCGCACCGCCACATGCCGCCCGTCGCCAGTGACAAGGATGTCGGGCGACCGCGCGGTCAGCGTCAGGACCATGCCCGCCAGCATCAGCGGCAATCCCATCCATCGCCAGCGGCTGCGCCACAACAGGCACCATAGCAGGCCAGCGATCGTAAGGCCGAACACCGCCTCGCTCATCGCCGGCGCCAGCATCGTCGCCATGGGGCTGGCCGCGACGCCATGCGCGATTCCCAGCAACAGCGCCAAAGCCTGCCCCGTCAGCCACCAGAAGGGCGCGCCCAGCCCCAGGACATCGAACGCCAGCGCCAGCGCCTCCAGCGGCATGACGACGAAAGTCGTCAGCGGGATAGCCACCAGATTGGCGAAAGCGCCCAACATGCCTGCCTTGTGGAAGTGGAACAGCGCGATGGGCATCAGCGCCAGTTCCACAACAATGCCTGTCGCCAGGGTTACCGCCAGCATGCGCAGCCCCTTGCGCAGCATGGCTTCATCGCGTGCCGCCGCAAAGGCTCGAAACGCGCGATGCTCCGACAGGGCCACCAGCGCGGTGACCGCCGCGAAACTCATCTGGAAACTCGGCCCGACCAGCGCCTCGGGCCAGAAGGCCAGCACCACAAGCGCGCCCGTCGCGACCAGCCGCAGCGTCATCGCGTCGCGCCCCATCGCCAACCCGCCCAGCACCAGCAACGCCGCGACGCACGAGCGCACCGTCGGCACCTCCGCACCCGTCAGCCAGGTGTAGAAGATCCCGGCCAGCGCCCCGCCGCCTGCCGCGATCAGCATCAGCGGCATCGTCAAGGCCGCCCGCCGGCTCAGCGCCAGCATCCGCATCAACAGGAAGATCACCGCGCCGATCAGCGCCGTCACATGGAGCCCGCTGATCGACAGCAGATGCGCCAGGCCGCTGCGGCGCATTGCTTCGGCATCCTCCTCGGCTATCGCGCCCTGGTCACCGGTCGCCAGCGCCGCCGCTATGCCACCGCCCGCGCCCGGCGCTTGCGTCACGATATGGTCGAACAGCCGGGCGCGCAGCGGCGGCGCGGCTTGGGACGGTCGCACAATCTCGATGGGCTTCAACGCCTTGCCGGTCGCGCCGATACCCTGGAAATAGGCGCGCGCGGCGAAGTCATATCCGCCGGGCACGCTCGGCGGCGCCGGCGGCATCAGGCGCGCCCGGAACCGGATCGTCGCCCCCTCGCCCAGTCCCGCCGGCACGTCCGGCTTTGCGATGTTGACCCGCACCCTGCTTGGCAGGTCCGGCGCGCCGACGGGCCGCACCCGCACCCGGACGATGCCCTGCGCGGGCACGTCCTGCACCGACTCCACCGTGCCTGCGACGCGCGCGAAAACCGGGCGGGCAAGGGGCTTTTCACCCATCACCGCCGCCTTCCCCCACACCAGCAGGCATCCGACGCAGGCCAGCATTGCGCCAACGATGACGATCCATCGGACCCGGCCACCGGGCGGCAGCATCGCGCCGATGCACGCCAGCCCCAGCATCCCGCAGCACAGGCCAAGCCACGTCGCCGCGTTAGGAAGGATGAACCAGCCCGCCACGCCGGCACCCAGCGCGACCGGCACCCACAGGCCGACCTGTTCCCGCTCCTCTTCCAGCCAGCCTTCCGCTGCCGTGCGGGCCGCCGTCAGCCATTGCGCCGCCCGCGTCCGAACGGACGTTTGTCGCGGCGCAAAAGCCATGCTAGGGGGCGTCGCATCCATGGGTCGGCAAGGCGAATGTCGAAGAATATGACGGGAAGTGCAACGGGAATGAACAAGGCTGTGGTGACCCGTTTCGCGCCCTCGCCCACGGGCTATCTGCACATTGGGGGGGCGCGCACCGCGCTCTTCAACTGGCTCTTCGCCCGCCATCATGGCGGCAAGTTCCTGCTTCGCATCGAAGACACCGACCGCGCCCGCTCGACGGAGGACGCCGTCGCCGCCATCTTCGACGGTCTCGAATGGCTCGGCCTCGGCGGCGACGAACCCGCCGTTTTCCAGTTCGCGCGCACGCCCCGCCATGCCGAGGTTGCGAACCAGCTGCTTGACGCGGGTCACGCCTATAAATGCTACGCCACGCCCGAAGAGCTTGCAGAGCTGCGCGAACAGCAACGCGCCGCGAAGCAGCCGCTGCGCTATGACGGCCGCTGGCGCGACCGCGATCCGGGCGAAGCGCCCGCAGGCGCGCCCTTCGTCATCCGCATCAAGGCGCCGCGTGAGGGCGAAACGGTGATCGAGGATGCGGTGCAGGGCCGCGTCGTCGTCCAGAACAGCGAACTGGACGACATGATCCTGCTCCGCTCGGACGGCACGCCCACTTACATGCTGGCCGTCGTCGTGGACGATCATGACATGGGCGTGACCCATGTGATCCGCGGCGACGACCATCTCAACAACGCTTTCCGCCAGCTCAGCATCATCCGTGCCATGGGCTGGGAAGAGCCGACCTACGCCCATATCCCCCTCATCCACGGCGCGGACGGCGCGAAACTGTCGAAACGGCATGGGGCGCTTGGCGTCGATGCCTATCGCGACGAGATGGGGATGCTGCCCGAAGCGGTGCTCAATTATCTGCTGCGCCTGGGCTGGGGCCATGGCGACGAGGAAATCATCCCGATAGAGCGCGCCATCGCATTGTTCGACATCGACGGCGTCGGTCGCTCGCCCTCGCGCTTCGACATCAAGAAGCTGGAAAATCTGAACGGCCATTATCTGCGGGAAGCAGACGACGCGCGCCTGGCCGACCTGGTCGCGCCCCGCGTGGAAAGCCGGCTTGGCATCGTCCTGACCGCCGCGAACCGCGCTGTGCTGACCGCGGCGATGCCATCGCTCAAGCCCCGCGCGAAAACCTTGAACGAGGTAGCGGAAGGCGCGGAATTCCTGTTCAAGGCCGCGCCGCTGGATTTTGACGAAAAGGCGTCCGCTCTGCTAGACGACTCCGCGCGCGCGCTGCTGGCCAAGACAGCCGACGCTCTACAAGCCGTCCAGTCCTGGGCGGTCGAGGCGATCGAAGACGCAATACGCCGCGTGGCGGAGGATGCTGGCCTGGGGCTGGGCAAGGTGGCGCAGCCGCTCAGGGCGGCGCTCACCGGGCGCACGGTCTCGCCGGGTATTTTCGATGTCCTCTTCCTTTTGGGGAAAGAGGAAAGCTTGGAACGACTGACCGCGGCAGGGCACGCCACGGTCGGTTGATGGCACGCAAGGAGAACAATATGTCCGATAACAATGCCACTCTGACCATCGGCGGGGAGAGCGCCGATTACGCCATCATGAATGGCTCAGTGGGCCCGCAGGTCATCGACGTGCGAAAGCTCTACGCCAATACGGGCATGTTCACCTACGATCCGGGCTTCACCTCGACCGCCAGCTGCGATTCGGGGCTGACCTATATCGATGGCGACGCGGGCATATTGCTCCATCGCGGCTATCCGATCGACCAGCTCGCGGAACAGTCGAGCTTCATGGAAGTCAGCTATCTGCTCCTCAATGGCGAACTGCCGTCGAAGAAGGAGCTGGAGGACTTCACCCGCACGATCACGCGCCACACGATGGTGCATGAACAGCTAACCACTTTCTATCGCGGTTTCCGGCGCGATGCGCACCCGATGGCCATCATGTGCGGCGTCGTCGGCGCGCTGTCGGCCTTCTACCACGATTCGACCGACATCAACGATCCGGAACAGCGCAAGATCGCCAGCCACCGCCTGATCGCCAAGATGCCTACGATCGCGGCCATGGCTTATAAATATTCGGTGGGTCAGCCCTTCGTCTATCCGCGCAACGACCTCAGCTACACCGCCAACTTCCTGCGCATGACCTTCTCGGTCCCGGCGGAGGAATATGTGGTCGATCCGGTGATCGCGG
Source organism: Sphingobium sp. CCH11-B1 (assembly GCF_001556865.1). Classification (GTDB taxonomy): domain Bacteria; phylum Pseudomonadota; class Alphaproteobacteria; order Sphingomonadales; family Sphingomonadaceae; genus Sphingobium. The sequence goes on along the minus strand of NZ_LSJY01000079.1, from coordinate 12,808 downwards.
ACGCGATGGACAAGATCTTCATCCTCCACGCCGACCATGAGCAGAACGCCTCGACCTCGACCGTGCGTCTTGCCGGTTCGTCGGGCGCCAACCCCTTTGCCTGCATCGCGGCCGGCATCGCCTGCCTCTGGGGCCCGGCGCATGGCGGCGCGAACGAAGCCGCGCTCAACATGCTGCGCGAGATCGGCACGGTCGATCGCATCCCCGAATATATCGCCCGCGCCAAGAACAAGGACGATCCGTTCCGCCTGATGGGCTTTGGCCATCGCGTCTATAAAAATTACGATCCGCGCGCGACCGTGATGCAGAAGACCGCGAAGGACGTGCTGGAAAAGCTGGGCGTCGACGACCCGGTCTTCGACGTCGCCAAGGAACTGGAACAGATCGCGCTCAACGATCCCTATTTCATCGAAAAGAAGCTCTACCCCAATGTGGACTTCTATTCCGGCGTGATCCTGTCTGCGATCGGCTTCCCGACCGAAATGTTCACCGTGCTCTTCGCCCTTGCCCGCACCGTGGGCTGGGTGGCGCAGTGGAACGAGATGATCTCCGACCCAGCGCAGAAGATCGGCCGTCCGCGCCAGCTCTACACCGGCCCGACGGAACGCGATTACGTCCCGGTCGACAAGCGCTGAGACGCGCCGCGACGGCGATGAAGGACGGCGCCCCTCACCGGGCGCCGTTTTTCATGCGCGTTCAGCCGCTGCGCCGCCCGCCACGCACCATTTCCTCCATCCAGTTTACCAGCAGCCGGTTATAAGCCTTGCGACAGCTTTCGTTGCGCAACGAATGGTCCGCGCCCTTCAATATGCGGTGACTGAGCGATGATGCGCGATGGAAGGCGGCGATATAGGAGGTAATCGCCATGTGGGGCACATAGCTGTCATTCTCCGATTCGACGATCAGCACATCTCCGGTAAAATTCTCCCCCGCTGCCAGCGCCTTGTCTTCGCGCGGCGTGCGGAACGCGCCGCGGTAGCGGTTGATCTCGCCCCGGTCGATCAGCGCCTTGGGCACGTCCCAATGGCTGTCGGGATAGAGCGCGGGCACCCGCAGCGCCAACCAGGTAACCGGCCGCTCCGCCGTCAGCAACGTCGCCAGATAGCCGCCATAGCTCGTCCCGACCACGCCGATCGCCGATGGGTCCACGCCGTCCTGCGACGCCAGGAAATCATAGGCAGCGGTTACATCGGCAAGCCCGTCCGCCCGCGTGACGATGTTCCGCTCATCTGCGTGGCGCGCATGCCCGCGCAGGTCGAAGGTGAAGCAGATACAGCCAAGCTGCGCGATCTCCTCGGCCCGGACCATGTCCTGTTCCTGGCTGCCGCCCCAACCGTGGACGAACAGCACGCCGGGAATCAGCTTCGCCGGCGAAAGCAGCGTGCCGTCCAGATGCTCGCCATCCACCTTGATCGAAACGCGCCCGTTGGTCGTGTTCTCCTGATGTGCCGTCATAATTCCACTGCATATTTCGTCATTGGGCCGGCGACGGGATCGACGCCGCCATAATAGAGCGTCGCCTGCGGCGGTGCTGCATCGACCTCGCCATAGACCTCCATCGTCGCGCAAGTGACGCTGCTGCGGCCGGGATCGCGCGCCAGCGCCTCGAACGCCGCGATCTCCGCCCCGCTCGCCCCGCCCGGCCGCCAGCTTTGCTCCAGCACGCCGATCCGCCGTTCGCCCCGGCCATTATGGCCGAACGCGACGTCATAGTTGCGACGCGACGCGATCAGCCCGGGATAGGCTTCGAACACCGCGCGGTCGTAGGCGGTCGCCTTGGCCACCGCTTCGGCCAGTTCCGCCGCCAGCGTCTCCTGCGCCAGCGCGTCCAACCCGCCGCGCACCACATGCAGCTGCGATCCGCCATAGACGGTCTCGCCATGATTGTTCATCGTCAGCCTTTGGGTGCCCCAATAGGCGATCGACTGCCCGAACAAGGTCACCGTGCCGACGCTGAATGTCGTGACGTCTTCCAGATTCTCCTCGATCACCAGCCCCTTGACCGCGATCTCGTCGGGCGCGCGCTCCGCGATGGCCGCGTCCAGCGCCTCGACGCTGGCGACCTCCGTCTGACCCCTGCCAGACGTGCCGTCGACATCCTTGACCCGTGCGGACCCGCTCGCCAGCAGCAGGCGGCCCGCCGCCCTGGCGTCAGCCACCGAAAAGACGGAAAAACCGTCGAGCACGCATGGCGCTATCGCCTTTCCCAGCGCGTGGGACCATCCGGCAGGCGCCGGCGCGTCCTCCAGCAGCAGGCCGTGCGTGATGATCTTCGTCGAAATGAAGCCATGGGGCGCGACGCCGCCATAAATCTGCGATTCCGACGTAACACCGATGGCATCCGCCTCCGTTCGGTTCAGAACGGCATCCGGTACCAGCAGCAGGTTCAATTGGTCCCGGTCCGCGGGGCGCAGGACGCGCCATGCGCCTTCGTCCACCACGCTGCCCTGCCCCAGCAGCGCTATCCGTCGGATCATCTCCGCGCGGGACGCCCTGTCATGCTCATTGGTCATCGTCGCAGAAGCACTGAAATAGGGCGCGATGTGCGGTCGCAAAGCCAGTCCCATATCTGCCTCCTTGCGCCGGCAGCCTTAAGGGCGGCGCATCGGGGAAACGCGGCAGTTCGGGGAAATGTCCATCGCGGCGGCCGGACGCGCGGCCTTATACTCCGCCGTCCGTCACGGGCCAGCCACCCTTTTCCAGCGCGCGCGCCAGCTCATCCGTGCAGGCGTCCAGCGCCGCCGCGTCGGTCGACCGGATCACGAAATTCGCGCCCGTCCGCCCGTCTCGGAAAAAGGGATAGCTGCCGATCTGGCAGCCGACATGCGCCTTTTCGGTCCGGCCCAGCAGGTCGGCGATCTCGCTTTCCGCGACCCAGCAACCGATGGTGCGCGACAGCAGAGGCAGCCCGCCTTCCAGCGTGCCGGTCAGGCTTTCCAGCATCCCGGCGGTGATATGCGGCACACCGGCCATGATGAAGATGTTGCCGTGCCGGATGCCGGGCGCGCCCGACATGCGGTTCTCGATCAAATCCGCGCCCTGCGGCACCCGCGCCATGCGCAGTCGCGCCTCCGTCAGCCCCCCGCGCGTTTCATAATAGGCTCCCAGCACCGCGCGCGCTTTTGGATGCACGACCACCTCGACCCCCAGTGCCAGCGCGATCGCATCGACGGTGATGTCGTCATGGGTCGGCCCGATGCCGCCCGTGGTGAACAGATAGTCGTTGCGCGCGCGCAGCGTGTTGACCGCCTCGACGATGGCGTCTGCGACATCGGGAACGACGCGCACCTCCCGCAGCCGGATACCCTGGACGTTCAGCCAGGACGCGATCTGCGCGATGTTCTTGTCCTGGGTGCGGCCGGACAGGATTTCGTCGCCGATCACGATCAGCGCTGCAGTCCAGATTCGTTCGTTCAACCCTGTTGCTCCACACGGGCGGCCAGCGCCATCAGCCTGCTCAATCGATCGGGCGGCAGGATATCCGCCGGCTTGTAGCTCGTTTCGAACACGGGAACGCCGTCGGGCAGCGCGGTCCAGTCCATGCGATCGGCAACAAAGATCGCCGCGTCAGGGCGGATCGCCGCCCCGTCGTCGAGCGTGCCCACCCGGATCGCGGCGCCCAGCCGGCCAAGGCGGGGATAGTGGCTCCAGACCGCCGTGCCGCAAGCGGCGCACCGTATGATCGTCTGTACCTTCCCGCTGCCTGTCGGAACATCATGCTCACGCAGCTTGCCGGACAGGAGATGCAGATGCTCGACTTCGACGAACGCATTGACCGCCGAAGCCGCCCCGCTCTGCCGCTGGCACAGGCTGCAATGGCAGTTATTCACGAAAATGGGATCGGCATCAACCCGATAGCGCACCTCACCACAGGCGCATCCGCCTTCCATCGCCATATCCGTTCCTCTTTAGCGGCCGTTGCCAAGGCTCTCGCGCAAGAGCACTCGCCCAAGACCACTCGCAATGCCGGGTCGCTGGGTCTATATCAACTCCATGACTGAATATATGACGATGACGGCGGAAGCGCCGGTTTCCCGCTCGACGGCGATCAAGCTCTATGACGAATCCGGTTTTGCCGGCATGCGCAAGGCGGGCCGGCTGGCGGCCGAGATACTCGACGCGCTTGTCCCGCATGTCGTTCCGGGCGTCACGACCGGGGAACTGGACGACATCGTGCGCCGGATGACGCTGGACGGCGGCGGCGTGCCCGCCACGCTCGGCTATCGCGGCTACACGCACAGTTGCTGCACCAGCCTCAACAACGTCATCTGCCACGGCATTCCCGGGGACTATCGCCTGAAAGAAGGCGACATTGTCAACATCGACGTCACCCCGCTGGTCGATGGGTGGCATGGCGACAGCAGCCGCATGTACATTGCGGGCGAAACGTCGATCAAGGCGCGCCGCCTGATAGAAGTTACCTATGAATGCCTCATGCTGGGCATCGAGCAGGCAAAGCCGGGGAACCATCTGGGCGACATCGGATATGTGATCCAGCGGCACGCGGAAAAGCACCGCTACGGCGTGGTGCGCGATTTCTGCGGACACGGGCTTGGCCGGGTGTTCCACGACAGTCCCGAAGTCGTGCATGTCGGTCGTCCGGGCACCGGGCCTGAGCTGCGGCCGGGGATGTTCTTCACCATCGAACCCATGATCAACATCGGCAAGCCCGGTGTGAAGATGCTGGACGATGGATGGACGGCTGTCACCCGTGATCGGACCTTGTCGGCGCAGTTCGAACACAGCATCGGCATCACCGAAACGGGTTGCGAGATTTTCACGAGGAGCCCGGCGGGACTGGACTGCCCGCCTTATCTTGCCTGACGATATAGCCCTGCTCAAAAAACAGGCATAACGTTACCATATTGCCCGGAATCAGGGCAATATGGACAAAGATTGCGGCTTGGCCGAAAGCATGTCCTAGCGATTCGCCGCTTGGCACGGTAATTGATTGGTAACGGCAGACGAGGCCGCCTCGGGGGGCATGATGATCGTCTGTTGGCAAGACAAGGGGCGCGGGTTCCTCCCGTTGTCCCGGCGTGCATCATGGGTTGGGATGGGAAGTGATGAAAAAGATCGAGGCGATCATCAAGCCGTTCAAGCTGGATGAGGTGAAGGAAGCACTGCACGAAGTGGGCGTGTCCGGGATCACCGTGACCGAAGCCAAGGGTTTCGGCCGGCAGAAGGGCCACACGGAGCTTTACCGCGGTGCCGAATATGTGGTCGATTTCCTTCCCAAGGTGAAGCTGGAAGTCGTGGTGGACGACAATCTGGCCGACCGCGTGGTCGAAGCGATCAGCGCCGCGGCCCAGACCGGCCGCATCGGCGACGGCAAGATCTTCATCTCCAACATCGAGGGCGCGGTGCGCATCCGCACCGGCGAACGCGACAGCGACGCCATCTGACGTTCGTATCCACCGCCGGTTTGCAGGGGATCGGCGGACGACAACTTCAACGACCCCTTCGGGGGGGTTCTTTACAGAGAAGGGCAAGTGCACATGGCCAACACGCCAAAAGACATCCTGAAGATGATCGAGGAAAAGGAAATCGAGTGGGTCGATGTCCGTTTCACCGATCCCAAGGGCAAGTGGCAGCACCTGACCATGGTATCGAGCGTGCTGGGCGAGGATGAACTGACCCAGGGCCTGATGTTCGACGGCTCCTCGATCGAAGGCTGGAAGGCGATCAACGAGTCGGACATGATCCTGAAGCCCGATCTGGACGCCGTCTATGTCGATCCGTTCAGCGCGACGCCGATGCTCATCATCTTCTGCGACATCGTCGAACCCGACACCGGCGAGCTGTATGCCCGCGATCCCCGCTCCTGCGCCAAGCGCGCCGAGGCGTTCGTCAAGTCGGCCGGTTTCGGCGACACCATCTATGTCGGTCCCGAAGCCGAATTCTTCATGTTCGACGATGTGCGCTTCGAGAATGATTACTCGCAGAGCTATTTCAAGATCGACGACATCGAACTGCCGACCAACACCGGCAAGGAATATGAAGGCGGCAACCTCGGCCACCGTCCGCGCGCCAAGGGCGGCTACTTCCCCGTCGCGCCGGTCGATCCCTGCACCGACATCCGCGCCGAAATGGTCTCCACGATGCTCGAAATGGGCCTGCCCTGCGACAAGCATCACCATGAAGTCGCCGCCGCGCAGCACGAACTGGGCCTGACCTTCGGTACGCTGGTCCAGACCGCCGATCGCATGCAGATCTATAAATATGTCGTGCAGATGGTCGCCCAGGCCTATGGCAAGACCGCGACCTTCATGCCCAAGCCGATCGCGCAGGATAACGGCAGCGGCATGCACACCCACATGTCGATCTGGGAAGGCGGCAAGCCGCTCTTCGCGGGTGACGGCTATGCGGGCCTGTCCGACACCTGCCTCTACTTCATCGGCGGCGTCATCAAGCATGCGAAGGCCCTGAACGCCTTCACCAACCCGACCACCAACAGCTATAAGCGCCTGGTGCCGGGCTTCGAAGCCCCCGTGCTGCTCGCTTACTCGGCGCGCAACCGCTCGGCCTCCTGCCGCATCCCCTATGGCGCGGGCGCCAAGGCGAAGCGCGTGGAGTTCCGCTTCCCCGACGCGATGGCGAACCCCTATCTCTGCTACGCCGCGCTGTTGATGGCCGGCCTCGACGGCATCGAGAACAAGATCCATCCGGGCGCCGCGATGGACAAGAATCTTTACGATCTGCCGCCTGAAGAACTGAGCCAGGTGCCGACCGTCTGCGGTTCGCTCCGCGAGGCACTCAACAGCCTGGAAGCCGACCACGACTTCCTGCTGAAGGGCGACGTCTTCACCAAGGACCAGATCGAAGCCTATATCGAGCTGAAGTGGCCCGAAGTGTATCGCTGGGAAATGGCCCCCTCGCCGGTCGAATTCGACATGTATTACAGCGCCTGAACCCTTTCTCAGGCCAATGGGAAGGCCCGGTCGCAACGATGCGGCCGGGCCTTTTCCTTGGGCGACGATGACGCTGTTTCAGCTTGCTGCCCGGCAACGGCCGGGCTCGGTCCGACGTTCTCGGCCGAACTGCGGCCTCCGCCGGACAATCTATTGCGATTTAGGTCGAGCGCCCCCGGGCGTCAGCCGCAACGACGCGCGCTTTATCCGCGATCGGGAATGGACGCGCCGAACAGCAGCACCGGCTCGCCCGGCGGCGAAAGCGCGATCTCGCCCTTTGCGTCCATCACCAGCTGGCGGATCATCCACGCGGCAGCCGTGCGGGACGCCAGCCCGTCTATCGGCAACGTGCCCGCCAGCGCGGCGCGCAGGTCCGGGTCCAGAACGACCTTCGGCCCCTCGGCGCGTACGACGATCTCGGTCATGCCCGGCCGCGTCTCGGCCCCGATGTCCAGTTGCCCCCCGCGCACCAGCGCATCGCCGGCGATCAGCGCCAGGTTGAGCAATATCTTCGCCGCCAGTTTGTCCAGCAGCTGCTCCTCGACCATCCAGCCGATCTTGACCCGCCCGGCGGTGGCGAACATGCCCTCAATGGCGACGCGCGCCTCGTGCGGTGGGACGGCATCGCCAAACCCACCCGCCGATCCGAACGCCAGGCGGAAGAATTTGAGCTTGTTGGCCGACGTCCTCGCGCTTTCCGACAGCAGTTCCAGGCAGCGTTCGCGCATTTGCGGGTCGGTTTCGTCCGCCATAAGTTCCAGCCCATTGTTCAGCGCGCCGACCGGGCTGAGCAGGTCGTGGCACAGGCGGGAGCAAAGCAGGCTGGCAAATTCGATGCTGTCGGTCGGATGAGTCATGCGGTTCCGGGTCGCCATGTCAGGAAGAAATATGCGGGTGGTAAAGGCTAATGCGCTGCCCCGTCCCGCGATGCAAGCCCGCCCTGCCGCCTTTCGCTCACTGATGGTCGAGCGCGATTTGCGTGAATCGTCCGTAAACTGCGCCATCCGGCCCGGCGAGCCAGAGACGCGCCTCGCCGCCCGCCACGATCAACCACAGGCTCCCGTCCGGCGCGGCGCAATCAGCGTCGGTCGCCGACGGGACGGCCTTGCCCGAAGGATGCGAATGATAATGGCCGATCACCGCCGGACCACCGGATCGGGCCGCCCGATGGGCGCGGATCAGCAGGGCCGGGTCCAGCTCGAAATGGCGCCTGGGGTCTGCCGCCACATTGGCGGCCGGCAACACCGCATCGATCCGCCCCTCAGTTCCCAGCAGCAGGCCGCATATCTCGTCCCGGCTCGCGGCCGCCAGGGCCACGATTTGTTCCACCAGCCCTCTTGATATCCCGACCTTCATTCCTACATCCGTACCGCATGGGTTCGGGGGTTTCCATCATTGAAGCGGCCATCGCGGAGGCTCAGCACGGCCTGCGGCTGGACCGCGCCCTGGCCGATTTGCTTCCCGATCTTTCGCGAGAACGGCTCAAGTCCCTGATCGGCGAAGGTCATGTCCGCAGCGAGCAACCTGGCCGCATCAGCGCTTCGATGAAAGTGGCGGCCGGTCAGTGCTTCACCATCGCCCTGCCCGATCCCGCACCGCTGGACACGGTGGCGCAGGATATTCCGCTGGCGATCGTGCATGAGGATGCGGACCTGATCGTGGTGGACAAGCCCGCCGGCCTGGTCGTCCACCCGGCGGCCGGCAATCTCGATGGGACACTGGTCAACGCCCTGCTGCACCATTGCGCGGGCCAGCTTTCGGGCATCGGGGGCGTTGCCCGCCCCGGCATCGTGCACCGGATCGACAAGGACACATCGGGCCTTCTGGTCGTCGCCAAGTCCGACCGCGCGCATGAAGGACTCGCGCGCCAGTTCAAGGACCACAGCATCGACCGCCTCTATGCCGCCATCGTCTATGGCCACCCTCTGCCGGCCAGTGGCACCATCGACTCATGGATCGGCCGTTCCGACGCCGATCGAAAGAAGATGGCCGTTCATCGGGAAGGGCGCGGCAAGCACGCCCGCACCCACTATCGCATGATCGAGCGGCTTAAAGGCGCGGCTATGGTGGAATGCAGGCTGGAAACGGGCCGCACGCATCAGGTCCGCGTCCATATGGCGCATATCGGACACCCCTTGATCGGGGACCCGCTTTACGGTAGAGAAAGAAAAGGTTTCAAATCGATACTGGAAACGCTGGGTTTCAAAAGGCAGGCATTGCACGCGAAAACACTGGGGTTCATACATCCTGTAACGGATAAGCCCCTCCTGTTCCAAAGTGCATTGCCCGTCGATATGCAGGAACTGTTAAGCGAGCTTCACGTATAGGTTTTGACAAGTTTGCGACGGCGCAGCGACGCCTCTTCTGGGTCACGCCGCGCATGAAAGGGAAAGGTGACGACATGGCCAAGAGCAATGTCCCCGCGGTTCCGGCGCTGGGCGGTGAAGCCAGCCTCAACCGCTATCTGTCGGAAATCCGCAAATTTCCGCTGCTCACCCCTGAGCAGGAATATATGTTGGCGAAGCGCTATCAGGAACATCAGGATCCTGAGGCGGCGGCCCAGCTCGTAACATCGCACCTGCGCCTCGTGGCGAAGATCGCGATGGGCTATCGCGGCTACGGCCTGCCCGTCAGCGAACTCATCAGCGAAGGCAATATCGGCCTGATGCAGGGCGTGAAGAAATTCGAGGCGGATCGCGGCTTCCGCCTGGCGACCTATGCCATGTGGTGGATTCGCGCTTCCATCCAGGAATTCATCCTCCGCTCCTGGTCGCTCGTTAAGATGGGCACCACTGCGGCGCAGAAGAAGCTGTTCTTCAACCTCCGCCGGATGAAGAACAATATCGAAGCGTTCGAGGATGGCGACCTGCGTCCCGAGGACGTTGCCAAGATCGCCAAGGATCTGGGCGTCAGCGAGGATGACGTGGTCTCCATGAATCGCCGCATGGCGATGGGCGGCGACACGTCGCTCAACGTCCCCATGCGCGAGGATGGCGAGGGCCAGTGGCAGGACTGGCTGGCCGACACCGACCCGCTTCAGGACGAACGCGTCGCCGACGAGCAGGAGAAGGTTCTGCGGCACGACATGCTGGTCGAGGCGATGGACGACCTCAACGAACGCGAGAAGCATATCCTTGCCGAGCGCCGTCTGGCCGAGGAGCCCAAGACGCTGGAGGAACTGAGCCAGGTCTATGGCGTGTCGCGTGAACGCGTCCGCCAGATCGAGGTTCGGGCCTTTGAAAAGCTTCAGAAGGCGATGATGCGCATCGCCGGCGACCGGATCGGCCGCATGGCGAAGCTCGCCGCTATCTGATCTCACCACCCATGGCGAGAGAGGCCCCGGAGCGATCCGGGGCCTTTTTTGTGCCCGAACGGCGGACATGTGATCGGGAGGCTTTGGGCTGCGCTACATTTCGGCCCGGACTGCCTGCAATATCTCGTCCGAAAGGGCCGCGTCATCGACGGCGCGGGCCAGCACCATGGTCCCCACCATTTGCGCCAGGCGGGCAAGCGCGGCCTGACGGTCCATCCCGCCGTGCTCCGCCAATATTCCCGCCAGCTCCTCCAATCCCTGTCGGAATGCCCGGGCCAGGCCGCCGCCTTTCCGCGCTGCGTCCGGTCCCAGCGCGATCAGCGCGCAGCCTGTCTCGGGCGCGTCGCGGTTTCGGGGGCTGAGATAGTCGTCCGCGATGGCAGCGGCGGCATCCTCCGCATCGGCGGCAATCGCGCGCCACCAGGCCGCGCTTTTTGTCAGCGCAGCCGTGCAGGCCTCCGCCGCCAGCGCATCCTTCGACTCGAACTGGTTGTAAAATCCGCCATGGGTAAGGTCGCACGCCCGCATCACCTCGCCAATGCCGACACCGTCCACGCCATGCGCGCGGAACAGCCGCGATGCGGTCGCCACCACCTTTTCCCGATTGCGGGATGCCTGCTCCCGGCTCACCTTCATGTCCTGCATCCCTTAACTGGTCCCTTGACTTATATATGATAATCGTCATTTAAAACCAGTCCTTTCGCCACGCCGGGATAAACAGATGCTCTCCAACCTCCTCGCCGCCCGCCTGTCCGCACGCGACGTCCATTATGGCTGGGCGGTGGTGGGCGCGACCTTCCTCACCATGCTCGTGGTGGCGGGGGCGGTCGGCGCGCCGGGCGTGTTCATCGTCCCGCTGCAGAAGGAATTCGGCTGGAGCGCCGCCGACATCAGCGGCGCGCTGGCGGTCCGCTTCCTGCTGTTCGGCGGCATCGGGCCGTTCGCCGCCGCCTTCATGAACCGGTTCGGCGTGCGGCGGATGATGCTGATCTCGCTGTCGATCGTCATTGGCGGGCTGCTGCTGTCGCTGGGCATGACCAGCCTGTGGCAGTTGATGCTGCTATGGGGCGTGGTGATCGGTCTTGGCACCGGCCTTACCGCCATGGTGCTGGGCGCGACCGTGGCGACTCGCTGGTTCAGCGACCGCCGTGGGCTGGTCATGGGGCTGTTGTCCGCCAGCACGGCGACCGGCCAGCTCGCCTTCCTGCCGCTGCTGGCCAGCCTCACGGAAAATAATGGATGGCGCGCGGCCTTGCTGCTGGTGTGCGGCGCGATCCTGCTGGCGGCGGCGGTCGTTCTGCTCCTCATGCGGGATCGGCCGGCCGACCTTGGCCTGCCGCCCTATGGCGATACCCAGGTTCACCCCGCCCCTGTCCAGCCGCACAGCCTTGGCGCGCTGCTCCTGACGCCCTTGACGATCCTGCGGGAAGCGGCGGCCGTTCCCACCTTCTGGATCCTGTTCTTCTCCTTCTACATCTGCGGGGCCAGCACCAACGGCCTTGTCCAGACGCATTTCATATCGCTCTGCGGCGACTATGGGCTGGCGGCGGTCGGCGCTGCGTCGATGCTGGCGATGATGGGCCTGTTCGACTTCGTCGGCACGCTGGCGTCGGGATGGCTCAGCGACCGGTTCGACAACCGCTGGCTGCTCTTCTGGTATTATGGGCTGCGCGGCCTTTCGCTCCTCTACCTGCCCTTCAGCGACTTTTCGCTCTACAGCCTGTCGATCTTCGCGGTCTTCTATGGCCTCGATTGGGTGGCGACGGTGCCGCCGACGGTCAAGCTGACCGCGCAGCGGTTCGGCGCTGAAAAGGCGAACATCGTTTTCGGATGGATCTTCGCCGGGCATCAGCTGGGCGCGGCCAGCGCAGCGCTGGGCGGCGGATTGTCGCGCACCGTCTGGCAAAGCTATATGCCCGCCTTCATCGGCGCTGGCCTGCTCTGCCTGGTAGGCGCGGGCCTTGTCCTGCTCATCAATCGCGGACGGACCCAGGCGCTCGCCGCGGCCTGAACGACCGCCGCTTGAACCCTGTGGCGCGCGCGCTACGCTGGCGCCATGACCGCACCTTCCGCCTTCGCCGCCCGGCGGCGCTCCCGCTGGATCGCCATTCCGCTCAAGATCCTGCTCGGCTTCGTCGCCCTGTCTGTCGTGATGACCGCTATCTACCGCTTCGTGCCCCCGCCCGTCACATGGACGATGCTGCTCGATCCCAATGGCATCACCAAGGACTGGACCAGCCTGGACGAGATCGATCCCAATATGGCGCGGGCAGCGATCGCGGCGGAGGACGGCAAATTCTGCAGCCACCACGGTTTCGACGTCGACGCCATCGCGAAGGCGGCGATCCATAATGCCAGCGGCGGCCGCATCCGCGGCGGCTCCACCATCAGCCAGCAAACCGCGAAGAACGTGTTTCTCTGGCAAGGCGGCGGCTTCGTGCGCAAGGGTCTGGAGGCCTGGTTCACCGTCCTGATCGAAGCGATCTGGGGCAAGCGGCGGATCATGGAAGTCTATCTGAACGTCGCGGATGAGGATCAGCGTGCAATAGGCACCCCCTTCGTGGGGTGATCGGCGTGCAAAAAG
>NZ_LSJY01000008.1 GCF_001556865.1 Sphingobium sp. CCH11-B1 | reverse complement strand
CATGCTTGGCGGAGATTGGACGGACGGAACGATGACGGATTTCAAGTGGCGCCATTTCCAGGGTGATGTGATCCTGTGGGCGGTGCGCTGGTATTGTCGCTATCCGATCAGCTATCGCGACCTTGAGGAAATGCTGGCGGAACGCGGCATTTCGGTCGACCATACGACGATCTATCGCTGGGTCCAGTGCTACGCCCCGGAGATGGAGAAGCGGCTGCGCTGGTTCTGGCGGCGTGGCTTTGATCCGAGCTGGCGCCTGGATGAAACCTACGTCAAGGTGCGGGGCAAGTGGACCTACCTGTACCGGGCAGTCGACAAGCGGGGCGACACGATCGATTTCTACCTGTCGCCGACCCGCAGCGCCAAGGCAGCGAAGCGGTTCCTGGGCAAGGCCCTGCGAGGCCTGAAGCACTGGGAAAAGCCTGCCACGCTCAATACCGACAAAGCGCCGAGCTATGGTGCAGCGATCACCGAATTGAAGCGCGAAGGAAAGCTGGACCGGGAGACGGCCCACCGGCAGGTGAAGTATCTCAATAACGTGATCGAGGCCGATCACGGAAAGCTCAAGATACTGATCAAGCCGGTGCGCGGTTTCAAATCGATCCCCACGGCCTATGCCACGATCAAGGGATTCGAAGTCATGCGAGCCCTGCGCAAAGGACAGGCTCGCCCCTGGTGCCTGCAGCCCGGCATCAGGGGCGAGGTGCGCCTTGTGGAGAGAGCTTTTGGCATTGGG
>NZ_LSJY01000078.1 GCF_001556865.1 Sphingobium sp. CCH11-B1 | reverse complement strand
AATCGCTTACGCCACTCCCGCCAACCCTCTCACCCGCCGCGGTGAATAAGACAGGTTAGGTCTCTAAACATCTCCGTGGTGATTCACATCATCAAAAGCGGAAACATATCCATACCTATACGGTATACCTAATCGGCAATGGGCTTGGCTTGCAACCGGCGTGCCCTCCACATCGGAAAGGCGGCGAAACACCCGATACCTCTGCGATATGCGCGCCAACCAATATGGTCTTTTAGAATTACGCGGCTGCGCAATAAGTGGTTTGCGAACAATTCCCGCCCGATGCCGGCCCCGTCCATCGCCGACGATGGGTTAGTCCGTGCGCTACCCTTTGCCTTGCCAGGAGAATTAGTCGCTATGATGATCGGCTGTCCCTCATCGGGGATGAAAACCTTGCTCATCGGGCAAGACCTTCACCGCCGCCCTTCCGCGCTCTTCGCCATTCGCGATCGTACAGCCTGTGTGGGCGGCCGCCGGTCAAGGCCCCAATTCCAGAGCGTTCGGAATCATGACTGACCGCAGATCGCTCGAGATCGTGATATCGGGCCAGTTACTGGCGCTATCACGCGAATGGCGTGATTGTGCCGGTGAGGCGATCGCAGCGTCAGGCCTTTCCTATGCCACAGGCTGGATTCTGGTGCAGGCGGCGGAAATGGGACGCGACGGACATCAGGTCGATATTGCGCGGCGCGCGGGCATTCAGTCGGGCACGCTTGTCCGGCTGCTCGATCAACTCGAAACCGCCGGACTGGTGACGCGTGAAAGACAGGCGTGCGATCGCCGGTCGAAGAAAATCATCCTCACGGAGCGTGGGCGCGAGATCGTCGGCACGGTTCAACGCGAACTCAACCAGGCAAGAGCGCGATTTTTCGAAGCTCTGCCGGACGATGAATTACAAAGCGCGGAATCCTTTCTCTTACGTCTCCACAAGAGTGGCTCCACGCATGAAGGGCGTCGGGTGTGAGAGAAGACAGGGAAGCTATCCTCTTCGCGGCAAAGAGCTTCTTCGCCGCCATGCTGGCTTACTGGATTGCCTTGCGCATTGGCCTGACGCGGCCATCCTGGGCAATTACCACAGCCTATATTGTCGCGAACCCTCTCGCCGGCGCCGTTGTTTCAAAGGCCGTGTTCCGCCTTGCCGGCACACTGCTTGGAGCGATTGCGGCCGTCGTTCTCGTACCGACATTCGTGAATGAACCAGTGGTGCTGAGCGGCGCCCTCGCCCTTTGGCTTGGACTATGTGTCTATCTGGCTCTCCTGGATCCAACGCCGCGCTCCTACATCTTTCTGCTCGCGGGATACAGCGCGAGCATCATAGCGTTACCAGCCGTCGAAGCACCCGATACGATTTTCGATGTGGCGATCGTCCGCGTACAGGAAATCTGCATCGGGATATTCGTCTCCACCCTTGTGCACAGCCTCGTGTTCCCCAGGCCGGTCAGCACCGTCTTGCTCGCGCGCGCCAATGCAATCCTTGCCGATGCCGAGCGCTGGTCGAGCGATGCGCTGGAGGCGGTCGGAGGTCAGCAACTGGATCGAGATCGTCGGAGGCTGGCCAATGACATTAGTGAACTGCACCAGCTTTCGATCCATCTGCCGTTCGACGTCGCGCGCGTTCTTCCGCGGGTTCGAACGGTGCGCGCTTTGCAGGATCAATTGTCGCTATTGCTCCCGCTTGCCAGTTCGATCGAGGATCGCATCGAGCAGTTGAGAAGCCTTCCCGGTGAGCTGCCCATTGCCGTGGTAGCGCTGATGCAGCGCGTCGATTCATGGCTGGGCGACGGACTGAAAAAGGGCGATCGCGGCGATAGCGCAGAGGTTTTGCTCGAACAGGCCCGGCGTCTCGAACCTGCTTCCATAAGTGCTGCGACCCCTTGGCGCGATATGATGCTCCTCAATCTCCTGGCCCGGCTTGCGGAACTGATTGAAGCTCACCGCGATTGCCGGGATCTGCGTGATCAGTTGGAGTGGCCCGGACTGCGAGCCGCCCCGCCCAGGATCGTAGAGCTGCTCAAGGATGGAGGTTCGCGCGCGCTTCACCTTGATCGTGGGCATGCCGCGCGAGCCGGCCTTGCCACCGCCACGTCGATTGGGATGGGTTGCGCCTTCTGGATTGGGACGGCATGGGCAGATGGCGCGACGGCAGCCTTGTTCACCGGCATCTGCTGCGCACTGTTCGCGCATCTTGATCGTCCCGCTCCGATTATCATGCGCCTCCTTTTGGGCAGTTTCATCGGCATGGTGGCGGCCCTGATCTACGGCTATGCTATTCTCCCCAGAGTCAGCAGCTTTGAAATGATCGTGGCCGTTCTTGCGCCACCGATGCTTGGTATCGGCTCGCTGCTGGCTCGACCACGCTATGTTCCGCTTGCCTTTGGCATGGTTCTGGGGTTTCCGGCAGCGGTTGGATTGAACGCCGCTTATACAGGGAACTTCGGCGCCTTCATCAACGTCTGCCTGGCCCAACTGGTCGGCACCGCGAGCGCCGTTGTCTGCGTCAATATGTTTCAAACGGTTGGCGCCCGGCGAAGCGTTACCAGACTGGTTCGCGCCTGTTGGCAAGATGTGGCCCGCCGGGCATCCGGCGCAGCTGCGGATACCTCGTTATGGCTCAGCCTCATGCTCGACAGGATCGGGCTGCTTGCACCGCGGCTTGCTGCGCTGGATCAGGATTCGGGACGACCACTGCTCAATATCCTGGTCGATCTACGCGTGGGGTATATTGCAGGCGAACTGGAAGCCATGCACAGGGATTGCTCCTTGCGGGAGCAGGCGTTGCTGAAATCCGCGCTTGATTCCCTCGGAGGCTATTTCCGCAGCCGTCGCGTGAACAGCGACCAGAAGCCTCCAAATTTGCTACCGCTGATTGATAATGCCGCCGGTGAATTTCTGGCGGCGCCGGAATCGACCCAGCGCAGAACAGGCCTGATCCTGTTGACGAGCCTCCGGCGCAATCTGTTCCCGACTGCGCCTGCATTCGGATCTCCGGCAGTATGATCGGCGAAATCTCCATCGCGGGCGTGTATTTGCCTACCCTTCTCATCGTCGGCTTCCTCGCGCTTATCCTCACTGCGCTCATGAGCCAACTCGCGACACACGTTGGGATCTATCGACTGATTGCATACCGGCCACTGGTCGACGTCGCCTTGTTCTTCATCATCCTCGAGTTGCTCTCGACCCTCATGCCGAGCCTTGGACTTCATCTATGAAGCGGATTCTTGTTCCCGTCGGCCGTTGGCTGCTGACCGTGATTGTCATTGGAATAGCGATCCTGATCGCCATTTCGATGTGGCGCCGATTTGAAACAGACCCTTGGACACGTGACGGCCATGTGCGCGCAGACGTCGTTCGGGTTGCCTCCGACGTCGGTGGACTGGTTACTCAGGTTCTGGTTCAGGACAATCAACCGGTCAGGAAGGGGCAGTTGCTCCTGGTGGTCGACAGTCCTCGATATGCCTATGCCCTCGAGCAGGCCGACGCGGCAATAGCCAGCGCCAGGGCGACACTGGACCTGGCGCGCAAGGAAGCGAGGCGCGACACCGCGCTGGGTGATCTTGTGGCAACCGAAACGCACGAGCAGAACCTTGCCAAGGTTGAAACCGCGAGTGCGGCGCTGGCCCAGGCAATGTCCGCACGCGATACGGCTGCACTCAATGTTCGCCGGACAGAGATTCATGCCAGCGTCGATGGCGTGGTTACCAATCTTGACCTCCATCCCGGTGATTTCCTTGCAGCCGGATCACAGGCGATGGCTCTGGTCGACACGGATTCCATCCGAATCGAAGGCTATTTTGAGGAAACAAAGCTTCGGCACATCCGGATCGGCGACAAGGCACGCATCCGCCTCATGGGTGATGATGCTGACATGGAAGGCCATGTCGTCAGCTTGTCCGCCGGCATCGCCGATGATCAGCGTGGGAACGCACCCAACCTGCTGCCGACGGTCCAGCCGACCTTTGCCTGGGTGCGTCTGGCCCAGCGCATTCCTGTTCGCATTCACGTCGATCACATGCCCGCGGGCACACAACTGATTGCTGGCCGCACCGCGACAATTACAATTCTGCCTCTGACCCTTGCACCTGGGAAGTCTCTTGCGTCCACTCGACTTGAGGTGACACCGACAACGACCTCTCCCCTTTCCGCGCCCCCAGCAATGCAACGATCGGCGGTTGGGACGGACATCGGCCGTCAGGTCTTGACAGACAGCCGGAAGCCGAACTGATGCGCCACTTAAGGACAATCTGCTTTTTGAGCGTTGCGCTCTCCAGCTGCAAGGCAGGTCCAGATTATCATCTGCCTGAGAAGGCTGTGGCCCTTTCACCGGCGGCCAATGCGCCTTTCACGAGCAGTCACAATATCCGTGCCTTCTCGCAGGAAGATCTTCCAGATCGTTGGTGGCAACTTTACGATGATCCCAGACTTGATGAGTATGTTCTCGAGGCGCTTTCCGCCAATACCGACCTGCGGGCGGCTGACGCCAATTTGAGACGAGCCAGCGAAGTTGTTCGAGAAGCCGAGGCCGGAAGAACGGTGCAAACCTCGCTGGGGGCAGGCGCTTATGCCGCGCGCGTGGGCGGATATACGCTCACTCTGCCTGTTCCGTTCAACTACAGCTACAAGCTCGAGGCGTCCGTGGCTTATCCTCTCGACCTGGCCGGCGGAATCAAGCGCGGCATCGAGGCTGCAAGAGATGATGCGGAGGCGGTGCAGGCAGCGAGGGATCAGGTGAAAGTGACAGTTGCGGCAGCAGTCGCGCGAACTTATGCGGACACCTGTTCTGCAAATGTGACCCTTGCGGCGACCCGGCAGGTGCTGGACATCCAGCGTGAGACGCTCTCGTCGATGCAGAGATTGTTCAAGGGCGGTCGCTCGACATCCTTCGATGTGAGCCGGGCGCGCACGGCCGCTGATCGTAGCGCTGCGGCGATACCGACGATCATAGCCCACCGACAGGCATCGCTCTATGAACTGGCCGCCTTGATGGGGCGCGCCCCTTCGGCCTACCCGAAGGAACTTGAGACCTGCACCACCCCGCCCACGCTGGAAAAACCTCTGCCCGTCGGGGATGGTGCGGCGCTCCTGAAACGCCGCCCGGACGTACGCGCTGCAGAGCGTGAACTCGCTGCGGCAACAGCGGGGATTGGCGTCGAAACCTCCCAGTTGTACCCACAGGTTACCCTGACGGGGTCGATGGGCTTTGCTAACGCCATTTCATCTTTTGCGTCGGGGGAAAGTTTTGGAGGACTTGTTGGCCCATTGATCTCATGGGCATTTCCCAATCGCAAGCTCATTCATGCAAGGATTGCTGCGGCGGGGGCTACAGCGGACATCGCATCGGCGCAATTCGACGGAGCGGTCATAGAAGCTCTTCGCCAGACAGAGACGGCTCTGACAGAATATGCCCATGAAATGGAGCGGGATGATGCCCTGGAAAATACACGAGAAGACGCGAGGGATTCGGCAGCGAAAGCCAATCGCCTTTTCCGTTTTGGTAGAACCGACGTTCTGAGCGTTTTGACTGCCCAAGCTCAACTCGCCGACGCCGAAACAGCACTGTCGCAATCACGCGGCGAATTGATCGATCGTCAGATCAATGTCTTCCTCGCACTCGGGGGTGGATGGCAGAATGCCTCACAAGCCGCAGCATCGGCCTCTTCGAACGCACAAAAATGATGCAGAGCGCCTGACAAACCTGGGACAAACTGTATCGGATCGTTGGTGCCACCGGCAGCGCCGACCTTGATCGTGGCCTCGGCTAGTTTGACGAGGACGAAGCGTTCATACTCTGTCGGCTTCTCGAACGCGTACCATAGCGTCCCGAGGATCCAGATGATGAACCCGGCCAGCATGGTCTGATAGAAGACCTGGGTGGTCATGCGCACATTGTAGACGATCGCCTGGCCCCTGCGGGTCCATGACCCTAGCATGTCATTGCGAAAGATGCCCACGAGGTATCCTCCCCGCCAAGGAGCCCAAGTTCGGCAAGGATCGCGCGGGCCTGCGCCATGCCCTGTTCGAGTGCGGCGGGGGAGTGCTGGCCGACGGACGTCGCGACGATCGAAAGGATCTGGATCGAGGTTGCGAGAATCTCGTCCTGCGACGAGAAGGCATAGCGCTTGCGCTCATCGACCGCCTGCTCGAGCACATGACGGATGAAAGCGGAGAGCGAAAGGTTCGCGCCGCGCGCACGCCGCATCAAGGCGAGATGAAGCGCGCATTCAAGACAAAAAAGACCTTGGGCAAGCGAAAGGACCTCTTAGTCGAAGGCCTTCGCAGATGTCATGCAGCTCCTAGGGCTTACCGGAACTGTTCGGGTCTTTCAAGAAGATCATTGGTCGGCTCCTGTTGCGCTATCCTCGTCGACACCGTGAAGCGATATCCATGACGATCGGCGCCCGAACAGCCGCAGATATGCCCGCCAATCGACAGATGATCAAAGCCGTCTTTGAAGGCATCGGACTTAGCAGCCATGCCGAAGGCGCGATGTTCGATGCAGTATGGGCCAGGGAGACGTTGACGCTTTCCCTGCCCCCGGGCGCACCTGGCCGTGCAACTTACGGCGAAGTATGGCGTTAATCAGAGCTAAAGCAATAGTTGCCTATTGAACTATATTGAATGGCGCGCTACGGACCACCATGGCCAAATCGCCCGCGCTCTCCTTTCTCGCCTTCACGACCTCGCTGCAGCCTGTACGTCGCGTCTGGATTCAGGCGGTGACACTCGTGGCGGCGAATTTCGACGTACCCGTCCCCATTAGCTCAGCCGTCATCATGGTGACCCGCGCAGGCGAAGACGGGATCCGGCAAGGCACGCTGGCGGAGGAAGTGGGCGTCAACCATGGCGCGATGGTCCGCATCGTCGATCAGGCGGAAGCGGCGGGATATCTGGAGCGACGCGGGTACGGGCAGGATCGGCGCATACGGATCATCCACGCGACTGACAAAGGGCGCGAACTGGGCGCTCGACTGGAGGAAGAGTTTGTTCGATTAAGGAAATCACTGCTCGCCGACATTCCCCTTGAGGAGATCGAGACGGCGACCAGGGTGCTTCGTCTGTTCGAAAAGCGCATCACCGGTTTCCTCCAAAGCGGGGAAGCCGAGCGGTGAAAATGGCACTAACGGCTGATCAGGCAATCTTCGCGATCAAGCTCTACCTCGCCGGCATGATCGCCTTCTCGATCGCCGCATGGATCGGGCTACCGCAACCATATTGGGCGCTCGTCACCTGCGGCGCCTGCATGAACCCGACATCCGGCGCGATCCGGTCAAAAGCGGCCTACCGCTTCTTTGGGACATTCTCAGCCGGCGTGGCCACGCTGCTTCTTGCCTCGGTCTTCGGCAATGTGAGCGGCCTGTTCATCCTGTCGCTCGGAATAGCGATCTGCGCGGCGATGGGACTGTCCTTCATCGACAGAACGCCCCGCAGCTATGCGTTCTGGCTGTTCGGACTGACCCTCGCGCTCATCGCTGTCCCCGCATTCGATCATCCTGAACGTCTGTTTGACACGATGGTGGCGCGCGTCAGCGAAATTGGGCTTGGCGTGATCGTCGTGACCATGGTCGACAGTGTGATCGCGCCACGTTCATCCGAACATATGTTGCGGGCAAGCCTGGCCCGCTGGCTGCCATCCATGAAGAAATGGGCGATGGATGTTCTCGGGGGTCATCCTGACGACGCCCAGGCAGCGCATGACCGGCTCAAATCCCTCGCCGATATCATGACCCTGTCGCAGACGACTGCGCAATTGCGCTACGATCCCGCCGTCGACAAGCGCGTGCTGAGCGGCGGACTGGCCATCCAGCAACGGCTGATCCGTATGATCCCGCTGCTTTCGGCCATAGGAGACAGGATCGCCGCGCTCGATGCACAGGAGCGGGAAGCCATCGCCCCATCCCTCACACTCGCGACCGAATGTCTGGAAGCCAGCCATCCGGCCCCGCCGCGGCTTATTCAGGCGATACGCGATCTGCCGCAGCCCGATGGTCCGCGCGCAGCCTGGCTGAAACTCGTCCATGGGGCGCTCGCCGACATGATGGCCGATATGCTGATGGTCTGGAGCGAGATACACACTATCGATCGCTCGCTGAACGGGTCCGGCGATCTCAGCCCCGCCCTCGCCCGGGATGTGGCCAAAGCCCGCCATTTCCCGCTAAAGCCGGATATTGGCCTCGCCGTTCAGGTCTCGCTTGGCCTGTTTGCCGGCTATCTGCTGCTCTGCGGCTTTTGGTATGCTACCGGCTGGCGCCAGGGCGCGAATACATTCACCCTCGCAGTCGCGCTGGTGGGCTTTTTCGGCATGATGGACCAGCCCGGACGGATCATGGCGGTGACCGGCCGCCTCCTGATGCTTGCGCTCGTGCTGTCCATAGCCCTGAACTACGGTCTCCTACCGCTGGCAACTGACTATCCGACCTTCCTCGCGATGATGGCCATCTTCATCCTGCCGCTCGCCGCCTGGATCGCGGTCAATCCGATGGTGCTGCTCGTCTTTCTCTTCTCTCTGAGCGGGATAAACCTTCAGGCCAGCTACACACCGGCGGCGTTCGATACGTTCCTGGAGGCGAATCTGGCTCTCATCCCAGGCTTCATGGTCGCCGCTTTGTGCATGAACCTCTCGCGAACGCTCGGCGTCGACCATCAGGTTCACCGGGTATTGCGCATGGAGATTGCCGAGATTTCCCGGCTGAGCCGTACCGCCACGTCCAGGGAAAGAAACGGCTATGTCGAACGCGCGCTCAACCGGGTTGCCGCCCTCTCCACGCGGCTGGCCGCAAATGGTCAGATTGAGCGCTCAGCGACGCTGCTTGTCCGCATGCGTGCGGGTCTCAATATCGGCGATCTGCGGATGGCCGCGGACAGGCTGGGAGCGGCCGCCCGCGAAAAAGTCGAGCAGGTTCTGGAGAGCGCCCCAAGGCAAATCGACGCAGATGATCCCTCACCGCAATTTCTGTCCGTCATCGACACCGCGATGGACACGGTTTGTGCCAGCGACGGCATGACGAACAACGACCGCCATGCGACCCTCCAAATCCTCGCCGGACTCAGGCTGGCGCTCTTCCATCGCGCCCCCGCCTGGGAGCCAGCCCGATGATCGGCGAGGTCAATATCGTGGGGATTTTCCTCTCGCCGCTCCTGCTGTGCATGGCGGCCGCGCTGATCGTCCGGTTCGTCCTGTCGCGCCTTCTGGATGCAGCTGGCCTGTATCGTTTCATATGGCAGCGCCCCCTGTTCGACACGGCGCTGCTGATCGTCCTAGCGGGACTGGCCTTCGCTGTCCTGCGCATCCTCACCAAGACATGAAGTCACGCGCATGATCCTGACCCGAGCCCGTCTGAAAAGATCGATCAAACCGCTGCTCACACTCTTCGTGGTTGCTCTTGCGATCTTCGTCCTGTGGCAGCTCTACACCTACTACACCTTCGCCCCGCAAACCCGCGACGGCAAGATCCGGGCGGACGTCGTTCCGCTGGCAGCCGATGTCTCAGGACGGGTCGAACAGGTGCTTGTGCGCGACAATCAGGTCGTGAAGCGGGGCGATGTCCTCTTTGTCATCGACCATGCCCGGCTCCGCAACGCCCGCGATCAGGCGGAGGCGGCGGTGGCGACGGCGCGCGCGACGCTGATGGCGGCCGAACGGGAGGATCGCCGCTATCGTTCGCTCGGCGACGTGGTGTCGGACCAGGATCGTGACAATCGCAGAAGCGCCGCAGAGGAGGCCCGCGCCCGCTACGCGCAAGCGATGGCGGCGCTCGATCTTGCTCGGATCAACCTGGAGCGATCGCAGGTACGTGCGTCGGTCAACGGCATCATCACCAACTTCTCCTTGCGCCCCGGCGCTTATGCCACCGCGGGCCAGCCTGTGATGGCGCTGGTCGATTCTGACAGCTTCTACGTCGCCGGCTATTTCGAGGAAACCAAGCTGCCGCGCATCCATCCCGGCGCGCCGGTCACCATCCATGTCATGGGGGAAGACCGGCCGATAAAGGGCCATGTGGAGGGTCGCTCGGCGGGCATCGACGACCGGGAGCGGACTACGACGGCAGGCACGCTGCTGGCGAACGTCAATCCCACCTTCAACTGGATACGCCTAGCCCAGCGCATCCCCGTGCGAATCGCGATCGATCGGGTGCCCCAGGGGCTGGACCTTGTCGCAGGGCGCACGGTGACGGTGACGCTCGATGGCGCCGACGAGAATTTCAGGTTCGTCGGGAGCAAGTGACGCGATGGCCATGCGCAAATCACTTGCCTCGATCATTCCGGTCACTTCCCTCCTGCTCGCGGGATGCGCGGCTGTAGGGCCCGATTATGTTCCGCCCGTGCCCTCAGCGTCGAGAGACGGGGCGCGATCGGCTTTCGTGGAAGGCTGGGCGCCCGCGTTCAAATCCGATCCTTTGCCGGATCGGTGGTGGCAGCTTTATGCGAACCCGCGCCTCGATGCGCTGGTCGAGGAAGCGCTTGGGGCTAATACCGACCTGAGGGTGGCAGCCGCCAATCTCGAACGGTCACGCGCCATCGTGGCCGAGGCGCGGGCGCGTGCCGGTGTTCAGACCGGCCTGGACGCACAGCCTTCGGTCGGCGAAGCGTCGAACCTTGGCATCGGTTCCCCGGCCGGCGTTCACACGACCTTCGACATGGGTGCAAGCATCTCATATGAAGTGGACGTTGTCGGGCGCATCCGCCGCGGCATCGAAGCGGTCGAAGCCGACGCCGGCGCACAAGCGGCGGCATATGACCTGGCGGTGATCACGGTCGTCGCTGATGTCGTCGACGCATATAGCGGGGCGTGTGCGGCAGGCGCTCAGATCGCCGTCGCCAATCGCTCCATCGCCTTGCAGCAGCAAAGTCTTGCGCTGCTGGAACGGGGCAGGCGCGCGGGGGTTGGCACACCGCTCGACATCGCGCGATCCGCAACCCTCCTTGCCCAGTTGCGTGCCGCTGTGCCGCGACTGGAGAGCAGCCGGCGGGCCGCTTTATATCGACTGGCCGTGCTACTTGGCCGGGAGCCGAAGGATTTTCCGCCGGAATTGGTGACATGCAGCACAGTCCCGATGATCCGGCAGGCCTTGCCCGTCGGCGATGGCGCAGCCTTGTTGCGGCGCCGACCGGACATCAGGGAGGCTGAGCGCCAGTTGGCTGCCGCCACAGCTCGTATCGGGGTCGCGACTGCCGACCTATACCCCACGATCAGCCTTGGCGCGTCGCTCGGGTCGACTTCGCGCAGCCTTGACAGCCTTGTGGACAGTGCCGCGTTCCGGTTCAGTGCTGGCCCGCTCATCTCGTGGAGCTTCCCCAACCGGCGCGTGGCGCGCACGCGGATTGAACAGGCGAATGCAACCAGTCGCGCCGCGCTCGCAACGTTCGACGGACGGGTGCTGGGAGCCTTGCGCGAAACAGAGACGGCGCTGGCAACCTACGCCCGCGACATCGAGGAGAATGTGCGCCTCACGACGGCGCGCGACGAAAGCCGCAAAGCCCTGGTCCTCCAGCAACGGCTGGCGCGTGGCGGGCTGGCCTCCGGTCTCGAAACCCTTGATGCGCAACGGACGCTCGCACAGGCCGAAGCAGCACTTGCAGCTTCTGAAACGACGATCGCAACCGATCGGATCCGGCTCTTTCTGGCACTGGGCGGCGGGTGGAGCGATCCAGCGGTACGTGGGGCGGGCGGCAATGCGAACTGATACGTATGACAATAGGGCTACGCCATGTGTTTCCGGTATCGCAGACTTTGCCGTCTCACCCGGTTTGGCTGAAAGATGGTGGTAGATTGAAGCCGCGCCTCGGTTTTCAGCTGGAATGAAGCATCAGGAGGATTGACGGGCAACAATGTGCCCGATTTCCGGACCCGCGCATCATTGCGCGACGACCTGGCTCGTATAGGATTGCGGGCGGGCGATACCGTTATGGTCCACGCGGCGATGAGCAAGGTTGGACCGCTTCTCAGCGGCCCGGACGCCCTGTCGAATGCCCTCCTCAATGTCGTGCCTCCCACCAGGGACGATGCTTGTCTATACGAGTTGGGTCAGCGTGCATGCCGACCTGCTGGACGAGCCTGGCCATGTCCTCCCAGAATGGCGCGATGATGTACCGGGGTTTGACCAGCAATCGTCGCGCGCGGCAGGGATGAACGACATCATCGCCGAGTTCGTCGGGACTTTGTCGGGTGCGCGGGGGAGCGCCAACCCCGGTGCATCCGTGGCGGCGATCGGCAGGCTGGCCGACTGGATCACGGCTGACCACCGGCTCGACTATAGGTTCGGTCGGAACACACCCTCGTTAAGTTTGGTCGAAATCGGCGGTCGCGTTCTTATGGTGGGGCGCCGTGGGACACCGTGACGCTGGTCCACCATGCCAACGATCTCGCCAACATATCAACCAAGCGGATCACCTGGCGCGAGGTGCCGTTTGCCGGCGCGAACGGCACCCAATGGCGGTTCATGGAAGGTTTGAGACCGGCGATCCCGTTCATGAGGCCCTGCCCGAATACTATATCGAGCAAATGGTGACTGCCTATGTCGGCTCCGGCGTAGGCAATCAGGACCGGGTTGGTGCCGCGCCGTCGCTACTGGTCGATACGCGTCAGATGCTTTCTTTGCGATCCACTGGCTTGAGGCATAAGCAGCCCGGCAAGAGGAGGGTGAAATCGGGGTAGCGTAGATACTTCCCGACGACGCGCTCCTTTCAGCGTACAAGGGCGATTCCAATGCGCAGCCGGCTGGTCCGACGATTATAGTCGAGAAGATTCTCGCCATAGCCATGGAAAGACTGGGCAAAGAGGTAGACGTCCGGCCCTCCGCCCAGGAGCCGGGGCAGCGGATAGGAGAGGTCGGCGTTTATCGCCCCCTTCCCTGACCCGAAGTTGAACCTGGTGGAGGTCGAAAGACGCAGTCCTTCGTTATCCCCGACCTCCATGAACAATCCGGCGTGACCGCGGTAGCGGACGATGTCGGGATTGTCTGACTTGTCACCGACATAGAGAGAAAGCCTGGGTGCAACGACAAGGTCGTAGTCACCGGCCAGGGGCAGCGCAGCCATCGGCATGACATAAAGGCTGTTGATGCACCGGGAATCCAGGCCATCGCGGCCATTGGATTCGTGTCGGATACCGGCCTGTCCTACGATCGAGACGCCGCTCGTCAACACACGCGACGGCGTGGTGTAGATCAGTTCCGGCTGAAAATCGATATTTCGGAACGGCGAAGAATTCGCCCCAAGATCCCAGAACATCCGCTGCGTATAGGCGAAATGCAAGCCGTTGCGCCAGGAGGTCCTCTCTCCTTCCCCGCTCTTCATGCCGAACAGGCGATATTTGAAACTTATCTGAAGCCGCGCCTCGCTGTTGGTACCTGGCCCATAAACGCCGTAGATAGGCTCATAGGGCGCGAGATTATCGATGAATGCGTTGCCCGACCGCCTGTCGACAGGCGAATTGGCTGCAACGATCTCGGTCTTCCTTACGGTGGGTGCCGATTCGCCTGTGGCCGCAAATCGCGCTGAGGTGGCATCATGCAATCTTACGGTCGGAGTCGACCAGGCAGGAATTGACAATAATGATCCCGCCGAGGCCTCGTGCGCTTCGATCTGATAAAGTGCCAGCGCAAAGCCTGAGGCCGGCACCATCAATTCTGAAGCGGTAGCGTCGGCTCGTGTGAGCCATATGTTGCGCACACTGCCAGCGTCTTCGAGCCGGGCCTCAATACGGTCGGGAAGGATCATCTGCTCCGTCGATCCGCCTGAATTGAGTATGCGAAGTTCGACGACCGATCGCGCACCGGCGTCGGTCTCGAGGGCCCCCGTCAGCAGGACTTCGACTGGAGAGCGGGCGGCGACCGGGCTCGGCAGGGCAAGCAACACGGCATAGGATCCAGGCAGGAACTTCATCATGTCAGCCCAGTCTCTGCGTTGGTCTGATCGCTCCGCCGACGCAATCCGCGAGCCAGAGCAGGCTTCCCCGGACAGGCCCATAGAGTCGTGCCTGATGTCGCCTGTAAAGAAGCGCATGGCCGAGTTGGGCCACCCGACCTTTGAGGAAACCGCCCCGAAACAGACCGAACCGTCCCAGGGTGCCATAGGCGTCATATCCCCCGAGCGACACCAGCGATCCGAAGTCGTGATAGCGAAATGCCGGGACCGGATAGTCGTTCAGCATTCTGGGAAGCTGGCGCCCGAGATAGAAGCTCTGCTGATAGGCGGCCTGTGCGGTCGTCGGCAATGGACTGGTCCGGTCAGGCAATGTGAGACTCGCGCAGTCACCCAGGGCGAAGATTGCCGGATCCTGGGCCGACATCAGCGTTGGCCCGACGACCACCTGCCCCAGCCGGCTGTGCTCCAGGCCCTCGATACCGGCGATAAACTCGGGAGCACGCACGCCCGCTGCCCAGATCCTCAGTTCGGCATCGATCCGCCGCCCATCGGCTAGCACGAACCCCTGCGCATCCGCCGACTGCACCGGCGCATGGGTGAGAACATCAATTCCCAGATCCTCAAGCACCTCAGACGCAGCGGCGGCAATCTTGTCGGGAAAGGGGCCTAAAATACGGGATTGCGACTCGATCAAACTTATCTTCAGGCCCTTCCGCAGGCCGCTCGCCCCATGTTGCTCCAGGATATCGGCCAACCGGATCAGTTCGGAGGCCAGTTCGACGCCAGTAGCGCCCGCGCCGACGATCGCAATTGAGAGAGTGTTTCCCGACGCAATCGCCTTGAGCATCAGTATTCGCAGATGATCGTTGCACGCGATTGCCTCATGGCGAGAATCGATCGTCATGCAATGCTCCGACGCGCCGGGCGTGCCGAAATCATTGGCGCGGCTGCCCGCCGCCAGGACAAGGGTGTCGTATGCAATTTTGCGGGCGGGAACGAGTTCGCAGCCTTCACCATCTACCATCAGCGCAATCTCGACCTCATGAGACTGCCGATCGACCCCCACCACTTCGCCCGGCTCAAACCGAAATCCACGTCTGCGTGCTTGCACAAGATAAGCCGTCTGGTTCGGGAAGGTATCTGCCGTGCCGGCGGCAATCGTGTGGAGCATCGGCTTCCACACATGGGCCGACTCACGATCGATCAGCGTGACATCCAGTTCTGGCTGCTTGCTTCGAGCCAGCTGTCCAGCCAGGTCGAGGCCGGCCACGCCACCGCCGACGATGACGACACGGTGCTTCATAGTGATATCCGACTTTCCAGATGTTCAGGTGTGCGTCGTATCATCGGTGAAGAGCACGCACTCTGAAGGCTGTGACCAGCAGGAAGGAACCGCGAAAGAGCAGGCTGAAGCCCAGAAGAAACGCGGCATAGGCGAGCGCGCTTAGCGGATCGGCGAAAAGCAGGATCGCGCCGAAAACAAGATCCAGCAAAGCGCTTAGAAAGAGCCATACCTGCCGATCCTTTGCGCGAAAGGCGCCGACAAGGCCAAAGATTGCAGAAACGACGAACCAGGCTCCCATCATCCACATCAGGCTCACGGCAGCCGTGAGCGGCATGGTCAACGTCACGCTACCAACGAGCAGACCAAGAAACCCCAGAAGGATATCGCCCCAGTCGGGCTTACGACGCACAAAGGCAGCGATCACGAGCAATATACCATAGGCCATAAGCGTCATTGCCAGCAGAATCCCTACGGAGAGACTGGCCGGAAACGGAAAAACCAAAGCGAGGATGCCAATCGCGATGACGGCCAGCGAATGCAGGAGCATCCAGATCCAGTCGTTGCGATTGACACGCTTTCTGCGGGGAAATTCGACAGTGTTCATCACAGCTTCTCCTCCGGTTTGCGCAGATTATTTAGTGAAGGATGAGCGAGCCAGCTTCGCGCGATGGTCAACCAGTCATTGACCTGCCGGGCGGCATCATCCTCGGAAATTTTATAATGCGCAGCGAACCGGTTCACGAGCTCTTCTGCATGGCCGATGACGAGTTGCCGTTTGTCCTCCAGTTCGTGACTGAGCAATTTGCGCCGGATGCGCAGGACATCCCACTGATCCCTCATCGCCAGGTCGAAACGATCCCATTGTTCCTTCAGCAAGGCCGTCGGAAGTTCCTGCTCGCGCCATTTCTCGATCGCCTGCTCCGCCTCCTCCCGCGCCAGGCCGAACTCTTTCTGGATCTGGCCGGCGATTTCGCGCAGATTGCCGTGCATGGCGGCGCGATAATCTCCCAGACTTTCGGCCCAGATCCGCTGGATTTTCCCCGAAATGATCTTCCAGTTTCCATGTATCTGATGCTTGTTCATTCCCGTCGTTCCCGGTCAGTCGTGGCGCGCTCGAAAGCAGCGATGAGCGCGGTAAGATGTCGGATGACCTGGCGCGAGAGCACGGCCTCGTCACCCTGCCCGGCAATGCCGGTGAGTTTGGACAATTGGGCCTGTGCGATGCCCATCAAGAGCGCGTCGGCGAGGGCATGGCGCATAGGCTCGGGCAACTGAGGAAAATCGACACATGCCCATAAATGGTTGACGGTGAGAGTTTCCAAAATCGGTATCGTCTGGCGAAAGATATCCGGGATAGCATGATGCTGTTCGCATCGGACGATCACGAGACGGAGGAGCGCAATCGCCTTTTCTCCGGTCGCGACGTCCATGACTGCCGTCAGGAATGAACTCAGCTCGGACGCATCACTAAGAGCAGCGGACAGCGTTTCTACGAGACGCACTGCTTCTCGTTTGACGACAGCTTCGTAAAGGGCCGGCTTGCCGCCAAAATAGATGTAAAGCGTACCGCGTGAACCGCCAGAGACGCTCACGATGTCATCGATCGTTGTCGCGTCAAAGCCCTTGGTCAAAAAGGCGCTCCTTGCAGCGTCGATCAACCGTTGCCGGCGTGCCTCTCGCTTGGCGCTGTGGCGCCTTTGCACGGTGACATGGCCGTCCAGTTTCGAAGATCGGACCCTGCGGCGCATGCTTACTTCTGACCACCCTGCATGTATGGCGCATTGCCAAAGTCGATGATTGCGCGGATATCTCGTGCTATTCGATCCGTAAGCGCCGGCAATTCCTCCGGATCTACAAACCCGGTAAGCAGGGAAAGTTGTACATTGGCGATGCTCGACAAGAATATGCCGGCTATCGCTGCGGCATTTTCAGGAGATAGCCCCACCAGTTCTTCGCAATGCTGGAAATGCCTGGAAATGACAGATTGAACGCGCGGACCGGTCTTACGGAAAATCGCTTCGATGCTGGGATATTGCCGATACTCGGCAATCACGAGGCGCAAGAAGCCAATCATCTCCTCATCGGCGACAATATTCAGCACCGTCGCAATGAAGGACCCTAGAGGTACCGGCAGGTATATTTCCGCCGGCAGAACAGTGAGAATCCGGTTCCAAATGCGCTGCGCTTCATCCTGCACCACCGCTTCGAAGAGGGCAAATTTGCTGGTAAAGTGAGCATAGAGCGTCGCCGGCGACGTTTCCGTCAATCGCAGAATATCCTCGATCGTCGTGGCAGCAAAGCCTTTCGCAAGGAAAGCGATGCGGGCTGCAGCGACAAGCTGAGCCCGTCTTGCTTCACGGCGCGCGCCGCGCTCTGGGGGCTGGCGGTTGACGGCCTTCGTCCGGATATGCCGCGCTGCCATTGTAGATCACCCAGTGTGCTTGGCGGATGTGTTGGGGTCAGGGCGATTGGAAAGGCCTGGATCCCATCCGCCTCCCAGCACTTTGTAAAGAGTGATAAGATTCATCTGCCGCGCCAGATCGGTCTGGATGAACGATTGTCGTGCCACATAGGCTGTCCGCTGGGCATCGAGTACCTCAAGATATCCTGCGACTTTTTCACGGTAGCGGCGCTGCACAAGGTCATTCGATATCCCGGCGGCGTCGCTTCGTCTGCGTTGTGCTTCAAGCCGGGCGTCCATGACGGCGCGTTGGGCAAGCGCATCGGCGACTTCGCGAAATGCCGTCTGGATCGACTTTTCATATTGCGCGACGGCGATATCTCGATTGGCCTTTGACACGTCGAGATCGGCTTTAAGCCGACCACCGGTGAAAATCGGGAGATTGATCTGCGGGCTGAAGCTCCATGTGTGATTGCCTCCGTCGAACAGATCCTTGAGTTCCAGGCTCGCCCGCCCAACGCTGCCGGTAAGGCTGATGCTGGGGAAGAAGGCCGCTCGCGCCGCACCGATATTCGCGTTGGCGCCCATCAGATCATGTTCGGCCGCCAATATGTCGGGCCTGTTGCGCAACAGGTCGGACGGCAAGCCGGCAGGCAGGTCATCGCGGCCGAGCATCGCGGTCGTAGCCCCCGCCACCGGCAACAGGTCAGGCGCAAGCGGCGACCCCACCAGCAGTTCAAGAGCATTGCGATCGAGGGCAACCTGACTGGTCGCAGCCAGGGCCGTTGATCTTGCATCTTCCAGTTCCCCGTCCGCCTGGCGCAGTTCAAGAAGTGACGATGTACCCGCAGCGTAGCGCTTGTTCTGGATGTCATAGGCTTGCTGCCTCGTGCGCAGCGTGTCGTCTGCCAGGCGGAGAAGCTCCTCATCGGCTGCAAGCGTGACATAGGCGCTTGCCACCTCGGCAACCAGGCTGATGTGGGTCGCGCGCCGGGTTTCCACAGTCGACAGATAGCTTTGGAGCGCCGCATCCTTCAGGCTGCGCACGCGGCCGAACAGATCGAGTTCATAGGCACTAACCCCGACGCCCAGACTGTAGGAACTGTCGAAGAAAGCGAGGCCGCCGGGCTGGCGCTGCTCAGTGCCGCTTGCGGTGACATTGATATCGGGGATCAGGGCGGCACGCTGAATGCGATACTGTGCCCGCGCCTTTTCGATATTGAGGGCCGCTACCCGAAGGTCGCGGTTATTCTCCAGGGCCATGCGGATGACCGTGCGCAACTTTGTGTCGACGAACATCTGCTGCCATTCGATCTCCGCAGCGGATTGGCCCGAAGAGGCCAGACCGTTCGGATAGATGGGCGCCACAGGTGCTGCAGGCCGTTCATATTTTGGCGCCAGCGTGCAGCCACCAAGAAAAGCAACGATGCCGCACAGGAACAACCTTCGCCCCCTGAAGAGTGCCTTTCGATGCAACGGCGTTCGGCCAAGGGGTTGCAGCCCGGCGCGTTGGGACAAGATGCCGGACTGCAACCCGCCCGGGGAGTGATGGCTCACATCTCCGGGTTGGCCGCCGCTCGGGGCGGCCGATCCGCAACCCGCATCGGGTGACCAGTCCCGGCGTGCGACTGTCTGGCTGGCCATATTGTTTGCCTCCGATGAAGCGCGACGGATCATCTGGTTACTGGGTGAGGAAGCCCGCGCGACGGGCAGTGTGCTGTCAATCATGAGCGATCTCCCCGGTGGACTGTTCGGGCGTCTCGCCTTTCTTCTTAGAGAAGAAGCTCATCACGACGACGAAGAACAGCGGCACGAAGAAGATGGCGAGGATCGTCGCGGTGATCATACCGCCGACGACGCCGGTTCCGATCGCGTGCTTGCTGCCCGCGCTGGCGCCCGACGCGACCGCGAGAGGCAGCACGCCCACGGTAAAGGCCAGCGAGGTCATGATGATCGGCCGCAGGCGCAGGCGGGCGGCCTCTATCGCGGCCTCCATCAGCGGCTTGCCGTCCCGTTCGACCAGATCGCGCGCGAATTCCACGATCAGGATCGCGTTCTTCGCCGACAAGCCAATCGTCGTCAGCAGCCCGACCTGGAAGAACACGTCATTGCTCAGGCCACGCGCCAGCGTCGCGATCACCGTGCCGATCACGCCCAGCGGCACGACCAGCATGACCGAGAAGGGAATCGACCAGCTTTCGTACAGCGCCGCAAGGCAGAGGAACACGATCAGCAGTGACAGGGCATAGAGCGCAGGAGCCTGCGATCCCGACAGCCGTTCCTCATAGGAGAGGCCGGTCCAGGCGACGCTGATGCCTGGGGGCAGCTTGGCAGCGATTTCCTGCACTGCCGCCATCGCCTGGCCGGAACTTTTGCCCGGCGCCGGCTCGCCAAGAATCTCGACCGCCGGGACGCCGTTATACCGTTCCAGCCGGGGTGAGCCGTAAACCCATTTGCCTGTCGCGAACGCATCGAACGAGACCATCTCGCCCTTGTCGTTACGCACATACCATTTGCCGAAATCCTCAGGAGATATCCGGGATTCGGGAATGCCCTGGATATAAACGCGTTTGACGCGGCCGTTGTCGATGAAGTCGTTGACATAGGACGAGCCCCAGGCGGCCGACATCGTGTTGTTCACGTCGTCCAGGCTGAGACCGAGCGCGCGCACCTTCTCGTCGTCGATCTCGATCTGATATTGCGGTTCGTCGTTCATGCCGTTGGGGCGGACCAGTTGCAGCGCGGGGTTTTTCGCCGCCATGCCCAGAAACTGGTTGCGCGCCTGCATCAACCGCGCGTGATCGCCACCGCCGTTATCCTGCAGGAACAGATCGAACCCGGTCGCATTGCCCAGTTCCTGAACGGCGGGCGGCGCGAAAGCGATGACGGTGCCTTCCTTCAGCCCCGCGAAATGCTGCATCGTCCGGCCCACGATATCGAAGGCGCTGGTGGTGCGGTCATTCCATGGCTTGAGCTGCACGAAGGCAAGGCCGGACCCCTGCCCGCGGCCCGCAAAGTTAAAGCCCGACACGGTCATGACGGCCTGTACCGCGTCGCCCTCGGATTTGAGGAGGAAGTTGGCAACCTGACCCAGCACATGCTGCGTCCGTTCAGAACTGGCATTGGGCGGCATCTGCACCTGGATCAGCGCCATGCCCTGATCTTCGTCGGGCAGGAACGAACTGCGCATCATCGGGAACAGAACCACGAGCAGCGCCACGATCAGGCCAAAGGCGATCATGCCGCGCTTGCGCGCGCCCAGCAGGCGGCTGACGCCGCGTTCGTATCGCCCGGCCGAACGGTCGAACCAGCGGTTGAACCAGCCGAAAAACCCCTTCTTCTCGTGATGATCGTGGGAAATCGGCTGCAGGATCGTCGCGCACAGGGCTGGTGTGAAGATCAGCGCGACCAGCACTGACAATGCCATCGCTGAGACGATCGTGATCGAGAACTGGCGATAGATGACGCCCGTGGAGCCGCCGAAGAACGCCATCGGCACGAACACCGCCGAAAGCACCAGCGCGATACCGACCAGGGCGCCGCTGATTTGCTCCATGGACTTGCGGCTAGCCTCCAGCGGAGACAGCCCCTCCTCGGTCATCAGCCGTTCGACATTCTCCACCACCACGATCGCGTCATCGACCAACAGGCCGATCGCCAGTACCAGCCCGAACATTGTCAGGATGTTGATGGTGAAGCCGAACGCCGCCATCACCCCGAACGTGCCGAGAAGCACCACCGGTACCGCCAGTGTCGGGATCAGAGTGGCTCGCCAGTTCTGGAGGAACAGGAACATCACCGCAAAGACCAGCACGATCGCTTCCAGCAGCGTGTGGACCACGCCCTCGATCGAATGGCTGATCACCGGCTCGGTGTCATAAGGATAGACGATCTTCACGCCCTTGGGGAAGGTCGGCTCCAGATCCTTGAGCCTCGCACGTACCGCCTCGATGGTCTGGAGCGCGTTGGCCCCGGTGGCGAGGCGCAGCGCGATACCGGCCGCCGGTTGATTGGCATTGTAATTTGCCTGGATCGAGAATTGCTCGGCGCCAAGCTTTACCTCGGCGACGTCACGCAACCGCACCTGCGAGCCGTCCGCGTTCACCTTCAGGAGGATATTCCGGAACTGCTCCGGCGTCTGATACCGGGTCTTGCCGATCACCGTCGCGTTGAGTTCTACGCCCTTGGTCGTCGGCAGGCCCGCGAGCTGACCGGACGAGACCTGAACATTCTGGGACTTGATCGCGGCGCTGACATCGGTCGGGGTCAGGCCGAAGCTGGTCAGCTTCGTGGGATCGAGCCAGATACGCATCGCATTCTGCGACCCCAGGACCATGAAGTCGCCGACGCCGGGAGTCCGCGCCAGCGGGTCTTGCAATTTGGAAACGATGAAGTCGCCCAGATCATAGGCGCTCATCCTGCCGTCGGTCGATACAAGCCCTACGACGACCAGGAAGTTGATCTGGAATTTCGCAACGCGCATCCCCTGCGCCTGTACTTCTGCGGGCACGAGCGGCGTCGCCAGCGACAGCTTGTTCTGCACCTGGACCTGCGCGATGTCGGGGTCGGTTCCCTGTTCGAAAGTCGCGGTAATCGCGAAGCTGCCGTCTGCGTTGCTCTCCGACTTGATATAGCGCAGGTTGTCGAGACCGTTGAGCTGCTGCTCCACCACCTGCACGACGGTATCCTGCACCGTCTGCGCCGATGCGCCGGGATAGGTGCCGCTGATCTGGATCGCGGGCGGCGCGATGTTGGGATATTGGTTGATCGGCAGCGCCCGGATGGCGAGTACGCCCGCCAGCATGATGACGATGGCGATGACCCAGGCGAAGATCGGCCGGTCGATGAAGAAGCGCGACATGGCTTTCGTGCTCCTACTTCGCGGCAGCCACGGTCTTCACCATGGCGCCGGGCTGGACGTTCTGGCCGCCATCGACGACCACCCTGTCACCCGCGGCCAGGCCCGCGCTTATGAGCGAGCGCGATCCGACGCTCCTCTCGACGCTGACCTTGCGCTGCTGCGCCTTGCCCGCCTTGTCGACGATCATCACGCTGGCCTGCCCGCTCTGATCGCGGGTGACGGCGCGTTGGGGCACGAGCAACGCATTGCTGCGCATACCCTGCGGCAGTAGAGCGCGCACGAACATGCCCGGCAGCAAAACGCCGTCAGGATTGGGAAATTGCGCGCGGAGCGTCACTGCGCCCGTGCCCTGGTCGACGCTCACCTCGGAGAATTTGAGCCGGCCCGGCTGGGGATAGGATTTGCCATTCTCAAGGATCAGGCGAACCTCCGCTTGCCCATCCCCGCCCGCCTTCAGACGGCCGCTCGCAAAATCCTCCCTCAGCGTCAGCAACGCCGTGGAAGGCTGGACGATATCCACATAGATGGGATCGAGTTGCTGGATGGTGGCGAGTGCGTCCGGTTGACTGGCCGTTACCAAAGCGCCCTGGGTGAAGGCCGATCGACCGATCCGGCCTGAGATGGGCGCGCTGATCCGCGTGAAGCCCATGTCGATCTGCGCCGAATGGACAGCGGCGCGAGCTGCGAGATATTGCGCGCGGGCATCATCGCGATCCTGCTGGCTGATCGCGTTGTCCTTGATAAGGCGGTCATAGCGTTCCGAGAGCAACTGGGCGGAAGACAGGCTCGCCTGCGCTCTTTCGAGCGTTGCCCGATAGGGCGCGGGATTAACCTGATAGAGCGGCTGGCCGGCTTTGACGAAGCTGCCTTCCTCGAACAATCGCTGCAAGAGAATGCCACCGACCTGCGGACGCACTTCGGCCACGCGGTAAGGAGTCGTTCGGCCCGGCAATTCGGTCGAGAATGTCACATCTTCGGGACGCAGCGTAATGACCGAGACTTCCGGAGTAGCCGGCGGCGGCGACGCCTGTTCCCTTTGACATGCCGCCAAGAGGAGACAGGACGCAACCATCGCTGCCATCGGGATCGCCTTGCCCCCCACTATCGCCATAAATCGCAACTCCAATATTAGGTCGAATGATCGACCTAGTCTATCGCAAAAAACAAATCGCGCTTGCAACCCGACGGGCGAAACGCGACTCGGAAAATGTTTAGATTGAACGACCAAACCAATCAACTATAATGTTCCGTGGTTGCAAGCGCGCTATGCAGCCGGAGAGGAAACAGGAGACAGGTAATGCCCAGAACGGCCCAAAGGGGTGATGACAGTATGAACGCTCAGCGTCGGCGTGCGCAGGTCCTCGAGGCTGCGAGTATGTGTTTCCGCGAAAAGGGCTTCCACGGCACCAGTATGGCCCAGATTTCCGCCGCAGCGGGTATGAGCACCGGCCACATCTATCATTATTTCAAGAGCAAGGAGGACATCATCGCGGGGATAGTCGAGCGCGAGCGCGACGAAGTGGAACTGCTTCTGGCCGGCATGCGCGACGCAGCAAATCCCGAGGATGCTATTGCTGCCTTTGCGAACGGAACGGAGCGCAGCGTGGAGATGAATAAGGACATCTCTCGCGCAGCGTTGAAAATGGAGATTTTGGCGGAAGCGGCGCGTAATCCCGCGATTGCGGAGGTCGTCCATCGCCACAATGCCGAAATCAAGGCAGCCCACCAGAGAATCTTCGATGCCACTGATCCAAAGCTTGAAGCACGCATGGAACTGGCAGCAGCACTCATGGAAGGCTTGTCCGTACGCGCATTGCGAAATCCGGATCTGGACAAGCAAATCGATCTGGAACTGATGCGGGATGTCGTCCGATGCATCTTTTCTGCGACTTAGCGTGGCGTCCAGGGGAAGCCGCCTGAAAATCCTGAGAACGGCGGAGCAATATTCAACCACGCTAGCGGCGGGATAGTCCCGCTGCGGGCGGCATAAAAGTCGTCCACCTTGAAGCCCTTCTGCCAAGTCAGGGAGGTAAGGATCTGCAGCGTGGAACATTATCTGAAGGTACGTTTGGCTTGCGCGGATGGCATGAGCCAGCGGGCGGCGGCGAAGCGTTGCAATGCGTCGCGCGATACGGTGCGCGAGATGCTGTCGTTTTCATCGCCGCAGGGTTACCGGCGTCAGACTGTACCGCAGCGCCCGAAGCTGGACGGATTTGCGGCGATCATCGATGATGGCTTGAGGGTGACCCCGGCGTCCCGTGCAAGCAGCGCCATAGGGCGAAGCGGGTATTCGACCATTTGCGCACCGAGCATGGTTTCACCGGCGGCTATGCGATCACCAAGGATTACATCCGGAAGCGCGAGCAGCGCAGCCGGGAGATGTTCGTGCCGCTGGCACACCCGGCAGGAGATGCGCAGGCCGATTTCGGGAAGCTCTGGTGGAGATCGGCGACGCCCTGCAGAAGGCTTACTTCTTCGCGCTCGATCTGCCGCACAGTGATGCCTGCTATGTGCGGGCCTATCCCGCGGCAGGCTGTCAGCACGCTGGCCTCGAATAGCATGTTCGGCTTCTTCACCTTTATCGCGCCAATCCTGACGAACCTCGGCGGTGTGCCGGACGGCGGTGTTGGCTATGTTCTGCTGGCGGCTGGCATTGGCCTGACGGGTAAAAATTATCTCGGGGCACGTCTTACCGAATGGCGGGCGGGACCCAGCCTCGTCGCGGTGCTGATCGGTGTCGCGACGGTACGGCTGATCTTTGCCGCACTGGGCGGGACACCATGGTCCGCGACCGCGATCGTCACTATGTGGGGAGTCCTCGCTTTCGCCGTCTGCGCGATCACACAAGCGATAGTGGTCGAAGCCGCCAGCTCAGCTCCGAACCTTGCTTCCAGGCTTAACATCAGCGCCTTCAATCTCGGCAATGCCATCGGTGCGGGGATGAGCGCCGCCCCCTCTCGGCCGGGCTAGGCCTGTCGGCAATTCCGTTGCTGGCGGCCATGGTGGCCGGACTGGCGGTGGCGATGGCGATCATCTGATCGTAGTCGAGCGAAATCAGGCGGGCAGTCCCGCACAGAGCCGGTTGGCTATCGACAATGGGAAAATGTAATGTGGCGGAGAAGGTCAAGCCATGACCATGCACCGGTGCTGCATCGGGGTGCGGCCCATGACGCGGCGGAAGGCGGTGCTGAACGCGGCTTCCGATTCATAGCCGACCGAAAAGCCGATGGTGGCCACACTATGCACGCCGAGCCGCATCCGCCAGCCCGACAGATAGTCGAGCGGCGTCTGCCCGACGACATCGCGGAAGCGTTCGGCGAAGGTGGTGCGCGACATGCCGGCGAGACCGGCAAGCTCCACCAGCGTCCAGCGGCGTTGCGGCTCGGCGTGCATCGCGCCGAGCGCGCGGGTCAATCTCTGATCGGCCAGCGCGCCCAGCCAGCCGGATTGCTTGCCGGAGGCGAGCCAGAGCCGCAGCACCTGAAGCAGCATGATCTGCGCGAGATGATCGGCCATCAACGCGCCGCCGGGCGATCCCTGTTTCAGTTCCAGCGCCAGTTGTTCCAGCGCCCAGCGGAGCACCGCCGCCTGGCTAGAGGCATCGCGGATATGGACGATGGCGGGAAGCGCGCCGAACAGCAGCCCGGCGTGATCGCCCTCGAACGAAAATCGCCCGCCGATCAGGAAGAAATCGCCGCCGCCGTTGCAGGTCGCGATGCCGTCGATTGCGTGATCGTAGATCGACGCGGAGTCGATGGGCAGCGACGGGTTGTCCGTGGCGAACAGGAACGGTCGGCCACGGGTCAGGAGAA
Organism: Sphingobium sp. CCH11-B1; assembly: GCF_001556865.1. Lineage (GTDB taxonomy): Bacteria > Pseudomonadota > Alphaproteobacteria > Sphingomonadales > Sphingomonadaceae > Sphingobium. Next base: position 54,982 of record NZ_LSJY01000078.1, on the reverse strand, counting down.
AACAGTCTCCGGCTTCGATCCGAATCCGTTCGGCTTCTCCTTCCACACTGACCCAGCAGGCGCCTCGCATCACGGTATTGAACTTGATGCCGTCATGGGCGGGGAACCGGATCGCCCATTCGCCGCCGGCATCGAGACCGGCGCTGATCGCCGTCTTGGGTCTCAACAGGGAAAGAACATCCGACAAGGGGTCCAAAGCGGCCAATCCGTATTATCGCGAAAGATAATCGGACTATACAGCATGGATCGTTCGGCGGCCATCGCTCATCCTCTCCATAGTGCCAGCGCCCGCATCAAGCGCGAGCGTCCCGACCTCGGAGAAGCGACATGACAGACCACCAACACCCTTTGGATTCAGGCTTCGGCGCCCGCACAACGGCATCCGATGTGCTCGCCGGCATGGACCTGACCGGCAAGCGCGCGATCGTCACCGGCGGTCATTCCGGCCTCGGGCTGGAAACGACGAAGGCGCTGGCGGCGGCCGGCGCGCAGGTGATCGTCGGGGCGCGGAACCCGGAAGTGGCACGAATGGCGACGCGCGATATTCCGGGCGTGACGGTGGATGCGCTTGATCTCGGTGACCTCGCCAGTGTCGATCTGTTCGCCAGGCGTATCCTCGCGTCCGGGCATCACATCGACATGCTCATCAACAATGCCGGCATCATGGCCTGCCCTGAGACGCGGGTCGGGCCGGGATGGGAAGCGCAGTTGGCTACCAACCATCTGGGGCACTTCGCGCTGACGAACCGGCTCTGGCCGTTGCTGGAAGGCGGCGCGCGGGTGGTTTCCGTCTCCTCTGCCGGCCATCACGCCTCGCCGATGCGCTGGGACAACGTGCAGTTCACGGGGGGCTATGACAAGTGGCTGGCCTATGGACAGTCGAAGACGGCGAATGCCCTGTTCGTGGTCCACCTCGACCGGATCGGCCGGGATCGCGGCATCCGCGCCTTCTCGCTCCATCCCGGCAAGATCTTCACGCCGCTCCAGCGTCACCTGACGCAGACAGAGATGACGGCGGAAGGCTGGCTCGATGCCAACGGCAATCCGGCCGATCCGACGTTCAAGACGCCCGCCCAGGGCGTGGCGACGCAGGTGTGGGCGGCGACATCGTCACGGCTCGATGGGCTTGGCGGTCTCTATTGCGAGGATTGCGACATCGCCGTCCGGGCGGAGAAAGCTGGCGAACCGTTCGTCGGCGTCAAAGCCTATGCCACCGATTCCGACGTAGCGGAGCGGCTGTGGAACCTGTCGGTCGAGCTGACAGGGTTATCCATCGATGATGTGAGGTCTTGAGACGACGGAATGGTGAAGCGAAGAGAACATCCTGAGCTTCGCCAACTCCGCTATTTCGGGGCAGCGACTGAACATGAAAGTCTTCGTAAGGCCAGTAGCGCTCTCGGAATCCAAGAATCGGCCATCAGCCAACGTGTCCGCGATCTTGAAGACCAGTTGGGGGCCTCGCTCTTCATCGTCTGACAACCGGCGTCACGTTGACCTGACCGGGTCTACGATCCTGCCCTGCAGATCTCCCTGATCCGCGTGAACTCGGCGCGCAGCCGCGCCGCTGCAGGGCTGGAGGGGGGAAAGTCCGCCTTCAAAGCCTCTTCGTAATAGTCCACCACATGTTCGAGTTGCCCAAGTGCCTGTTCCTGTTCGACCTCCTGCCGAAAGGCCGATGGGCTGGTGCCGGAATAACCTTCGAACATCGCGATGAAGGTGTGCTTGTACTGGATCTTGCCGGCCACGATTCCGAATGGGCGATTGGCGATATGCCATGCTGCAAGGGTGCGGCGGAAGTGGCGTGTCGTGAATCGCTAGGAGAGCCCTCGACCTCCGGGATCGTTTGGCCATCGTATGCCATGCCGTCGATGCCAGCGCGGAAATCTTTGATAAGCCGACCGATTCCAAGGCGCAGTTCGCCTAAAGCGGAGTTCACCATCGCCAAGCTCTGCCAGATCGTCTCCGTGCCTCGTGCGGCACGCGGGCCTTCGCTGATGCGGTGGGCCACGGCGACCACCCGCATCACGTGGGCGACCGCAATCCACTCTGCCTCTTCACCGGCGGGCTCGCGCATCTTGTAAACGATGCTTCTGATCCGGTGCCATTCGAGGAGACCATCGGCACTGCGGCCCGTTGAGCAACACCCGAGTCGCATGGCCTGCAACTCGCTGTCGCGCGTGTGCTCAGCGCGACCAGGGGGCGTGATAGAAGGCGCCTGTCCCCGGCAAGCGCGTTCTCGCGCTCGATGCCGGCGTAATCATGGAGCCGCCGCAGCAGCCTGACCGGAAGCCTGATCCCTGGGCCGTCCGCCCTTGGCGATCGACCCCGGCAGGAAAAATGGCAGAGACACATGGCCGATGAAAGCCGCTCTGGCGCGGGCAGTTCGATTGCCAGCGGGCGCTCTGCTGGCCGACGGCGGTGCGCCCATCGAGCCTGCAAGACTGATCGTGCAGATGCTGGAGCGCTTCATTGCCACGGATCGCGGCTTCGCCAAGGTGCGGCGGAACATAAGCAACTGCGTCCACCCAGCGAAGGATCAGTCAGAGCCCTCGCAATAATGAACACGCGACACTACCTCGAGATTTGCGTCGCAGGCTGTTATCGTGTTCAGGCTGCCAAGCGGGCTTCTGGCACGTGCCGGCTGCGGTTGAGATTTGATCATTTGCCATTCGATCAAGTGGCGGCATGCACTGCCACTCATCCCAATCACCACGGATAAGAGCTTGCGACTTGTACTTGTTCCCGGCCTTCTGAATGATGCTGCACTCTGGCGCGATCAGATCGATCCGCTTTCCGAAACATGCGAACCTGTGGTCGCCGATATCACCCAGGCCGAGACACTAGCCGAAATGGCGGATGCTGTCCTAGACGCTGGCGGCAAAACCTTCGCTCTGGCAGGCTTTTCTCTAGGCGGTATCGTTGCGCAACAGATAATGGCAATCGCACCCGACCGGATAACGCATCTGGCGCTGCTTGACACGACAATAAAACCCGACAGTGCGGAACGTGCCGAGGAGCGAGCCTTTTTCACATCGCTTGCTCGAAATCCCGGTCGTTTCCACGGGTTCGGAGAGAAGCTCCTGCAACGCTATCTCGCGCCGGAAAATCTTGGCAATGAAGCGATGGCGGATCGTATCCGCGCAATGACGGCGCGGTTGGGACCGGAGGTCTTCATCCGCCAGAGCCTCATCCCGAGGCCGGACAGTCACGACATCCTGCGAACGATCAAGGTGCCGACGCTGGTGCTTTGCGGGTTACATGATCAACTCACCCGGCCTGATGTCCACCGTGAGATGGCCTCGCTCATCCCGCAAGCAAAACTCGCGATTGTCAAGCATGCCGGACATATGACGCCAATCGAGACCCCTGATGTCGTTTCCGTCGCCCTGAAGCGGCTCCTTGAGCGTTGACGGTATATGCGATGCAAAGCGAAAATGTTTTGGCGCGGGACTTGAGCCATCCTCCTCGGTCTACGCGGCGGCTCGAACAAGCAGACCTTGTCGCGGCGGTCAATGAAACGAGAGAGTGGCCTTGTATCTGATCTGATCGTTCAGATCACGATGCCGATCTTGCCGAAATGCGCCTCGCTTTCCTGATAGCGAAAGGCTTGCGGAAGCTGATCCAAAGTGAATGTCCGGTCGATCACAGGTTTGAGGCCGGTCGCCTCGATCGCCCGCACGAAATCCTGCTGCTGACGGCGGCTGCCGACGATCAGACCTTGCACCACCGCCTGACGGGCGAGAATGGCTGCGGTGTTGATCTCGCCGGAAACTCCGGTCAGAACGCCGATCAGCGAAATATGTCCACCCACCTTGATGGCCCGCACGGATTGATTGAGCGTGCCGCCGCCGCCAACCTCGATAACATGATCCACGCCTTCCCCATCGGTCAGATCGAGCACTTTCGAGCCCCAATCGGGAACCGTCCTGTAGTTGATCATGCAATCGGCGCCGAGTTCCCGGATCCGCTCCAGCTTCTCGTCGGAGGAGGAAGTGGCAATGACGGTTGCGCCCATTATCTTGGCGATCTGCAAGGCAAAGATCGAGACCCCGCCGGTCCCGAGCACGAGAACACGGTCGCCAGCCTTGAGGCGTCCATCTCCCGCAAGAGCCCTCCATGCCGTGACGCCCGCGGTCGTCAGCGTCGCGGCTTCGATATGACTGTAGCCCTGCGGCGAATGGGTAAACCAGGTAGCCGGACGCAGGACAATCTCGCGTGCGTAACCGTCTACGCCATCGCCGGGAACGGTAGCGAAATCCCCGACACGCGGCCCACCATCGCTCCAGAACGGAAAAAAGGTGGAGACCACCGCATCCCCAACGGCAAACTCCGTGACACCTTTGCCGACAGCCTCAACCTCTCCCGCTCCGTCGGACAGAGGAATGCGGCGGGAAAAGGCCGGTGCATGGGATCGAACCACGCCATAATCATGGTAGTTCAGCGAACTGGCGTGGATACGGACCCGGATTTCACCAAAACCGGGCCGACCGGGATCGGGAAGATTGACCATTTCGAGCGCATCTATGCCTCCGGCCTCACCGATACGGACAGCTTTCATATGATACCTTTCCGGCTATTCTCCAAAATGGAGAGGGTTGAACGCCGCTAACCGGCACCGGCATGTGCGATTGGCGAGACCCTCGCCATAGTGCCTGACGGCGATCGCATTTCGAAGCGCGCTATGCGGAGCGATCCGACAGACCCTCGACCGAAGAAGGCGGTTTGGTGCAGTCATGTTTCACCGACTCATTTTGAGTAATCAGCAAGGAGCCGCGTTGATTACGCACATGGATCCAGAGCCAGCTCCAGGCCACGCTCATGCGATTGCGAACCCCGATAAGAAAGTAGATGTGGGCGAGGCCCCATAGCCACCAGGCGAGCGCTCCGCGCAGTCTGATCCATCCGAAATCGATGATGGCGAGGCGCTTGCCGATCGTCGCGAGACTTCCCTGATGGCGATAGCGGAAGGGAGCCGCACTTGATTTTCCGGCGACCCGCCGGCGGATGGACGCCGCAACATAGCCGCCCTGCTGTTTCGCGGCCGGGGCAATGCCGGGGACCATGCCGCCATCCGGTGCCCGCACGGCAGCCGTGTCGCCGATAACAAAGATTTCGGGAAAGCCGGGGACGGTCAGATCCGCCTCGACGATGACGCGCCCGGCACGATCGGCCTCGGTCTCGATCCACCGCGCCGCGGGTGAGGCCTGCACACCGGCTGCCCAGACGATGGTTGCGGCGGCAAGCCGTTCACCGCCATAAATCACCCCGTCGGCAGAGCAGTCCGTGACGGGTTCACCAAGAACGACCTCTACTCCCAGCTTCTCCAGCGAGTGATGGGCGTATTGCGCCAGCCCTTCGATGAAAGCCGGAAGTATGCGCGCACCGGCCTCTATCAGAACCACCCGCGTCATGCGCGTGTCGATCGATCGGAAATCGCGGACCAGCGTATCGTGCGCCAGTTCGGCGATTGCTCCCGCCATTTCCACGCCCGTGGCGCCGCCACCGATCACGACGAAGGTCTGCAACGCCTGCCGGCGTTGATGATCGCTCTCCCGTTCAGCCTTTTCAAATGCCAGCAGAATACGTCGCCGGATCGTCGTCGCATCCTCCAGCGTCTTCAGGCCTGGCGCTACATTCTCCCAGGCATCATGCCCGAAATAGGCATGGCGTGCTCCCGTGGCGAGGACGAGAGTGTCGTAAGCAACAGAGGAGCCGTCATCGAGAAGAACATGGCGCCGATCCTTGTCGATACCTTCGACTTTCGCAAGCAGTGTGCTGACATCGGAGCGATCGCGCAAAAGATGACGGACCGGCCAGGCGATTTCCGATGTTGCCAGCGACGCGGTGGCAACCTGATAAAGCAACGGCTGGAAAAGATGGTGATTGCGCTGATCGACAAGAGTTATGTCCACCGGCGCTCCATTGAGCCGATGGACGACCTCGAGCCCGCCGAAGCCTGCGCCGACGACGACAACACGGTGAGGAGAGGCAGAAATTGTCTTGCGCGATACCATTGCCGCCGCTTTCCCTGCTGACATCGAAGGTCTCGATATGAAGCCGTTGGTCCAGGGCCATACGAAACAGCCTTGGGCCTCGACTTTTCCCTCCGCGCATAGGCTCCGAAGCGCCCTCACGTCCCTGATATGGTCGTCTCCAGGAACTGCCTGACAGGCTCGCCGTAGGGTGGACGCACCAGCGCGTCACCCTCTTGACGATCCGTTTGCCGAAAGATCGCCTTCGGATGGCTGAAGCTCAGGAACCCCCACTTTCCATGGTAGTTGCCCATGCCGGAGTCGCCGATTCCGCCAAAAGGCAAATCCTCCACCGCAACATGACTGACGCAATCGTTGATGGTCACCGCGCCGGACGTCGTCGCGTCGAGGATATGCTTTTCCTCCTCCGCATCCTGCCCGAAATAGTAGAGTGCAAGCGGTCGGGCATCTGCATTGATCAGATCGATGACGTCATCGATCCGATCGTAGGAAAGGACCGGCAATGCAGGACCGAAGATTTCCTCATGTCTTATCCGCATCTCTGCGGTCGTATTCAGGACGAGCGTCGGGGGGACTCGATGTGCGGACTGCTGCGAAAAATCCTCATCGGACGGATTAATCTCGATGATCGTCGCGCCTTTTTCCTTCGCATCGCTCAGCAGTCCCGTGATGCGATTATAATGGCGTTCGTTGATGATCGACGTATAATCGGGGTTCTGTTTCAGCGTCGGAAACATCGTTGCGACCGCGGCACTGGCGGCTTCGACAAATGATTCCTCGCGCCCTCGGGGAACAAAAACATAATCCGGCGCGAGACATATTTGCCCGGCATTCAGCGTTTTTGCCGCCATGATCCGGCCGACGGCCAGTTCGAAATCCGCCGATCCGCTGATGATCACCGGCGACTTTCCGCCCAGTTCAAGCGTCAGCGGCGTCAGATTGTCTGCCGCAGCGCGCGCCACATGCCGAGCCACCGCCGTTCCGCCGGTAAACACCAGATGATCGAATGGAAGAGCGGTGAAAGCAGCACCGATATCAGGTCCACCCGTCACGACCGCCAGTTCGAGCTCATCAAAGCTGCCGGCAACCAGTTGTCGCATGAGCTCGGAGGTTACAGGGGTCAATTCCGACGGTTTCAGGATCGCCCGATTGCCCGCGCCGAGGACACCGATCACCGGACCGAAGGCAAGCTGGACCGGGAAGTTCCACGGGCTGACCACACCGATGACGCCTTTCGGCTGGAACGCTACATGGGCTGCCGTGCCGGGATAGGGCGGGCTATAGACTTCAGGATCCATCCAGTGCGCGAGATGCGCCTTGGTGTGTTTGATCGATTCGAGCAGCGCCACCACGTCGTAAAAAAGGCTGGCTTCGCGGATGTGGCTACCGAAGTCTTGCGAAATGGCGTTGGCGATATGTTCGCTATTTGTGGCCAGTAGCGAGGCCAGACGATCAAGGCGATCGAGACGCAGGGCGAGATCAGGATATCCATCCGACAGATAGGCCTGCTTCTGACGCCGGAGGAGGTTTTTCATCTCATCCTCACCGGTTTCCATGCCGGGAGAATGTGTCTCGGGATTACTCATGGCGTTTCCTTTCGCGGCATGAACGCCGCCGCGCAACGCGCCCTTGCGGGTCTGCGCACTCAGAATGAGGTGATGATGCTGCGGGCGATCGTGCCGCCTTTGAGCGCCTCGTAAGCCTCGTTGATTTGGGAGATGTTGATTTCCTGCGAAACGAGGTCGTCGAGATTGAGCCGCCCCTCGAGGTAGAGTTGGGCGTACATCGGAATGTCGTGCTTGATATTCGTCGACCCCATCATGACACCCTGTACCTTGCGCTGCATCGGCAACAGAGCTTCCATCAGCGGGATTTCAAGCTTTGTTCCAGGCTTGTGAACACCGATCAGATAGGCTCCGCCTCCGACACGGGTCATCAAAATCGCCTGCTCGGAGGTCGCCTTGAGACCGATCACTTCGAAAGCGTGATCGACGCCGCCGGCGGTCAGGCGCAAGACTTCAGCGACAGGGTCCGTTTCTGCCGAATTGACGGTGTCCGTAGCGCCGAACCGCTTGGACAATTCAAGCTTGGCGGGTTGCAGATCGATAGCGATGATCCGTGTGGCGCCCGCGAGCTTGGCTCCCGATATCGCATTCAGGCCGACGCCACCCACACCGATCACGGCAACCGTATCGCCCGGCCGCACATTTGCCGTGTTGATAGCGGTGCCGGCTCCGGTGATCGTCCCGCAGCCCAGGATACAGGCCTGGGGAAATGGAATGTCTTTGGGAATCTTCGCCAACTGGTTCTCGTGCACCAGCGACATCTCGGCAAATGCCGAGGTACCGAACGCGGGGGTAACTGCCTTACCCTTATATGTGAGGCGTTGGCCCAGGGCCGGATCGCGAAGCGATTCTCCAGGACTGTCGCATTGGAACGTGCGGCCCGACAGGCAGGAGAGGCAATGCCCGCAATATTGAATGAGCGCGGCGGCCACATGGTCGCCGATCGCAAATTCCCGCACGTCCGGCCCAATGGCCTTTACGATCCCTGCAAGCTCATGACCGAAGACGGCAGGCAAAGGGACGCCGAAGTCGTTATGGGCAAAATGAAGGTCCGTATGGCACAAGCCGGACGCCTTGACCTCGACCAGAACCTCCCTGCCGATCGGAGCGGCAATGTCGATATCCTCGATCTCGAAACGGTTGCCGGTTGCGTTCAAAACCGCGGCTTTCATCGTTTTCCTCCAGCGTTGCTTTTTCCTCGGCTGAACAGCATCTTCAGGATCTTCCAGATCAGCCCTGGCGTTACGAACTTCAAAGCGGCTCGTAATTCGTCGGGCTTGAGGACGACTTTCATGGGCATGGTGCCCATGACCTTGCCTTCAATCAGAATACCTTGCTCATGAGGTGCCACGGAGGCGACGTCCATCAGGATCGTCTTGTCGAGTGTGAACAGCTTGACACTCTTGCGGGGCACTTTTGAAGCGCCATTGGGTGCGGGTGACGTCATTGCGTCACCTTGTCGAAGTCCCAGCCCTTGTCATCGAACAGCTTTACCGCGGTAACCCGGCCGCCACCGCAGACGCCACCTGCGGTTGGATGCATGAACACACCTGACAGGTACAAGTCCTCAACACCAGGCACGGTGAATTGCGATAATGACGGTGTCGGGCGATGCCCCTGACTTTGAAACAGTGGAGAGGCAAGGCCGGACACATCCCCGTTCTGGAAGGTCGGCGAGTACGCGGCAATGTCGTCAGGCGTGTCGAAAGCTTTGCCGATAACGCTTGCCTTCAGTCCCGGCAGGAATGAATCGACCAGGTTCAGCGTTTCCTCCTCAACCTCTGCCTTATGTTCAGACCAGGAAGAACCGTCGGCCAGTTTGAACGGCATGATCCGCCAGACCAGGAAGGTAGACTTGCCCTCCGGTGCACGGGTTGGGTCCACCGCGTGCGTGGAAATAGTGCCCAGCGAGGGAATCGTCGGGATGTAGCCGTTACGGACGTCAAACAGCACTTTCTTGTAATCCGCCAGCGATGTCGGGCACAGACCGTGCAGCCAGGCATGATTGATGTCCGGATGGGCATAGGTCGGCGGCTTGTCCAATGCGTAGTGCGCCGTGACGCAGCAGAAGGGCGCTGTTTCCGCGCGATCGATTTCATACATAGTCTGATCTTCGAGAATGCCTTCATCGAGCATCTTCGGCAGATTGAACGGGTGGATCTGTCCAACCACGGCTTCCTTGGCGAAGATTTCTGCGCCATCCGCAAGACGCACGCCAACCGCCCTGCCATTGCTGGTGAGGACCTTAACGACGGTGGAATCGGTGCGCAGGTCTGCTCCGTGATCCTTCAACTGGCGCACCATCGCATCAACCAGCGCGCCGCTACCGCCTCGCGGTGTCTGTAAACCATATTTCTCGATGAACGCCGGGTACATGAACAGAGCACCACCTTCACCTCTTGCCTCGGGATCGACGAAGTGTTCGGTCAACAGACGCATCATGTGAATCTTGAGTTTATCGCTCTCGAAACGTTCATTCAGAATGCCGAGCGGACTGTTCTCCAGTTCGTGCAGGATGTTGCGACCTTCCGCCCCCTGATCGAGCAAGGCAATGAACGCCCCATATGGCGGCGGAGGCACGAACATCTGTGCGGTCGCCATCGGCACGAAGGCGGAACTCTCCTGGTACAGCTTGTAATAGGCGTCGGCGTCCCTGCGGGAGCAGGTCGAGGCGATGTTATCAAGAGTGCGCTCGAGATCGTTGTATCCGATGAGGGTGCTGCCATCGGTAAACGTCGTCGCATAGGCTGCGTTGGGACGGATATATTCCAGGCCGTACTTGCTCTTCAACTGAAGCTCGTCATTGGCGATGAGCGGGTTGATGAGAATACCGAGATGAGCCGACGAATGCAGATCGTGCTTGAAACCCGGGACGGTTACCTCCTTCGTCGCAACGCCCCCACCGAAATAGGGCTTGCCCTCCAGAACGAGGACCGATTTACCCGCCTTAGCAATATAGCCCGCTGTGGTCAGGCCGTTGTGACCGCCGCCGACGACAATAACATCAAATGTTTCAGACACCATTTTACTCCCAAAGGGCAAGGGTTGCTTTGGGAAACTGGTAATAGTCAGTTGAAAGACCGGTTAGGACGTTTGAGCACTATATGCGGGACGATCGAGCACACGCTGCATACAGGCCCCGGAATCAAAGACTGGCCAAGGCACCCTACACTGAGGAGTTGCTTCTTCCAGCGTTGACGCACCGCTGCCGTAAGGCGTATTAAAACTGGGTCAGGTCCATTGCGCAGGATGAGGTAGCACCAAGAGGCTTTCCTCGTGTGAAAGAGGAAGGAACTTGCCACATGGTGACGATTTCCAATGGCTCGGACTGGTCGTGGTCATCAGTCTCTACCTCGCGGGCCTTGGCGGAAACGGAAGAGCTCACCTCGCGGGAGATTGGCAGCACACGGATAAACGACGAGTCCGGCCAGTATCGAATGCTCTGGCAGCATTACGAGATGGGGCCGGTCGGGCTTAACTTCCTGACGGTCAGCCCCCAGCGGGTTATCCGCAACCAATCGATGATCGAACGCGATCGGAACAGGGATTTTCACATCATGCTGCTGCGGTCCGGTGTGGCGCATGCGCAGCAAGGCGGCAAGAGTTGTGACCTTCCTGCCGGAACAATGTACCTTCTGGACTGCGCCCAACCTTGGGACATCCTGTTCCCGGCCGATCATTATTGCCTGACGGCTCATATAGACTATCGCTGGCTGCAACACTGGCTGCCCGAGCCTTCTATTTTGGCTGGCCGGGCGGTTGACGCGAGCGGTTCGTGGGTTCTGCCATTGGTCAGCATGATGAATGCGATCGCAGCCGATGGTCTTGACAACGCTCCGCTGCCCCGCGCCCTGCTGGCAGACCAGATGGCGGGCTTGCTGGTTCTTGCTCTGGGTCCCCACGAGCATATGCAAAGACGTCATGAGACGGAATTGGTAAAACGTATCCGCGCGATTATCCGGGATCGGTACGACCGGAGAGATCTGACAGCGAAGCAGGTCGCAGATGACCTGGGTATCTCACGTCGTTACCTCGACAAGATACTTGCCGATGCCAGGACAACGTTTCTGACATTACTCGAGGCCCAGCGCCTGGAAGCCGCGCGTTTGAAACTGGTAGACCACCGCAGCATGACGCAGATCGCCGAGATCGCCTGGTCCTGCGGATTCGCCGATCCGGGGTATTTTGCGCGCCGATTCGCACGACGGTATGGCATGTCGCCTAGCAGCTTCCGTCAGGCGGCCACCGACAAGCGGATGCAGTGACGCGGCCGAACCGGTACAGGCCAAAAGCGCTCCTCCCCCCCCCCCCTGTAAAATAAGGAAATCACTTGACCATAGCCTCCTCAATCCGCCGACGTAACTGGCGGACATCCCGTGCGGGCGGAGCGCCGAATTGCCGTAAATATTCGCGGCGGAACTGGGACGCGCGCTCGTAGCCGACGGCAGAGGCATTATGTTCGCCGCCAAGCAACAGGCGGTGCGCCGCCTGCAACGAAGCTCCTTCCGGTATTGCAGTGGGGTGAAGCCAGTGATCGCTAGGAAATGCCTATGCAGGATGGGACGGCTCATGCCACTCGCCTCGTACAACGCTTCAATGCGCAACTATGGTAAGCGCCGACGGAAGGCGGCGTTGACGCAGCCTTTCAGGATATCCGGCGTGTTCGCGGTGCCCATTTTTTCCCGAGCGCTTCCAGCCGTGCTTCGATCACCCCATCTCTCTGTGATCATGCGCAGAATGGCTGGATGCATGCCCCCTTTTTTTGGCGACAGGGTTTCACCTGCTGAGGCGGTATATCTGGCGGGCGCCGCCTCGAAGCGAGCCTTGCAATTGGCAGAGCAGAACCAGAAGGTCCGTCCGCCGAACTCCAGCCGATGAGCCGCCGTCAACGGTTTGATCTCCATTCAGGAGACGGGTTGCCCATCCTCCGGTCGAGGATGAGCGTCATGTTGGTGCTGGTCGCTGTGCTGCGCGTTATGGTCGTTCGACGTCATGCCTCGCCTTCATTCTGCCTGAGGTGCTGCCATCTTGTGGTATTGAACAACCTTCCCGCTGCCTTTCACTCCAGCGCTGCGAGATCAGCGGAAACGAGATTTCGATCCAGTCCGCCAGATCGCGAACCCTGGTGGCAGCCTCCCGCCCCAAAGGTGTCAATGTATATTCGACATGCGGCGGCACGATCTTGTAGGCCATGCGGTCCACCAGGCCGTCTTTCTCCAGCCATTGCAGCGTCTGCGCGAGCATGCGTTCGCTGACGCCTGTTACCTTGCGGCGCAGATCGCTGAAGCGATGTGTGCCCGGCATCAGGGCGATCAGAACCAGAACGCCCCATCGGCTTGTCACGTGCTTAAGCACCTCGCGCGAAGGACAGTCCTCCACCATCAAGTTGCCCCGCTCGATCTTTTCCGAGAGGCTTTCGACAGCAACGTCACCAGCTTCGTGCGGAAGCATGTTCGATTTCATCAAACTTACCTTCGTGTGCGTACTTATTATCCCTTAGCATCGCCATACATGCGATTGACAGCAACGCACGACAAGGAGTTATCAAAATGATCATCGCCGTAAGTGGAGCAACCGGCCATCTCGGCCGCCTCGTGATCGACAAGCTGAAGGCCAAGGTCCTATCGACGGATATCGTAGCGCTGGCCCGCTCACCCGATAAGGCCGCCGATCTCGGCGTCGCTGTGCGCGCTGCCGACTACGCTATACCGCAAACACTGGAAGCAGCTCTGGCCGAGGTCGACACGCTGCTGCTGATCTCCTCCAGCGAGGTCGGCCATCGCGTGGTGCAACACGGAAACATCATTGATGCCGCCAGAACGGCCGGGGTTAGCCGGATCGTCTATACTAGCCTTCTCCATGCCGACACGTCACCGCTCAGCCTCGCCGAAGAGCACCGGCAGACGGAAGCGGCGTTGAAAGCTTCCGGCATCGGCCATACGATCCTGCGCAACGGCTGGTACACGGAGAATTACACCGGCTCTATCGGCGGCGCGCTGGCCGGGGGGGCCTTCATCGGCAGCGCCGGTGACGGAAAAATTTCCTCCGCGCCGCGTCTCGACTATGCCGAAGCCGCAGTCGCGATTCTGACCAGCGAGGGGCATGAAGGGAAGACCTACGAGCTGGCGGGCGACACCGCCTGGACGCTCAACGACCTTGCTGCCGAAATCTCGAAGCAAAGCGGCAAGGACATTCCCTACAAGAACCTGACGGAAGCTGAATATGCAAAAGCTCTTACCGGGGCCGGCTTGCCAGAAGCGCTGGCGAAAACGATCGCTGGCTGGGATGTCAGCGCTTCTCAGGACGCATTGTTCGACGATGACAAGCAGCTTTCGAAGCTGATCGATCGCCCGACCATCCCGCTCTCGGTCAGCGTCGCTGAAGCTCTTAAGTCCTTGGCATGAGGTACGGGGGTGGTCAGGCAGCTCGCCAATACGAGACAACGGTGAGAATCCGGAATTGCGTCTGATGCCTTCCTAAATTGGCCTCAGCCCGGAACCGCCTCGCCTGTCGTCATGTTCTTGAGCGCAATGGTCGTATCGGCAAGGAGCGCGGAGGCCAGCCGTGCACAGCTGTTAACCAGCGCCTTGCCCTGCACATAGTCTTTGACCGGATTGACGCAGTCCAGGGCGACCCGGCCCATTATTAGATAGATGACCGTGAAACTGCGTGAGGGGGGATCGCCGCACAGGACCGTCACGTCAAACCGGTGGATAGCCCGACAGTCTGGACCTTGAGGCATATTGGTTTGGGCAGAACCACAGCACGGAACGGCACGGCACGGCACGGCATGACACGGCATGACAGGACCACGCTTCTCTCAGAAGCGCCTGGGCAGTCATCTTCGCCATATCATCGGCATTCTGGACAGATTACAGCCGGATCGTCGCAGCGTCGGCAAAGCTGTTCACATGCGCTGCGCAGTCGACGATGGCGTAGATCTTGGTGAGGCTCGTTCGGCAACTCGCATCAACGTCGATGCCGTTGGCACGTCTCGTGCCGGTCGCGATCAGCGGCTCGTCCGCAGGAATGATACTGATGCCGGCGATCACCATATCTGCCGTTATGATCGATTCGTCGGCAACGCAAACGCTGCTGACACACCCTTGACCTCCGACAAGAGCCGCAACCTGTGCGCCGGTCCGCAGATGACGCCGGGCGCGCGATGCTCAGCTTAGTAGAGGGCCGACAATTCCGGTCCCACTACGCGCGCCAGGACACGAGGCAGGGCTTCCAGAGGCGTGACCGTCAGCACTTCGCCTGCTGTCAGGCAAGATCGGTTGCATCACGAGGACATACGAAGGATCGGCTTTATCGTGATACCGCTTTCGCTATCGGCGACGGCTTTGTTGATGTCGGCGAAGTCGTAAAATGTTACAAGTTTGTCGAACGGAAACCGGCCCTGGGCATGGAGATCTACGAGTTGGGGGATAAAGGTCTGCGGCACTACGTCGCCCTCCACGATCCCCATGATGCGCTTGCCGGGCACCATCACCATGTTGACGTCGAAACTCGCCTCCGTCCCAAGCTTGGGAGCCCCAACGATGCCGCAAGTGCCCTGTATCCCCAGCGCGTCGATAGCCTGGCGAAGCACATCGGGGCGACCGCTGCTTTCGAGAGTGAAGTCGGCGCCGCCGCCGGTAATTTCCTGGATTGCCGCTACAGGGTCCGCCTTCCGGCTGTTGACGACATGAGTGGCGCCAAGATCCTTCGCGAGATTGAGTCGGCTCTCCGTCACGTCGACCGCAATGATGCTGGTCGCACCAGCGACACGCGCCGCCATGATGGCGCTGAGTCCCACAGCACCCGAACCGAAGGCGGCAAAGCTCGCGCCAGCCGGCACCTTCATAGCACGCAACACAGCGCCCGCGCCTGTCTGGATCCCGCAGCCGAGTGGCCCGAGCAGATCAAGCGGCGCCTCTTTGGGAACCTTGACCAGGTTGCGTTCGGACGCGATTGCGAAGGATCCAAATGAGGATTGGCCAAAAAAATGATCGTGCAGCAAACCACCATGCGCGTCACACGTCGAAGTGCTCCCGTCTTTGCGACCACCGCCGAAGTTGAGTGCGAAGAAATCGGCACAATGCGCAGGATGACCTGACATACATGGCCCGCATTGCCCGCAGGAGGCAAAACTCAATACGACATGATCACCCGGCGCAACCGCTGTGACGCCTGGACCGACGGCTTCGACGACGCCCGATCCCTCATGTCCGAGCACGGCGGGCAACGGCACGGGATAATACTGGTCGCGGACAATGATATCGGTGTGGCAGACGCCGACTGCCACGATGCGCACCAGCACCTCGATGGCCCCGGGGCCATCGATCAGAGCCTCTTCGATCGCGAAAGGCGAGCCCTGCTCGCGAACCACTGCGGCGGTGATCTTGCGCTTTCCAGTCATCGCTTCTCCTGTCATATTTCTTATCAACAACGCCATTCATTCTCTCACGCTTTTAGAGTGCCTTACCAGTCTTTCAAAAGACCTTTGCGGTCTTGTCCTTATACCTATTCAGCATACCCCCCGGCCGACCGCTCAAATTTAGCCGCTTATCAGCTTGCTCTGGCAAGCGCCGATAAGCTTCAGTAACTGTGCAAAATGGGAAGTTCCGGGCTTGAAAGCGAAAAGCCACCCTCATTCACGGAATGGAGTGTGGAGCGGCTCAATGCGCCGCGCCGAACCGCTTCAATCCCTTGGGGATGGCATAACCCCAAATCCCATACATCCGGACGATGATATTGGCCATGAGAGCCAGTTCCGGCGATGTATCCGAAACGCGATGGCTCATGATGATCGGCGACGTCACGGTCTCGATGAGTGGCTTATAGCAGATATCGTCGGTTCGGGCCTTTTGCACCGAGACCGGTACAATACTGACCCCCTCCTCGGCTGCCACCAGTCCCACGGCAATCTGCAGTTCCCGTGCTTCGTGCAGGATATGCGGATCGAGGCCGCTGTCGTGAAAGTGCGCGAGAACCTGATCGGCATAGCCCGGCCGCGGTGCACGGGGATACAGGATCAAAGACTCTTCGGCGAGCTGTGCAAGGGAAACCGGCCCTGGGATTTTTGCCAGCGGATGAGAAAGAGGAAGCGCCGCCACCAGCTCTTCTTCTCGCAGGACCGTCCGCCGTACCTCCTCATCCTCAAAGCGTACCCGGCCGAACCCGATGTCGATACGCCCCTCCTTGAGTGCGCTGATCTGTTCGAGGCTGACCAGCTCCAGCAATGTCAACTCAACCTCGGGCGCGGCGGCACGAAACTCCCGGATCAGTTCCGGCAGGCGCGCGTAGATAGTCGATGCAACGAATCCGATAACGAAACGGCGCTTCTCGATGACGAGCTCCCGGCTCATCATCGAACGCATTTCATCAACGCGCGCCAGCACCTGGATCGCCTGCTCATAAAGAAGGCGCCCCGGCCCCGTCAGCCGCAACGGCCGTGATGAGCGATCGATCAGTTCCGCGCCAATCTCATTTTCGAGCTGTTGGATCTGCCGGCTGAGTGGCGGCTGCGCGATGTGCAGGCGTTCCGCCGCTCTCGTGAAATTCCGTTCATTCGCCAACGTCACAAAATAGCGCAGTTGTCGCAGGTCCATACACGCCCATACCTCTATGGTATAACGATCAGATCACAATGATCTTTCCCATTTTTCGAACCGTACCGTAATCAACCCTCGAAACAAGCTAATTTGAGGATGGGTTGAGTGGTGACTCGTACAACTCGCATTGATACCCTGATTGTCGATGTACCGACCATCCGCCCCCACGTCCTGGCGATGGCAACGATGCGCAGCCAGGCCGTCGTGCTGGTCCGGATCGCGGGCCCGGACGGTGTGGAGGGGATCGGCGAAGGGACGACGATCGGCGGCCTCAGCTATGGCGATGAAAGCCCCGAAGGCATCAAGCTCGCCATCGACACCTATATCGCGCCCATTCTCCAAACCTGCGACATCAGCCGGGTCGGCGAGACCATGGCGAAGATAGGCCAACAGGTCGTTGGCAACCATATCGCCAAATGCGCGGTGGAGACCGCCCTGTTGGACGCGGCCGGCAAGCGGCTTGGCCTTCCCATATCGGAACTGATCGGAGGGGGACGTCGCCGGGACCGCCTTCCGGTCGCATGGACCCTGGCTAGCGGCGAAACTGCGCGTGACATCGACGAAGCCGAGCAGATGATCGAGGCGAAGCGGCACAACATCTTCAAGCTCAAGATCGGCAAGCGCGGCGTACGCGAGGATGTGGCGCATGTCGCCGCGATCAAGAAGGCGCTGGGTGACCGCGGCAGCGTCCGCGTCGATGTCAACCAGGGCTGGGACGAAGCGCAGGCGGACTTGGGCATGGGCCTCCTGGCGGATGCCGGCTGCGATCTGGTGGAGCAGCCGATTGCCAGGGACGCATTCGCGGCGATGACGCGCCTATCCGCTCGCCACGCCATCCCCCTTATGGCAGACGAGGCTCTGCACGGACCACGCACCGCATTTACGATCGCAGCAACCGCGGGCGCCCGGGTTTTCGCGGTCAAGATCGCGCAGTCTGGCGGCCTCTTTCCTGCCTATGAAGTCGCGTCGATCGCCACAGCCTCCGGCATCGGTCTTTACGGCGGCACTATGCTCGAGGCGGGCATCGGCACGGTCGCTTCCGCGCATCTGTTCGCTACCTTCCCCCGTCTTGCGTGGGGCACCGAATTGTTCGGTCCGCTCCTGCTTACCGAGGAGATCCTCGAAGAGCCGCTCGATTATGCCGATTTCTCGGTTGGCGTGCCGACCGGCCCCGGCCTGGGCGTCGCACTGGATGAAGACAAGATCGCGCATTTCCGCCGCGATCGA
Organism: Sphingobium sp. CCH11-B1; assembly: GCF_001556865.1. Lineage (GTDB taxonomy): Bacteria > Pseudomonadota > Alphaproteobacteria > Sphingomonadales > Sphingomonadaceae > Sphingobium. The sequence goes on along the minus strand of NZ_LSJY01000078.1, from coordinate 36,598 downwards.
ACGGCGCCCACCCTCCATGTCGTGTCGGCGGGAGCCTGACCGATGCTGATCATGGTGGAAATGGATGTCCGCATCCCCCTCGATTTTGACAAGGTAGAAGCCGAGAGCCTGAAGGTCGCAGAAAAGGCCCGGTTTCAGGAACTGCAAAGCGCTGGCAAATGGCGTCACATCTGGCGCGTCGTCGGACGCTACGCAAATGTCAGTATCTTCGACGTTGAGAGCAACGCGGAGCTGCACGACATCCTGACCGGGCTGCCTCTCTTTCCCTTCATGAAAATGAAGGTGACGCCGCTCTGCCGGCACCCCTCCTCGCTGCACGAGGACGATCGCTGACGCGTAACCAGAAGGCTTGTCAGGCGGCGAGCCCAATTTGACGGAGAGTGATAATGGATGTGAGTTTCGTAAAAACCCCTGAAGTCCGGAACCTGTTCGACAAGGCGGCCGGTCTCGATGCGGAAGGTGGCAACCCGCGCCTGAAAGCGATCTTCCGCGACATTCTGGATGCCAGCGCGGAAATCATCATCAAGCACGACATCGGCGAAAGCGAGTTCTGGAATGCCGTAAGCTTCCTGCAGACCGGTGCTGGTGAATATGGCCTGCTCGTAGCGGGGTCGGGTCTCGAACATTTCATCGACCTGTTCAACGATGCCAAGGACGTCGAAGCCGGTCTGACCGGTGGGACGCCGCGCACGATCGAGGGTCCACTCTATGTCGCGGGAGCTCCCTTGTCCGAAGGCGACGTCAACCTTTCCAAGGATCCTGACGAGACCGACACGCTCTACGTGAACGGCCAGATTACCGGGCCGGATGGTGAGCCTGTGCAGAATGCCATTCTCCATGTCTGGCATGCCAATTCGCAAGGCTGGTATTCGCATTTCGACCCGACGCACGAACAGACGCCCTTCAATAACCGCGCACGTATCAAGATCGGTGCGGATGGCCGCTATGCCTTTCACTCCAAGATGCCGAACGGCTACAGCGTGCCGCCGGGCGGCGCGACCGACGTGCTGATGAAAGCGCTGGGCCGCCACGGCCATCGCCCTGCGCATGTCCATTTCTTCGTCGAGGCGCCCGGCTACCGCACGCTGACGACGCAGATCAATTTCGGCGACGACCCGTTCGCCGCGGACGACTTCGCTTTCGGCACCCGCGAAGGACTGCTGCCCGTCCCGCAGCGTCAGGGCGACACTGCCTATATCGCCTTCGACTTCCACCTTCAGCACTCCGCTGACAGGGAAGAAGAGCATCTCTCGAGCCGTCGGCGCGCTTCCGCGGAAGCGGAAAAAGAAGCCGCCTGAACGCCAAACAAGACAGGAGAGGATTAAATGACCGATCTTCTGGACCGTATCGAGACCTCCGTGGTCGATGACAAGGAACGTGGGCTGTTTCAGTGCCGTCGTGACATCTTCACCGACCCGGAGATGTTCGATGTCGAGATGAAGCACATCTTCGAAGGCAATTGGGTGTTCCTGGCTCATGAAAGCCAGATCCCGGAGAATAACGACTATTTCACCACCTGGATCGGGAGGCAGCCGGTCGTCGTCACGCGCGACAAAACGGGTGAACTCCATGCGATGATCAACGCCTGCGCGCATCGTGGCGCGATGCTGTGCCGCCGCAAACATGGCAACAAGGGCAGCTTCACCTGCCCGTTCCATGGCTGGACCTTTAACAATGCGGGCAAGCTCTTGAAGGTCAAAGACGGCAAATATGGCGACTATCCGGCGTCCTTCGATACCGAAGGCTCACACGACCTGACGAAGGTCGCGCGGTTCGGCAATTACCGGGGTTTCCTGTTCGGGAGCCTCAATCCCGACGTGGCATCGCTGGAAGAGCATCTCGGCGGAGCCCGGGACGTGATCGACCAGATCGTCGATTCCTGCCCGGACGGCATCGAGGTGGTGCGCGGCAACTCCTCCTATATCTATGATGGTAACTGGAAACTCCAGATGGAGAATGGCGCCGACGGCTATCACGTCAGTTCCGTCCATTGGAACTATGCCGCCACGATGAGCCATCGCAATTACGACAATGACGGCACCAAGGCGGTCGACGCCAATGGCTGGTCGAAAAGCGTGGGTGGCGTCTACAGTTTCGAGAACGGCCATATCCTGCTGTGGACCAACCTCCTCAATCCCGAGGTTCGGCCCATTCACAATCACAAGGAAGAACTGGAAGCACGCCTTGGCAAGGAGCGCGCCGACTATATTGTGGGCCAGACCCGCAATCTCGGCATCTATCCCAACGTCTATCTGATGGACCAGTTCTCGACCCAGATCCGGGTCGTGCGGCCGATCAGCGTCGATCAGACCGAAGTGACCATCTACTGCTTCGCCCCGCGCGGTGAATCCGACAGCGAGCGCGCGATCCGCATCCGGCAATATGAGGATTTCTTCAACGTCTCCGGCATGGGAACGCCGGATGATCTGGAGGAATTCCGCGCCTGTCAGACGGGTTATGCCGGCGCAGATACCCTCTGGAACGACCTCAGCCGTGGGGCGACCCACTGGGTGGAGGGACCGGACGAGAATGCAAAGCGCCTCGGCCTCAAGCCGTTGCTGAGCGGGGAGCGTAGCGAGGACGAGGGCCTTTTCGTGCGCCAGCACGAATATTGGGCCCAGACGCTGCGTGAAGCACTGACGCCCGATGGTGGGGGAGATGGTGAACAGATCGTTCGTCGTCCGAAGCTGGGAGTGGTTGCATGACGATCACTGCTGACTGTTTGCTCAACCTCGAACAGGTCAAGGCCTTCCTCTATCGTGAAGCCCGGCTGCTGGATGATCGCGAATGGGACGAATGGTTGTCTCTCTATTCGCCTCATGTGACATACTGGATGCCGGCATGGGACGATGACGATCAGTTGGTCGAAGATCCCCAGCGTCACATCTCGCTGATCTATTATCCCAACCGCGACGGGCTTGAGGATCGCGTCTTTCGGATCAAGACCGAGCGATCGAGCGCCAGCACGCCTGAACCCCGGACAAGCCATAATATCTCGAATGTCGAGCTCCTCGATATTCGCGAGGGAGCGATCGATCTGCGCTTCAACTGGCATACGCTCAGTCACCGCTACAAGAAGACCGACAGCTTCTTCGGCACAAGCTTCTACACGCTCGACACCCGTGGGGATGCTCCCCTGATCGTCAATAAAAAGATCGTTCTGAAAAGCGATTATATCCACCAGGTCATCGATATCTATCACGTCTGATAGCGGTGCCGGGGTGCCCCGGAGAGAAATCCATGTCTTATCGTATCGCGCTCAACTTCGAGGATGGCGCCACCAGGATCGTCGAATGCAAGGAAGGGGAGAAAGTCCTCGACGCTGCCTATCGCCAGAAGGTCAATCTTCCGATGGATTGCTCCGACGGCGTGTGCGGCACCTGCAAATGCCGCTGCGAACAAGGCGAGTATGACCTGGGCGACGATTATATCGACGATGCCCTGACCGCCGAGGAGGCGGACGAAGGCCTGGTCCTCACCTGCCAGATGGTGCCCTCTTCCGATTGCGTGATCCAGGTGCCGGTGCCATCCACCGCCTGCAAAATCGTGCCCGTTGAACATGGCGCGACGGTGAAGGCAGTCGAACTGGCGAGCGAGGACACGATTATTCTCACGCTCACCCTCGACAATCCGGAGGCACTGGCTTTTCTTCCTGGCCAGTATGTCAATCTGTTCGTCCCCGGCACCGAAGAACATCGCTCCTATTCTTTCAGTTCGAAGCCGGGGGCCGCAGAAGCGGGTTTCGTGATCCGCAATGTGCCTAAAGGCCTGATGAGCGGATGGCTGGCAAACAAGGCACAGCCCGGTGACCATATGCGGTTTGTCGGCCCGAACGGCAGCTTTTTCCTGCGTGCCGCGACGCGCCCGGTGTTGATGCTTGCAGGGGGCACCGGCCTCGCGCCGATTCTCTCCATGCTGGAAGTGTTAGCGGACCACGGCACGGATCAACCGATTCATCTGGTCTACGGGGTATCGTTCGAAAAGGGACTGGTTGAACTCAAGAAGCTCGAATCCTTCACCGAGCGCCTCCCCAAATTTTCCTATGCAACCTGCGTCAGCCACCCGGAAAGTGACAATGTGCTCAAGGGGCATGTGACCGACCATATCGGCGAGGAATATTTCCATGGCGGCGACGTCGACGTCTATCTCTGCGGCCCTCCACCGATGGTCGAGGCTGTCCGTGGAACCTTGCGCGATCGGGGCGTGACGCCGGTCAATTTCTATTACGAAAAATTCGCCTCGACCGAAGCGGTGCCGGCATGATTTTCACTGATCGCTTCAAGGACAGGGTGCTGGTCGTGACCGGTGCCGCTCAGGGTATCGGCCGATCTGTAGCGCTGCGCGCCGCAGCCGAAGGGGGGCAGGTTCTGTTGGCGGACCGCGCGGACTTCGTGGACGAAGTGGCGATGGAAGCGGGCTACTCGTGCCTGGGGTTTCGCTGCGATCTGGAGACGCATGAAGGCGCTGTGGCAGCCATGGCCGAAGCCATTCGGATCTTCGGACGGATCGACATCCTCATCAACAATGTCGGCGGCGCAATCCGCATGCGTCCCTACGATGCCTTCGAACCGGAGCAGATCGAGGCGGAGATCCGCCGCTCGCTTCTGCCCACGCTCTGGTCCTGTCATGCGGTGCTGCCGCATTTTCTGAAGGCAGGCCATGGTACCATCGTCAATGTGTCGTCCAACGCGACACGCGGCATCCATCGCGCGCCCTATTCCGCGGCCAAAGGGGGCGTGAACGCGCTGACCCAGAGCCTCGCGATGGAATATGCCGCGAAGGATATCCGGGTGGTCGCCACCGCGCCGGGCGGGACCGAAGCGCCCGCAAGGCGCGTGCCGCGCAACCCCGATGGCGACAATGATCAGGAAAAGACCTGGATGGCCGAAGTGGTCGAGCAGGTTGTCGAATCCAGCTTCCTGAAGCGTTATGGAACTATCGACGAGCAGGTGGCCCCCATCCTGTTCCTGGCTTCCGATGAGGCAAGCTATGTGACCGGCAGCGTGCTCCCGGTCGCGGGCGGAGATCTGGGATAGAACCATGCGCAAGGCCGCTCCCAGGATCAAAGCCATTCCGGCGTCTTTTGCCAAAGCATCTGCCACCAGATCCGGGCTGCCGCCGCTGACGTCCGGCATGTGCCGCGCTATTGGGCAGGAGGGTTAAACGATGCCGACGACGGTGAGAGACGGTATCAGGCTTCATTGGGAAAGCGATGGCGACCGCGCCGGACGTCCCCTGTTGCTCCTCAATTCAATCGGTACGGATCTGCACCTGTGGGATCGCGTGGTGCCTCGTCTTGCGGGATTTCATGTCCTGCGGATGGACACGCGCGGCCATGGCCGTTCTGACGCCCCGTCCGGCGACTACAGCCTGGACAGCCTGGCAGATGATGTGATCGCGGTTCTCGACGATGCCGGCATAGGCCAGGCTGCCATCGCCGGAGTTTCGCTGGGCGGGATGATCGCGATGGAGCTTGCCCTCGCCCATGCCGATCGGGTCAGTGCCCTTATTCCGATCTGCACCTCGGCGACGATGGACCAGGGCGCCTGGGCCGCTCGCGTGAACATTGTGCGAGAAGAAGGCACAGCCGCCATTCTCGATCTCGCCTTGGGACGCTTTCTGTCGCCCGGTTTCCGCGAAACCGACCCCGACGCAAGCGCCAGGATTGCGGAAGGCCTGAGGTTGATGGCGCCCGAAGGCTATGCCGGCTGTGCAGCAGCGATCCGCGACATGGATATTTATTGGCAGCTCGAATCGATCCATGTCCCGACCTTGGTCGTGGCGGGCGATCTCGACACGTCGACCCCCTTTACTGGCCATGGCGAACATATCGTCGAGGCTATCGATGGCGCACAGGTTGTTCACCTCGATGCTGCCCATCTTGCCCCACTCGAAGCGCCCGAGGCACTCGCACGCGCCATCACCTCTTTCCTCGACGCGCCGAAGGGCGGCGCGCCGGACACGACGGGCACCCGTCCGCCGCGAGCCACGTCGATTACCGGAGAAGCATCATGACGACGACAAAATTCCTGACCGACGAACATTTGAGCGGCCGGGTGTTCGATGGAGGATGGACCGCCATTGCGTCGGTCTCGGAGGTGTCGGAGCCGGCAACCGGAAAGGTCATCGGCAAAGTGGGCATGACCGATGCCGCCGGCATCGCGGTCGCTGCAGCGGCCGCACGCAAGGCCCAGCAAGGCTGGGCGGCAGCGAAGCCGGACGAACGCGCCGCGGTCTTCCCGAAAGCCGTCGCCGCCGGGCATGAACATTGGGACGAAATCGTCGAATGGATCATGCGCGAAAGCGGTTCGGTCCGGGCCAAGGCTGAGTTCGAGTTGACGCTTTCATTGAAGGCGATCCAGATTGCCGGTGCCATGCCCTATGAGGCGCAAGGTCTCGTCCTGCCCAGCGAGACCGGGCGTACCAGCCTGGCCAAGCGCCGTCCACTTGGCGTGGTCGGCATCATCGCGCCGTTCAACTTCCCACTCTATCTGGCGATGCGGGCAGTCGCCCCTGCGCTTGCCGTGGGGAACGCGGTGGTGCTGAAACCCGATCCCCGCACCACAATCTGCGGCGGCTTCGTGATCGCGCGCCTCTTCGAACTGGCAGGTCTTCCAGCCGGTGTTCTCCATGTCCTGGCCGGTCGTGGCGATGCTGGCGAAGCCCTGTGCAGCGATGACAATATCGCGATGATCCAGTTCACCGGATCAACCAACGCGGGCCGCATGGTCGGACAGAATGCGAGCAAGCATCTCAAGAAGGTCTCGCTGGAGCTTGGTGGCAAGAACTCGCTCATCATCCTCGACGACGCCGACATGGAACTGGCGCTCAAGAATGCCGCATGGGGTGTCTATCTCCATCAGGGTCAGATCTGCATGTCGGCAGGGCGCGTCCTGGTACACAAGTCGATCATCGAGGAATTCTCGGCAAGGCTCGCAGAGAAGGCCAAAGCGCTTCCCGTAGGCGATCCGATGAGTGGCACTGTGGCGCTCGGCCCGCTTATCAATCAGCAGCAACTCGATCATGCGAAGTCGGTGATCGAGCAGTCGGTCGCGCAAGGGGCTACCTTGCTCGCGGGCGGTACGACCGAAGGGCTGTTTCTCGCCCCGACCGTACTGCGTGACGTTACGCCCGCCATGTCCGCCTATAGCGAGGAGGTTTTCGGTCCTGTGGCGGTGCTTGTGCCTTTCGAAACCGATGATGAGGCGGTCCAGCTCGCCAACAACACTGAATATGGGCTTTCGGCGGCAGTGGTGTCGAAGGATGTCGCCCGCGCGATCGCGCTTGGCGAACGGCTTAACTGCGGCCTGCTCCATATCAATGACCAGACGGTGAATGACGATGTGGTCAACCCCTTCGGCGGCGTTGGCGCCTCCGGCAACGGCACCTCGATCGGTGGTCCTGCCAATTGGGATCTCTTCACGGAATGGCAGTGGATGACGATCAAGGGCACGCCGCCCGCCTACCCGTTTTGACATGATGGTTGTGATGTTCCCGATCAACTCAGGCCTGGTCGGGAGCCGATGAACAGAACTGAAAAGAGGTGCCCATGATCGACAAAAGCGTGGAGACGGCTGCGGCGGCCATATCGGACATTGAGGACGGCGCGACCGTCATGATCGGTGGCTTCGGTACGGCCGGAATGCCGGATGAACTCATCGACGCACTCATCGATCATGGCGCCCGGGAGCTGACCATCGTCAACAACAATGCCGGCAATGGCGAGCAGGGAGTCGCCGCACTCATCCGCGAAGGGCGGGTGAAAAAGATCATCTGCTCATTTCCCCGCCAATCGGACTCGCAGCATTTCGATGCAGCCTATCGTGCCGGCAAGATCGAGCTGGAACTCGTGCCGCAAGGCAATCTCGCCGCCCGTATTCAGGCGGCCGGCTCAGGCCTGGGCGGCATTTTCACCCCGACCGGATACGGAACGCTGCTGGCCGAGGGCAAGGAAACTCGCACCATCGATGGTCGCGACTATGTGCTCGAATATCCGATCCATGCTGACTTCGCGCTGATCAAGGCGCATCAGGGTGATCGCTGGGGCAATCTCGTCTATCGCAAGACAGCACGCAATTTCGGCCCGATCATGGCGATGGCGGCCAAAACGACGGTCGTCCAGGTCTCCGCGATCGTTCCGCTTGGCGATCTCGACCCTGAAGTCATCGTGACGCCCGGCATTTTCGTCCAGCGTGTCGTCGCGATCAGTCCCTCCATTCCATTGCAGGCCGTTGCCTGAGCGAGGACATGTCCATGAACCGCCTCAACCGCGACCAAATGGCCGCCCGTGTCGCCAGGGACATACCCGAAGGCGCCTATGTCAACCTCGGGATCGGCCTGCCCACCAAGGTCGCCGATTACCTTCCAGCGGACCGTGAGATCATTCTCCAAAGCGAGAATGGCCTGCTCGGCATGGGCCCCTCCCCCGCGAAAGGATCGGAAGATCCCGAACTGATCAATGCGGGAAAACAGCCTGTGACCCTGCTCACCGGTGGTTGCTTCTTCCACCATGCCGACAGTTTCGCGATGATGCGCGGCGGCCATCTCGATATCTGCGTGCTCGGCGCCTTCCAGGTCTCGGTCAGGGGCGACCTCGCCAACTGGCACACCGGCGAACCGGGCGCGATCCCAGCGGTGGGCGGCGCGATGGACCTCGCGATCGGCGCCAAGCAGACGTTCGTCATGATGGAGCTGCTCACCAGACGAGGCCAGAGCAAGCTGGTCGAAACCTGCACCTATCCGCTCACCGGTCTCGGCTGTGTCTCGCGCGTCTATACCGATCTTGGCGTATTCGCCGTGGGATCGAAGGGTGCTTCGGTTCTCGAATTGACGGACGGCGTTTCCTTAGAGGACGTTCGCCAACTGACCGGACTGAAGCTGACCGCTCCATTCGACGTCGCGGCATAAGGAGCATCGGTCATGAGCGAAGCTTTCATCTGCGATGCCGTCAGAACTCCGATCGGCCGCTATGGCGGCGTGCTCGCTAGGGTGCGTGCAGACGATCTCGGCGCCCTGCCGATCCGGGCCCTGCTCGCCCGCAATCCGGGCCTCGATCCGACTGCGATCGAAGAAGTTTTTTATGGCTGCGCCAACCAGGCGGGTGAGGACAACCGCAATGTCGCACGGATGAGCCTGTTGCTGGCTGGCCTGCCCCCTGTCGTTCCGGGTGTTACCCTTAATCGTCTGTGCGCTTCCGGTCTCGAAGCGGTGGGTGCCGCAGCTCGCGCGATCCGGACCGGCGAAATGGATCTTGCCGTTGCCGGCGGCGTCGAAGGCATGACACGCGCGCCCTTCGTGATGGGCAAGGCGGACAGCGCTTTCGGCCGCAGTCAGAAGATCGAGGACACGACCATGGGCTGGCGCTTCGTCAACCCGGCTCTCGATGCGCTTTACGGCTCGGAGACGATGCCGCGTACGGGCGAGAATGTCGCGGCGGATTACAATATCTCCCGTGCGGATCAGGACGAATTTGCTCTGCGCAGCCAGCAACGCACAGCAGCCGCGCAAGCCAACGGATTCCATGCCGAAGAGATCATCCCGGTCGCCGTACCAGGTGGGCGAAAAGGCGAAACGATTGAAGTGACGCTCGACGAACATCCGCGGCCCGACACTACAATCGAAACGCTGCGCAAGCTCAAGCCGCTGTTCGGCAGTGATGGCACGGTGACGGCGGGCAATGCGTCGGGCATCAACGACGGCGCCGCCGCGATGATCATCGCGAATGAGGCTACTGCCCTGATCCACGATCTTGTGCCTCGCGCCCGCATCCTCGGTATGGCCGCTGCCGGCGTTGAGCCCCGCGTCATGGGCATTGGCCCTGTCCCCGCGACGAGAAAGCTGTTGGAGCGGCTTCGCCTGCGAATCGAGGATTTCGACGCGATTGAGCTCAACGAGGCATTTGCCAGCCAAAGTCTCGCGGTGTTGCGGCAGCTTGGTCTCCCGGATGACGCACAGCAGGTCAACATGAACGGCGGCGCGATCGCGCTCGGCCATCCGCTCGGCATGAGCGGTGCCAGGCTGGCCATGACGCTCGTTCACCAACTCGAACGCAGCGGCGGCAAGCGAGGTCTTGCCACCCTATGTATTGGCGTCGGCATGGGCCTCGCGCTCGCTGTCGAACGCGTATGAAGTCAGAGCGGCATGAATGCAGCATGATGGAGGATCCGCAGTCTTGCGCCTGCCGATCAGCGGTGGGTTTTGCAAGATACGGGTACTGGTGGAGTTAGTTCAATGGGTAACACTGAATTTGATCCGACGCGTTTGGCACCTGACGTGAGTGCTGTGCTCGAAGCGTCGGCAAAGAGCGGCATGCCGCCTTTGGAATCCTTGCCCTTTGGCGAGATGCGGGAGGCTTATAAGCTGATCGGCGCCCTGCTTGGAGGCGATCCCATGCCGGTGGCCAGAACGCTCGATCTCACCGCCAAAGGATCGGCTGGTGACATTCCGCTAAGACTGTATCTGCCGAAAGAGCCGGCTGACGCTTCCCCTGCAACCATCTATTTCCACGGCGGGGGTTGGTGCATCGGCAGTATCGAAACCCATGACAAGGTTTGCCGACGACTCGCCCAGGAAAGCGGATACCCGGTTGTCTCTGTGGAATATCGACTGGCGCCGGAACATCCTGCCCCGGCGGGGCCGGACGACGCAGTAGCAGCGACGCAGTGGATTCATGACCACGCCGGCGAGCTTGGACTGGATCCCGGCAGGCTCGCCGTTGCCGGCGACAGTGCCGGAGGAAGCCTATCAGCCGTAGTCACCCAGCAATTGCACGGCGTCGTGCCTCTGGTGGCACAGGTGCTTTTCTATCCCTGCACAGACCTCTCGCCGGCAAGCTCGCAATTTCCGTCTCGCAGTGAAAATGCGAATGTACCACCGCTCACCCTCGCAGCGATGCATGCCATGGCGGATCCCTTTGCAGGCGAACTCGTCAATGACCCGCGTGTTTCGCCGCTTTGCGGGACGAATCTAAAGGATTTGCCCCCTGCCCTCATTTTTACTGGGGAATGTGATGTCTTGCGTGACGACGGACGTTTCTACGCCGAAGCACTGAAGAAGGCGGGGGTGTACGTCGAACATATCGAGCTTCCCGGCATGGTACATGGATTCGTGGAAATGGCCGGTGTATTGCCGGCAGCACGGCTGGCACTCGAGCAAACCGGTGAATTTCTACGCGGACGTTTTACGGCCTGAAGGAAATTGACAGCAAGGATCGGCGTCTCGCTTTCCGAGATCGCTGCCCTGGATGATTTGTGGGCCATTCCAGCAAATTACCCAGGGCAGCTTCTGCCGATGCTACGCTCGACCTGCCTGATCAACGAAGTAGGTCGCGACAAGCATCTTCGACGCATGGAGAGCCAGCGCCTGCGTAGGCGCATTGGTATTGCCGCTCGTGATGGTCGGCATGATCGACGCGTCAATGACGTGAAGCCGCTCGACCCCCTTCACCTTCAATTTCGCATCGACCACAGCGCCTTCGTCTGTTCCCATCCGGCATGTGCCGACCGGGTGCCACATGGTCGTGGCTACGCTTTTGACGAAATCACCGATCTGCTCGTCAGACTGCTTGTCCACACCCGGAAGCACCTCCTCCTCCAGAATTTCGGCAAGCGATTGCTGCGCCATAACCTCGCGCACCGCCTTTACCGCCTCGATACCGACTTTCAGATCGTAGTCATGACCGATGAAGTTGGGGTTGATGAGCGGCATTGAGGTGGGGTCGGAATCCGCCAGCCGGACCCAGCCGCGGCTTTTGGGTTGCAGCACAACGGTGGCGAATGTGACCCCTGACCTTGAGCCTGTCGCGTTGAGACCATCGAGCGCGATCACCGGCTCGTGATAGCACTGGACCGTCGGTTCCTCATTTTCCAGATTCTCCGGATCCCAATAGGAAACGGATTCGATACCATTGCCGGACGCCGGTCCATCGTTGGTCAGAAGATAACGGGCACCAGCCACCAGCGAACCAAAACCATGGGCGGAATTCTGATAGCCCATTTTTCCCTTCACATAGGCCGTGACTGGAATGATCGGGTGGTCATGGAGGTTTTCGCCGACCCCCGGCAGGTCGACATGCACAGGAATATCGAACTTCTGCAATTGCTGTTTCTGGCCGATACCGGAATGCATCAAAATTTTAGGTGACTGGACCGCTCCGGCCGAGACAATGACAAGATCGGCTGTGATGTCCTGTTCAACACCGTTGTTCAATGTCCGGACACCCACTGCACGGGCACCCTCCAGGAGAACTTTCGTCACGACCAGGCCCGTGAGCAGCGTCACCCGCCCATTTTTGATATGCCGATGGAGGTGCGCCACAGCAGCGCTGCATCGCTTGCCATTTTCGGTGTTGCTTTGTACTGGAGCCACACCCACCTGACTATCACCGTTATAGTCAGGATTATATCGCAGGCCATATTCCTGAAACGCCTTCATGCAACGGCGATTCAGTTCGTTGATTCCGCGTGGAAGCTCAACCGACAGATGACCATCAATGCCGTGATGGGCATTGTGGAAAGTGTCATTCTTTTCCTGCTCGATAAACGTCCTGGTCATTGTCTCCCATGACCAGTCGCCTGTCTCGCCGACAGCTTTCTGCCAGGCATCGAAGTCCTGCCTCTGACCGCGGACATAGCACATTGCATTGACGGATGAGCCTCCTCCAACGACCTTCCCCATTCGGTAACGACGGACAGAGCCGTGAATCGGCACTGTGTCATATGTCCAGACATGACGATCATGCGCCAATATATTGGAATAGCCGGCGGGGATATGGATCATCGGATCCCGGTCCATGGCGCCCGCTTCGATCACCGCAATGGTCGCTTCGGTCTTGCGGGCGAGATAATCTGCAATGACGCACCCCGCAGCGCCTCCTCCGACGATGACGATATCGTAGGTTTCCTGAGCCATATATCTTAGATCCTCATTCTGGCCACGGTCGAACCCCGTGCTTTGAGCGGCGCGGCAGGCGATCTATCGGTGGACGGCGGGAAAGCGGACGGCGACATATTCCGGGTTCGGGATAAGCGACCTTCCTGGCTTCATCTCCCGCAAGCCATCGCATGTCAGTGATGCCATGTCGCTGCGCGCCTCACGGCATAGAAAGCCTGCCTTTCGAATTGAAATACCATATCAGTCCAGCTGCCATATCATGGAGGTATTATGTCGGTAGATTCGCGCCGAAGCGCCTAAATGATGCAGTCAATCAAAGAAACAAAATGCCGGAAAGGTATGATCCCCAGACCAACTTGGTTTTGGCTGAACGCTCTCTGAAGTGCCTATCATAGCCTCTAAATCATTCAGGAGGACGAGCATGCGGCGGCTTTGGGGCGGACTGTTTTTCTGGATCGGGGCCATGGCAAGCACCCCTGCACTGGCAACGGACGTCGATCCCGGAGACTATGTCGCGTTGAAGCCAGGCACGAACATGGCGCTGCTCTATGGCACCTATACCGATCGTGATGCTCTCCAGATTCCCGGCGAGGGCATGGTCAAAGGGGGCACCGACCTTCAGTCTGTGATCGGTATCGCGCGGTTTGTTCATTTCATGAAAATCGGGCCCTTCATCGTCGATCCGCAGATCATTGTCCCTTTCGGCACCATCTATGACGGACACGCAGCCGGCCAGCGCCTGAAGGGAACAACGGGCATCGGTGACGTAATGCCGTTCGCCACGATCTGGTTCGTCCATCATGACGACCCGGCACACGGAACGTATATTGGATTCTCGCCGATCGTATCGATGCCCACCGGGCGCTACAGCCATGACAGAGCTGCAAATATCGGCGGCAACCGGTTCACTTACGATATGCAAATCGGTGTCGTTCAGGGACTCGCGCGAAACGTCGCAATCGAAGCATATGGCGATATGACCTGGTATGGTCACAATAGCGACTACGGAACTGATCGGCAGACATTGACGCAGAACCGGACGGATTCCCTACAACTCTGGGCACGATACACCTTGTCACCTAAGACGTCTGCATCACTCGGTTATGCCGGTTATTGGGGAGGCCGCCAATATGTCGACCGGCTCTATAACGGCACCAAGACCGAGAACCAACAGGTGCGGGTCGCTCTTCAAACAATCGTTGCGCCAGGTCTCCAACTCGAAGGAAGCGCCGGACGCATGGTTCACGTGGAAGGTGGATTTCGCGAAGCGGTACGAGCTCAGATCCGTATCGCCAAAATCTTCTAGCCGGAAATGGGAAATCGCGGAGGACGAAGACCCACGAACGCTCGCGTGGAAGTCGTTATCGAGCAGCAGATTTAATGCACCAGCCATCATGATCCAAACGGAAATTCTTATGATTCCTGTCCTATTCTTGCCGGGACTTCTATGCGACGCAGATTTATGGCGTTCGCAAATAGATGGGCTCTCGGACATTGTCGCGCCATCAATCGCTGATTTGACACTCGATGATAGTATCACCGATATGGCTGCCCGCGCGCTGACTTCAGCGCCACCGCGCTTCGCTCTGGTGGCACTGTCGATGGGCGGCTATGTCGCGTTCGAGATTTTACGGCAGGCGCCCGACCGTGTGATACGCCTTGCCCTACTCGACACAAGCGCGGCGCCTGACACTTCGGAGCGTTCTCAAGCCCGACATAATGCGATAAAGTCTCTCGAGATGGGAAAGTTTCGCGGAGTAACCAGTAAGCTACTCCCTTTGCTTCTGCATCCGGAAAACATAGATAGTCCCGTCGCGTTAAAAGTGAAAGCGATGGCGGAGCGGGTTGGGGGAGCCGCCTTTGTGCGTCAGCAGCGGGCAATCCTGTCAAGGCTCGATAGTAGGCCAACACTGAAGCATATCGACGTCCCAACGCTCGTGGCTGTTGGCGCTGAAGATCTCATTACTCCGCCGAGTCAAGCAGCTGAGATACAATCGAACATATCAGGCGCGCAGATGCATGTCTTTAAGGACTGCGGCCATCTTCCAGCGCTCGAAAAACCTGAGGAGACGACTGACCTATTGAGCGGATGGCTAAGATCCGCATGAAGTTAAACCGGCGTGACTTCAATGGAGCAATTTGACAACCATGGCTGAGTAAATTCCGAAGCGGGTCACGCCATCGTCAATGCCGCCGCCATGGCCCGCGAGAACCGTAACGCCTTCGCCGCCTACTGAAAGGCTAAAGAGCTAGTGCGATGTACGACCAGTATAGGACAGCGTTGAATAGGCAGCCGCAGGCATAATTCACAACTTCAGCGTTTTTTGGAGCGTAACCTTCAGCTTCCGCCATCGTTATGTCGAATAACATCATTATTGCTCCAACCGCCTAGCCGAGCATGCCCCGGCCCGATCGCTTGCCCCCGCAGTGCGGCAAGCGTGTGGTCTGCTAGCGCACCAGCACTCTCACGAGATCAACTGAAAAACAGCCGCGGATAACGTAGTGCGTTTCTTGAACCCCGCCGAAACAGGATCAGCTCTAACGGACATTGTCCTGGATTTTGCCTGGCTTCAGCATCGCCAGAGCCTTGAGCAACGCGGCGGGCTGCTCAAGCGGGATAAGATGACCCGAATGCTCGACAATCGTGAACCGCGCGCCCGCTATACCATCTTTCAGGGCAACGCTCTCATCGATGGTGCGCAATTCATCATCGCCGGCGGCAATGACCAAAGTTGGGCACGAAATCGTGTGAAGGCGAGCAATGTCTCCTGAACGCCGGATCTGCGATTGCCGTTCCAGCACGTCGCCGCCCAAACGTTCGCTCATCAGCTGGACGCGCTCGATCATGGCCTCGGTCCTGTGTTCGGGCGACAGTGACTTGGCAACCGCCCCGCGACTCAAGCGCCGGAATGAACTTGTGGCCATTGCCGCGCTTCGGCGCGAACCGGACAGAGCGAGATCGTCAGCCCGCGCAGACGTAGCGATCAGGGCAAGGCCTTTCACGCGATCAGGCGCTTGATAGACGATCTCCCGCGCGACATAGCCGCCCATCGAGAAGCCGATCACGATCATCGGCCCATCCCGGCCGACCAAAGCGCGTCGGGCGATGGCTTCGATGGACGTATCCTGTGTCGTGTCGACGTCGATGGTTCGACCGAACGCTTCCAGGCCCGGCCTGACATCCGTCCAAAGATCGGCATCCAGCATGAAACCGGGAATAAGCAAAACGTCCATTCAAGAATCCTATGTGTCTAATCCCCTGTCCTGCCGTTTTGCCACAGGATTGCCAACGCCTCATTCAGGAAGAGATCCCAGCACCTTCCCCCGCGCTTCAGGTCGGACACATCGATCCCGAAGCAATCCAGCGCACGCGCAACGCAATGATCGACGATGTCGCCGACCGATTTCGGATCGGTGTAGAAGACAGGAACCGGGGGGGGCTGGATGATATCTTTCCGGTATGCGCTAGCGGTAACACTCCTCGTGGCGGCAATTATGTCGGGAACGGCAATGATAGCTGGTCTCATCTGGCTGACAGCGGGAAATCTTTAGTCAGGCCGACTCCGTAGCCGCAGCGCTTGCCAATAATAAGACGTTCGCCCTTGCCTCAGCTCGCACGAAAACGAAGCATGGGCGAACAGTTATCGGTATGTCTCAGCCGATATAGCGGGCGATAAAATCAGCTGTCCGCTTATCGGCCAGTTGCGCACCGAGTTCGTTACGACGCGCACCGATTTCTGCCGCAAAACCGTGGTCGAGACCTTCATAGTCCCACAGCGTAACATGCGGATGATCGTCGAGGCCCTCGTGGATCGCTCTCTGCGCAGTTGCATCCACGAAATGGTCTGCCGTTGGGATATGCAGCATAAGCGGGTGAGTGATCGCTTCCCTCTCACCGAGCATTTGGTCGATCATCACGCCATAGTAGCCAACCGAAGCATCGATATCGGTACGCGCTGCAGTCATATAGGCGATGCTACCTCCCATACAAAAGCCGACTAGAGCAACTTTGGGCACACCTGCCTCACGACGTATCCATTGGATGACTGCCTCGAGATCGCGAGTACCAAGATCGAAGTCGTGAGCGGACATAAGTTCCATGGCCTGCTGCGCTTCCTCTTCAACATAGGGGCTCAGCTCTATACCAGGCTTCTGACGCCAGAATGTATCTGGCGCTACTGCAAGATAACCCTAAGCAGCCCATTTGTCGGCTTTTTGGCGAATACCGGCATCTACACCGAATATTTCCTGCTGGACGACGATTGCTCCGCGCGGCGTACCTTCGGGGCGAACGACATAAGCGGGGATCATCCCCTCGCCTTCCAAGGTGGGGATTTCAATGTTGGTCATGGGATAGTTCCTGAGCAGGTCTTAAATACGAGTGCGCGGTTGCAGATTCAGTCGAAGCCACTGCCCATCGGAAGATCGCGCCAGCCTTAACGGCCGGCGCGATCCGCGCTTTATTTGGTCTTTTCAAATGCCGCGCTGATCGTCAGCTTGACCTCGTCGCTGACGGCGGGGACATATTTGCTGACGCCGAACTCAGAGCGCTTGAGCACGCCGGTGGCATCGAAGCCCACCGTATAGGCTTTGTCCATCGGGTTGACGCCGGCGCCGTGGAAGCGAGCATCAAGCACCAGCGGCCGGGTCACGCCGTGGATGGTGACATTGCCCGAGATCCGCGCGGTGGCAGGACCGGTACGCTCCACCTTCGTCGAGACGAAACGGATGTCCGGGAACTGCTCGGCGTCGAACCATTCTGCGCTCTTCAACTCGCCATCGAGCACCGCATTGGTGGTCGAGATCTGGGCCACCGGCAGCGAGATGTCGATCTTCGTCGCGGCGAGCGCCTTGGGGTTGAGCGTCATCCTGCCGGTGGCGCCGGGGATCACGCCGAAGAAATTGCTGAAGCCGAAATGGTTGACCGTGAATCCGGCGAGCGTGTGGTGGGTCTCCACCTTGTAGGTTCCGGCCTCGACGGCATCGGGCGACTGCTTGGCGGCCTGCTGGGCGACGACCGCAGCAGGGGCGGAAGCAAGCAGCGCAGCGGAAAGAAGGATAGCGAAAGTGGGGCGCATGATGTGGCTCCTTGAGGTCAAAACGAGGTTCAGGCGAGTTCGGCGATCTGCGCCGTGGCGGCAGTGATGGCCGCCTCTGCGGCTTCGGGGCCGAAGGCGAGGCCCTCCGCGATGACGACCTCCACGTCGGTCATGCCAAGAAAGCTGAGCAGCGCCTCGGTATGCGCGATGGCAAAGGGGAAGCCGGCGGCATCGTCATATTTGCCTGCGCGAGCATGGGCGACGATGACCTTTTTCCCCTTCACCAGTCCTTCAGGGCCAGCTTCGCTATACTGGAAAGTGGTGCCTGCCCGAGCAACATAGTCGAACCACGCCTTCAGAGTCGAAGGCATACCGAAATTGTAAAGCGGCAGACCGATCAGAACGATGTCTGCGGAAAAAAGCTCTGCGATGAGCTGGTCCTGGAGGGCGCGCGCCTCGGCGAACTCTTCCCCCTCAGGCGCCTGTCGACCGATGCCGGCGAGGCTGGCCGACGTCACGTGGGGGACCGGGTTCGCGTCGAGATCACGCTCGACAACAATATTGCCCGGGTGGGCGGCAAGATAGGCATCGATCAGCTTGTTGCTGACGGAGGCATCTGCAGTGGCTGCACTGCGGATGGCAAGAATGTTGGGCATTGGCGTTTCCTTTCTGGCGGTTTCAATCGAAACGGTAGGCATCCATGCGCAGCACCGAGAGATCGGTGGAACTGTGTATGCGGGTCGGGACGGTATTCTCGCCGGCTGCTCCCATCGCTACGAAAAGTGGCAGGATATGTTCGTCGGTCGGATGGTTTTCGACCGCAAAGGGTGCGAGCTGGCGATAGGATACGAGGTCGCAGGTCCGTCCCGCCGTAATCGCCTGGTCCATCCATTCAGCAAAGCGGTCGACCCACTCAGGAGCCGCATCGGCATTGGTACGCTGGAGCGCGCGCAAGTTATGGGTAAAATTACCCGACGCGAGGACAAGAATATTCTCCTGCCTCAGTGAGGCCAGGGCGCGCCCGAGCTGAAGGTGATGGCCGGGACCAAGTCCGCGTTGGACCGAAAGCTGCACAACGGGGATGTCATGGTCTGGATACATCAGCACCAGCGGTATCCATGCACCATGATCCAATCCGCGCCGCTGGTCGAGCGCCGTGCGCAATCCCGCGTTACCCAGCATTTCCGCAATTCGTACCGCGAGATCAGGCGCCCCGGGCGCGGGGTAACTCATGGCATGAAGAGCTGCCGGAAAGCCCATGAAGTCATGTATTGTCGGAGGTGCTGCCGAGGCTGTGAGGCTCGGCACCGCAGTCTCCCAATGCGCCGACACGACGAGAATCGCATCCGGGCGCATCAAGTCACCGGGCAAACCGGCGAGAAAGCGGCGCGCAGGAATGTCCTGAAGCGCCATCATCGGTGAGCCATGCGAAAGGAAAAGGGTCGGTTGCATCTTGATCTCCGGACTGACGGATCACCGTCAGGTCGGATGACGAGATAGTTGGACGACATTTGCATGGATATTCGTTAAATCGACATAGTATCCATGCGAAATCGGATAGCCAGATGGATTGGGATGACCTGCACAGCTTTCTTGCCATTGCCCGCTCCCGTAGCCTTTCGGGTGCAGCAAGGGCGCTTGGCGTACGTCAATCGACGATGAGCCGGCGCCTTGCAGCGCTTGAATCTCGCGCAGGCGCTCGGCTGCTGCAACGTACGTCCCGCGGCTATGAATTAACCGCCGTCGGCGAGGCTGTTCTGGGCAATGCTGAAAGAATGGAGGCCGAAGCCATTGCTATCGAGCGTGTGGTACAAGGCCGCGACGTCGCTCTTTCAGGAACGGTGCGCATCACGACTGTCGAAAATATGGCAGAAATTCTGCTTCCGGTCGCCGTGAGCAAGCTGCACGAACGATATCCCGGGATCACCATCGATGTGCTGAGTGACCCGCGCTCGCTCAACCTCTCGCGCCGGGAGGCGGATATTGCGATCCGTATGGCGCGATTTGAGGGCAATGAGCTCGTCAGCAGGCGCATGGCAGTGGCGGGAAGCATGCTCTATGCATCGCAAGCCTATCTCAGAAGGAACGGATCCCCCATGACGGAACATGGGTCTCACGCCATCGTCACTGTGCTTGACGATCAGGATCATATGCCCGAACCACGTTGGCTCATCGAAAAGGTTCCCGGCGCACGTATTGCCTTTCGCAGCAATGATCGAGGCGCCCAGGCTGGCGCCGTCCGGGCAGGCCTGGGCCTGGGTTGCCTCCCCTGCATCATAGCTGATCGCATGCCTGGACTCACATGTTTGACCAATGCGGGTCCGGCCCCTTCCCGCGAAGTCTGGCTCGGCGTCCACACCGATCTGCGCCATATGCCCCGCATACGTGCGGTGATCGATGCGCTTGACGCCGCGTTCGCGGAAATGCGGCAGGCTCTTGCCGGAACGGCCACCGGATAGCTTGATACCAACACATGCCCGCCCCGCTTCGAGCGGGAGAAGGTTTCAGGATCCCTTCGAATGATCCCGGACGTCCTGTTCTGCGCGGCTTATGCTCGCGGCTGCGTCGATGAAGTTGGATGCAAGGTTTGATGTCCTCCGCTTCGCGGTGACGATCAGGATCTCGTTGCAATCCGCAGCGTCCACAAGCGGGCGCTGGACGAAAGCCGGCGAAATGATCTCGATCGGCAGGTCCGGCACGATCCCGATCCCCAATCCTGATCCCGCCAGCCCGAAAATGCTCATGAGGCTGCTCACACGCATGATGATCCGCGGCGACAGATCGGCGGCCTCCAGCAAGCGGTCGACGACATGGCCGATTCCGACACCGGGTGGGTCCATGAGACTGATGAACGCTTCGGACCGCAGGTTCTCGAGCGTGAGGGTATCATGCGCGGCCAATGGGTGATCGCGCCGCAGCACCACCGACATGCCCGCGCGCCGGAAACTATGCGCCTCGAGGTCCGGATGGCCGAAGCCTATCGGTCCCCACAGGAGGGCAATGTCGAGGCGGGCGGCACTCAGTCCGTCGAGCTGCTCCTGTACGCTGCATTCGCGCATCAGGAGCGATACGTCCGGATAGGTTTCCTTGAAGGACTGCAGAAGAGCGCAGACCGCCGGCTCGAAAATCACCGAGCCTCCGTAGCCGATAAGAAGTTCGCCGGCCGTACCCTTGTCTGCGGCGCGAGTCATCCGGACAGCGCGATCCGCTTCGTTGACCAGGCGTCGGGCCTCATGCGCAAAAACCTTGCCAGCGTCAGTCAGGTGGACCGCGCGGTTGCTCCGCTCGAACAGCCGTACGCCAAGCCGAGTTTCCAGCGCCTTGATACGCTGGCTCAGCGCGGGTTGGGCAATGCCGAGTTCCTCGGCCGCCTGGCCAAAATGCTGCTTATCGGCAGCGACAAGAAAGAAACGAAGCGCACTGATATCCATGGGACCAACTCGATAACGATTTCCTTATCGATATCGAATTTATCCATAATTGAACATCGATATTCCTCACTTTATTCCCCGTAGTCTGTCGATGCCCCCCACGCGCGCGACCTAAAAGCAGCATGCTCGCTGCGCCCCCAAGGCGGCGCCCGCTTTGCCAAAAAGAGGAGGAGTTCTTCCGTGGTTACACTGCAACACGCGATCAAGATCGCCGCGCCCCGAGCGCGCATTTATCACGCCCTGACCGATATCGATGCGATGGCGGGCTGGCACCTGGGCGCCATCACCGGCGCGATCTCAAAGGGTGACATCTTCTATCTGGAGCGCCGCCCCGGCCTGCGCTTTGGTTGGCGCACCGACGATCTCGAAGTCGATCAGAGTGTCGTCCAGACCTGCGTCGAGGGCCCGGGCGCCCAGGACGGCAAGCGACTGACGATCACGCTGTCCGACCTGCCCGATGGCCGCACGCTCGTCGAGCTGAACGACGAAGGCTGGGCGGAGGATCATCCCCATCTGGCGCTATGCAACACCTACTGGGGCGAGGCGCTCACCAACCTCAAGTCCTACGTCGAAAAAACCTGAACGAAAGAAACACCCCCATGCCCCAGAAAGCGCCCAACAGCTATCATGTCGTCCAGCCGGGCGAGCCCCATCCGCAGGGCTGGAACGTACCGCCGGTCAACGATCTGCGTTCCGCGATCGAACTGCTCAAGACGCTGCCCGGCCAGTATATCGAGACCGACTGCGAGGTCGATCCCCATGCCGAACTGGCGGGTGTCTATCGCCATGTCGGTGCGGGCGGCACAGTGATGCGTCCGACACGGATTGGCCCGGCCATGACCTTCAACGCCATCAAGGGATTCCCGGAGTCCCGCGTGCTGGTCGGCCTGATGGCGAGCCGCGAGCGGGTGAGCCATCTGCTCGGCGCACCGGTGCGCGAACTCGGCATCCAGATGGCGCAGGCGCGCCGCAACGTCACCCCGCCCGTGGTGATCGAGAACAAGGACGCGCCCTGCCAGGAAGTGGTCTATCGCGCCAGCGACGAAGGCTTCGACCTGCGCAAGATCCTGCCCGCCCCTACCAATACCGAAGAGGATGCAGGCCCGTTTTTCTGCCTCGGCCTCGTCCTTGGCAGCGACCCCGACGATCGCGACAATGTCGATGTGACGATCCATCGCCTCTGCGTGCAGGGCAAGGACGAGCTCTCGATCTTCTTCGCGCCCGGCAGGCATATCGATGCCTTCCGCCAGAAGGCAGAGGCGGCGGGAAAGCCGCTCGCGGTGTCGATCAACATGGGGCTGGACCCGGCAATCTACATCGGCGCCGAATTTGAGGCGCCGACGACGCCTTTCGGTTTCGATGAACTTTGTGTAGCAGGCGGATTGCGCGGACGGCCGGTCGAACTGGTCGAGTGCCTGACCGTGCCGCAGCGTGCGATCGCGCAGGCGGAGATCATCATCGAGGGCGAGATTCTGCCCGATGTGCGGGTCGAAGAAGATCAGCATACAAAGACTGGCAAGGCCATGCCGGAATTTCCCGGCTATACGGGCGACGCCAATCCGTCATTGCCGGTTATCAAGGTGACGGCGATCACCACCCGGCGGAACCCGATCCTGCAGACCCTGGTCGGTCCCGGCGAGGAGCATGTGAGCCTGGCCGGCATTCCGACCGAGGCCAGCATCCATCTCGAATGCGAGCAGGCCATTCCCGGCCTGGTCAAGAATGTCTATGCGCACAGTTCGGGCGGCGGCAAGTTCCTCGCGATCATCCAGGTAAAGAAGCGGGGTGACGGCGATGACGGACTCACCCGGCAGGCCGCACTGATCGCGCTTGCGGTTTATCGCGAACTCAAGAACGTCATCCTGGTCGACGAAGATGTCGACCTGTTCGACAGCGACGATGTGCTCTGGGCGATGCAGACACGTTATTCGGGCGACATGGACACGATCTGCGTGCCGGGCGTCGCAGGCCACGTGCTCGATCCCTCGCAGACACCATTTTACGATCCCCGTGTCACCGCCAAGGGCACGACTACCAAGACGATCTTCGACTGCACCGTTCCGTTCCATCTCAAGGAGCATTTCATCCGGGCGCAGTTCAAGGATGTCGATCCCAGCCTTTGGGCGCCATCGCTCTTCCCGAAAAAGGAGGAACAGGTATGAGCGCCGCCCCGCAACGGATGATCGTCGGCATCACCGGAGCGACCGGCATCCAGTTCGGCATCCGTGCGCTGGAAGTATTGCGCGAGATGGGAGTGGAAACCCACCTTGTCGTCTCACGCGCCGGCGAGATGACGCGCGCCTATGAGACCGACATGACCCGCGACCAGCTTCACGCGCTCGCCGACCATGTCTATCCCATCCAGGATGTTGGCGCCGCGATCGCGAGCGGCTCCTTCCGAACGATGGGCATGCTGATCGCGCCCTGTTCGGTACGCACGCTGGCGGAGGTCGCGTCAGGCGTCACCACCACGCTGCTAACGCGCGCGGCCGACGTCGTGCTGAAGGAACGGCGCAAGCTGGTGCTGATGGTCCGCGAGGCCCCGCTCCATGCCCGCCATATCCGCAATATGCTCACGGTGACGGAGATGGGCGGGATCATTCACCCACCGGTGCCCGCCTTCTACACCAAGCCTGAGACCATCGCCGATCTCGTGGATCATGCGCTCGGCCGCGCGTTCGATTGCTTCGATCTGGACATGCCCAACATGCCTCGCTGGGGAGAAGAAGGTGAAGCCGCGCCATCCGGCGCGGCGGTCGTCAGGATAACCCCCTGACAGTTATGCCGATGGCGGGTTCCCGACCGACGCCCGCCGTCGGCATTGCTTCCAATATGGAAGAGGTGAAGCGGCATCTGCCCGGATTATCATCGAATAAAACGGAGTGCATATCGGTCGGCGTAACGACACTTCATCGAAAGTCCCCGACATGATCGATACCCGCACAGCTCCCTATGCCGCCCTCCTCCTCCGCGTGACGCTGGGCGCCTTGTTCCTGGCCCATGCCGGCCTCAAAATTTTCGTCTTTACGCCCGCAGGCACTGCCGCGTTCTTCGCCTCGCTCGGCCTGCCTGAATGGCTTGCCTATGTCACCATTGCCTGGGAAGTCGTGGGCGGCCTTGCACTTATCCTGGGCTTCATGCCGCGCCTCGCAGCGCTGGTGATGATCCCGGACCTGCTCGGAGCCATCGCCACTGTCCATCTGAAGGCCGGTTTCTTCTTCAACAATGAAAATGGCGGCTGGGAATATCCCGCTTTCTGGATCGTTGGCCTGCTGGTCCTCGCCCTGCTCGGCGATGGCGCGAAAACGATTGTCCCCACGCCTGTCGCGACGTCGGATCGCTGAACCGATCAGCCTCGCTTTCGATCCTGCCCGATAATCCGAAAGACCTACCATGTCCGACATTCCCGTCCGCCCTGCCGACATCGTCAGCCCGATCACCGACGGCGCGCTGCCGAACCGCGCCAGCGCCGCCGAAGCCCGCGCTGCCGGTCGTTACGGCCATGACAAACCGACTGCCCAGAACAGCATCGTCCTGCTTGTCGATCACCAGATCGGCCTGATGGCAGGGATGCGCGACACAAGCTCGCTCGCAGAACTCAAAAGCAATGTCATCGGCCTCGCCCGCACGGCCAAGGCGCTGGACATGCCGGTTCTCATTACCTCGTCCAACGCCCAGTGGCAGAACGGCGACAATCTGCCGGAGATCAAGGAGATCTTCGCCGATCAGCCAATCTATCGCCGCACCGGCATCATCAACTGCTACGAGGACCCGACCTTCCGCAAGGCGATCGAGGATCTGGTCGAGCAGACCGGCCGCCGGCACATCATTATTGCGGGTGTCACCATCGGAACCTGCTGCGCGCTGCCGACGCTTTCGATGCTCAACGACGGCTATGCGGTCTACCCCGTGGTCGATGCCTGCGGCGCCTGGAACCGGTATGAGGCCGATGCCGCCATGTCCCGCATGAGCAATGCCGGGGCGGAACTGGTGACAACCTTTGCGCTGGCCTGCGAACTGCAAGCCGATTGGAAGTCACCGACCGCCAACGCGATGCTCGAGCCGTTCAGCCAGAACTTCTCCGAATATGGCTTCGTGCTCCAGAATTTCTGGAACAACGCCAATGGTCATGTCGTGCCCGATCCGTTCGGCCTGGTGAAGTAAGGAGGGACAGCACCATGCTTATCGACGGAAAATGGACCGAGGACTGGCAGCCGGTCCAGGCAACAGATGCCAAGGGCGGTTTCGTCCGCCAGATTTCCGGCTTTCGCAACTGGGTGACGCCCGACGGCTCGGCCGGTCCGACTGGCGAAGCTGGGTTTCAAGCGGAAGCCGGTCGCTATCATCTCTACGTCGCGCTGATCTGCCCCTGGGCCTCGCGCACGTTGATCGCCCGCAAGCTCAAAGGGCTGGAAGACGTGGTCTCTGTCTCGGCCGTCGAGCCCGCGCTCACCAACCAGGGCTGGCGGTTCGGCGACTATCCCGGCGCGGACCGCGATACGCTCAACGGCGCCACGTACATGCACGAGATCTACACCCGTGCCGATCCAAATTATACGGGCCGCGCGACGGTGCCGGTGTTGTGGGACAAGCAGCGCGGCACGATCGTCAACAACGAGTCCGCCGACATCCTGCGCATGTTCAACAGCGGTTTTGGCGAACTCGCCCGTCAGGACGTCGATCTCTATCCTGAAGATTTGCGCGCGGCGATCGATGCGCTGAGCGACAAAATCTATCCGGTGCTTAACAACGGCGTCTATCGTGCCGGTTTTGCCACGACCCAACTGGCTTATGAAGAAGCATTCCAGGACGTGTTCGGCATGCTCGATGCGCTGGAACGCCGGCTGGAAAAGGATGGCCCGTTCCTGTTCGGCGAACGCGTCACCGAAACCGACATCCGCCTGTTCGTGACACTGGTGCGTTTTGATGCGGCCTATCATGGCCTCTTCAAATGCAACCTGCGCCGCATTGCCGATTATCCGCATCTCAGCACCCATTTGCGCGCAATGCTGGCGGTGCCGGGCATCCGCGAGACGGTAAATATCGATCACATCAAACAGGGCTATTATTCGATAAAGTCGCTCAATCCCAATGGCATCGTGCCCATTGGTCCCGATCTTCCCGATGTCGCGCCGGTCCGCCTCGGTCGGGCGGAAGCAATGGCATGAGCGACAGGCTGGTCATTTTCCTGCATGGGGTGGGTAGCCGTGGCGCCGACCTCGCGGGACTGGGCGACCTGTGGCAGGATGCCCTGCCCGGGACGGTCTTCGCCGCGCCTGATGGTCCCTTTCCTTTCGACTTCGGCGGCAACGGGAGGCAATGGTTCAGCGTGGCGGGCGTCACGGACGGCAATCGACCGGAGCGGGTGCGTGATGCCCGTGCCGCCTTCAATCGCATGATCGAGGGTGTCGTCACCGAACAAGGCTTCGCCGATCGCCTCGATCGCGTGGCGCTGGTCGGCTTCTCGCAGGGTTCCATCATGGCCCTCGACGCGGTGGCATCCGGGCGCTGGCCGGTCGGTGCGGTCGTGGCTTTCTCCGGCCGCTTCGCGTCGCCCCCGCCATTGGCGGCCACCGGTGCGACGCCCGTGCTGCTGGTGCATGGGACAGCCGACCCGACAATGCCGATCGCGCTTTGCGGGGAAGCCGAGACGGCGCTCAGCGAGCTGGGCTTCGACGTGGAAGTGAGCAACCTGGGAGGCATTGGCCACCAGATCAGTCCTGATGGCGCAAATCGGGCGGCGGATTTTCTGGCCCGCAGACTGACGGATAAAGGACGCAAATGATGGATAAGGCGATGGTGCCCGGAAGGACGGCGCGACTTTGGCTTCTCCTGTTGGGGACGATCCTGCTCGTGGCGGGCGGCTTCTTCCTGATCGGTGGCGGCAAGCTCATCCTGCTGGGCGGCAGCGCCTATTTCCTTCTGGCGGGGGCCGCGCTCCTCGCGTCGGGGCTGCTCATCCTCCGTCGCAAGCCTGCGGGCGCCCTGCTCTTCGGCGCGATCTGGGCTGCGACGCTTCTCTGGGCGCTGTGGGAGGTTGGCTTGAGTTTCTGGCCGCTGATCTCGCGTCTGCTGGCGATCAGCGTGGGCGCAGTGGTGGTGGCGCTCAGCATGCCGCTGCTGCGCCGCTTCGCAGGGCGTCCGCCTGCCTATGCCGCGTCCTTCGGGATCGGGGGCGTGCTCGCGCTGGCCTGCGCGGCGGGCTTCGCGGGCATGTTCGTGCCTCACCCTCCTGTTGCCTTCGCAGGCATGGAACCGGCGCTCTTCCCACTGCGCGGCGGTGCCCAGGCGTCCGACTGGAGCGCCTATGGCCATGGCGCCGACAACACCCGTTTTGCAGCGCTCGACCAGATCAATCGGGACAATGTCGACCAGCTTGCAGTGGCCTGGACCTATCGCACGGGCGACGTCGCGGTGAGCGACGGCAACGGCGCGGAAGACCAGAACACACCGCTCCAGATCGGCGACACCCTCTATGTCTGCACGCCGCATAACGACGTCATCGCCCTCGATGCCGATACAGGCCGCCAGAAATGGAAGGTGATGGTCAATGCGAAGAGCCAGATTTGGCAGCGCTGCCGGGGCCTGGCCTATTTCGATGCGCGCGCATCTTTGAAGCAGCCGGTGGTGCCTGGATCGCCCCCCGTTCCGGCCGCGGCGCTGGCGCCGGATGCGCCTTGCCAGCGCCGCCTCTTCGTCAATACGATTGACGCGCGACTGATCGCCATCGATGCCGACACCGGCAGGCTGTGCCCGGATTTCGGCAGCAACGGCGTTGTTGACCTGAAAGCTGGCCTGGGCGCAGCCCCCGATCCGCAATATCAGCTCACCTCCGCGCCGACGCTGGCAGGGACAACGGTCGTGGTCGGCGGCCGCATTGCCGACAATGTCCAGGTCGACATGCCCGGCGGTGTGCTGCGCGGCTTCGACGTCATCACCGGCAAGATGCGCTGGGCCTTCGATCCCGGCAATCCGGAAGACAAGGCCGCGCCCGCGACAGGCCGGACCTATGTCCGCTCCACGCCCAACAGCTGGGCCGGCATGACCTATGACGCGACGAGCAATACCGTCTTCGCGCCGATGGGCAGTTCGTCGGTCGATGTCTATGGCGTGCCCCGCACACCGCTGGACCATCGCTATGGCGCGTCGATGTTGGCTATCGACGCGACGACAGGCCGCGAAAAATGGCATTACCAGACCGTCCATAACGACCTGTGGGATTTCGACCTGCCGATGGCGCCCACGCTGATCGACTTCCCGGTCGGCGGAAAGCCAGTCCCCGCACTGGTGTTCGGCACTAAGGCGGGGCAGATTTATGTCCTGGATCGCCGCACCGGCAAGCCTCTTACCAAAGTGGTCGAGCAGCGGGTCAAACCCGCCAATATTCCCGGCGAACCCTATGCGCTTACCCAACCCCGCTCGGTCGGCATGCCGCAAATCGGCGCGCAGACACTCACCGAAGCGGACATGTGGGGCGCAACGCCGTTCGACCAGCTCCTGTGCCGCATCGCCTTCAAGTCGATGCGCTATGACGGCCTCTATACCGCACCCGGCACCGACAAATCGCTCAGCTTCCCCGGATCGCTGGGCGGCATGAACTGGGGCAGTCTGTCGGTCGATCCCAATAGTCAGACCATCTATGCCAACGACATGCGACTAGGCCTCTGGTCGCAGATGATCCCCCAGACGGCGGAATCCCAGAGCCAGAAGAACAATGGCGGCGAAGCGGTGAACGCAGGCATGGGGGCGGTGCCGATGAAGGGGACACCTTATGCGGTTAACAAGAACCGCTTCCTCTCCGCACTCGGCATTCCCTGCCAGGCGCCGCCGTTCGGCACGCTGACCGCGATCGACATGAAGACCCGCGCCATCAAATGGCAGGTGCCGGTAGGCACGGTGAAAGACACCGGGCCGATGGGCATCCGCATGGGGCTTCCCATCCCGATCGGCATGCCGACGCTGGGCGGGACACTGACCACGCAGGGCGGCCTCGTCTTCATCGCCGGCACGCAGGATTTCTACCTTCGCGCATTCGACAGCGGCACGGGCCGGGAATTGTGGAAGGGACGCCTGCCGGTCGGCAGCCAGGGCGGTCCGATGAGTTTCCGCTCTCCAAAGTCGGGCAGGCAATATGTCGTCGTGACGGCGGGCGGTGCGCGCCAGTCGCCCGATCGCGGGGATTATGTAATCGCCTATCGTCTGCCCTGATCGAAACCGACCTTTTCAACTCCAATAGCGCCGGGGTGAAGCCCATCCCGGCGATCGGGTTCACTATGCGCAAAAGCATTGACATACTCTCCAGCAACCCCTCGCTTGCCGCCTTGGCCTGCCTGTTCGGCATGGCGCAGCCTGCCATGGCTGAAGATGCGCCCCCGGTTGCCACTACTGAAAAGCGATCTGAGGTCGCGGAGCAAACGACACTGACCGGCGACTGGGGCGGACCGCGCCCCAAGCTCGCGGACGGCGGCATCACGGTCAGGGGCGATTACGTCTCCGAGAGCTTCACGGTCGCCGATGGCGGTCTTCGCAAGGGCACGGCTTACACCCAGCAGGTCCGTGTCGGCTTCGATCTCGACATGGAGCGGATCGCGGGATGGAAAGGCGCAAAATTCCATTTTACGGTCAATGATCGACGCGGCGACGGCATCTCCTCGGACTTCGTCGGCAACCGCCTGCCGATCCAGGAAGCCTATGGTGGCCAATATACCAAGCTGACCGAACTCACCTGGGAACAGGATTTCGCGGGCGGCGCCATCAACATGCGCCTCGGCTATTTCGCGATGGGTAATGACCTTGGCGGCATTTCCGCAGGCTGCACCTTCGTCAATGCCGCCTTCTGCGCACATCCGCTGTCAATGTCGGGAGATAGCGACTGGTACAATTACCCCAACGCCCGCTGGGGCGCGGCTTTCCGTGTCCGCGCGCGGCACGATCTCATGGTCCGTACCGGTGTCTATCAGGTCAATCCGGCGCTTGGTCAGGAAGCCAATGCCTTCAAGCCTTTTGCCGGCCACACCTCCGGCGTCATCCTGCCGGTAGAGCTGGAATATACGCCTGGCCAGCGTGCCGGCGACCGGGCGCTACCGGGCAGCTACAAGCTCGGCTTCTACTATGATACCGCCGACGCGGTGCGCACGCCGGGGCCCGGCACCACGGGTGAACGCGTCGGCTTCTATGCTTTGGCAAGCCAGATGCTGGTGCGCGAAAGCGGTCAGCGCTCGCTGGGCGCGATCGGCGCGTTTACGGTGAACCCGCGCGCCTCGGCACAGATCACACGCTGGTACACGCTGGGGCTAATCCAGACCGGCACGTTCAGGGGCCGTGACGCCGACACGCTCGGGCTGGGCTTCGTCCACGCGACCCTCAACCCGCGCATCCGCGCAACCTACGTCGATACGCTCGATCCGGTTGGGGTTGGGATTCCGCCCTCGGGCGAGACTGCGATCGAGCTGAGCTACGGCGTGCAGGTCAACCACTGGCTGCTGGTCCGGCCCGACATTCAGTACATCGTCAACCCCGGCGCCTTCAGCAATCGTCCGATCAAGAATGCCCTGGCGCTCGGTGGCCAGGTCAAGATGCAATTCTGACAGATCAAGCACAGGAGACAAAGACATGGACATGAAAAGACGCCACTTTCTGGGCAGTGCGGGACTAGGCGCGGCAGGCGTGATGGCGTTGGCCGCCACGAAGGGCGAAGCTGCGGTATCGCAGGTCGGCAAAGCGCAGCCCCAGCCCGCCAGTCTTGGCATCGCGGGGAAGGACTATCCCAAGGTCGGCGGCAATCTCGCCAACCATAACCATTCGGTTCTGAGCCGTATCAACCGTGACAATGTCGGGCGTCTCGGCGGCGCCTGGCATGTCTCGCTGGAAGGCGGCGACACGACGAAGAACCAGCAATCCTCGATCGTGGCGGTCGATGGCGTGCTCTATGTCCAGACCACCCAGCAGAATGTCTTCGCTGTCGACGGCAAGACGGGCGCGACCCTGTGGAAAACCAATGTCGGCAAGCGCACCACCAACATGCGCGGCGTCGCGGTCGCGGGCGACAAGGTCTTCACCACCTCGGGCGACAATTTCGTTTATGCGCTGGATCGCAAAACGGGCAAGCCGGTCTGGAAGACGCCGCTGCTGACGCCGGAAGAGGAGGGCGCGAACCTCGTCACCACCCGGCCCGGCGACGACCTGTTCAAGGGACTGCCCGACGCCACGCTGGCGGGCGCGATCGTCCATTGGGACGGCCTCATCTATGTCGGCATGGAAGGGTCCACCAACGGCGTGCGCGGACGCGCCTATGCGCTGGACGCCGCGACCGGCAAGGTCGTCTGGACCTTCTGGACCGTGCCCGGTCCCGGCGAGTTCGGCCATGAAAGCTGGGAGGGTGGCGACGCCTGGAAGACCGGCGGCGCGGTGCCGTGGATTCATCCGTCGATCGACCCGGATCTGGGGCTGGTCTACTGGACGTTCGGCAATCCCTATTCGCGCACCGATGGCTCGGCGCGGCCGGGCAACAATCTGTTCGCCAACTGCATCGTCGCGATCGATGCAAAGACGGGCAAGCGCCGCTGGCATTTCCAGTCGGTCCATCACGACATCTGGGACTATGACAATGTGATGGCGCCGCCGCTGGTCGACATCGAGGTCGGCGGCAAGCTGCGCAAGGCGGTGATCTATGGCAGCAAGGTCGGCCATTATTTCGTGCTGGACCGCGTGACCGGCGAGCCGATCCACGCCGTCGAGGAGCGCCCCGTTCCGCAGGAGCCCCGCCAGAAAACATCGCCGACCCAGCCCTTCCCCAAGGATGGAGGCGCGCTGGTTCATCAGGCGCCCGACTATGCCAATTCCACGCGGCCCGTGCCATTCTATCGGGCGGGCGGCCTGTTCACCGCTTTCTGGGACCGGCCGACATCGATCTTTCCCGGCGCGGCGGGCGGCATGGACTGGGCCTATCCGTCCTTCAACCCGGATACGGGCTGGATCACGGTGGGCTATGGGCTGATTTCGTCCAGCTACACCAATGTTCGCGGCGGTGGCATCAACACGTCGCGCCCTTATGGCGAAGCCTTTTCCGGCGGCATCGTCACCTTCGATCCGCGCACCAATCAGGTGGTGTGGCGCAAGGAAAGCGAATGGGCGCTGGCGCATGGCAACAATATCGTCACCACGGCAGGCGGCCTGATGATGCAGGGGCATCCCGACGGGCTGCTGCACGTCATGGATGCGCGCGACGGCCGCACGCTCTGGACATTCCAGACGGGCGCGGGTGTACATACCAGCCCGATCACCTATGAAGTTGACGGCGAACAATATGTCGCGGTCCTGGCGGGCGGCCAATATTACCCCTATGCCGACAGCCCAAAGGGTGACCATCTCTGGGCGTTCAAGCTGGGCGGGACCCTGCCCCCCGCCAAGGCGCCGCGCGCACCGGCGAAACGCCGCGACATACTGGCCGCGCCGGTCGAGGGCGCTGCGGTGCAGAACCGCGTCGTGCTGGGTCGGCAATGGGATACGAAAGCCAATGCGCCTGCGGGCAAAGAAAATTTCACGGCCGAAAACGCGATGGCGCCCCAGGTGCTGCGCGTGCCTGCGGGCACGACCGTGACCTTCCTGAACCCGGCGGACAGCACATCGGCGCATGGCGCGGCGGCCTTTTTCGATCCGGTCTTCGACACGGGCGTCCTGATGCCAGGGCAGTCATCCTCGCACCGGCTCGACAGTCCGGGCGAATATTTCTTCAACGACCCGCTTTACCCGCAGAATACCGGCAAGATCATCGTCACCTGATGCCATAAGGGTTGGCGGGCTGTTATGGACGATGGTTCATGGCGGCTCGCCGACCATTCGAATGAAATGATGCAAGCCCGGACCTGGTGCCTGGAAGCAGAAGGGAGGATCGATGAACAGACTGGAATGCGACCGGGCCTTTCTGACCGTCGTCGAAGCAGGCAGTTTTGCTGGGGCCGCACAAAAGCTCGGGATCAGCAGTGGACAGGCGTCAAAGCTGGTTCAGAAGCTCGAGCAGAATCTTGGCGTCCAGCTTTTGCGCCGTACGACCCGCGCCCTGTCGCTGACCGAAATCGGCATGGCCTATCATGCGCGGATGAAGACCCTGGTCGAGGATATCGATGAACTCGATGCCTCGGTGCGTACCTCCTCGGGAACGCCGCGCGGCCGGCTGCGGCTCACGATCCCCTTGTCCTTCGGCAAGTTGCGACTGATGCCGCTGCTCGTCGATTTTGCACGGAACTATAGTGAGATCGAACTCGACATCGATCTTTCCGACGACGCTCGCGACCTGATCCATGACGGCTATGACATCGCCGTGCGGGTCGGACGCCCTGCCGACAGCAGCCTGATCGCCCGCAAGCTACACGAGGCGCGCAACCTGCTGCTCGCCGCGCCAGCCTATCTCGAAAGCCGGGAGCCCTTATCCCAGCCCAAGGATATCCACCATCACGACTGCATCATCGACACCAATTTCCGCGAACCGCTCAACTGGCGGTTTCGCGAGCCGGACAGCGGTAAGACGCAGGTCACTGTCGTCGCGCCGGTGATGCGGGTCTCCGATGGCGAAGCCTGCCTGACCGCGATCGAGGCGGGTCTCGGCGTAGGCATCGTGCCCGACTTCATCGCGCAGGACAGCCTGGAGGCCGGGCGTGTCGTGCGCTTGTTGCCAGACTGGGAAGACGCGACCTTCACCATCTACGCCATATATCCGCCTGCGCGTCAGCTCGCGCTCAAGGTGCGCGTGCTGATCGATTTCCTGGTGTCCTCCTTCGGCAGCAGGCCATCACCGTGAACAACACTGTCTCGCCCGTGAAAGAAGTCCATGCCCCATTTGCATCGTCCTGAAGTGTCAGCCGGACTTCTGCGCGACACAAAGCCGGCTCCCTCTCTCTCGCCAGCGATCGCACAAGCGATCCGCGTCATGGTGGCCTGCCTGGTCACCTATGGAATCGTCGAGTATCTCGGGCTGCGGCAAGGCGCCTGGGCGATCTTCACCCTACTTATCGTGATGCAAGGGTCGGCAGGCGCCACCGCAGGCGCCGCAATCGATCGCCTGATCGCGACGATCGCGGGGGCAGTCCTGGGTGGCCTGGTGGTGTTGGCGATGCCACACACCCCGCTGGCGACAGGTCTTTCCCTGGTCCTCGTGTCGGGAGTTCTAACCTTCGGGGCGGTGCGTCAACCGCGCATGCGCGGTGCCGCTCTTACTGCCGCTATAGTGTTGCTCACGCGCACGCCCGATTTTCCGGTAGGCGCCTTCGTGGTGGATCGCATCATCGAAATCTCGTTGGGCGGCGTTGCCGGGGTGCTGGCGAGCCGCTTCGTCCTGCCTGTCCGCTCACGCAACAGGATGATCGAGCGGTTCCGCGCCGTACTGGGTGCCATGGCCGATCTGCTCGATGCCCAGGGCATCGCCCTTGAGAGCGGCGAG
The DNA here is from genome assembly GCF_001556865.1 of Sphingobium sp. CCH11-B1. Classification (GTDB taxonomy): domain Bacteria; phylum Pseudomonadota; class Alphaproteobacteria; order Sphingomonadales; family Sphingomonadaceae; genus Sphingobium. Next base: position 1,802 of record NZ_LSJY01000078.1, on the reverse strand, counting down.
GCGCTGTCGGTGTCCGAGGCCAATATCGCCTTGCGCAAATCGCTGATGGTGGCCGAGACAATTTTCGTCGATGCCCAGCGCGAGAAAAAGCTGGGGCTGGTCCGCGACGATGTCTCCGACGCCATTCCCCGCACCTTGTGGCGCCTGCGCAACTCCATCTCGCAGATGGGAGGCCTGCTCGAGCACCCTTTCCCTCTGCCTGTCCGGGATGCCGTAGGGATTGCGGCTGCGGAGATGCTGTACTCGCAGGCGCGTTTCGCGCGGGCCTGTGCGGACGCCATGGCGGACAACAGCACCATAGCGTCAGATCATGAAGCGGACGCCGCCGACGTCTTCGAGACCGCCTTTGTGAGCCTGCAGCACTCGGACGTCGCTCGCGGCATGCCCTTCGATACGGTCGGGCGCGTCTTTGGCCTCGCTTACACGCTGCGCAGGATGCGGCAGGATTTTCACGATCTCGCGGCCCGTCTCGCTGAGAGTCGGAACGCGTGATCATCTTCCTTCCTAAGAAGCAGCTATCTCTGGTTTTGGCGGCAGCTGCTGGAGGGATAAGCCGAAGGCGTTAGCGTGGCGCTGCAGATTGCCGATTACCCAGCTTCGATATCGCTCTGAACTGATGGGGTGGATGCTGTGCTTCCGGCATAGCTCCGCAGTCTTCACGCCAGCCTCGTGCTCGCGCAACACGCCACTGATCTGATCCTCGGCAAAGCGGCCTCGCCACATCCCTCGTCGTCATCTGTCGAGCTAACTTACCATGCCATGATTTCCGGAGAGCAGGTCACCCGCTTTCTGTGAAAAGTAACGTCATCTAATTTCACCGCGGGCACTTGTCCAAGTCCATCGACTCCAAACTGGGAACGGCAACTCCACCTGGTCAGACTTGCCCTGCACCGTCGAGATATCCTTTCTTACGCAGATCGGGCATTACCAGTGCAGCGATGAAGGCGATAACGCATACGACCGCCACATAATAGAAATATGTGCTCTCGATGTTCGCCTCTCTTAGTCGCAAAGCAACATATTCGGCCGTTCCCCCGAACAGGGCATTACCTATAGCGTATGGGAAACCTACGCCCAATGCTCGAATCTCCACGGGGAACATGTCTGCTTTCAACAGCCCCGCGATCGGGGTGTAAAAGGCTGCGATGGTCAGACCTGCGACAACCAGCATGCCTGCAATCCAAGGATCCCGGCTAGCTTGAATGCCAAAGAGGATCGGCACGACAAAGATAGCCGCCAGACCTGTGAACACCCGCATATGTGTGCGGATTCCCAAGCGGTCGCTCAATGCACCGAAGATCGGCTGCATCACCATGAAAACGACCAGGGAGATGCCCATCACCACACTGGCGGTGCGCGTATCGACCACGCCTGAGAGAACCAGGAATTTCTGCATGTAGGTGGTGAAAGTGTAGAAGTATAGGGATCCACCGATCGTAAAGATAAGCGTGAGAACCACTGCGCGCTTGTGCTGCATAAGCGCGCCAAGCGTGCCCGCGCCTTCGCGGTTCATACTTTTCTTCGAAGCTGTTTCGACCATGCCCCGGCGAAGGTAGAATACGACCACTGCGCCCATCGCCCCCATTAAGAAGGGGATGCGCCAGCCCCATTCGGAGAGCTGCGTCGCGCTCAGCAGTTGCTGCAGGATTATGATAGTGAGCAGGGCCAATAACTGACCGGCGATGATTGTTGTATATTGCAGCGATCCAAAAAAGCCGCGCCGTCCCTTGGTGGCAATTTCACTTAGCCCGGCTTATTCATGAGCCCGCTGCACTGGGGCGTGCCGGGTTTGATGTGTCGGT